>DAIDHP010000009.1 GCA_027459625.1 Chthonomonadales bacterium
CGGTATTACGCTCCGTCCCTGGGGAGGTTCCTGAGCAGGGATCCGATCGGCTTCGACGGCGGGATAAACCCGTACGCGTACTGTTACGGAGATCCGATAAATTATTCGGATGCTGATGGAACACTGGCGGGTCCGCCAATTTATACGGAACTGCCATATGTGTCGGAGATTGTCGGTTCCGGCGAACTGGGTGCGACAGGAGGCGCCGCTGCAGGAGGAGCAACGATCGGCGCCGGCGGAGTGGTTACTCTTTGCGCGGCGGATTTCACCGTGTTTTACTGCGCATTTCATCCGTTGGGAGTTATGATAGCGAAATATCTGTTTCCAATGGATGACATAGGATGCGGACTGGCCGAAATGGCGGCGAATCCCAGGGAGGCGGAGCGCAGGAAAACCATAGACAGATGCCACCATCCCGAAACCATAATGCGGCTTGTAGGGGATGAGGAGGCGAACAAGATAAGAATGACACGAGGATTTGTGCCCATAGAAAGATGGAACTATACCAGGGTGTTTTTTCCAAAGGATTTGCCTAAAATGCTAATGCATAAAATGTTTAAGGATAGAAATTATCTGGTGACAGCGAAAGTTGAAAATGGGTGGAGAAGCACCATATTAATTTCAGATGGTTGGGGGTTGGCCGTAGGCACTCCTGAAATCAATGGTTATTTAATCGGCACTCCAAGTGTGGTTCCCTTGGGGAGGTGAGAAATGAAAAATACGGGTACTTACAAACCTATTGTTCTGTCAATCGAAACAGATTCCATCAGGGAAACAGTTGAAGACGCGATCACGGCCGCCGGCCTGAAATTCGTACACACAAATCCCGTGGATCTTATAAAATTTGACTTGACAGAAATGATCGCGATTCTGGAAACGGGAAGCGATATCGCTTATTCCGTTATGACCGTACATGAGCACCACAGATACAACAACTTACAATACACTACAAATATATTTGTCATCACTACCGATGACATGCTGGAAAAAAATCAAACCTTGGGTATGTGGCATATTGCGGGAAGAGCAGCGGTAATTGCTGTATTATTACTAGGAAATTTAAATGAGGATATACCTCGTTTATTGAAGGCTCATAAAGAGGGTAGATGGGGAGTATAATAGATATTGCGTATTTTAACATATCAGATAAAATTCTTATACTGCCGCACCAATAAGCGTGAGATGTGCTGTGAAATCAGGGTGATTACCTGATTTTTATCAATTTCCTCTTATAATAAAATATCGCATATTTTAGATTGAACATCAATACTGACTTTACTTCGACACGCTCGTGAACGCGCGGAGCCTGCTGGACCCGAACGGGAGCCCTCTCGCCCGCGTACACCGCCTACGGGACTCCAATCGGAACAGCGCTGCCGTCAACCCCTTTCGGGTGGCAGGGCCAGGCGGGATGCTATTCGGACGCCGAGACCGGGCTGGTCTTCATGGAGGCGCGGTATTACGCTCCGTCCCTGGGGAGGTTCCTGAGCAGGGATCCGATCGGCTTCGCGGGAGGGATAAACCTCTACGCTTACTGCGGCGGGGATCCGGTAAACTACAGGGATCCGGAAGGATTAGACTTTTCCGTTGGTCCGTCCGACCATCCATGGCTCGCTTTTAACGAGGACGATACGCTCAACGGCTTGGCGGTGGGATGCCAGGCGGTGCGGTACGTTTTCACCGGAACCCTGTGGAAACCCGACAGCAGGTTTGCGGCATCTCCATATTACGGATCCAGCGTCGTACTATCCTGGGTCGGTCTTGGATTGGCAACAGCATACGGGGCGTGGCGATTTGCGCCTGTATTAGCCGGTCCCTCCACGGTCGCTATGTCCTCAACATCCGCCGCATCCAATCCTGAGGGCGATGCGCAAGGGATTAATATATACGAAAACTTATGCAATATTTTACAAGAACTCAAGGTGAAGTATAATGGTAACCTTGCTTTGGGATTGAGTAAGCATTTGGATGAATTTGCAAAGTCTCATAATTATGCTACTTTTGAAACATGGTCTCAAGAACCTTTAATGCAGACTCAGGAGGGAATAAAAATATTGATGGATAATGCTTCACAAATTCATTTCAATCCAGAGGGATTTGAGCCTGACGTATTCTGGGACTATCTGGAAAACGGAGATTATTCTACTCTTAGCTCGAATTGGGAAATGAAAACTATTTTGGATAACCAAGATTTATTTAACAAGTTAACATTTAAATAATTTACAAAGACTGATGACATGATAATTATAAGCAAAAGAGATAATAGAAAGATTATCTTGTACGAAACCGAAAAAGACGATTTGAATGATCTGAATTTTACGAATATAAATTTGGAGAGCGGCCTTCTATCGTTTCAAAGCGCACAGCGGTGCGATTTCACCAACGCCAATCTGAGATGGACTCACTGGCGTCAGGCGAATATGTCCGGATCCACATTGAACGGGGCCGACATGACGGATTCCAATCTTGTATTCGCAAAACTAAGAAATATTCATGCAAGCAATGTTATTTTGAACGAGGTTTTGGGTGTGGCGGCGGATTTCAGCGATTCGATTATGATAGAAGCTAGTATAAACGATGCAAATTTTTGTGGATGCAATTTTACACGATGCGATTTGTCGAAATCGGAAATGAAGCATACAAATCTATACGGTGCAAAGTTTATTCAGACATATTTGGAGGATTCAATTCTCAGTTACTCCTGGTTTAGTTTTGTATTCCCATATGAAAGAGAATTAAAAAAACTAGCGGTTTTTCAAAATGCGGATATCTCAAAATCAATTTTATACAAGACGGATCTAAGAGGATTGGATTTAACCGATACGATTCACGAAAAGACCAATTTTGAAAACGCTTTTTATGATAAAAATACGAAATGGCCGGAGGATGTGAATTCGGAAAAAACAGGCGCTATTTTATTGTATCCTGGAATGGATATATCCGATATGAATTTTAGTGATATCCATTTAGAAGGATTGGAATTAAACAACATAAATGCTCCGAATGTCAGTTTCCATGGAGCATATTTAAGGAATATTGATTTTAGTTATGGAAACTTGCAGGTTACTGATTATAGTTTTTGCATATTACTCGATACGACATTCGAGAACTCAAATTTAAAAGGAGCCTCATTTCTTAACGCTAGTGTATTAAATTGCAATTTTTGTTTTTCGGATCTGAGAGGAGCCGACATGAGGTTTAATATAACAGGTTTTGATGATTACGAGTATGCAAAAAAGAAATTCACACTTAAAAACGCCATGTACGATAAAACCACTCTTTGGCCTTACGGATTTGATCCTAAGGCGTGGGAGTTTTGATTAATTATAAATATAATCCAATATAATTATTTCCTGAATGAATTGGTTCACGAGTACGAAATACCCTTTACATTAAGTTCTTATAGCGGAAGCTGACGTCTCCACTTACCAGATAAACCGCGCCTACACCTGCGCAGAAGGCCTGATTAGCGACCATGCCGGGACGCAGAGCCGGTTTTATCTCTTCGACGCGCTCGGGAACGCGCGGAGCCTGCTGGACCCCAACGGGAACCTTCTGGCGTCCGCGGCATACACGGCTTACGGGACTCCCATCGGGACGCCGCCTCCGTCAACCCCCTTCGGGTGGCAGGGACAGGCGGGATATACCTGTGATTCAACAATCGCTGACTTTGGACATCTCTTTTCGGATATTATCGGAAAAGTGGAATATAATAGATGTATTCGATTGCAGTGCGTTTGACGCTTCCAATTAAGTATTCATAAGATGGGGTCAAGTGATTCCGTTCTTGAAGCGGATTAATTGAAAGCGTCGAACGATGGAAGGAGATTGATTATGAGGTTAGTCCGAATTATCGTCATCGCTTGGGCTTTGATGGCTTCCGCTAAACTGTGCCATGCTCAGTACGGCAAGCCCCTAGGGCCGACGGTTCTAACCCAACCCACACTTCAACCGACGGTGTTGCGTTTGCCCTCACTGATGCAAAGTCCTTCAAACCCAACTCTGTTACCGCCTTCCACGATCATCCATCAGGCTCCCCAGGCGCCTGGACAACCCGCGAACACCATGTCGTTGATTATTCCGACTTATTCATCGCCGGATCAAACCCAGACTCAAGGGCAATCATCCATCATGTCGTTAATCATCCCAATCACTCCGTCACCGGGACAAGCTCAGAATGAACAGGGACAGCCATCATCCCTCATGTCTTTGATAATTCCAACCGTCCCTTCGCCGAATCAAACACAGGCTCCGCAATACCAGTACGCTCCCAATGCTCAAGGAGTCTCCATTCCAGGATACGCCACACCCAACATCAACCTCGGTAACACCGTAAACTTGGCGAACATGGGAGTTAATACCGGGTTGAACACCAACTTGCCCGGGCTGCCATCCGCCCAGGGTGCCCCCGCGCAAACCTGGCATCCGACACAAACTGGAATTACAGGCGGTCAGACCGCACCTACGGGTGTTTTTTTCTACGGCGTATTGAAACCTTCGATGCTCGTTAACGCCGATCTCTCGCTTCCGAATTTAACCCTGGCTCCTCTTCTGCTTCCCAACCTGATGTACTCGGTTCCTACCGCCTCGCAAACGAATGTCGCTCCGCAAGCTCAGGAATTGTTACCGGGTGGCATACTCCCAATGGAAGGCACCGCCAAGCAAAACAAGGGGTTATACCGAAATCCTTACCTTAATAACGATCTCTGGCTGATGTATTAAACAATTTCAACCAGGGGTAACGCAAAATTCGTTTGCAAGGCAATGAATGAAGGGCTGGAAGCGTTGCATCCATTTCATGCGCTGAGATTTGCGATCACATTAGCTTTCCATTATAAAAACGGGTGTCCCTTCATGATAGAAGGGACACCTTTCCACAATAAGAAAGAACCCTATGAAACATTTTTCGTAATCGTGTAACCAGCTGAATTTCCGTGATTTTCTCAGTGGTCTCTTTGTGACTGACGGTAATTCCGGATGATTAATTCAGGTTGCACATCCCGTTGGCGCACGGCGATACGTAGGGACACGCGCCGGTCTCACATGAGCTTGCGCTTTTTGAGGTTCCGCCCCTGCCCACTGCAAATGTGGATATCTTTCTGCTCACATGCTTGGATCCGCACTTAGGGCATTCCACCTCATCGATTCTCGCAGTCGAAGTAAGCGCCTCAAAGTCATTTTCACAATCGGAACATTTAAAGTCGAAAAGTGGCATTTTCTACTCCTTTTCATAAATCATTTTTGGATTATAGACCCAATCCGATATTCAAATTTGTATTACGCAGAGGAGGGCGGGATAATTTCACGTTGAGGAGGATAAAAATCACGCATCCAGAAAACATAACCCTGAAACGTAAATTTCCGCCACTATCTCATACCCACCCGCATGACAATCATGCCATTTTCCATACCCAGAAGTTCCCCCATGGGAATCTCCTTCCAATTATCGGCGGTTATCCGTTCGGAACATACGATGATTCTATGCATTCCATTGGGGTCCGTGTTGGATTCTTCCAAAATATACAGGCTAAAGTACTCCTGTCTCTCATCAGCCTCGCGGTAGGCGTACAACCGATGACCGTCGGATAATAAAAAGTTCAGCGCGGTATGACGGTATTGTCTCACCAATTCGAGTGCGGTTTTAACGCCCTCGACGGGATCGCCCACTTCCTCCATATTTTGGAGTATCCAATGAAATAACACCTCCGAATCTGTGTCGCCTGTAATGGCATCGGCGTGTATTTTCGACAAACGCATCGAGATCGCTCCAACGGATACAAATCCGTTATGAGCGAACATCCACTCCCGATATCGAAAAGGGTGGCAGTTTTGAATGCAGACTGGAGTCCCGCTGCCTTTTCGCACATGCGCAATGAAAATATAGGAGGAGGCGCTCCTGGAGTATTTGGGCAACTCAATGGATTCATGGGCGGGTATGTCTTCTTTGATAATGGCTGGGCGGTTATTTTCATACCAGCCAATTCCCCATCCATCCGGGTTGTTCACCCCGTACTGGGCGAAAGGGTGTTCGCATTCGCAGAGTAAATCATGTATATTACATGGCTGGTTCGCTATCACTCCAAGTAATCTACACATTAAAAACTCACTCTCATCCTTCCAACGATTGCGAGCGAATAACTCACTCATATTTCATTCATGGATATTACCAGATTTGGCTTTCATTGGCTATGATATAGGCATGACAAAAATCGCAGTCATTCTCAATCCGACATCAGGCAGAGGCAGGGGCGAGTCGCAGAGGGAAACCATTCACAGATTAATGGATTCCGCAGCGACCGCCTCGCCGCACCCTGTTGAGTGGGAGATATTCCGAACCTACGCACGAGGCGACGCAACACATCTTGCGAAACATGCCTCGGATGAAGGCGCGGATATTGTGGTTGCGGCGGGCGGGGATGGCACCTGCGGCGAGGTGGTAAACGGTATCGCAGGCGGACAAGCGGCTTTCGGGGTGATACCGGTCGGAACGGGCAACGATTTCGCCAGAACCATAGGTGTGTTCGGCGATTTGGAAACCGCAATTGACATCCTTTTTTCCGATCATTCGCGAATGGTGGATTTAGGAAAAATCGGTGACCGCTGGTTCTTGAACGTTGCCGGGTGCGGATTCGACGCCAAGGTGGCGGAAAGAGTGAACCGGGGATACAGGCATTTAAATGACTCCATGGCGTATATCGCGGGGGTGTTGCAAACGCTGATCTCTTTCAAATCCCCGCACTTTAAACTGACCATGGATGGCTCGACCTATGAATCCGACGGAATGCTATGCACCATCGCCAACGCCCCCAGCTATGGAGGCGGAATGCGCGTGGCGCCGCAGGCGGAGATAGATGATGGCGTTTTGGACATCTGCTTCCTTAAGCATGCGGGGCGCATCGAGTTTTTGCGAGCCTTCCCGAAAGTATTCAAGGGCGAACATGTGACGCACCCCAAAGTAAGGATGTTTCACGCCAAGCGCGGCAGGGTGGAGACGATTCCCCCCATGCCCATCCTCGTGGACGGAGAGGTGATCGGGGAGACACCGGTGGATTTCGAAATCAAACCGCATATAATAAAAGTTATCTCACCATTTGATAAAAAATCAAAAAGAGGGAAGGAATTTGAGATATTGAGATAGAATATATAATCGTTGTTACGATTGATACAAAGGAGAGATATTATGAACGGCAACAGTTCCGGTGTAATACTGCTTGAATTAATCGTTTACATTATCGAGACACTGCCTTTATTCGTCATCGCTCGTCGCAGTGCTCATCCTCTCGCGTGGCTCGCATGGATACCCTTTGCGAACTTTTGGTTGATGTGCGACATGGCCGATATGTCGCTTGCATGGATCTTGCTCATTTTAATCCCATTTATCGGCGGAGCGATCTTAACAATCATGCTCTGGATGCGCATCGTTGAAAACACCAACAAGCCCTCCTGGTTGGGAATCCTTATGATCATTCCGGTTGTGAATTTGGCGATTATGTATTATGTCGCCTTTGTGGACAACGGAAATCTTATCGGATAACCCTCCACTCTTTTTTTAAGCAATTTTATTTTACAGGAGGGAACATGTTGAAGGGGACTATCGTCAAAGGAAATGTGATCTCCTATTCGTTTTTCCTTTTAGGATTTGTTTGCCGCCATTCGAGCAGTATCAGAATGGCGGCGCATTTTATTTAGGAGAAACAATTCGTCATCTGATAGGCCTTTGTTCAATTGCGTTCGATGGAAGTGCATACTTGAAATCGCTGTCCGTCATGGAAGGGTTGACGGAGCTTGATACGATGTACTCCGTCATTGTCTCCGTGCCAGTAACCTTTTTACGCTCCACAACTCGTTTCTTCTTCACAACTTTGACGTAAGGCACAATTCGTGTCACGCCGGTAATGTTCCAGCGTATTTTCTTGAGCAGGAAATTTTGAGAATCCACCCAAAACTCCACCGTCGCCTCGGTTTTTGGCGGTATCTGATTCGGTTTCACGGTGGCGGACATCAGAAAACATATCTTTCCGTTGAGCTTCACTTTACCTTTGTACTTGAGGTTATCCGCAGCTTGATTTAGAGATCCGCCCGTGATGTAATACAGGGAATCCATCATCGCGATAATTCCCAGCGGCCTAAGAGTTTCAACAAATATCGCCGCGCTCGGCGCTGCGGGCAACAATCGATATTTGTTCAGGTTGCTCACATATTGCATTTCCTGACCGCCATGATTTGTGGCGACCACGGTTCCAACCTTTGGACCGCTGATCGAGAGATACAGGTCGTTCGGTTTGCGATAACGCAGCAGAGCCGTCGTGCCCAGTGTCATATGGTATTTCCCCGCGCGAAAAGTGTCGTTATCGTTGGAGTTTTGCGTAAAGCTGGTTAAACCTTGGTACACTTCGTAAAGTCGCTTCATCACACTTTGTGCATTCTCAGCATGCGCAATACCACCGCTTGGCATAAGAATTATTGCACTGATTAAAAGACAGATTTTTCTCATCATCCATCCTTTCCTTTTTATTCTCGCCTATGGCGCAATAGGTATAACTTCCATATATCATACGGTCAAATCCACAATGGAAGCGTCCTTAACCCAAGGTCCATGGTTCCCTTAACGGTTTGTGCATCATTCGTGCCGCGTAGGGATCGTCTATAATCGTCTCTCGTAATGGATTCCAACGGATCTTACGACCGGAGCGCATGGCTATGTCGGAAAGATGGCTAATGAAATCGGAGTAAGAGGCGGAGGAGACGTTCGTAACTGTGGGGGAACCGGTACGGATCGCATCTATGAAATTTTCCCCGTGGTTCATACTTACCACGAGCCTCTTCTCCCCAGGCTCCAATTTCGCGTCTTTCAAGGAAGGAGGATCTATCACGTCAAAACCGGCTCTCTTTACTCCGATCCGCCCCTTCTCACCGATGAATAACGTCAAATCCTCCGACGGCGCCGTGAAGCGAAAATCCTTGCCGTCCGCGAACTTGCCTCTGACATCCCACCCCAGCGGCGTGTCGTAAAGACCTTGCATGGGATATGTCGCGGACCCGTAATACTCCACCGGCACTGCGTCAGGTGTGTCCCCAAGTCCCCAAAGCATGATATCCAAAGGATGCGCCCCCCATCCTCCGACAAATCCAAGAGAAAAGTGGCTGATATGCCAGGAGCCGTTAAAGGTGCACCGATCGCTTGTATAGGGTTCGTAAGGCGATGGTCCCAGAAACCGATCATAATCCAAATCCTCCGGAACGGGAACCGGGGTGGTGGAACCGCCTTGGATATTGCCAGGGGAACGGATTTCAATCGCTTTCAATTTTCCCAAGCGACCATTGATCACCATTTCGCATGTCCATCGCATATGCTCCATGGATCGCTGCTGGGTGCCGTACTGAAACACAACACCGTAGCTGTGTACAGCTTGGCGTAAAACCTCGTCCTGTTCGATGGAGTATCCGAGCGGTTTCTCCACGTAAACATGCTTGCCATGGCGCACCGCCTCAAGCGCGGCAAGGACATGCCAGTGATCGGGAGTTGCGACAACCACTGCATCAATACTCGGGTCGGCGCAGAGTTCGCGAAAATCGGCGTATGACTTGCATGAGTTGGAGTTATACTGTGCGTTCGATCGCCGAACGCCCTCCTCGCGACGCGACTGGTAACAGTCGGACACCGCAACGACCCGACAATGATTCAACCCAAGAAAGCCAGTCATTAGGTCATGACCTCGCTCACCCATTCCAAGGTGCCCCAATGTGATTGTTTTACTTGGCGCGGTCTCTCCCAACACCGAGGAGGGTACGATGGCGGGAAACACGGCAACGCTCGCGACCAATGCGGTCTGTTTGATAAACTGTCTTCGAGTAAACGCGGATTTCATATTATTTTCCACCCTCCAAAGTGTGATAAAGCTCCAATTCGCGAATCGCGGGGCTGTTTCCGTAATATCCCGTTATTCTTAGTTGCAACAACCTGCATTGCGTATCCGGAAGGCGTAACGCAAGGAGATTATTCACGTAAACTGCGTTGGTGACGCTCTTCACCACTTTCCCATCGCAAACGATCTCAAAATCCTTTGGTGCGTAATTATCCTGAACGTACCCCATTATTCTCATATAATTAAAAGCGATCGGTTTTTTCCATAGCACTTGGAGCACATACAATTTTTGATTGTCAGTCTCATCCCAATATGTCTTGGGGTCGCCATCGATAGCCGCTTGAGCCCCGCTGGCTTGCCCGTCGCGATATAAACCGTCAGGATGCGATGCAACGCCCTCTAACGCGAGATCAGGTCCTAGTGCGAGTTGAGCCATAAGCGATGCCGCTTGCGTTCTAATCTCGTTATCGGAGGATGACTGAAGCAACCGCACTGTTGTAGCGCACTCGTCCGGGTATCGCATGCCGATGACTTGCGCGATATCGAGAGCCGCCCGTTCGGCTGCGGCGGATGTCGCTGGGGAACGGATGTAGGTGTTCACCACTCTGAACGCCTCAAGACATGGCAACTTGCCGAGGACTGATATCAGAGTGTTCCTGTCTTCGGGAACCGAAACGTTTTTTAGCAGATTCGCAATCATATCCGCGGATTTCACTCGTTCGCTCTCTTGCGTTAGCGGTGCGACTTGCACAATCCCTCTCAACGCAAGAGCATGGGAGTCATCCGTGCAAGCCGCTTCGTACGCTTTGCACAACGGTCCCAACGTCGAGACGTCGTTCAACGAACTGAGCGCATTGATCGCGGGAATGCTGATAAGGGGATCTGGGAAGAGCGCCGCTTGCTCCAAGGGTGGCAGCGCATCGGGTCCTCCCACAGAGGCGATCGCCCCTATCAAGGCGATCTTCTCAACCCCGGCGGATTGATTGAAGGCATTCACCAGAGGCGCCAAGTTATGGGCGCGCGAACATATCCTCCCAAGCGCCTGAGCAATGACCTCCCGTTGGGAGTCATCCGCAATTTGCAGCATCCGAATCAGCGCGGGACAATCCCTCACACCTCCCAACCGCCCCACCGCATTGACAATCCCCATGAGCAGCTTGGGATTTGAGGAAAGCCGCAAGAGGCTAGGCGTCTCCTCCCTGGCGTTGCGTTCCACCAACACAGTTAAAAGCGCCGCCTGCATCAAAGTCGTGGAGGTTGGGAGGAGGGTTACGATTTTCCTATTGACTGAAGCTCCTCGCAATTGTTCCAATGCCGCCGTAACCGTCGTTTTAAGGGATGCATCTCTGTTTCCCTCCCTGATAATGGGCTCGACTGCGGAAGCGTCTCCCAATTCACCAAGAGCCGAGACCGAGGCTTGTCGCAAGGGAGGATAAGGGCTCGCGCATTCCTTGTATGCCAATGGTAACGCCTGAATCATCCCATGCGTTGCGGCGTCATGGAGTATCGCGGTTTTGGATTCCTTGGGCATACGATCAAACAGTTTCAGAGCTTCTCTCATTAACTTCGCGTTATAGTGCAGGTTTGCATGTCTTATCGCTGCGGACCGCAATAAGGAGTCTGAACTTTTCCATGCGTAAAGCATTATCCTTGTCGAATTTTCTAGGCTAGACCCGATCATATCGTATAGAGCGGCGGATCGAATGGAGACCGGCGTATTCCTATTGGAAAGATCCTTAAAAGTATCATAAGCGGCGGAATAATCCCCATGCTCCGATAACCCGATTGCGTCGTGCAACAACGCCTTCAAGTACGTCCGCCGCATCGCCTTGGGCAATTTTCCAGCCAACCTTTTCAGTACGGAAAGAGAGGCGGGATTACCCATATCTCCAATCGCAATGACAGCGGCGGAAACCAGTTTGGGATTCGAACTCAGAGCCATCTTCCTGAAAAGGGGAATGGACAGGCTGTCTCTTCTCGCAGCCAGAGCGGATATAAGCCCCAAGCGCTCTGTTACCGAGGAGGATAAAAGAGCTTTCCGCATTGCGGACAGCGCCGCCGTACCGGGAATGGTCTCCAAAGCGGCTCTGGCTTGAAATGCCACTGTTTTATCATTCAACAGCCCCGCCAAAATTGGAGCCTGCTTTGCCGTTCCGATCAGCGCGAGTTGACCGCAGGCGAATTGACGCCCTGCCGCTGATGCATGCGGATCGGTAACAAGTTGCGCCAATTTCCGCGCCATGGGTTCCGCTTGAGAGGTGCCGGCAACCTGCCCCACGTCATACTGCAACATCCAGAGGGGGTCTCTTCTATCTCCCGTAACGTAGGAAGCCACCCCCTTCAAAACAAAGTCGAGTTGGTTAGGCTTGAGACCCATGTTGGGAACCGGTATGGTCACCCTGCCCGTCGCCGCCCACTCCGTCCCCCTCCTTAGAAGCGTTTGGAAGCCGATATCGGACATGGCCGCGGCATCGTGTCCGAGCATGAGTGCGCATGTTCTGCCCTTTCCAAAACTTCTGACAAACAGGATAGGTTCGTCGTTTCCCGAGCCCCCCGTCGCCTTGTCGGAATAACCTGCGGCAAGTGATTGCACTCCGGGTTGAACCATCGTGTTGTTCCAAAGCTCATCATCCGTCACGAAGATTCTCATTCCATGCGTAATGGGATGAGAGGGGTCGGTGATATGCACGTAGAACATATGCTTAGGCGCATGCCAGGTGACTCCGTTCATCCAAGTGGCTGCAACCATTTGCTGATATGCTTCCCAATCATAAAAGGAACTGCTGCCGGCATGAACCACCACAAAGCCTTTCCCGCTACGAACGAAGTTGATAATCCCATCCCTGGCGGCGGCGGGCCAGGTTTTCATCGGTCCGCCACCGTAAGTGTTCCAATTGCTTAGTATCACATCATATGGCTTTAATGATTGCGCGGTGCATCTTTCAGGATGATCCGTCACAGTGACGACAAATCGTCCGCTCGATTCCAGAATGCGCTTTAAAACGGGGGTGGTGGCTTTCCAATCATGGTTGTTCTGTCCCGTAAGAATAAGCACGCATATTTTTCCCGAAGGCTTGCTCTTTCCGTAAGCAGGGAAGGAGTTTGAAATTCCAAGACAGAAACATATCATGAGGAAAACAAGCGCAAATAGGCGATAGGGATTAGAGGAGCGGATGGAAAAGGTTCGCAAGAGTATCCTCCTTGAAAAGGATTCAAGGGGGTGTTTGAGACCCCCCTTGGATGATTGTCATATCCTGAAAGGAATGAATTCAGAAAATTCGCCCTATTGCATCAACATGGACTTATGACAGTAATTATACTCAACTACGCTTTTTATATCCTATTGGGAAACCTATTTAATCCTGCGCTAACGTGTGAAAGCGATTTTCAACGGAGTGGAGTTACGCAGGTTATCGCTGACAGGGCATCGCGTTTCGATCGCTTGCGTCCATTGCGTCAAGGTTTCCTCACCTGCGTCGCTCTTGATCTCAATCCAAACATGAATCTCCTTGAAGCCCGCCCGGACACCTGACTTCTTGCCCATGAAAACCAAGGGATCGAGATTGCCCTCTAAACGGATGTCCATGGATTCAATGGTGAAACCCATCTCCTTTGCAACGACATGGCCTGTAACATTCAAACAACCGGCGAGCGCCCCAAGCAGATATTCCACGGGGTTCGGTCCGGCATCCGTTCCGCCCATTCGCACCGGCTCGTCAATGCTGAAAGCATGCCCTCCGGAGCACACATCCACACGCGTACTATTTACAGTAGAAGCCTCCACAGTGAATACAACATCAGACATCACACACCTCCATTTGATTGATATATGGTAATTTTGCCACATATACAATATATTCGCATGCTAAAATTTTATACGTTCTTCTGCATCAATTCAATGCATGGCCTTCCATATCATCGTGGCGGCAATCAGAAAGAGAAACCACCCGAAACCGGTACGTAACTTCACCTTGTCAACCACTAACGAGGTTCTCGCGCCGATCTGCCCACCCAAATAGACCGCCACGGCTAGCAGGAGTGCGAGTTTCCAATCCCAGTGCGTATGAATCAGATGCCCCGCCAATCCGCACGTTGCAGTAACACCCACCATAAAGGCGCTGCACCCTACAGCCACGTCCACGGGAATTCCCAGCAGCACAACCATGAGGGGGACGTTCAGAATCCCTCCGCCCACACCAACCAATCCGCTCGCCGAACCCGCAAGGAACGCGGACGGCAATGCCAATGGCAGATTGACTATAAAGGCCTTCCCATCGAATTCACGGTGCCAATGAAAAAGATCATGCGGGGTTGACGGATCATACTGTTTGGATTCCATTTTTCGAATCATGAAAAAGGCGGCGACAAACAACACGACTGCGAAGAAGATGGACAAGGCTGAGTTTGAGAAATGGCTTGAATAGAGCCCCCCCAGAAAGCCGCCCAATCCTGTCACAATCTCCAAGACAATTGCCAAATGCCAATCCACTCTCTTCGCTTTGCGGAAAACCACCGTGGCGGACAGTGAAGTCACCATTATGAGGAACAGGCTGGTAGCTGCAGCTGTATGGATGTTGATTCTCGCGTACACCTGCAAGGGAGTGTAAAGCGCACCGCCCCCTTGGCCAAGCATTGAAAAGAGAATGGACACCACAAACATAGCTATTGGCAAAATAATGAAGGATATTACAAAACCCATTTTAAGCTCCGGTGTTGATCTACCGATCAAGGCAATCGCAAATTACCATATATGAGGCGGACAACGCTTTTTCATGCTGCAACACTCCCCGAAACTCATATTTTACAATCGCCCATATCAACACCTATTATAACTTATATGTGGCTATTTATCATAAAAGCCAAATACTTGCAGGCTATCGTTTTTAGGGATCAGTGGATGATGTAGAGATTCGGCATCTCCTTTTGCAATTGTGCGACTCCCTTGTCCGTCACCTTTGTGCCTGCTACGTTCAATTCCTTCAATTTTTTCAAATACTTGAAATATACCAGACCTTTATCCGTCACACCTTTGCAAAAAGGTATCCCCAAACTCTCAAGATTGACCAATCCCTTTAAATCTTTCAGCCCTGCATCCGTAATGCGGGTCTCCGGAAGCGCCAGCTTCACTAAACTTTTCAGATTCTCGAGATACACTAGCCCTGCATCGGAGGTGTCCGTAATATAACCCAGATAGATCGTTTTAATATGCTTCAGGTTGCGTAAAAGAGCCAAATCCGTATCTTTGATCTCCTTGCCGGTTGAAGAGAATTGAAAATTCACCTCGATGATCGGATTGCCAGGCAGTTTTGCATCTCGTTTCACGTCGCCGCCGAGTTTCAAAATGGCATCCGCCACTTGTGAATCATCCGATTTTACAGTCTTGGCATTTACAGTGACTTGGCAAACATATATGAGACATATAGAGAGGATGGCGATTTTTGATATCATCCCGATACCCTTTCGTATTTTTTCTTTTAGGTCATGCTATTGCAAAATTAAAAATGATGCGGACATCGTCTGTTTGACGCCAAGTGAAAACCTGAAGCGCGATTAATCCAGTTACCCGCATATGTAGGATATCTGCTCAGCGGTATTGCGGTACGCTCCTTAGCAAGGATATCGGAGCGCGAAGCACATAAATTCCTCCGAACCAAAGATACCGTCGCCCAATGTAGAGATCATTCGGCATGAAGTAGCGATATCGCAAAGGCATGGCAAGATTCGATAGAGCGAAATTCGTGGGATTCACAAACCAAAACGCAAACTCATCCTTTGAATTCACCAACAGCATCGCCAGAACGCCGTTGTCGCCAAACACTTTAAGCAGCCTACAGCCTTCAGGCAGCGAGATGGTTCGCCACTGATCCGTCTTAGGGCTCCATGCCATCAGGAGTCTTTGGTCAGCCAGGCTCGGGAAACCATGGTTGGTTAAAGAGAGCAATGCACCCCAAGATGTGGCGACCATATCTATTTTGTCGCTTTCGCCTGCGCTCAGGAACTTAGGCAATACGCCTGTATCATCGCGGTATAACTTATCTACTTTAGAATCGTACCTAAAGATAATCGTGTCCTTCGGCTGGGAGAAGTTCATAGATACCTTTTTTGTCAAAATCCACGCATCCCCATCCTCGTAGGGTATTACACGATAAGCCCAGTAACCCCACAGTTCATGGAAAAATCGTGTTTTCCCCGTGGTGCGATCCACCCTCGCAGGAGCTTGGATATACGGATCGGGATATCCTGGTGACTTAGTGATCGTTCCCTCGCCAAAAATCAACCATCTATATCGCCGCTTCTCCGCCGCTATCATACCATACATCGCCTGTATGGGAGCGTTTGGCAGTGGGGAGGAGGGAAGATGAACCTTCAGCCATCTCGGTCGATTTACGAATTGACTCCTTTTCTCCTGAATCCATGCACCTTTTTTTCGATCATACCGGTATTGGTACAGTCCATTCATGGGAACAAGCAACTCCCCATGCTGCTTTTGAAAATCGACCAAAACGTTTTGTCCAAGCGGAAGCTCATTCGACAAACGATGGCATATCAGCCACCTTTTCGTTATCGTATCAAATCTCCTGGGATGAAAATTACCGATAAACCACAAATATCTTCCGTCCTTCGCCACTTGAGTAGCGTTTTTTGTTTCTCCAATATCCGCTTTTGAGCGTATACTGAGCTGCATCTCCGGAAGGAAGCGCTTCGCTTCCGTTTCATGAAGCTCGCGTGTACCCGCACGCAGGATATTTAGGTTGTTAGGGTCCAAGAGATATCTTTGCAAATATCTGCGATAAGTGATTACACCTATCCCATATTGAGTGAGATGACTGTCTATTCGATCGAAATACAATCCCGCGCTCGTCGCTTGGAAATGAAAGGGAACGGAACTGTAATAATTACGCAAGTAGGATGGATACGCGTTAAAATGCAACCTGTCATCTTTTGAATCAAACATCGCTATGCCGTCCACACAAACGATATAATCCCAACGGCCTTTTGGGATCACGTTTTTAACCCCGTTGAGATTAGCGGCGGGATATCGCGCACTAATCGCAAATTGCTGTTTGAGAGTGAGATTCCTCTCCTTCCAGTGATGAAAGGAGGAGTCACACTCAATCCAACGAACACGCTTTGTCGGCAGCAATACGATTAGCGATAACTTTCCATCACCACAAGCGAGTTTTATTCGGTTCATCCATTTGTATATCGATGCATATGGGATTGATGCAAATACGACCTTGTGCGTAATGAAGGACATTTCGCCTATCCAAACGTTCTTACTTTGGGGGGCGAATGGATTGAAAGCGATAAAAAATGTCTCGGATTGGTTTCGTATCGGAACAGCGACCGCCAAGATATTGAGTGCGGGCATGCCGTCATCAATCGTGAATCGACGCCAGGATTTGGTGGCTTTGGTAAACTTCAGCAAACCTCCGTCGGTTGCGAACCAAACGGTACCCTTCCCCACCGCAATGTCGTTGACGACATTGACGCCCGTGTAGGAACGCCAAAGAAGCGAATTGTCGCTCTTCGCCATTGCGATTGTACAGAGGAGGAAAAAAATGAACATAAATGGAAGAATTCCTCTTTGCATCTTCATCCTCATGGAGTTCCGGGTTCAAAATGTATCAGATTTCTGTTGATCCTAAGCAGACCTATTCGGCCAAGCCATAAATAATAATTCCCCTCAAGGATGGAACCGCCCAAGTAAGGCTTGTAATCATTCTCATTGGGAAGAATCAATTTCCGCCAATTGTTTTGATCATCCCATCGAAAGAGTGATCCCGATGATGTGCGAACCCAAAGGGAGTTCGTGGACTGAAAGCGATATATTTTTCTCGCATCCGCGGATACTAGTCTCCACTCATCCGATTTGGCGATATAGTGCAAGAGTTTGTATTGGAATGGAACCCATATCCAGATATTCCTTGCCACCATGAAGAAAAAAGGACGGGGGATTGGGTCCGTCTGCGCAATGGAGGATACCATATCAAACGGTTTTCCCGTATAGAGGTGGAACTGATTGGTCTGCCGATTCCACTTCAAAACCGCAGGCTGCGTATAATCCCCTTTGTTCTTCCCGTCAGGCTTAACTCCACCCATAAACCAAGCTTCATTACCCTCCAAGAGCATGGATCCCACGGACATGGATTTCATATCTCCGATGGAATCGTAGGGCTGGATAGTGTGCGTGATGCGGTCGTAGCGCCCGACGGCCCATCTTGTCCTCTCACCCTTTGGATGCCACCGCACCCAGTCATATAAATTCCCCTCATGCTCAAATATTTGAAGGTAGCCGGAGAACGTGTTATATGTGTCATATCCTTTTGGAGCCGAAACATACCCGTAAGTTTGTCGAGTGTCCATTATATCCTGCCAATCCACGCTGTATTCAGACTCGCCGCTTTTTATATCGTTTACGCCTGGAATCACCCAGTGGTTATTCACGCGATCGTAATTGGAAGCGCCGTTTGTGGTTATGGCGTAAATATCCCCTTTATACCGCGCAATCTGATAGACCATATTCGCCGCCAAACCATGGTCCGTAGGGGCGCAGCCCCACTTTTTTGTTTCCGTATCAAACCAAGTCACTCCGGAAGCGTGTATGCCGGGAAGATTGTACGTGGCGAACCAGATCGTTTTTCCATCCAATGCGATATCCATTGGCGTACCGCCGTGCAGGTAATCGCGATATGCGTCTCCCGCTTTCCCCGCTATCTCACGAATCTGTTGGTTGGAGAGCGGAACCGTGCGGATGGTTTTGCTTTTGCCGGTTTCCAAGTTCAGTTCGCACGTGGAAAGCTTACTGGAAGTGATAGGATAGTTCAATAAATTCCATTGCGTATTTTGCAATATCACGTGATATATGATGGATGTGGGTGAAACTATCAAGTTAAATGGATAGGATGACGCAAAAACCATCGGTGAATTATATCTCTCGCCTTGGAGGGGATAGAATTTGAATATGTTGTTTCGTTTGTCGCTCACTATAACACCGTTACGCCCTATCAGAAGAATCCATGTTTCAGTTTCCATTAATTTGAAAGGGCCGAAACCGTACATATATTGCATGTCCCACTGATTTACCGGCAAAGATGATTGCGTCGGCATCCATGTCTTCTTGGCGCGATCGTATGTTAGGTTGGAGCACCCAGTAATAGAGATATGAATTTGGTTTCGTCCCACTATGAAATCATTCGGTATGAAGTAAGGCAGGGGGTACATCTCGTTATATGCTGATAAATCATGGCTGACATAGCTGACGGAGTTTGTTTTCAAATCAACGGAGGCAAGCGCAACCTGATGTTTGGCCGAGTTCCAACCCTCATACGCCCCTATTATTCCCAACATCCAAAGCGTATCAGGATGGTTCGGATCAAACGCCACGTTCTGCACGTCGTTCGTGGGAAGGCCGTCGTTGGTTGTTAGTGTTTTCCATCCCCCTGTTACGCGTGAATATATGCGAATTCCGCCTGACGTCGCGAACGCCACGAAGGTTTTACCCAAAGCGATATGGCGCACATTTTGAGTATTGGTGTAAACCCGGATATTCTGATTCATTCTCGCACCGGAGAATGGGGCGATGAGTGCCATGACCGAGCACAATATCTGGATATTCATATTGTCCTCCGGATATTACAATGCTACAATCGGAATAATACCTGTATTTCCGCATTAAACCATCCGAAAATTTAACGGAATAGGCGGTTATAAAAAAACACAGTGGTGATTAAGGAGATAGGTATGAAAGCCACCTCATTATCGGAATTTTATCGAATTGATGAAAAATCGTTGGATCGTAGGAAACAGTTCATCGGACTCGATAAAAATGTGATACGCACACTCTCTTCTTCCGCGGCATGGGCGGACAAGGTGGCGGATAAGATAGCGCGTGATTTTTACGACTTTCAGTTCTCCTTCCCCCCTACTCGGATATTTTTTGAGAAACACGCCAAGGAGAAAGGCGTCACTCTGGAGGCCATGAGACAGGCGCTGGAAAGGACGCAGGCGGAATATTTCCGACAGATATTCAATGAGGCTCGCGGAGAGAACCCCTTCGGCATCACCTATTTTGAGAGGAGATTGAAAGTTGGTCAAATCCATAACCTCATTAACCTTCCTCCGAAATGGTATATCGGCAGTTACGCCTTATATGTCAAATTGGCGACCAAGTATTTACGCCGCCATTATTTCCTTACCCCATGGGTGGCGTGGCGGGTGGAAATGGCTCTGTCCACGATTATAAACTATGACATACAAGCCATTTCGGATTCATTCACCTTGGATTTGATGGATTCCACGGGATTTGACTTGGAGAGGGTGGAGAGAATACCCGGAAGCGATCTAACGGAGAGCATCGGCCAAATCAAAACCGCGTTCAGCGAGGAGCTAAAACAGGTGGCGGACGCTCTTCTCTCGGGGGATTTGACGATTGAGATCACCCCGCATGATTCCAAGGATAGCTTGCGAATCGCTCTAAAAGAGAGCATTGAACGATTGCGCAATGTCACAAAACGGCTCTCGGAGAGTGTTCTGGAGATGAACTCCGCCTCCGAGGATATCTCCCGCTCCATATCGGAGGTGGCTTTGGCTTCCGAGCAATCCGCCACGACAAGCACGGAAATCGCAAACGGCAGCGAACAGCAGGCGCATTCCGCCACCAGCGCTGCGGAGTCGATGGACTCTTTGCATCGGTCGATTCAGCGCGTCAAGGAGGGTGCGGAGAAGCAAATGGATGCGGTAAGCCGTGTGCATGAAGGAGGATGCAAAGCCATGGAGGCGATGCGAGAATTCTTCGCCTCCAAAAAGAGCATGTCCGAAACCGTCCAAACCGCAGCGGAGACAGCCCTGGCAGGAAAGACATCCGTAAGCAAGAATATCGAAAGCATGAACCGCATCAATCAGATCGTTCAATCCTCCTCTAAGATCATCTACGACCTAGGAGTGAAAGGCGGCGAGATTGGTACGATTGTGGAGACCATCCGTCAGATCGCCGAACAAACAAACCTCCTGGCGTTGAATGCAGCGATAGAGGCTGCGAGAGCGGGCGAAAACGGCAGGGGTTTCGCCGTGGTGGCGGATGAGGTGAGAAAACTTGCGGAACGCTCCACATCGGCGACCAAGGAAATTGAGAGCCTTATCAGCGCGGTGCGCTCGGGCGTTTCGGAGGCGGTGAGCGCGATGGAGAATAGCGGCAAGGAGGTGGCTCACGGTACGGACAAGAGCAGCGAGTTGGGGGAATCCTTGGAAAAAATACTGCAAACCGTTCAGGATGTGTCCGCAAACATGTCCCGCATGACGGAATCCGCCACTGTGATGTCCGTTGAGTTGGATGATGTGATTACTTCAGTGGAGCTTGTGCAAAAAGTCGCGGAGGAGTATCATTCAATTATTGATGAGATGACCTCCAGCGCCGCTGTTGTTTCCGAATCAGTGACCGCCGTAGCGTCAGTAAGCGAGGAGACAGCCGCAGGCGCCCAGGAGATGAGCGCAAGCGCCCAGGAGGTATCGGCAAACGCACGCGAAGTGTCCCGTGCCGCGGAGAATCTAAAGAATCTTGCAGCCGGATTGACAGAGGTCGTGGAGGGTTTCAAAATGCGCGCTTGCGAAGAAAGAATATTTCGAAAAGCGGCGTAGACCTGTATAATCTTATAAGCGAGAGAGGTTGCAGGATAGCATGAATCCATGATGATAGACATGCATTGATGGCGTATTCATGGTGGGTGAACTATCCCACTCTTGAATACGCTATATTCATCATTGACTTTTTCTCTTCGACACCTTATAATGCTTCCATATCTCTCATACCGCATCCGTTTATCTGGCTTTACTGACGTTTATAAGGGGCTATGGAAAATGGAAAAAGAACATGCGGATATTTCACGCAGACGTTTCCTGCAAGACGCCACCGCAATGTCACTGGCGATACCGCTCATCATCCAAGGAAAGGATCTCACACTCGGCATGAATCAGGAATCTAATCCGACGCCCGACTCTCTCCCTCAAATCACAATCGCCGGGCGAACCATCCCTCGGATGGTGGTTGGGAGCAATCAGATCGGTGGATGGAGCCATAATGTTCGGGATCTCACCGATGCAATGACGGACTATTTCAACGCCGATCGAACCACTGCCTACCTTCGCCGATGCTGCCAATCCGAACTTGATGTTTGGCTCGGCTTCAATAGCGGAGTGGGGCGCACGGCTTTGCGGAATCTGCAAAAGGAGGGTGTTAAAATCCGTCTCTACTATCTCACCACATTGGATGAGAGCGGGAATATCCCGAAGGATGTGACGGAGTTCAACCCCATTTGGCTGGTACACCATGGCAACGTGACGGATGATCTCTTCGCTCAGGGCAAACAGGAACGCGTTCACGACTTCGTGAAAAAGGTGCACGACACCTTGCGGATACCAGCGGGGGTTTCCTGCCATAATCCGGACTGCATAAGTTATATGGAGGAGCATGGCTGGGAGAATGATTTTTACCAGCTCTGCACGTATTACCTGACACGTCCCAAGGATCAGATTCGCGCCAAACTGGGAGGCGCGCCATTGATGGAATCGTTTCTCGATACGGATCGGGATCACTCCCTGGCGATGGCGAGACAGGTGAAAAAGCCCCTGCTCCTGTTCAAGATCCTAGGTGCGGGATGGCTGTGCAATAGTGACGCATCCGTGGAGGAGGCGTTCAGAACAGCCTTAAGCGGAATCAAGAAGACGGACGGGATCATTGTGGGAATGTGGCCCAAGTATCGAGACGAATTAAGCCAAAATATCGAATTCCTGAAAAAATACGGGCGGGTGTAAATTCGCTATCGTCTTGGAACCATGATGATAACCGGCTTTTCACGCGCCTCCAACGTCACTGCGCCGTCCTTCACAGGGATGGGAACCGCCAATCCGTCAATTTCGCCATCCTTGAAATCAACCCGAGTTGCGACGGTTCCATCCACTCTGAATTTCACATTCCTGATTCTCAGATCTTCGCTCGTGTCACACCAGACCACATAGGCGTAACCGGATTTTCCGGCAAAGCGATAAATGCGAACATGATCTCTCCCGCTTGGGACAATGTTTGCGAAACGCATCCCCCTCAGACGGTTTTTAAGCGTGGCGATATAATAATAGGAGGGTTTCGGTTTCCATTGCCCCTTCTCCGTAACCATTCCGCATGTCTCGAAAACGCCGGTTCCGTCCGTCTTCACATCTCGAAACATGAACATCGCGGCTCGATCCACGCCAGCCGCGGCAAGTTCCAAGTAGCTTCTGACAAGCCATATCCCCTGCATCTCCTCACCGGTATAAGATCCTATGGCGGGGGCGTGGATCGGAGAGCGCGGGTTCGTGTCGTATCCGAATTCAGACACCCAAACCTGACATTTTGGGATGTTGGCGTGGCACCATTGCACGATTTTCGAAAACTTGGCGCGGATATGATCCTCCTCGGGACTGATCCCTTGAGTGCGGAACGGTTGCTCCGGCGTACCGTCGTTGGAATAATGATGCAGATTGATGACATCCGCAGGAAAATCCCCGTGTCGATGCACATCCGCCCAAAACTTCATGGCTTTCAAGTAATCCAGGTTTAGTCCGTCCGCCAAACCGCCCATTACCAAGCGAATCCGCGGATCCGCGTTTTTAACTCCGTATTCTTTTCCCATGCGCCCCTTATCGCCATCGTAATCCGCGCTGCACATCGCCGCAAGATCAAACGGGCTGAACCATCCATCCCTCCCATGCCAGGTTCCGTCCGGCTCGTTCCAATTCTCAATATAGCGCAGCACGCCCAGTCCGGAGAGACGGGGCTGCCCCGGTGCGAGAATGAGCTCGGAATCCGGAACATGCGCTTCGCCGTACCGCGCTGCGTACTGATAAAGATGCTGCGCATGAATGGCGTATGACTCGGGATCTTCGGGATTCGCCCCCTTGGGGATCGGCTTGGAATCCAATGAGGCGCCGGGGAAATAAACCGGATCGGACTGTTGAATCGCCGGACAGACCGTCACCCCGGAACGCTTCAGTTGCCGATAGTAATCATCAAAAAACCAAGCGTCTCCCCCCGCCGCGCCGCTCGGCTGATAACGCGGCAGATGGTCGGCGCCTTCCGTGTCCCATGTCCAATCATGATACTCCCGCACAAACCCCACCGCTGCGGAGAGCATTTTCACGGGGTCGTCGATAAACGCGTTGGTTCCTATGAACTGATCCATCGTTGGCTGGATATGCGGATTTTCCGGAACGCGCAAAGGTTTGGATGGGGGTTTGGGGACCGTTTGTCCGTAAAGAGCGATCTCATATATGGATGTTGGCTGCAGAAGGGTTAACTGGATGTAACGGGTGGTCACATTCAGAGGAAACTCTTTCCATTGGCGATAACCATCCAATGTCCCCGTCTCCGTTTTCCAGGATAGGGGATCGCCTGTGGATATCCGAATAGGTGCGGAGCCGGTGTTGTTGTAAATGAAAAGTCGGGTCACCGAACATGGTGCGCCGAGGTCGATCACCACGCTAATAGGATACTCCCACGAAGTCCATCCCGGGAAGAATGGGCTTACAGGTGTCAGCCCCTTACCCGAAGCCGGGTCCCCGATGGAGGTCTGTTCATCCACCATTTTGGAGGCGTCGCCGATGGCGGATTCGTTGATAAGCATATCGGAACGCAGCGGGATGCGCACATCCGCCTTCGCCATTCCCAAAGTGCAAAACACCCATAACGCAACGGCGATCATCGCCATGTCTCTCATGTTCGCGGACATCCTCCATTCCATTCGGATTTCCCTCCCCCATTATACTTTTTCAGAAATGTTTCAACCACAGATACGAAACGGGAATGTTTCACACCAATCAAACTTGGGAAAACATATAACCGGACGAGTTTCATGAAGGAGGCATCCCCTTGGAATGGCATCATGGATGGAAAAAATCATAGGGTCAACTTCATGACATAGGCGTCAGAGATTGTAGGAATACCACTTCGTGTCTGGCGGGAAATCCCAAACATCACTCATCCAATATCTCCCTCACCATACGGCATAATGCGGAGGGAGTGAATGGCTTTTTGAGAAACTTTTGGTTGCCGTTGTTGGCTTGGAGTTGTGAATGATCGGCATACCCGGAGGCAAGCAGAATGCGCACATGGGGTCGCTTCTTTTGTATCATCCCCACCACTTCCGGACCGCTCATCTCCGGCATGACGATATCGGAAAATACCATATGAATCTCCCCATCATAGGTGTTGGCGATCTCAAGAGCCTGATGGGGCGACTCGGCATCCAATATATTATAACCCCTTGATGAAAGCGCGGCGATGGAGATGGAACGAACCAATGGATCATCCTCAATTAAAAGAATGGTCTCGGTGCCCATTGTCACTTTTCGAGGCTCGATCGGCTCCTCGATAATCCGTTCCTCATCCGCTCGGGGAAGATATATCTTAAAGGTTGCTCCCCGCCCTGGCTCGCTATACACTTGGATGGAACCGTTATTCTGTTTAATGATACCGTAGCATGTGGACAATCCCAGTCCGGTTCCCTTGCCCACATCCTTGGTGGTGAAAAACGGTTCAAAGATACTTTTTTGAATCTCAGGATCGATTCCCGCCCCGGTGTCAGACACAATCAGCAGCACATAATCCCCGTGTAACTCCTCCGTTTGTTCTCGCGCGGACGACAAATCATCAAAGTGTACATTGGTTGTCTGCAGTGTTAACACTCCCCCCGTCGGCATGGCGTCACGTGCGTTCACCGCGAGATTCAAAATCACCTGCTCCATCTGACCTGAATCAACCCTTACGTAGTGCAGACGCGGGTCCAGCAGGGTGAGTAGTTGGATATCTTCACCAAGAGTCCGTTTGAGCAGGCTCTGAATGTTCAACACAAGTTCATTCAGAAGTATGGTGCTCGGTTCCATCATCTGCTTGCGGGCAAACGCCAGCATTTGGCCTGTAAGATCGGAGGCGCGATTTGCAGCGCGAAGCACCTGCTGAATGGCGTGCGTTTGATCGGAATCTTTCGGCAGGCTCTCCTCAATCAACTCCCCGAACCCTATGATCACTGTCAGCAGATTGTTGAAGTCGTGCGCAATTCCGCCGGCAAGCCGCCCAACGCTCTCCATTTTCTGTGATTGCAACAACTGCTCCTGAAGTTTTTTTCTTTCGGTGATATCCAGTACCGTTCCGATGACACGGAACACCTTTCCTTTGGAATTCGTCTGGGGAGTGAGAATAAGCCTCCACCATTTCATGCCTTCATCCGTGTGATGGAATCTTATGTCCATCTCCGATGACGTCACGTGAGTCAAAGCCAATTTGAAGTTCTCTTCGAATTTCCGTTTATCCTCGGGATGAAATCGACTCAAAAACGCATCACTGCTTGGCTCCCCAAATGTCGGATCAAATCCGGCAAGGGGGAACATCACTTCGGAAAAGGATAGTCTCTTGGTTTTCACATCATAGGTGATATTCCCCATGCCCGCGATCCTCTGAGACAATAACAGTCTTTCCTGATATTCGTTTTTCTCGGTAATATCGATGCTTATCCCGCAAACCAAGGGACCGCTTTCGGTGTCAATTCGAAATTTATACGTATCGTAAACGTGCGTGGAGCCATCCGGATGAGGCACTTTCTCACTACTGAAATAATAACCATGCTTTAACGTATATTGATCATTTCGGATAATCTGTTCCGCCGTCTCCTTGGGCAAATAATCCCTGACGGTCAATCTGGATGTATCCTTTCCACCGAACATCGAACGGTGGACTTGATTGACAAATATGTTATTGCTATGAGCATCCTTGATGAAAACCATACCCGGGAAATGATCCATGAAGGCTAGAAATCTTTTTTCGCTCTCAGCCAGCCTCTCCTCGGCTTTTACTCGGGCGGTAATATCCCTGATGGCGGAAAGCTGGCATTTTTTCCCCAGGTAGTCTAATTCCGATGCGAATATTTCCGTGATGAAGGTGGTGCCATCCTTTCTCTTATGAAGACGGCGGGACACCTTAGGCCAATGTTCCACAAACGCGCGATGCGTCTCGTTTGGTTCAGCCGAAATGGTGAGTACGGATTTGCCTATTAACTCGTCCCGCGAATAACCATATGTGTTTTCCGCCGCCACGTTGAGGTCCACTATCGTGAGCCCAGGTCTCTCCACCACCACGATCGGGTCAGGTATGGCGTTAAACAGAGTTCTGTATCTTTGTTCAACCGCGCCGCTCTCATGGAGCAGTCTCCTTTGCTCCGTTACGTCATATGCAAGGTTCAAAAGCAGTTCCTGCTCGTGAAAATACACATAATGAAACATATTCATGAGATAATGGGAGGCGCCATCATGAGAGCGAATTTCGGACTCCAATTGCACAAAGCCTTCCTCCTTCGCCCGCCTCCATAGGGAGTTCCATGTGTCATGGGTTATGTTTCTATCGTAATCCCATATCTTCCGACCTATCAATTCTGAGCGAGGGAAGTTTTTTATACGGCACGCTTCACGGTTCAAATAGCGATACGAGCCCTCACTATCCAAGTAGACTATCGGAGTGGAGGAGTGTTCCACGGCATAGGAAGCGGATAATGAGTGCCGGTCCTCAGTAAGCGAAAGGGGGATGATTTCCGCGCGTATCAAAAAGCGTTGGGGATGACGGGGTCGCAAAGGGGTGAAATACAGATTAATACGCCCGCCATCATCACGGAGCGAGAATGTCATTTGCGTGGAATCCGAACCGCTATCCCACAATGCATCCAAATCGAGCGAAAGGAGTCTTGAATGAATATCACGCTCATCCGCAATTGCTTGAATCACCGCATATAGGGTGTTTCCCTCGCCGCCATCCGCAAGGTCGGTTGAAAGAGATGTCAACATACGGCGCCAAGACATATTCACTTGGATTAGAGTATTCGTCCTATCCGCAATCGCTAAAGCGGAAGGGATGGCGTCCAAAAGTACCTTATCCATGGAAGCTTGCTCGCAAACTAATTGATTTCAACCCTCATCTATAATACGAAAAGAGAGACAGGTATACATCAACTATCGAAACATGTAATTCCGAAGAAATCACGGTTTTCAGAACGCTGCATGATACATTATCCACCACAGGTGCGGGTAATTGCACAATTCACATACGGGTCTTTCACAAAGCGTGAAAAATATGAGGCAAACCACTTATTCCCATATACTCCATCGCATCCGAAGACATATCCGAAAAATCAATATACGGATGGCATGTTCATTCGCGTAAGAGAGGCGGAGCAAAGGTTTTCATATTAACTGCGTCAACAATCGTCCCTGTGAATATGGTAAATGAGATGAGGATGAGTCTTGCAAACGATTGTGGTATCAGGTATGATATTAATAATACTTCAAAGGGCTAAGTTTCATGGCATCGATAACAGTGCGCATCACCACACGAACCCCGCAACAGGTCTGCGAACCGATAATGTACCGTCTTGTCCAAAAATTTCTCATAACGCCGAATATTTTACGCGCCGAAGTAAATGAGGAAAAAGGCTTTTTGGAACTTGAACTCTCCGGCGAACTTGAAGAGGTTCAACGCACCATTGCCTGGTTGAACACCACAGGCTTGTACATTGATGCAATCCAACGATCCTTTGGGAAGGACACGGTGAACCTTTAGTTCGCCCCTCCGGCTATTTTACGTCTCCTTAACAATATGCAGAACACCGGAGCCCCAACGATTGAAGTGACAACGCCCACGGGCATATCGTTGAGAAAGACCCTTACGATGGTGTCTGACGCGATCAGAAGAATGGCTCCGAATATCGCGGCGAGTGGCAAAAGACGTGTATGGTCGGGTCCAACCAGTTTTCGCGCCGCGTGAGGAGTCACCAATCCCACAAACCCAATAATTCCGCCTGCGGATACCGCTGCCGCCGTCCCCAGCGAGGCTAACAACAGTACGCGCTTTTTCAACGGTTCAATCTCCACCCCAAGATGCGCCGCTGTCTCTTCGCCCAATGTCATCAGATTTAAATCCTGCGCCCACACTTGGAACCACCAAGCCACAACAAAAAGAAACGGGAATAACAATTCCGCTTGACTCCAACTGGATTGCTGGAGGCTGCCGATTAAATAGAACAACATTCGGGCGAGATCATTGGAACGGTTTGCGAGAACCAGCAAAAGAGGAATGGTGGACCAGAGGAATCCCCCTACAACCACGCCGGCGAGGATGAAGGTATGGATGGAAACCCTGCCACCCACTTTGGATATGGCGTATACCAACCAAACAGCAAGCATCGCGAGAACAAACGCGGTGGCGACTCCGCCCAGCCCGCCCAATAGAACTGAAAAACCCAAAGTTTCCGCAAGAGCCGCCCCCACCGCCGCACCGGCGGAAACACCGACGGTATACGGGTCCGCCAAAGGGTTCATTAGCAACCCCTGAAGCGCAACTCCCGCGTATCCGAGCAAGCCTCCGATCATGATCGCCATCAATGCGCGGGGAAGGCGCAATTGCCATACAATAATATCCGCGTCGGATGGCAAACCGTGCGCAGGAATATGGATCATGGGTAGCAGATGATGGACGAGAGAGTATAGCGCCTGAAGAGCCGTGACATGAGCGGCGGCGGGACCCATCGCGAGATTGAGGATAAGCAGCAACGCCAGAACGGCTATGGCGGCAGCGTAAATCAAAGCTAGGTGTCCGCCGCCTGCAATGCCTGACGAACCTATGCCCAGAGAGATTGCAGGGCGTTTGGAAGGTCCGGCGGAGCAACTATTGGGAACAGTTTTATCAGATGCGGTAGACATCATTTAACCGGAAAGAGTCGAGGATGAAGGAAATGCGCCAAGATCATCACCGTTTCGCCCAGTCTAGGCCCTGGTCGGGATAGGAGATCGGGATTGGGACAAAAAACCTTTCCACCGCGAACGGCATGCAGCTTTTGAAGTATCGGCGAGGAAAGGATTGCGCGGCGATTCTCCGGAGATGTGATGATGATATCTGGATTGGAAGCGATAGCGGTTTCCGGAGACAGGGATATGAAGCCTTTGCCATCGGCGGACGTGACATTGACGCCTCCCGCCGAACTTATCAAATCATCGATGAAATTATTCGATCCCACCACCCAAAGAGGAGACGGTTGAAGGATGCAGAGAACACGCGGCTTGGATTTCGCTTTTTCCAACTTGCTTTGAACATAGGCGAACTGCTTGCGCATCTTATTCACAACCGCATTCGCCTGGCTCTCATTCCCTGTAAGAAGCCCGATCTGTTGAATCGCCTGGTAGGTTTGGGCAACGGTTAGAGGATCCACCGCGAAGACGGGAATGCCCGCCCCTTCGATGCTTTGTATGGCGGGGCCGTTCGCCGATATGCTGCCGACAACCACATCCGGACGTTGCGCGATAACCTTTTCCACGGAGGTGTTCATATCGCCGATTTTTGGGAGGCTCCTCGCAGCGGGAGGCCAATCACACCATGTCGTATCCGCTACAACACGATTTCCCGCGCCGATGGCGAAGAGAATCTCCGTTTCCGCCGGTGCGATGGAGACAATACGGCTCGGGTACTTGCTCAGTTGAACAAGCCTCCCACGTCCGTCTTTCACGGAGACAACAGGATGGTTATTTGTTGCGGACACATGATCACGTTTGCTAAGATACAGACCCGCTCCTACGATAAGGCAGAGAAGAATCATCATAAAGTTGCTAAAACTTAGCGTATGTCTGGCTGACGCATCCTGATCCTTGCGCATATCATTTTGCATGGGCATTCATGTATCCTCAAATTCCCTATCGAACCCATTGGACGGTTCGGATTAACTATTCAACGCACGCAATTCATCCTGTCTAAGCTTTCTCCAAGTTCCCGGCGCAATTCCCTTTAATTCGATGGGGCCATACTTTGTACGGGTCAGCGCAATTACCGGATAGCCTATCGCACTGAACATGCGACGAATCTGCCTGTTTCTACCCTCCCGAATGGTGATGTCAACCACAGTGACATTATGCTCTTGCTGATACTCGACCCACTCAACTTTCGCCGGGGAAGTCATGCCATCCTCCAGCATGACCCCATGACGAAGATCCGCCGCGCCGAACTCCGAAACCTCGCCTCTGGCGAGTACTCGATATGTCTTTTCGACCTGATGCGAAGGATGGGAGAGGGTGTGAGTGAGGTCTCCGTCGTTGGTAAGAAGAATTAAACCGGCTGAGTCTGCATCCAAACGGCCTACTGGGTAGATGCGCTCCGTGATATTTTTGACTAGATCCATCACCGTGTTTCTCGCGTGAGGGTCCTTTACGGTGCAAACATATCCCACTGGCTTATTCAGGGCGATATACACATGCGTGATCGCTTGCGAGATGGATTTACTATCCACCTGTATGTCATCCTTCTCGGGATCCGCCTTCGCCCCCATTTCCGCTACGATAGTTCCGTTCACTGTGACGCGGCCTGCCTTGATGACTGATTCGCATGTACGTCGCGATGCGATACCTGCGGCCGCGAGTATTTTTTGTAATCGTTGTTCCATACCGAACTAGCAATCCTCCTAACGCAACGGGAAGCAACAACCATAGCAGCGCCAAATGCTTCATTTTGGCAATTGAGGAGACTCGAACCGTTTTATCTGCAATTAATGGTTCAAAATCCAGTTTGTTTCCGTCAAAGAACGTCTCAAGCGTGCCGATTCTCTCCCCTTTATACACCGGAGCCGTGATATCATCCAAGGAGACTTTCAGGGAGTAATTCGGCTTCGTCCCCTTCCTCATAACACAATGTATCGATTGCGGCAGAATGGCTCCGACCGTCGGTGACACACCGTCGATCACCTTTGCATCGGCGTATGTCTTTCCCGCATCGGCGATGACAACCGGTTCGAAATTGTGAAATCCATAATTCATCAGCGCTATGGTTTCATGCATCCAGTGAGGACTGTGCATCACAACACTAACCAACCGCCAACCGTTACGAATTGCGGCGCCCACAAAGCAATGGCCCGCAGGATCGGTGAAACCCGTTTTCACCCCGTCCGCTCCGGGGTAGTTCCAAAGAAAGCGATCGTGATTAACTAAATGCGTGTCCTGCTGATCCATGGAACGATGTACGACATAATACTTGGTACCCACAGCCTTATTGATCGCGGGTATCCTAAGCGCATACCTAGCGATAATGGAAAGGTCGCGCGCGGAGATACTATTCGGATTTTGGTTCAAGCCGTTGCAGTTATGATAAAAGGCCTCCTCCGCGCCAATCTCTCTCGCCTTTTTCGTCATCAGGTCCGCAAACTTGCCTTCCGAGCCGGAGATATGCTCAGCCGCCACCACACAACCGTCGTTCGCCGAGCGAAGCATTAGCGCGTAGAGGAGATCATGGGCGGATATTTTCTCACCCTCCTCCAAGTGCAGGGAACTGCCTCCTTCGTTGGCGGCTTTCTTGCTCGCTGTCAGGATATCGCCCGGTTTCGTGTTCTCTTCGAGCAATATCGCCGTCATAAGCTTTGTTGTGCTTGCGGGAGGCAGGGGTTGATCCGCATTGCGCTCGTAAAGAACCTGACCTGTTTCCGCATCCACCAGGATAGCCGACGTGGCTTTAATATCCGGAGGCGGCGTTGGTCGAAATGGAGTTGCGTGCGCAGACGATAAAGCCAAACTAAAAAATGCTAACAACCACACCAAATACTGGGCGGTTCGGCATTGGATTAAAATGCGATGATAATAATTCCTCATTCCAATATCCGCTCCCGGTTAACGTTCCGAGTTGTTATTCTACCTGTTTAAGGCGATCCATACAATTTATGCGATGATGCCGAGATGCACGGGTTATGGAAACCTTGTAATGGAAGGGTCTAACAACAAAAAGAAACACACATCCGCCAAGTGACCATGAAGCAATCCCATCAATGGGTTTGGATGGATTCCGCTTCGTTTGGATGTTGATAACGCAAATTTCTCAGTCACTTTTATTTATACGGAAAAAAACGAGGATATGTGAAAGGGATCGCCCGCCCTCTCATGAAAAGAGAGCGGGCGGGTGACCCCAAAGTATCCGGCATGGAAAACGAACTTCTAAATTTCATCTTCCAAATTGTCATCCAAAGCTGAAATATCCATCTCCGCGTCCTCATCCGGCATGGAGATGTCATCCATTTCCTCCTGATCAGCGGCTCCCAGATCCGACAGAGGTTCAGAGTCATCCAATGTACTTAGGATTCCATCAAATGAGCTTTTCCCTCCGTCCAAACCAATGAGACTGGAATAGTCCACCGCTTCCTTTTCCTCCATCATACTCTTCAATGGGTTGATCTCCTCCAAATCCTCTGCTGGGATGTCAGCCTCCGGACGATAAATCGGTTCCTCCACGATTACAGGCTGCCCCTCATGCGCAGGCTCCATGCATCGATAACGCGGCAATCCGGTTCCGGCGGGTATCAGTCTTCCGATGATCACATTTTCCTTCAAACCGATGAGTTCATCCTTTTTACCCCGCACAGCCGCCTCGGTCAGCACCCTCGTGGTTTTTTGGAAGGATGCTGCCGACAGGAAACTGTCTGTCGCCAGGGACGCCTCGGTAATCCCGAGAAGCACCCAATCCGCCGTGGCTTGGGTTTTCCCTTCGCTCTGCAACCGAGTGTTCTCATCCTCGAAGGCGAACTTATCCACCACCTGTCCGGGCAGGAAGACGGAATCCCCGGGATGCCGAACGCGGCGCTTCTTGAGCATTTGGCGAACGATCACTTCAACGTGGCGATCGTTGATATCCACGCCCTGTCCCTTGTAGACGCTTTGGATCTCCCGCACCAAATAGTCCTGCACGCCTCTCGGTCCCTGCAATTCAAGCACCTTTTGCGGATCAAGCGGACCTTCGGTTAATCGGTCACCGGGTTGGATTTCATCGCCCTCCTTGATCTCCAAGTCTCCTCTGTAAGGTACAAGGATGGTTTTTCGCAACACCACAACGTCGGTCTTCCCGAGAATATCCCTTTTGAAGATGCTCTCGGTGATCTGCTTGCCCGCTTCGGCAAGAATTTCACCGTTGCCGCCTATGATATCCTCGCCTAGCATCTCTCCGATGATATGGCTAGTGGTATCATCCACTTTCACGGGTGTGTGTATGACCACGTGCCGCAACCCGCGGGACTCGATGCTTATCACTTTTCCGCCCTGTTCGCTGATGATCGCCTGCCCTTTTGGCTTACGGGCTTCGAATAACTCGACCACCCTCAGAAGACCCCCTACGGTATCCTCCAGCACTTTTAGAACGGCCTGGACGGAGCGAACGCGTTCTCTTTCCGATGTTCCCTCCTCCTCGAACTTAACGTGCCCCAACCGGATATCCTCGTGCAGTTCTCTCAAGGTGCTTTGACGCTTTTGTTTGACATTAGCCACCCCGGTCAGATACTTCCCGGCGATACCTCCGGTATGGAACGTTCGCATTGTCAGCTGAGTACCTGGCTCTCCGATGGACTGCGCCGCGATGATTCCCACCGCCACGCCGATATCCACTATTCTTCCGGTGGCCAAGTCTCTTCCGTAACACTTGGCGCAGATGCCCTGTCGAAGTTCGCAGGTCAACACGGAGCGAACGCAGATTCTCATGGAGGTGGATATCTCAAATATCGTGGAAGCTGGCTTTCCGCCTCGCTCCTTTCTCACCGAATCGCCGAGCAATTTCACCACGTCTTTCACATCGCGAGCGTCCCCTTTGTGCGCCACAGCGGAACCATCGGCGTCATAAAGATCATGGGTGATAATGCGAATCGAGTCCATATATTTGGCGACCGAATCGATGATATCGGTGTTGGCGTGAGCGAGAATTCGAGGAACGCCGCCAGTGACTGTCCTGATATCCCCTGTGATGGGATCAACGACCATCTCCTCGTCTTCGTCGTTCCCGTTTTCCTCGGGGGACGATTCCGAAAGAGACCACAAGGGATTGATGATATCCTCCACGGGGTATCTGCCCCGAAGCCTTTCGCTGAGATTTTCGAGGACATCCCCGCCCTCGAGTATCTCCTCCACGTAAACGCCGTTTGTCGTGCCGCAGTCATCGCCGCGCACAATCACATCCTGGGAAACATCCACCAGTCTTCTGGTCAGATATCCTGCATCAGCCGTTCTAAGAGCGGTGTCGGCAAGCCCCTTACGGGTTCCATGGGTGGATATGAAGTACTCCAGCACATTCAAGCCCTCGTGGAAATTGGACTTGATCGGCAGGTCCTCGATCAGGTTTCCAAACGGGTCCGACATCAAGCCGCGCATCCCTGAAAGCTGTGTTAGCTGTTTGGAGGAACCTCTCGCTCCGGAGTCGGTAATGATATGGATCGGGTTGAAATGATCCACGTTCTTCATGATCGCCTCGGCGACCCTTTCGGACGCTTCGAGCCAGTGGTTCAACACTTGCGTTTTGCGCTCGCCGAGAGTAATGGTGCCTCTGCGATACTGGCGGTTAAGGTTGCTGACGGCCTTCTCCGTATCGTTCAGAATGGAGTTGCGATCGGATGGCACATCCATGTCGGTCATGGAGATGGTGGTGCCGGAATTCATGGCGTACCGGAACCCCAGCATTTTCAAGTCATCTAAAAACTTGATGACGCACTCCTTGCCTCCGACTGCGTGCACCTCCGTGACCATCTCCTCGATATGTTTTTTCTTGATGGTCTCGAAAAGATACTTGTCCGAGTATTTCAACTCCTTCGGCAGAATTTGATTCAGTATCAATCTTCCGGACGTGGTCTGTCTTTTCACTTCGGAGCTATCTCCGAACACCTCGGCAACGCCATCTCTTGATATGCGAACCTTGATAGGATCGTGAAGACCAACCACACCGGAATCGTATGCGAGAAGCGCATCTCCCGGATCGCTGAAAATCTCCGGGAAGGGTTCTCGGTTTTCCTGAATTGTGGTGAGATAGTAGCATCCCAGAACGATATCCTGGATCGGAGCCACGATTGGCTTTCCATTGGCGGGTGAGAAGAGATTATGGCTGGAAAGCATCAATATTCTCGCCTCGGCTTGCGCATAGACGGACAAAGGCACGTGCACCGCCATTTGGTCGCCGTCGAAGTCAGCGTTAAATGCGTGGCACACAAGCGGATGCAACTGGATCGCCTTGCCATCCACCAGAACCGGTTCGAACGCCTGGATTCCAAGTCGATGCAGAGTGGGGGCGCGGTTCAACATCACCGGATGCTCTCGAATAACCTCCTCCAAGGCGTCCCACACCTCAGGGCGCATCTTGTCGATCATGCGCTTGGCGGTTTTGATATTGGAGGTGTATGCGGGACGGTTCGGCTTGGATTCGCAAAGGTTCTTCATGACGAACGGCTTAAACAACTCCAAAGCCATCTCCTTAGGCAACCCGCACTGATGCAGTTTCAGGTGAGGCCCAACGACGATGACCGAGCGGCCGGAATAGTCCACGCGCTTTCCGAGAAGGTTCTTGCGGAAGCGCCCCTCCTTGCCCTTAAGCATGTCGGAAAGCGATTTGAGCGGACGGTTGTTGGAACCGACGACCGGTCGCGTGCGCCTTCCGTTGTCAATCAGAGCGTCCACCGCCTCCTGAAGCAAACGTTTCTCATGGTTCACGATGCTTTCAGGTGCGCGGATCTCGGTTATCTTCTTAAGACGATTGTTTCGGTTGATAATACGGCGATAGAGATCATTCAGGTCGGAAGTGGCGAAGCGCCCTCCATCCAACTGCACCATCGGTCGCAGTTCCGGCGAAATCACCGGGATGCAATCCATGATCATCCATGAGGGATGCGCCTTGCTGTTGATGAAAGCCTCAACCACCTCCAGGCGTTTGATCGATCTGGCGCGCTTGGGTCCTTGCGTGCTCTGAACCTCATTGCGAAGGTCTCTGGCGAGTATGTCCAAATCCACCTCTTCGAGCAACTCCTTGATAGCCGCGCCGCCCAATCCTGCGCGTACAATCCCTTCGTAGCTCTCTCCGGTGTAATGAGTCAGCACCTCCACCAGACGCTCCAAGGCGCGATACTGATCCTCCGTGATTAGCTGCCGTTTTTCGATCTTCTCCAGCAACTGCAAGGAGGACTGAATTATCTCGATTTGCTCCTCCGCGTCCCTTTCCTTCTGCTTTATATCCTCCACAAGACGCTTGGTCTTGGTTTCAATTGCCGATTCGTCCCAGCGCTCGACGTCCTCCTCCAGCTCCTCGGCCGTATGGATTGCGCGTTCCCGATTGAACGCATCCGTCTCCTGATCCGCGATGGAGGCTTTCTCCCGATCAATCCTCTCGATCTCCTCCTCCACGGCCTTGCGAATCGTATCCATGTTTTGCTTGATGCGAGAGTGATCCACGGAGGTCACGATATAACTCGCGAAGTAAAGCACCTTCTCCAGCGGCCTGGGGGAGATATCCAAAATCAGGGAGAGCGGGCTAGGAACCCCCTTGAGATACCAAATATGACACACAGGCGCGGCGAGTTCGATATGGCCCATTCGCTCGCGTCTCACTTTGCTTCTGGTGACTTCCACGCCGCAACGGTCGCAAACGATCCCCTTGAATTTAACCTTCTTGTAGCGCCCGCAGTGGCATTCCCAGTCCTTGACGGGTCCAAAGATTTTTTCACAGAAAAGCCCGTCGCGTTCCGGTTTGAAAGTACGATAATTGATTGTCTCCGGCTTCTTCACCTCGCCGTAAGACCATGTGCGTATTTCATCCGGGGAGGCAATCCCGATTCGGATTTTTGAGAACGTGCTGGCGTCAGCCATTTTGTCTCCTCCCGTAATACACCCCGGGGTCACCGAGATGCAGGTATGATATGCGGCGAACCGATTTATTCACGAGAAATCGGACACCTGCGTTCAACTGATCAAATATAATGTTACTGAATGCAATCATGAACAATCTTCTCTATCTTAATGGGCCACGAGTGACTCATTCCATTCATCGGTTTTAAGGCAAGCGAAAAGGGACAGGCGAAAAGTCGTGCCTGCCCTCTTCGTTCAACTTGGGAATCTAAATGTTCGGGTTATCATCGTCTTTCAACGATTGCCCCAACTTCTTTGCGCGTAAACGGGCGGCGGCTTTTACAGGATCCTCATGCGGATCGATGTCATCGTCATGATCCTTGAGATCGATCTCGCGATCCTTGTCATCCTCCACCGCGACCTTCAATCCCAGGGACTGAAGCTCGTTGACGAGTATCTTGAAGGATTCCGGCACACCCGGTTCGAGCATGCTGTCGCCCTTCACAATCGCTTCATAGGTCTTAACTCTGCCCATTACATCGTCGGATTTGATGGTCAGTATCTCCTGAAGCGTGTAAGCGGCGCCATAGGCTTCCAACGCCCAGACCTCCATCTCTCCAAACCTCTGACCTCCGAACTGAGCCTTGCCACCCAGCGGTTGCTGCGTAACCAAGGAGTAAGGCCCGGTGGACCTTGCGTGTATCTTGTCATCCACCAAGTGAGCCAGCTTAAGCATGTAAATGACGCCGACAGTCACGGGCTGGTCAAATTGCTCGCCCGTCAAGCCATTGCGCAGATAGCATTTTCCGGTTTTCGGATCGATCCCCGCTCTCGCCCATGCGTTGCTCTGGATTCGATTTAGGATATCATCATACACCCCGTCGTCCGGAATCCGCTCCAACGCTTTGTCGGATACGATTTCGATATCGGCGCCTTCAACGGAGGAACCATCGTTATTAACGATCGGCTCGGTTGGTTTCACCATGGGTCCGCAGACGATTCGGGATATCCCCTCAAGCTGTTCCATATCGCACGCCTGCAAAGCTCCACGCACCTTCCCGATCATCCTGTCCTTGAGCTCCTCGACGGCTTGCCGTAACTCCGAGGGATTTTCAATCTCTCCAAGTTCATTCTCGATATCTTCGATCTCATCGAAATCGACCTCAAGTCCCAGTTCGCCTTTGACGTAGTCGTACAGGGCCTTGCGCCGGAGGTAAACCCCCAAACGATCCAACTCTCCGAGGATATCGTCCTCGGTGGAGCCTTCAAACGCCGGATTGACAAAGGAGCAATCTAGATGCTTGCCGACAATGCCGAGATGCGTCTCCAATATCTGCCCTATGTTCATACGGGAGGGCACGCCCAAGGGGTTCAGCACGATGTCGACGGGAGTGCCATCCGGAAGGAACGGCATATCCTCCTCGGGCAGGATCTTGGAGATGACGCCTTTGTTGCCATGGCGTCCCGCCATCTTGTCGCCTTCCATGATTTTTCGCTTTTGGGCGATATAGACTCGAACGAGTTGGTTTACACCGGGGTTCAATTCATCCGCCGCCAAGCGCACCATTTCACCATCGCAGCGTTCACAAGTCGTGCGTTCCGGTCGCTTGCTGAAATTGTAGATCGTCTTGCATCGGACGCACTGATACTTGAATCGGCTGAAGACCTTTACGTCCACGACCTTGCCCTTTTCACCGTGGGGCACGCGGAGAGAGACGTCTCGCGTCTCCTCGGCCTTCTTGCCGAAGATGGCGATGATAAGCCTCTCCTCGGCGGTCAATTCGCCCTGACCTTTCGGAGCCACCTCGCCGACCAGGATATCCTCGGGTCTCACCTCCGCTCCGATGCGGATGATCCCGTTCTCATCCAAGTCCTTGAGCATATCCTCGCCGACATTGGGGATATCCCGCGTGATCTCCTCCGGACCGAGCTTGGTGTCGCGAGCCTCTTTCTCGTATTTTTCAATATGGATGCTGGTGAAGATATCGTCCTTGACGAGCCTTTCCGAGAGAAGGATGGCATCCTCGTAGTTGTAACCGCCCCAAGGCATAAACGCCACAAGAACGTTCTGCCCCAACGCCAACTCGCCCTTGTCGGTGCAAGGACCATCGGCGAGAACCTGACCAACTCGCACCCTTTGCCCCTTGTTCACAATCGGATGCTGGGTGATACAGGTGCCGTGATTGGAGCGAAGCATGTTCAGCAACTTGTATGTATCCTTGTGACCCTCCTCTGTCAGAACTGTGATCTCCTCCGCAGTGACTTTCGACACCGTCCCCGCTCTCTTGGTTAGAATCACAGCCCCCGAGTCTCGGGCGGCGCGTTTCTCGATGCCGCTCTTGACGATCGGCGCATCCGGACGGAGCGTCGGCACCGCCTGTCTTTGCATGTTGGAGCCCATGAGAGCCCGACTTGCGTCATCGTTTTCGAGGAATGGAATCAACGCCGTCGCCACGGAAACGATTTGCCTCGGGGAAACGTCCATGTACTCCACCTGGTCCTTGCGAACCACAGGGTATTGATCTTCGAAACGGACTTGGATGTGATCGTTCACGAAATGCCCGTTTTCATCCAGCTTCTCATTGGCCGGCGCGATGTGATAACGGTGGTCGATATCCGCCGTCATCCACTCGGTATCGTTTGTGACAACCCCTCGACGAACCTTAAGATAGGGGGTTTCGAGGAATCCGTATTTGTCCACGCGGGCGTGGATCGCCATGGAGCCGATCAATCCGATGTTCGGACCTTCCGGAGTTTCGATGGGACAGATGCGGCCATAGTGGCTATGGTGCACGTCGCGCACTTCCAATTTGGCGCTCTGTCTTGAAAGACCTCCGGGGCCGAGGGCTGATAGCCTTCGCTTGTGAGTCAATTCCGCCAGAGGGTTCGTTTGATCCATAAACTGGCTCAAATGAATCGAACCGAAGAAGCTTTTGATGCTCGCCGATATCGGTTTGACGGACAGGATGACTTGCGGAATGATATTGTCGGTGTCAAGCGAGGTCATCCTCTCCTTCGCCACCTTCTCCATGCGGAGAAAGCCCATTCGCAACTGGCTGCTCAGCAACTCGCCGACGGAACGGATGCGTTTGTTTTCCAAATGATCGATATCGTCGGTAGTGCCTATGTTGGCGCTAAGATTGATGACATAGCGCAGGATATTGATTATATCCATGCAGGTGAGCGTGCGGGACTGCAAAGGCTGATGATCTCTCATATGCTTCATCACCCCAAGCAGCTTTTTGTTCATTTTATATCGGCCCACGCGAGCCATATCGTATTTGCGCTTATCGTAAAATTGATTCTGCAGGAAATTACGCGACGAATCCTCCGTGACGGGATCGCCCGGGCGAGCCTTCCTGTAGATATCCAGCAACGCCTCCTTGGCGTTGGCTGAGTCATCCTGAGCGATGGTCTCTTCGATGTACGGATTCGTATCGTAAATATCCAAAGTGGATCTGTTTTGCTTCAGGATGTTGTTCGCGATGGTTTTATCGATCTTACCGAATGGTTTCAGGAGTACCTTGTCCGTCTTCGGGTCTCTTAGCTCCTCCGCCACCCTCTTGCCGATAAGCTGATCCGCCGTGAGAACTTCCCTGTCCAGCTCCATTCGAACTCTGCGGCTGAACAGACGTATCAGATCGTTATTGGTTTCGCATGGCGCGATTAATTCCAAGGTGTATCCGGGACCGAGTTTCGTCTCGATGTCCGCAAGGGCGACATTCTCCCCCTCCTTGGCGCCAAGTATGAGTTCCCTGTCCAAATCCTCGTGGGAATCGACGATACGAGCCCCCGCCTCCGCCAGCACCTCCCCTGTTTTTTTATCCACAATCGTCGAGGTGATCTGGAGAGGCAGAATATAGTCCTTCTCCCCTTCGGTGTCGGTTTCAGATTCAACTTTTTTATAGACCCACAATCGCTCCCGCGCATCGGCGACGGAGATGCGCAAAGGCTCGACGGCGTCATGATATGATGGATTCCCGGACGAATCCCTGGCGTTCAAAGCCCTGATAAGCGTGGTGAGCGGGAATTTTCTCGCCTGACCGATTCGCACCGAGACAACGCTGTTGGCGTCGGTCTCGATATCGACCCACGCGCCCTCATTGGGGATTAACGTGGCGAAATAAAGCACGCGCCCGCTAAAATCCAGGTTGTCCTTGAAATAGACACCCGGCGAACGAGCCAACTGACTGACAACAACGCGTTCCGCCCCATTGATGACGAAAGTACCCTTTTCCGTCATAAGCGGCAGATCGCCAAGATAGACTTCGCTTTCAATGATTTCCTTGTTCGATTGAGTTAGACGCACCTTCGCCTTCACGGGGGATTCGAAGGTCATGTCCCTATCGCGACATTCGTCAATCTGATATTTCGGTTCTCCAAGGGTGAAATCAACTAGGGAAATGGAGCTATTACCGGTATAATCATAGATGGGAGAAAAACTATCGAAAAGCTCCTTTAAACCTTCTTCTAGAAACCATCGGTACGAATCTAACTGTAACTCAACCAGGTTGGGGATATCAACAACGTGGGAAGCCTTCTTCGAAGCGTGTTGGATTTCCTTCAATGGTGGACCCTCCTATGCTACGCACGAAGATACATTATAGCATGATAAAGTAATTCCGTCAATACCTAATACGGATATGGTGTGAAAAAGTTGCAATCCGTTTATGAATCCAACGGCTCCGCTCCCTTCCATATTGCGATGTTTCTAGTATCCCTCTTACAACTCACCAGGCCTTGCGATGTGCAGTAAATGCGCGTAATAACGACACTCGCGGGTTGACACGAGTCCGCTAAAGCCGACATTCGCGCATCGTATTTCAGGTGGCGCCATGTAACCACGCCATAAGCGAGAACCAATGAAAGTATGCAAATCTCCGCCGGCGACGGACGAGAATACGAACGCCTCGGATCGGACGGATCCGTCAGATGAAACCGCTCAGTCCGGTCTCGGATTTACCACCCCTTGGTCATTTCCGAGTGAACCAGCCGGAAAGGTCTCTTGTGAATACGGGTATCGAAACTTTCATCGCTCCATCCTTCGCGACTACAACGGGCACGGTTTTCATCTCACTTGCGAGGGAGGGATTGAACCAATGCACTTGATAATCCCCGGGCTGGATATCGTTTAGAATCAAATCCCCCGTCATATTATCCCCGGCGCCTCGCTTGTAAACCCAAAAGATTCCCTGCGTGCGGCTGGTCTTCGCCAAAGCGCCAATGGCGGGAGCGTATGGGTCCAGAGTGAAACCTCCAAGCACAACCCAGTCATTTCCGGTATTCACTAACTTGATATCATGCGAACCCGCAGGCACTTTCACCTGCAAGGTATCGTTCACTCCCGTATCCTGCTTCGCCTCCGGATAGACCTTTTCAGCCTCTTTTTGCCCGTCGACAAGAATGTCAAGAGTGGCTCCGGCTTTAGCCACTTGTCTTATGGTCACCGAAAACGTCCCCGTGCGCACGTAATCCGCATGGAAGAGGATATATGGCGTAAGGGCGCGATGGTTATTCCCCTGAAGGTACGAGGGCATCTCGCCATTGCCATCCACCGTGCCATCGGGGGAAACGGTATAGTCGGTGGTTTTTTCCGACCCCCATCCTCCGCCAGGACCGAAGGATAAAATACCGAGAGAGTCGGTCTTCACGACGGCGGTAACCGCTTTGATACCATTCATATAAGGGAACCGGGACAGTTTCATAAAGGTGGTTGCTGCAAGGTATTGAGGATAAAGGTTCTGCGAATCCACGGCGTCCCAAGCCCAAAACTCCGCCGCGCCGGAGGAATCGCTCATCATGCTCCCCCATAATGCTTGTTCCAGCCAAGGACCGTCATTCTTGCTCATATCCCCGTTAGGACCTGTTTCCCCCATGAACCATGGCTTGGCAAGATGCTTGGCGTCATACGCGGAGAAAGTGGCCAAGGGGTCCGCAACGTATTCATGAGGCTGCAGGTAATCCATATCCTTCCAGATGGGCAGTTTCAGGTCGGAGCTAGTGGTGACAAGGTGGTGATACGGGTCCTGGCTGCGGATGAAATCCGCCATGGTTTTGTGCCAAGCGCCGACCTCGGCTTCATCGTGTTGCGAGATAGCATCCGTCCATTGCACCTCGTTGAAGATCTCCCACGCCATAATGGCGGGAGAATATCCCCAGCGGGCGATGATGTAGCGGAACTTGGCTTCCGTCAGGGCGATAGCCTTCGAGTTGGTGAAAAACTCCTCCGGAGAATTGAGAAAACCGCCATTTTTCTTGTTCCACGGGTTCTCGTTCCAGTTGGGGTTGGTGGTGGTGGAATACTCCCCGTGATATTGCAAAACCATCTGGATATGGATGTTATTTCGCTGTGCGGTGGAGATGATATTATCCCATCTTTTCGCCACATCCAGCCGGAGATAACCAATATGCCCCTGTGCGTCGCCTCCCCAATCCAGATTCAGGTTATCCCAAGCGCACATCCATATTCGCGACCAGTTCTCCCCAGACTTGCCCATCTTATCCAGGATGGAGGTGATATAGCCGGGCTTGCCGTTTCCCCAACCGAGATCGTTTCCAATGGGATAGTAGGGCTTGCCATCGTCGAAGACGAAACGCATGGGATCGTTCGTCGATATTTTTATGAAACCATTCGAAGGCTTTCCGGTCACTTGGAAGGTCTTATTCTCCATCTTCCCGGCGTTGACAGGAGAGCCGTTCAAGGTGACCTCCGTCACCTGATGCCTTCCGGTCATCAAAGGAGTGAAACGGACCTTCCAGAGGTCCCCGCCGTCAAAAAACGCCGGCAGCGTTATTTTGGAGCCATTTGGCTCTGAAATGGTCGCCTTGATATCGTTCTCCTTGAAATCAAACGGGTTCCCCTTAATATGAGGCAGTTGAAAGGATATCTCCACCATAGGATAAGCGCCGCGCAATTCGTTTCCGTTCCGTTCGCTCCTAACCGTGTGAGTTAAACCGCTGGATGAGGTGTAATTGCCGGTGAGATTGTTTCCAAAAAGGCTGTTTTGCTGAGAGGGCATGAAATCCCCGCCCCCGCATCCTGTCAATATTGGAAGTGCGGCGAAGAACGCCAACCATTTGACTAAACGAAGTGATCTACCGATCATGGGTATTCTCCATACTCTCCCATTCCTCATAGGTTTTACGTTCGTTGAGCGCATAGGTCTTCATTAATATCAAGGAGATTTTCGCAGGAGCCGTTCTCGATATCCTGTCAATGGGACATGGCATCCATTCCACATGCCCCATGATACGACACACCAAAGGTCTTACGGGATAGACGGCGCATTTATGAGTTTTCATATCAAGAAACCGACAGAGTTGGTAATACACACCATCTCCCATATCCACTCGCTTATCCTCACAGACTATCTCACATATGTCATCGTGACACTCGCACTGTATATAAAAACGAATATTTAGAAACTCCTCCCGCGTCATCGGGATATCCCTGTCGCATCTCAAATAGCATGAATCACATCCGTCACAAGGTTTGAGATCAATCTCCTTCAGGAACTCCGTTTTAACCGTTTCCCAATTGTAATCCGCCGTCTTACTGCACATTCAACGATGACGCTCCGCCGGAGGAGCCGTTATTGCTGTTAAAGGAGTAGAGCTGCAACACCTTTCCTTCAGCCTTGATCTTTGCGGCATTCACGATCGTCTGGTAGTCCTTCGGAACCGCCACGATGTTCGGGTCTCCGTCGCTCACGTATCGCATTTGCGGGTTTTGCTGGAAGAATTTCAGCCAGTACTCCAGGGTTCCGCATATGTTGGCCTGTTTTGGGTTTGGCAACACACGCTCCAAACGGTAAGGGTTGTAGGGAGCCATCCCGCCGTAGATTTCCTTGGAGTGAATTGTCTTGGTGATTGGTGACATGACCGGGCGCCAAGCCGCAAGCAGAACGGCGTGCATATGATAGGATGTTCCGTTGTTCTCGCCCGATATCAAAGCTTTTTGCGCCTCCGGGGAGGTGGGAATATTGCCATATGGAAGAGCAAGGCACTGCATATTGACATTGGGATTGATCGCCTTGAAATCACGGATGGATTGCGCTATCTGCCACTCGATTTGCGCGGGAGTATAATCACGCATCGAGGGATGCGTGGAGGTGTGGTTGGCTATTTCATATCCGTGATTGAGAAGCGTCTCGATCTTATCGGCTACATACTCTCTTTGGTAGAAAGTGGGCGGGAAAGGTCCCTCTTCGGGCAGACAGAAGAAGGTGCCCTTGGTCGGCCAATCGGGATGTTGTTGATGGAACGTCTCCATGATCCCGACCGCGCAATTGGGATCTATTTGCGGAGAGCCGTTCGCGCCGATTATCACGTTGAACTGAGACCTGCGCGAATCATCGAAGGTGAGGGCGATGGGGGTTTTGCCAGCGGGAACGTTCATGGTGTCGTCCACGATATCCGAAACGTTCACAGGATAGTAACCCTCCTTGTAAAAAGTGTTGAGATCCTTGCGGAATTGGTCGGGGGTGCGGTTCATAGGCCCGTTCGGCTTACTCGGGTTGAATTCATGATACATGACGATCATGATCGCACCAGCCTCGTTGGGCTTGTATAATTTTAAATCCACTTCGCTGAGCAATTTCGGCGGAGCAGGTGTTTGAGAGAGGATGGCATGGCTCTTTTTAGAGCCGCAACCGGATAAGCCAAACAGAGTAATGAGGGAGACGAAAACAAGAAACAACGGAGCGATATTCCTGCGCACGGGATTTACCTCGGAAAAATGGATTCTTAATCGGATTATACTGCAATGCCGGTATAGTGTCAATTACGTGATTCCGTTACTCACTCATTCCAAGGAGATTAATAAATAGATACGGATTAATGCCACCATGATGACTGATTGCAAGAGCGTCACGGCGGAGGGGAACGAATAATCCTCCCCATAAATAAGGAGGGAGATCTCATTGCCGAGAAAACCCTCCTTCTATCCGTCAAAAAAACAGTTTACGGCATGCCTAAAGGCTATTTATTTAAGCCTAATGCTTTTGAGTTTGCGGGGCTCCACCGCCTATTGTTGGCGGTGTAATAGATATATGCTTATTGGTCACAAACACCGGATGCGCTCCGGCGGATGGCGGCGCCACCTTAAACGCATCAGGAGGTGGAGCGGGCTTATGAACCATTGAGAATACGACCGATGCGATGGCGGCGATAATCACAACGACAAGCACAACGATTACTATCGATTGATTTTTCATTTATTCAGACTCCAGAGATATTGTGATTCGTCCGTGATTACAATGCTTCCTCCGCTAATACCGGGTTGCCAGTTTGTTCCCGCCGCGAGTTGCCCCGGCGTATACACTTTCGCATGACCGTCGCACATCAGCACGGTCCCCATCAAATTATGGCGCGGCTTGAAGAAGCCCATTGTGGTTGTGCCGGAACCCGCAGGATACCAAAGCCCTCCATTCGTACCCCATGCTCCCCAACTGCAATCATCCGGAGCGGTGTCACTGGCGGGTGAATATGCGAGCGATGTGCCTATACTATCATTTGGAGCATCCTGTCCGTCCTCGGCAAGGCAAATGGTTCTTGCAGGCTCCTGTACCGCCGCCAGAGCCGTTGGCGGGCCAAACGCCTCTCCGTTTAAAGCAAAATTAGTACATTGCCCGTTTGCATTATTTAGATAATCGGCGTTGAATCCGTATTGCACAAACCATCTCCAGTTCGCCCACCATTCATATTGCGGTTGGCTCCAGGAGGCGATCATCCGAGGTCCGCCCGACGGGCAGTACATAATATCCCAGCTTTTCATGTAGGGCTGAATGGTATCCGACCAATCAGACCAAGGATTTCCCCATGTCACTGCCAGAGGATATAACTCATCAAAGTCCTGAGTGTACATCATCATACTGGTGCCTAACTCCTTGGCGTTGGAGACACAGGTGATTTCCCTCGCTTTTTCGCGAGCTTGGGCGAAAACGGGGAAAAGAATCGCGGCAAGAATTGCGATAATGGCGATAACAACGAGTAGTTCTATCAACGTAAATGCACGTTTCATCCGAATTCTCCTTTCACGGTTGGGGCATTTATTGATACAAAAACGGATAATTGCAAATCCGATATTGCATTTTATACCCTTTGACTCAATCTGTCAATACTTTTTTTAAAATATCAAAGAATTGACATTTCAGCTTAGGCATTTAAGAAAGGCGCGATATGGGTTGATGGGAGTGCGTTATAATCGTCTTAGTGAGAAATCATACCAGCCAAAATCGCATCGCACATGCGCGGTAACGTAGGCTCCCTGTCAACAGCCGAGGTATATGCAATAATTGTGAAAATGATGCTAATATCGCACATTTTCGCTTTGGGATATACCTAAACGCGACTTTCGCAAACACCCAAACCCAAACAAAAAAAGACGTGTCATATTTAACATTTATAAAATATAACTCGCCCTCACATCGGGATGATGAATTGTATGCAGAAAAATTGCCATGGTCACAATTGAAGGCAAACCAAGCGTGCTCCATCAATATCGAACGTCTCCGTTCGCAACACACGCGATAAGCCTTCATTGGACAATTTATTGTGTCACAGCATGAATATTATGTCAATATCCCGAATTGCCTCAGGGAAAAATCCATAAGATGATCACTTATTCAATCTCCTGACATCCGAATTATTCCGAGGTATCGGGTTTTCAACGCGAGGGGGCGCCGCCTTCAAGGGCTGTGCTCCGGGATTATAAGATAACTCATTCTTGCGCTCCTGAACGCTGCCTTGCATGGAACTAATCGCTCCGCTTAACCTCCCCTTGGTGTGGCACCACTGGCAGTATGCGTACTTATCCACGCCATCGTAACAGCAAATATTCCCGCAACCGCATTTGAAAAAGGAGCCATTGCGGCAATAGGGACATCCGGGATAATCGTTTCCGACCACGATAGTTCCGTGCATCTCTTTCGGCATCATTTGAGGCGGCGGATATGCGGACTGGATGCGAGGAGCGGTCACCACCGGAGGCTTTTCCTTAATGACGAACGCGTTTGTCGCCTCCCATATTCCATTTTTGAATTCAAACTGCATTCCAAACAACCCTCCATTGCGGGAGCACCGAGCGTTCACGATTACTTTTTCGAACTCCGAAGCCTTGTTCATCTTATCTTCTCCTCTTGATATCAAACACTCTTGCATTTTGTAATATTCGAAGAGTCAACAAGTTAATCGCCTCAAAAGCGTAAATGCGGAAATGATACGAAGAAATATTCATAACCCCGTTTTATTCATTAACCCAGCTTAAAAGCGATTACCACCTCTATCACCCACAGCAAAAGATTCACCTGCATGGGGCGATCCTCCAACAACACCATTTCGGGGCTTCCCCCTTTGTGCTGAATATGAATAAGATAGAGGTATCGAAAAATGCCATACATCACATTCGGCAAGGTGATCACAAGGAGGTGGTGCATGGTGGCTGTGTCCGATACAATCGTATAGAGCGCGTAGGAGACGGTCAACCCTGCAAGAACTATCGCGTTAAGTTGATCAAGAAACGAGACGCTGTACTCCGAGAGGATCTGCCTATGGTTCGCGGCGTTTTCCGCAAGCGAAACCAATTCGTTGCGTCTTTTTCCGAATCCGAGAAAAAGAGCAAGCTGCATGGTGCAAACAAGAAGCCACACGGAGATGATGACATGAATGGCGAGCGCACCTGCAGCCGCACGAATCACAAACCCCGCCGCTATGACGAAAACATCCAGCAAAACGACTCTCTTCAACCAATAGGTGTATGCGATCTGAAGGATGTAGTATCCAAGGATTAGCAACCCGAAAGGTGCGTTGATAAGAAAGGAAAGCGCAACCCCTCCCCATCCGAACACCACACTTAGAACAAGCGCCAGACGCCATGGCAGACGCCCGCTGGCGATGGGTCGCTTGCGCTTTTCAGGATGCAAGCGGTCTTGCTCCCGATCCGCCACGTCGTTCATTAAATAGATGCTTCCGGACACCAGGCAGTAAAGCGCGAACGCCATGATGGATAACCCCGTCATGCGCCATCTTAAGGTGTCCGAGAGGCTCAAAGGGATGTTATTCGTAAAAAGTAACGCGATGAAGACAAATAGGTTCTTGGTCCATTGCTTCGGGCGCATCGCCTCAATGACGGAGAACAACACACCAACCGTACCTGTCGGACGGTTGGAGGGGGAGCGTCGGGATTGAGGCTGCTCCTTACGAATGGCAACGGGATCATCCATCTGCGTAAAGCTCCTCCGGGGTCACTGTCGCCACTCCCACCTTGCGTATCACGCAAGCCGCCGCATGATTTGCCAGGTGCAGAGCCTCCCTCATACCGGCTCCGCCGGTGAGAGCGAGAGTCAGCATGCTGATCACGGTATCGCCCGCGCCCGCCACATCGTAGACCTCAACCTCGTGTGCCGGCATGTGGGTAACGGTTCCCACCTCCGTCCACAGCGACAATCCCTTCCCCCCCCTTGTAACAATGAGGTTCTCCACTCCCAATTCCTTCACGAGAATCCTTCCCGCCTCATCCAACCCTTCGCCTTCGAATATCAAGGGATTTTCCCGAATCCCGTTCAATGCGGCGGTCATCTCCGCTTCGCTTTGATTCAGGGAGATCACGGTCATCCCATGCATGAAACGCGCCGATTGTGGTTTGGGATTGGCGGTGATAAGCAGGTTCAACTCCTTGGCTGTTTCGATGCAGGCGTAAATCACGGTGCGTGTTAGCACCCCCTTGGCGTAATCGGAGAGGATGACGGCGTCCGAATGATGAAGTAACTGCCGCACGCGCCCGATGAGAATCTCCTCCATTTCAGGAGAGAGATAGGCTTTCTCCTCTCGATCCACTCGTAAAACCTGCTGATGATGCGCCAGGATACGAGTCTTTCGCGTGGTCGGACGCGAGCCATCCCTCAACACACCGTGTATATCGGCTTTGTGGCTGGACAGGGAGCTTATCAACTGTTCCCCCGCTGTGTCCTCCCCGACCACGCCGATGACGGATACGCGCCCGCCCAAAGCGAGGATGTTGTTGACCACATTCGCCGCGCCTCCCGGCACCTGGCTTTCGCTCTTTACTTCCACGACCATAACCGGGGATTCAGGAGAGATACGAGTGGCTTGCCCCCACAAATATTCGTCCATCATCAAGTCCCCGATGACTGTGACCCTTTTTCCGTTGAATGCTTCGCATATTTCACGATATCTTTTCTTATTCACTGTCCATTTCACCGCCGTTCTTTTTCATGATATCCATAATCGCCTGCCCCAGAAGGGGGATTAAAATCTCGTGATGCCCGGTAAGCGCGACCCCGTCCCCTCCGATGCTTTTCACTCTGCTAACCACCTGCTGGTTAGAGCGATAGTGCTGTATGAAATCGAAGTTCACCCCAAGGAAGTCCGAGAACCCATCGCCTAACTGATTGCGAAGAATAGCCACAGCTTTAAGCAAAACCTCAGGCAAAACCACCGCGGAACCAAGGTTGAGCAGAACACCGCCGTGCGCAAGGTTTGCCATGTGCGCCGCCAGGATGCGAAAATCCCTCAGGCTCCCCTCCCCCAGCGCAGCGCCGTCGGCATTGGGATGAAAATGCATGATATCCGACCCAATGGATATGTGAAGGGTGAAAGGCACCCCGTAACGCCATGCGGAAGCCAAGAGGCTTTTATCGCGATGAGGCGCGAGGCTCTCCTCCAAACGCCTGCCGAGAGCCTCGCCGATTCCCATTCCCTGCGACACACCTTCCTGGATGGTTGAGTTGTAAAACTCCGCCGTTTCCCGCGCCATCCCGAACTCGCCAGTTCGCAACCCCGCGACCACATCCTCGCTTGTGGTTCCGAAGAGGGCTATCTCGGAGTCGTGTATGCCCACCGCTCCGTTGCCAGCCATCGCAGTAACGCACCCTGTGCGCATCAGTTCGATCAAGACGGGGGCGCAACCGGTCTTCACCACGTGCCCGCCAATCGCCACCACGACCGCTTTTTCTTTTTTCCGCGCATTGACGACGGATTCCGCAATCCTGGCGATGTCCGGTCCGGAGAGTATGTTCGGAAGCGCCGAGAGAAATTCCGCGAAGGAGCGTCCGGCAAGGGGCGGTTTGGCGAAGTCCTCCACTTTCACCTTGCTGTAACGCTCCGCGATGGGTTGTGTCTTTAATCTGGAAAGGTCAAACTCAGGGTATTTTGACATTCTGCTTCCTTTTTAACTGCGGATAGAAACCAAACTCACGCTCGCATCCCTCCATGGAATGTTCAATGCTCGCGAATGGAATTGGGGATCGCTTCGAGCCTTACGAATTAACGCGCCTCATTCGAATTCCATTTCGCCAAGACTCGCTGCAAAGTCTCCTCAAGGCCGTGTTGGCGCATGGTGAGAGTCAAATCCCCTCGGGTGCGCTCCAACACCGCGCGAAACGCATCGGTGGTGCGACGCAATCCTCCCGTTATGGCGTCGGGATAATCAAAAGTGATCATCTCGAAATAGATATCGTCCATAACCTGTAAAACCCGGTCGGCGATATCGAACTCACCCGTCCGTAATCGATCCAGCACATATCGGCGGCACTCACTCCCCGCCTCCGCAAGACCGTTGAGAAACGCAGCAGGCTCCACCCCCAATTCGGCGGGAGCGGGTAAATCCAGGTTTTGAATGATGGCGAACATCACTTCCGCCTCCACGTATTCCTTTTGAGAATCGTGAACGTACCCGGCATAGTAGAGTTCAGGATGTTTCTGCGTGCCGTGCTTGACGCTTTCGGTGTATCGTCTGGCTTCGTCGATGAGTTTCCTGGCTTGCTCGAACTCCAGACGATGGATGGCGCGTATGCCTCTGGACGAATAGCGAATCACCTCTCGGCATTCTCTCAAAGCGATCTCGCGCGCGGTGTTAGTCGCTTCCATCTCAGCCCTTAAATGCTGTGCGAAGGATTCAAATCGATCCATCATCCCTCCATATCCGCATAATCATTATGCAGTCAAGCGAGGATATTGCATGTGTAGTGCCTGTAATTTTCTCATGAACCATGACCTGCATTCAGAAGATGCGCTTCATCAGAGTCGTAATGATCTCGCAATTCCTCTCATTGATTATATCCAATCCGCCGCGGAAAATCTTAATCCCCCTCCAACCACTCCCTTCCACACGTTTACTTGACCCTGCGAGAGGGCTCATGTTATACTCACAAGCGATAATATTGATGCTACTAACTCCAATCCTTGCTTCACGGGCGAGTGACAACGCGGTTTAAGCTCCGGCAGTATAACAAGGAATCGCGATTTAGCCATGTCACCACACAAAGGAGTTTTAAGGGCGCCTCTGTTTCATCTACCATCACCTGGGGGATTTTAAGCATATGATGGATCCCAAAGTTTTTCGCGCTTATGACATACGTGCAATCGTGCCGGATTTGGTGGATAAGGATAGCGTGTATTACGGCAAAGTGGGCGATCCGGACACCTATCAGGCTCCGTTGGAACCGACGGATGTGGAAATTATCGGCAAAGGCCTGGCAAAACTGTTCGATTCTCCCAAAGTGGCGATAGGCCGCGACGCAAGGCTTTCAAGCCCAGCCTGGTGTGACGCCTTGTCGGAAGGTCTCGTGTCACAAGGGGTGGATGTAATTCAACTGGGAATCACCACGACGGATATGGTCTATTATGTATCCGGAGCCTGGCGGATACCCGCCGTGCAAATCACCGCCTCCCATTGCACAAAAGAGTTAAACGGAATGAAAATGGTTCGTCCAGGGGCTCAGGTTATCGGACAAGGATCCGGCATGGAGGACCTTCGCGATATCGTCATGGAGGAAGGTTTCGCATACACCGGAAAACGAGGCGACATCACCGAAAGGGATATCATGCCCGAATACGTTGACCACCTCATGCGATTTGTTGACGCCAAAAACATCCGACCATTCAAAATCATCGCCGACGCCGGCAATGGATGCGGAGGACTTGTGTGTCGGGAGCTTGTGAAACGAATCCCGCAAATAGAGCTTACGGAGATGTATTTTGACCCCGACGGGCGATTCCCAAACCACGAAGCCAATCCCTTTGAAGTTAAAAATATCCGCGAGCTAATTCAACGCACATCCAAGGAAGGCGCGGATTTTGGAGTTGCCTGGGATGGTGACGCCGACCGAGTCTATTTTCTCGATGAAACCGGGGAGTTCATTCCCGGTGATTTCATCACCGCCCTAGTTGCGAGCTTTTTCCTTGCCAAGCGTCCGGGCGAAGCGATCGTATACGACATACGATCATCCTGGGCGGTGCGGGACTGGGTGTTGAAACTTGAGGGCAAGCCAATCATGGAACGCGTCGGACACTCATTCATAAAGCGCACGATGCGAAGAGAAAACGCGGTTTTCGGCGGGGAAGTGAGCGGGCATTATTATTTCAGAGATCATTTTTACGCGGATAACGGATTCATCCCTCTGCTAGCCATTCTGCAAATGCTTTCCAGCAAAAGAATGAGAATGAGCGAGTTAATCGCGGGATTGGGTGACTATTTCATATCAGGCGAGATAAATTCAACCGTACCCGATGTTGAAGCCGTATTGCAAGAGATAGCGAAAACATACGCGGATGCGGATGATATGAACTATCTGGATGGCGTGACCGTAAATTACACGGACTGGCATTTCAATGTGCGCCCCTCCGCAAACGATCCGGTAGTGAGGCTCAATCTCGAAGCAAAATCGCAGGAAATGATGGAGCGAAAAAGAGATGAAGTGTTATCCATTATCCGGGGCGGTAATCGCCTGCAATAACGTAACGTATTGCTAATGCATAACGGTTCCTACACTACAAGATCGCATGAAGCAATTTGATTGACAATCCGAGAGGTTTAATGAGACTGACCAGGATAACACGGTTTTCCCATCAATTGATAATCGCGGCGGGGGGCGGGATCATCGCAGCGCTGATTGCGGCGCAACCCCTTGCCAATGCCATGTGGGATCTTCTACTGGATGACAACGGGAAATCTCTCATCCAGCATGTTCCCAAAAACGGGCTCCCCATTCCCATCTCCATGCACTGGCCTGAACAGGCGAGAAACCTTGTGGAAACCGTAGGCTCCCTCACTCCGTCATTAGTGATCGTCTGGCATTTACTCCTCTATATGTGCGCACTCTACATTCTAATTCGGGTATTGAACCCCACTTTTCGCCTGACCTCCGGCGTCGACTTCAGTCCTTATTTGTTCACGCGCACCTATTTTCACTCTCCGCCTTTCATAAAGGCGTTCCTGATAGGAGTAGCCGCCATCCTTCCCATTTTCGGCGTATGGGAGTTGATCGCTCACTTCATGGGGGGAAGCCCCTTATCCCTGGGATTGAGGATGGGGGTGACATCCGCCATTCTCTGGGTGTTATACAGCGCCGATGGCGTTGCGGGGGATTTCGATAACACAAACTACCGAATCCCTGGTCGAAGGGAGATTTTCGCATTGGCCCCGCTTGGTTTCCTATTTGGAGCCATCGCCTCCTTGGCGGTGATCATTCTGAAGCCCCTTGCTCCAGTGACATGGATTCATTTTTATCGGTCCTTGGGCTTCATTGGACTTGGCTCCGGCGAACGGATTGCATGGATTGTCATGGGATGCGCCGCATGGGTTGGATTTGCCCTCGGGGCGATCGCCTTCGCATGCTCCAAGCGAAACACCCCTTTCAGCGCCCGGATCGGAGAGATCGCGATCCCCGTCGCTCTCTTAGTCTGGGCGTGGTTTTACACCGCGAAAACTTTGCCGAATTTCATGCGATCATGCGATTTCCCGATACACATTGACAGTGTCGATTCCTTCGCCAAATTGATCATAGGCTCCGATTACTCTCCAAAGACCAAGGTTGCGAAGGAGACCATCCTTCTGATTACAAAGAATAGCGTCACAACCATCGTAACCCCCTTGCAGACAAACACCGGATTTCCCGCCAATGCCACCACGGAATCACAATTGTGGCGGTACCTTGAAAAGCATCATTATCAGACAGCCTTATCCATGTCCATTTATCAAACCCTTCATGATATATACTCCTTGGAATGGGATTCCGCCAAGGAGCTTCAACTGGATGACACCTTCCTGTTGAAATCCCCGTCCGACGAGGTGCTTCAGCTCTTCATTCAAAAGATAGAGGGAAGCGGGGACGCCCGACTTGCCGATCAGTATATTGATATCCTGGCGGATCAGAAAAGGTTCACCTATCCGGACAGGAATTCGCTGGTGTATGTCGGGGACCTCTACGCTAGATTTGGCAATCGGACGAAAGCCGAATTATGGTATCGCAAAGCCAATCTGCCAAACACCATTGACAGGCTGAACTCCCAAACTCTTTTCTCCGACGGGGAGATTGACGGCTCCCTATATCAAGACGGCAAACCCTTGGCGCACGTCAGAGTCGGACTCATGCCAGAAGGCGCAATCGGCGGAATTTTTTTCATGCCTTACGATAATGGTTACGTCTCACCCTATTCGCTCCGTTGGGTATGCAGTTCCACGCACACCGACGCCAATGGGAGATTTCAGTTTGACAATCTGGCATCCGGGAGGTACGTCCTGCTGGCGTATGACAAGCAATGGAAGCCAAATCAGATGTTCACCGCCAGCGATAAGTTATGGAAGTCACTTTTTGTATGCGTCAGCGCAAAACACATCCATGTTGGAACCATTCATTTATCCATGGTACCCCCGGCGAAAGCTCGAAAAATGCGCAAGATCAACGGATATAATCAAATGCCAGGGTTTCCTCCGTATTGGGTCGGACCAGGGTTTCCACCAAAGATTGGTGGGCGGGGTGTGAAAGGTATCCCTCGAGTGCATGCCGGTCCTGAAAACGGGCGATTAAGGCGAAGTCATATCCCTTGGATCTTCCCGAAAAATCCCGCCCGCACGACAATTCCATAATCTCTTCGATCTGATCCGGCAGTTTACGTAATTCCCGGGCAATGAGATCTTTCACGGAATCCTCGGCATTTCCGGTCCATTTAAACAATACGATGTGTTCGACCATGAGAAGCTATCCTTGAATTTTATTATTTGGGTCGGCAACAGCGAAACAAGAGGCGATATTCATTTCGTTTTCCGTTTTCGCGCAATCACCTCTAATGATATGGATTGGGAGTGACGGAATGATCATTCTTGGCGTGGATCCGGGAACGGCGACAACCGGATACGGTGTTCTTGAAAAAAAAGGGCAGGCGATACAAGCTTTGGATCACGGGGTCATTCGCACGCCTTCGGGTCAATCCCCGCCCGATCGACTCATGGCCATTCATCAGCAAATGAACCGCTTGTTCGATAAATACAGCCCTTCCTGTTTGGTGACGGAAAGACTTTTTTTCTCTAAAAATCAAACCACCGCTTTCGCGGTGGGGAGAGCCATAGGTGTCGTGTTGCTAAGCGCCTCCCTTCATAACACGCCTTGGCATGAGTATACTCCCATGCAGGTGAAACAGGCCGTCGTAGGCTACGGAGCCGCCGACAAAAAGCAGGTTCAATTTATGATTCAGCGAATCTTAAATCTTACTACGCCGCCCCAACCGGATGACGCTGCGGACGCACTCGCCATAGCCCTATGCCACGCTCACACTCTGTTGCCGGACAATTGCCCGCCGGATATTTGATAAACGGCATCCAAGAGTGTCTGAGCATCCGAAGTATCCGAAAGGACCATATACTCCCTTGGCGTCATTCCGGATAGCTGCTCCATGGCTTCCACCTCAGCCAAAATAATCACAGGAACACTGGCGTTATACTCGTGCATATGTGAGATCAAGGTTGTGGCATTCATTTCAAAAATTGACGTCGAGCAAACAATTAGTTCCAGCAGTTCCGACTCCGTCCAGAACAGATCCAAGGTCTCGGTGGCGTTATTTACGAGAACCGGCGTATATCCATTCTTACATAGACCCTCTACGAACTGGTCGCGCGTCAAACTCTCTGGAAGCGCGATAAGGGCTAAGGGAGGAGCGACTTGATAGCCGTTGATGGCATATGGATCCTCCCAAGGCTGAGCCGCCGGAAGATAGATGGAAAAGAGGGTGCCAATATCGGGTACGCTTTCCAACTCAATCCAGCCTTGATGATCCTGGACAATGGCGTACGCCATCGCCAGCCCCAAGCCGGTGCCGTGTCCCATCGGTTTGGTGGTGAAAAACGGTTCGAATATCCTCTGCCTTGTCCTAACATCCATCCCCAATCCGGAATCATGAACCTGAATTCTCACATAGCTCCCAAAGGGCAAATTATCCGGCTTGGATCGATACCCTTCGGAAATCTTCACCCTTTTCGTGCGGATGGTCAATTTTCCGCCATTCGGCATTGCGTCCCTTGCGTTGACGCATAGATTTATCAATATTTGCTCTATCTGCCCCGCATCCCCGACGATTTCCAAGGGGTTCGCCTCCAAGGCGAGATTCAACTCTATTTTTCTAGGCAGGGATGGCTGTAACAGTGCAATCGTCTCCTGTACGACACTATTGACGGATATCTTTTCCCGCCTTAACTCCGTTTTGCGGCTGAATGTGAGAAGTTGACGTGTCAGATCCGCCGCTCTTTGCACCGCCCTCATATTTTGATTCAGGGAATGCATCGCAGGATTATTCGTAGGGATATCCATCTTTGCCAACTCTATGTTTCCGCTCATGATGGCGAGTAGATTATTGAATTCATGCGCAATGCCGCCCGCAAGGGTGCCGATAGTCTCCATTTTTTGCACATGCAACCATCTCTCCTCCAACTCCTTTCTCTCAGTAATATCCTGGAACGTACCATACACATTGCGAATCTCCCCTTGGTCGTCCTTCACGTAAGAGAGGAGTATCTGTCCCCAGCGAGCCTGCCCGTTTTTGTGCCAGTAACGAAAATCATAAGGTTGTCCCCCGTGCTCCTCGCTCATAATCACATTCTCCGTCAACTTCTCAAGATCATCGGGGAAAATGATACGATTCCAATCGAGATCATCGGAATTCAACTCTTGGGGAGCGTACCCTGTCATATGCTCTATCTGCGGACTGAAGTAGAAGGGAATGATCCATTTGTTTTCATTTATCCGTATGGAGAATATCGTCTCGGAGATCGAGGCGATCAGCGTGCGGGAAAACTCCTCCGAATCCTTCAATGCTGAAATCAAACTCGCGTTTTCCAGAATCGCTGCGGCGTGCCTTGCGAAAGGAAGCAATGGTGTGACGTCCTCGTCAAAAAAACGTCGCTGCGTGATACCGTTGTCCGCCGCTATTACGCCAATAATTCTGTTTCTGGAGCGAAGGATCAGCAACATATGATCCCTTACCGGCTCGCCTTGCACCGTCATACCGTTCTCGGCGTACATATTATCCGTGTAACGATACTCGAGGCGCGTATTTAGCAACCAATGCCACGGAGATTCGGGATCGTTGAGATCGGCGACGATTTCATTGGAAGACTTCCTCTCTTCATTTCCAAATTCATCCGTGCCGTATAAGATCCTGATGCGATTCTCTTCGGAAAGGAATATCCCGGCACGATCAAATCCATACCCTTGCCTTACCGTCTTGGCGATGCTCCGGATGACATCCTCCAAATTATGAGCCAAACTCGCCTCCTGGCTAAAATCCAACAAAGCCTGCAACCTTTTGTTTGAGATGGAAAGCCGGGATTGCTGCAGATCGGATTCAACCAGCAATCTGGCGTTAAATAGCGCCAGCGCAATCTCGTCTGCAAATCCCTGCAACTGTCGCTTCTGCGCATCGTCCATGGGATCGCTGATCCCCAAATCCTCCTCCACGGATAGCAATCCCAGGCACATGGCTCCCACCTGAAGAGGGCTATGCACCAATGATGATTCGGGGTTTATGGCTGTGGCGGTGCTTATAAGTGATTCAGGCATGGAGGCTTCCTTGGAATAGAGGTAGGTCAACTCTCCGCTTGGATCCTCCTCGGGAACGAACAGCCTTCGAATTACGCTTTCCTCACGATCCAACAAAAAGAGGCTAACGGACTTCGCACTGAAACCCTCGCGCACATTCAATAGAATATCGTGCATGGCGTTTCTAGCATTGATAGGACCGGTCAGAGCCTGTGAAAGCTGGAGTAATGAGTGGAGGGTCCTCCCGCGCATATCCAGATCCGCATGGGCGGCGTCCAGTTCCGCCGCCATCTGGATAACGCCCTCCTTTAATTGTCTGTTCCAAAAATAATAGATCCCGATCACAGAGAGAAGAATCGCTAACAGAACCACCATGGTTAGCAGGGAGTAATCCAGCCACCGCGTAAGAATCTCGTTGCTCTTGTCTTCGGGATTATTCCAGATGAAATCATTCAGATCGATTTTATGATTAATTATTCCAGTCTCAGCCAGTAAATTCTGCTCCCTCTCCCATCGGTCAGGATTTTGATATCCAATCTCTATGCCGTCAGGGTTAATAATCGGAGCCAATACGCTCTCTTCATATTCAAGATGAGCGCGTGTGAGATGGTTTGGCGTGTTGTTGTAATTTGACAGAAGATAATTAATGGTCTCATGAGGATGATCGAAAGCGTACTCCCAACCCTCAATAGTTGCGATTTTGAAACGCAAGGAGAGGGATGGATTCTCACGGGAGAATCTTTCCGTGGTGAACAAGCAGTCACCGTAAAAATCGACACCGTAATTAATCGGGCGAAGAACGGTAACGTGAATATGCTTGTTTTGAAGAATATCAGGCTCATTGGATATATATCCCGCCAGGGCGTCCACTTTATGACGGGTGAAATCCCCTATGGATGAAGAACCGGCCGTAAAGGTGATGTTTTTGGGATTCATCCCCTCTTTCATCATCACCACCTTAAACTCAATCATTTCGGATGAATTTCCGATGTTGCCGATTTTCCTCCCTTTAAGATCTGTAAAACTGATTATCGAGGAATGACTTGGGACGATTAAGCAGGCGCAACTATGCTGCATGATGGCCGCCAGAGAAACGACATCAACCCCCTGCGCTCTCGCCACGAGGAGATTAACGGAACCCACTCCGAACTGGGCGCGATTAGCCTCAACCTCCGTTATGGGATTTATTCCCGGTCGCCATGGCTTTATTATCACATCCAAACCTTCACGCTTATAAAAACCTTTCTTCGCAGCCATGTAATATCCGGCGAACTGGAACTGAGGATACCATTTCAGTTGGAGGGTGACATGGTGCAGAGGGGCTTGAGCGTGAGCCGCATCAAGAAACAACTCCGGGAAAAAGCCGAGGAGAAATACGAGAAACAGGATCGGTTTTCTCATAACAGGCATCATCATGGTCTTCATCAATTGAATTATATGACATTATTCTCTTATCAGACCGTTACAGACGCCTTAAACTTGGGTGACAATCTCATAAGAGAATTTCGCAATCACACACATATCCGATTATCCTATTTCAAAGCGGTTGGGATTGCCTTGAAAATATCGGACTCCTCGTTCCTCTGATAAGTCAAATCCCCAGACCCTTTCAATATGATCACAAAATCCGTTGAAGGCATGAAGATTATCCGAATCAAATAGGGCAATTCATGCAGATCGGCAAAGTTAAGTTGCATACGAAAGAGACTGGTATGCTTTTGATCCTTCCAGATGGAAAACCCGAAATAATCATCGCCATTCCATATCAGATTATCATATTTCGCCGATTTATCGTTAACTATTATAGAAAAACGGCATTGATCCTGCCATTTTTGTTTAAAAGCCTTGGAAGGCCCGAGAAACAAAAGATTGTCATGGCTCCAATCATTGTCATTCAGTTGCACATCCGACATTATCGTATTATGAGCCAGAGGGGCGAAGTCGGTGGCGTGCGATTGGACATACTCCTTCAATATCTTCATATCCGCCTCCGAAATGGAGGAGGGGTAGACCCATATCAGATTCCCCTTGAGAGCGCGGAACATGGCCAAGGATGACGGACTGGTTGTGTTTATCCCTTGCTGAAAACAGATATCGTTCGGATCCAATAATACTGCATCAGGCTTCCACGGCAATGACACATGAAACAGCGCGTTGTGACCTTCTATATCCGTACTGAAATCCTCGGCGTGCCCCGCTCCGTACACACGAAAAGGTGTCCGCATCCAGAAAGCCCCATGATTCATCGTGATCACGCCCGATAGCGCCCATGCGGACTTAATCCTTTTTGCAGGAAAGGGGACGAGGGATAGGGAAGGAACGGCTGCGCTGTGCAGCCAGGAGGTGAAAAAACCTCGCCATTTTGCACCGGATGTCTTGCACACCGCGTTTACGAAGTCCCCCCATTCGGCAATGTGACCATCCTTCCCGCTTTTAAGAAATAGACGCATCGCATCAAGCATTCTTCGTGCGCCGATCATCCTCTGCAGGTTTTGCAACATCACCAACCCCTTCCCGTAACCCACAAGGGAATCCGCAGGGTTCATCGCATCCTTGGCATTCGCTAGGGGAGGAACATTGGCAACCCATTTAAGGCTGAAGAGAAGACTAAGTGGTGTGAAATCGTTTAGAAGCGGTTCGCCCGTCAATTTGCGATGCAGCCAATCGGTATACTCAGCAAACGCTTCGTTCCACATGGAAACGGTATAGGGATTAGGCAGAATCCCGCCCCACCATGTATGAGACACTTCATGAGGTATCGCCATGGAGAGCATTGAAGATGCCACAAGCGTAAAGGAATATCCTTCCAATGCAGCGGGAAAGGTCTTGGATTCGACCACCGCATAAGAGGGGTAGGGAAACGGAGAGAGATGCTTGGAACACCATTGAAGCATGTCGTAGGCGGTCGAGATGACCTGCTCGCTCTTCGTGGGATCCTTTTCCAACAACCATGCGGATACGCTAACCCTGCCATATTTTCGCGTGATGATAGAATATTTACCCGCAGCGATCGTGAGGTAACACACGGGCAAATGATTCCTGTAATGGAACAGTTCTCCATCCGATGACTGTTTTTCTCCCAGCAATGCGCCCTGCGTGATCGCGGACCATCCCTTCGGAACGCATATGACCGTATCGGCGGTTGCGGGCAATCGGGCGATTTGAGGATACCAAAACCCCGTCAGCGCCGCCTCGTTCGGTCGGATGTAATCCTCCTTCGTAATATCGGGGGTTCCCTCGTAGACAAGCCGATAGGCCCCCATAGGCGATCGCATGGGGGGTAGCAACAGAAACCCTCCCTTTTGCACATAGGGCACCTTCTTACCATGATACGTAACAGAGGATATCCGCCAAATCTCATTCAACCTGATGATGATCGGGTTGTCGGAATCCGCCGTACGCTTAATATGAATGTCATCCACGATATGCACTTGCTTTTTCGTCATATCAAAACAAACAACGAAACGATGACTAAACAGCCGATAACCGAGGGTGTCCGTCTCAGGTATCTCCCGACCGATTCGCAGCCCATTTTTCGTGGTTATCACCCGATAGATATGATCGCCTGCGCTTTCGCACACACAGTAATGACTAAAAGCGAGCAGAGATAATCGTTTTCTTCCTTTGGAATAGTTGAGGGAAAGGATGTTCGCGCTCCACTTCGCCTGAGGCGCTATCATAACCATGCCTGATGATATCCACTTGTAAGAGTTCCATACCCCTGCGGCGGTCATACGGGTGAGCGATTCGAAATCGCTTCTCTCCGCTGCGGCGCGAGCTTTGATCAGAAATGCGCTGTCACAAGAGGATAACGTGTAGGTTTCACGAGCACTACTTGCAGTGGAAAGTAGAAAAAGCGGCGACAGAATGAAAGCCCAAATAATTTTTTTATAATTCAACACTGGATTTCCGTTCCAAAAAGATACTTTCAAAAGTGTGCGGTTGGGATACCCGGTCATTATAAGGTTTTCATGAGAAACTGTCAAGAAACAAGGCTTGCAGCCGCGGTTTTCGAGCTTGCGATTTAGCTACCCGAACCCAAATTCTGCTATAATAAAATATCCTATTATGTGAAATCATTCATCATCATCATGAAAATATTAATCACCGGAGCCAATGGAATGCTTGGCCGGGAAGCACAAGCCATATATAATCAGGCTGGTCATGAAATACTGCCAACCGACATCGTTTCCACCGATCGTATTCTAGATATCACTCAAACCTCCCAAACGCTATCGCTCCTAAGGGAGTATCGCCCGGACGCCCTGTTGCACTGCGCCGCATGGACCAATGTGGATGGCGCCGAAAGCCATGAACTTGAAGCGTATCGTATCAACGCTCTTGGCACATGGAACTTGGCTTACGCATGCTCTCTTATGGATATTCCGATTTGCGCTATCAGCACCGATTTTGTATTCGACGGGGAAAAGACGGAACCCTATACGGAGTTCGATACGCCCAATCCGTTAAGCGTATACGGAAAATCCAAGCTTGCAGGAGAGATGCGCATCCGGGATATATGGAGCAAGCATTGGATCGTTAGAACATCCTGGCTATACGGCGTTCACGGAAAATGTTTTCCGGACACAATTATCAAAGCCGCCGCGAAATGGGAGCCTGGCGCACCTCCCTTGCGTATTGTCGCCGATCAATTCGGTTCTCCAACATGGACAAGAGATCTCACAATATTCACACTGCAATTGATCGAGCGCTCTCTTCCTTGGGGAACTTGGCATTTTTCGAATCAAGGAGAAACAAACTGGCATGAATTCGCCAGAACAGCTTTGAACTTCTCCGGATTAGGGAGCGTCCCCACAACACCCATTCCATCGTCCGATTGGAGATCCCCCGCCCCACGGCCCTGTAAATCCACATTGCATCCGCTATCGATTGAAATGCTGAACTTGCCCTCGCCGCCCAATTGGATGGATTCCCTCTCAAGCTATCTCAAGGAGCGTTCTGACAGGATTGGAAAAGGATAAATAATGAAGGCGAGAGTATATGGGGTTGTGGATCGAATTGCGTCTGAGAGGGAAGGCGCACAAGAGATAATCGTGAAAACCGACGATGGCAACCGCAAAGCGATTAATTACATCCAATATACGGGGCTATTGCAGCCAGGCGATCCGGTGACGCTGAACACTTGGGCGGTTGAATTGGAATTGGGAACGGGCGGGCTGGACTTCGTAGCGCAATCCACGCGCATGCCCGAAAATATGATTCCGCCCGGGCGCATAATGAAACTGCGATACACTCCGTGGCAGTTTCCCGTTTTAACGGCGGGAGCGGAGGAAAGCCCATGGCACGAGGATTTATGCAACTTCACCAGTCTTGCGTCAACACCGGTGGTTTGCGCGGAACTCCATAGTCAGGTACCCGCCATAGCGGCATCCTGCAAATGGCAGAGCCAGGGGGCTGCGCGGGTTGTCTACATCATGACCGATGGCGCGGCGTTACCATTACCCTACAGCCGATTGGTGGCGTACATGCGAGACAAAGGATTGATAGATGCGGTTGTCACCAGCGGACAGGCATTCGGAGGGGATTATGAAGCGGTAAACATCTACTCCGCTCTCGCCATAGCCAAAGTCGCAGTAAAAGCGGATGTGATCGTGGTATGCCAGGGACCAGGCAATACGGGAACTCGCACGCAGTTTGGCTTTTCAGGAATCGAGCAGGGGATATCCCTAAACGCCGCTGCCTCATTGGAAGGCACCCCGATTGCGATTGCGAGATTAAGTTTCGCGGATACGCGCCCGAGACACATCGGAATCAGTTGCCACACTCTAACCATCTTATCCAAGGTGGCCTTGTGTAGAACGTATGTGCCGTTACCTAGATTGCCCGAATCTCAGCGGAAAGTGTTGAGAGCCGCTTTGGATGAGGAGGGGCTGCGCCAAAAGCATGATTTCATCACGGTGAACGCCGAGGCTGGTCTGAAGGCGTTGAAGGAAACCGGTATTCCGGTCACCACCATGGGCAGAGGAATTGAGGAGGAGGAATCGTTCTTCCTCGCAGCATGTTCAGGTGGATTGCTCGCGGGTCAATGCCTGGAGGAAAGCGGAATGTCCAAGGAGCAGTTATGACGCCTTGGAGAAGTTCATTCCCGCCTTAAAAGTAAAATGAATCAAAAAGCCGTGGCGGAAATCTCTCGCCACGGCTTCGCGTTTTCCGGCATTAACGACGATTAATGGGCACGTACTTGAGATCGACCGGCCCGATATATTCCGCTCTTGGGCGGATCAGGCGGTTCTTGCCCCACTGCTCGAGAATGTGCGCCGTCCAGCCGACCATGCGGCTTATGGCGAAGATCGGCGTAAAAATCTCCGAGGGTATGTTCATCGACTCATAGCATATGCCGGAATAGAAGTCCACATTCGGATACACCTTTGTATTCGAAAGCACGGCCTTCTCCACCTCCGAAGCGGTTTGATACAGTTTTTCATTGCCGGACGATTTCGCAAGCTTCTCCGCATAACTTCGAAGAATTGTCGCTCGCGGGTCCTCGGTGCGATAAACGCGATGCCCGAAGCCAGGAATTTTCACGCCGCGAGAGAGTGCGTCCTTCACCCATTGCTCCGCGCGGGCGGGATTGTCAATCTCGTGCAGCATCTTCATCACCTGCTCGTTCGCACCGCCGTGCAATGGGCCTTTGAGAGCGCCGATCGCCGCCACTACGCTGGAATACATATCCGATAATGTCGCAGCCACCACTCGCGCGGCGAAGGTGGAGGCGTTCCACTCGTGATCCGCATGCAGAATCAGCGCCACATCAAATGCGTTAACCCAATCGGGGTTCGGCTCCGTACCATGGAGTTGGTACAGGAAATTGTAGGCAAGTGTTTGTCTTGGCTTGGGAGGTATAGGCTCCAAGCCGTTCCTCAAACGATAATGTGCGCTCGTTAATTGAGTGATATGCTCTGATAATCGAATCGCTTTGCGAAGGCATGCGTCCAATCTCGTATTTCCACTGTCGGGATCCCAGTGTCCCAAGGAGGAAACGGCGGTTCTTAAGACCTCCATCGGGGTCGCCGTTTTCGGGAACATGCGCAGGATCATAACGGTTTCAATGGGTAATTCCATACTGCCAGTGTATGCATCAATGAATGCATCGAACTCTACTTTTCCGGGAAGTCTTCCGTACCAAAGAAGATAAGCAACCTCCTCGAAACTTGATTTGTCGGCGAGTTCCGTGATGTCGTAACCACGATAGAGCAGTTTGCCCTGAACTCCATCGACAAGGGAGATGCCAGACTCTCCCGCCACCACATCCTCCAAGCCACCCTTGGCCGGCGCTTTCTTTGTCTCTTCACTCATTTTTTGTTTTTTTCCTCCTGCATGATTCATTTTCCGCCTCTTAGTACGCACGAATGGAAGGTAATTCTACCCCTTTTGCGTGAGAATTTCTTGCATTATTGAGAAAACCTAGACATCATGAAAATAGGACTTTGGGCGGGAAACAACAGTGTCATCCGGCTGATAAGCGAAACGGATTCCAGCCTTCAAAAATGTTTATCCCTTACCCTAGGGGGCGCAATCCTCCCTCTACGAGCGAACTGATATTTACTATATACGTCATTAATCTCATGTTCATTGTATGAAAACAATTTTTTTTCTTTATTCGATGTTAATTCCAACATAGGAATCCAAAACGATTACCGCCCGCCTCACCGCAATGATATCCCAACATGCGGGAATCGCAACATGATTTTAACCGATATGCGAAGTTTTGGCATAATTCGCCTTTTTATGGCGTATACTTTAATAATAGCTAACTGCAGAAACTTCCGAAAAGGGTTTCCATTTCGGTTGGCTTGCTTCTTATACCGCGATTGACGCCGGCGGCATTTGCATGGCGTCATTAAAAAGTGGGAGATCTTAAGTATGGCGAATAGGATTGTGGAAATCAATGCGCACGATTCCAGCATGCCCACGCCCTCGCCCGGAGTGGGGGGACAGCCTTTTGTCGTGGCAAAAATGGATGAGTTGGTAAACTGGGCGCGTCGAAATAGCCTATGGCCGCTCACATTCGGGCTGGCTTGTTGCGCGATCGAAATGATGGCTTCCGCAGCGTCTCGTTTTGATGTATCTCGCTTTGGCGCAGAGGTGTTTCGCGCCTCGCCGCGTCAAGCGGATGTGATGATCGTCGCGGGAAGAGTTTCGACAAAGATGGGACCGGTTCTCAGGCAGATTTACGATCAGATGCCGAATCCGAAATGGGTCATTTCCATGGGGGCTTGCGCCTCCACGGGTGGTTTTTACAACAATTACGCTATCCTGCAAGGGGTGGATCAAATCATACCGGTGGACGTATATGTTCCCGGATGTCCTCCCAGCCCTGATGCTTTGATATACGCCATCATGAGACTGCAGGAAAAAATCAAATCCGGTTCCTCCGGACATCTTATAGAATTACCTATGGTGAAAGCGTAAAATGGCTGAAACACTAAATCGTACATTCACCCCTATCGCACAGGGAATGGCGTTAACATTAAAGCACTATGTGAAAATGCTTACGGCGCGCAAGGAAAATATCGCCACATTTCAATATCCCGAGGAGCGAAGAGAGCAATTTCCGAGAACTCGATGGCGACATGTTCTGACAAGATATGACAATGGTCTGGAAAAATGCATCGGTTGCAGCCTGTGCGCCGGAGCGTGCCCGGCGAGATGCATCTACGTGGAGGCGAAGGAGAACACGGACGAAAACCGCGTCTCTCCGGGGGAGAGATTCGCCATAAAGTATGAGATCAACATGCTTCGCTGCATTTTTTGCGGGTATTGCCAAGAGGCTTGTCCGACAGGCGCGATAGTGCTCCGCAAGGATTTTGAGCTAAGCGAATACTCTCGGCAGGACGCCCTCTACACCAAGGAGATGCTGCTTGAGCCGATTCTGATGAAGAAATAGCATTGAGCCCGCATCAAGCGGGCTCAACCCTTGCCTATAAGCTCCTCCATCCAATACATGTAAGACGGAACCTCACCGCCGTAATCCTTAAAAGCCTGTTCCGCAAGCCATATAATGGCGTTATCACCTCTTCGCTTGGTTAGATATTGGCAATGCTTCCGAAATTGTCCTTTTAATTCGCCCATTTTGTAATATGGAAAATGCCATACAAACGCGAAGGGAATCTGTCTTACCTCATCCGGCTTCAAATCGAATTTCACCCACGCTCCTGCGCCTTGGCGATCCCCGCGAGGCACTGCGGAATCTAACTCCCCGTCCTCTCGGAAATCCTCCAGTAAAGGCTCCAACCCCTCCGGCGCACTCCATGGCTCGATTCCCTGTAAATAGATACCCTCGCTATGTAGATCCGGCATTGAAACACCGATACGCCCCCCCATATCCAAAGGGTCGCCTCCCAAAGCTCCTGTAAGAGCGAGATTATCGTGCTGATAGTCAAATCTGGAGTACGCCGTCATGTCCGGCCAAGCGCAAGTCAATGTGGATAACAGCGCGGATTCAACGGGACGATCGGAGCGATTTTGTACCCTGAACACCACCATATGAATTGGCAGATAGCTTTCATAGGCCGGCGCTTGGTCCTCATCCAAATAGACGGGAGAGAAATCCATCGATTCCAAGGATAGTTCGGCTTCATCCCGCAAGAAATATCTTCTCCATGTGAAGGGATATGAACCCAGACACTCGCTTTCCTCCAGCCTCCAAGCATCTCGCCCCACCTTTGTGCGACGCCATAGATGAAACTGATCCAATTCCGCGGGACGGTCATCCGCCTTTCCTTCGGGTTCCATTTTCCATCCGCGAAATCGACAATCCCCCGAGATCATAAAGCCGCCGGTATCAATGCCTTCCGCACGCACGGGATGGGGGGAGTATGGAATATCCGGCAGAATGAATAGTTTAACGGGCAACATTCGTTTCATCACTTTTGGGGAGTAAGGAGCACCACCGTTGGCAGTCCCACTATCCCGTATTCGCTTTTTAGTTTTTGTGAGGCGGGTCCATCGAAATTGGTCATGTCCGCCCGAAATGCTTCATAGTTTGATGCGATCCTGCCCACGCTTGGATCAGTAAAAGTGGTTCTTTCAAGCGCCTTGCAGTCAGCGCACCAATTCGCCGAGAAGTCTATGAGAATGCTTTTTTTCCGGGCTACGGCGCTTCTCACCGCCTCCGAGTTGTATGGCTGCCAATGAATTGCGGGCGGAGGGGCGGGAAACATCATCCAAATGCCCGCAGCAATGGTTGCAACGCCAATAATCTGACGTCCCCAGCGGAATGCGTGGTTATCCCCTCCGGAACGATCCAACAAGAGGATGATAACACCTATAAGAATGGTGCATCCGGTCAAAACCTTCGAACCCAGTCCGGGGGAAAGACGATCTATCAAGTTCTGCAGATAATAGAACCCCATCCATATCATCAGAAACCCGAAGATATGTTTCACTCCCATCATCCACTCCCCGGATCGAGGAAGTTTTTTGATGGAACCTGAAACCGTTGCAAGCAGAATATACGGGCATCCCAGTCCGAGTGAGAGAGTGAAGAAGACCAAAAAGCCCAGTTCCGCGCTTTTTTGCGCTCCCACCCATTGCAACAGGGCGACCACGGCGGGACCAATGCACGGCGCGGCGACAACACCCACCAACACGCCCATCATAATCGCGCCGACCGCACCGGAACGCGTGGTTGCGGATTTACGGATCGAGGCGGGAAGCTGAAACTCCCAAATCGGCATCCCATTGGGGCGATCGAATTGAGAGAGAGCCAAGCCGAACATAATAAGCGCGAACACGAGCAGCACCCATGGATTCTGCATCTGCGAACCAAAAAGGCTGCCCGTCAACCCGGCGATCACCCCCAGCGAGGAATACATCGCAGCCATTCCAAGCACGTAAAAAAGAGACAGAACCAGAGGCTTGGCGCCGTTGCTAGCCGTCTGGCTGCCAAAGTAACCGATCGTAATGGGAATGACGGGATAGACGCACGGGGTCAGGTTTAACGCCAAGCCAAGGAGAAAAATCAGAGGGAGAGCCAATAACAGGTTCCCCCCCTTCAATAAACGATTCAAATCGATATCCTGTGGTTGCTCGTTCGCTTCACCGCTTTGCAGAAACTTGACGAACTGAGCTGGAGGAAGATATTGCTCCAGCTTACCCATTCGATAACCGGCTGGAACGGTTGAGGTGACCTCGCTATGTTGCTGTTTTGCGACGCCACCGGAATTAGGCGTAACAGGCGCGGTTATGGAAATAGCTTTCTGTTTGTGTTTGGGCGGTGGATTCTTATGCGGAACCGCTTTGGCGGATATCCTTATGATGGAGGAAACAGACGCCGTTGAGGGCGGGAAACAGGTTAGGTTATTGCACGCCTGATAGCTCACTTTCGTTTCGAACTTGAAACTCCCGGTCAGTTTTTTCTCAGGGGTTACGACAGCACTCACCACCGTATCCCCTTCGTATACGGACAAAACGAATCCGGCAAGTTTCGCTTGCAGCGCCTTTGGATACACGGGCGGAGCTATCTTAAAGCCTTTCGGCGCGGAAATAGTGACCACGGTGGGGATAAATCCGCTTTCCGATGGTTTGTGTGACTGTATATGAAACCCCGATGTGATTTTCAGGTGAATTAAAACAGAGAATGGCTTGCCTGGAATGGGTGCGTTCTTTGTCTGCATGGAGAGGCTTAGATATTTCTGTGCGCCAAATTGCGCGGATGCGAATTGCGGGACTATACATAAATAAAACGCAACGAAGGTACTTGCAAAAGCTCCACCGAATTTCATTCACTAACTCCTTGATCATAATTGACCAATACCTTTATACCCTGTAACATCGTTTTTTGGTTCCATTGAAGCCGTGGAACTGCGGGAGCCAGGATGGTGAAAGAGATAGTGCGTGTACGTATCACGCAGCAAGGGGATAATTGATCGTATCCGTTTTATTGTTTGACAGCTCAATCAACTCCTCATCCGTGATGGAGTTGAACGCTTCCACGACGATGGGATCGAACTGCTTTTCCGTCTGATCGTTGATGATCTGCCTTGCATCCGTAATGGAAAGGGCCTTGCGATACGGTCGATCAGTGGTTATAGCGTCAAAGGCATCGCAAATGGTGAAAATCCTCGCTGAAAGCGGTATGGAGTTGCCTGCAAGATTATCAGGATATCCGGTTCCATCCCACCGTTCGTGATGATGCAGAACAATGGGGAGCGCCGGGATAAGAAGAGGAAATTCGCAGATGAGTTCAGCCCCGACGATAGGATGGCGGCGCATCACCGCAAGTTCATCGTCGGTAAGCCTGCCCGGTTTTCTGAGGATGTAATCCGGCAGACGTATTTTCCCGATATCATGAAAGAGTGACCCTAGTGCGATATCACGCAAATCGCTTGGCGTTATCAGCGGCACCGACCCGGAACGGAAATGTTTTCTCTGATACATGCTCGCCATTGCGCTTGTCACGCGCATCGCGTAACGCGACACTCTCAAGGAATGCCCGTGCGTCTCGGCGTCTCGTAAGTCAAGTGCGGATAACAGGGTTCCAAGAATGGGACCCGCAGGCTCCTGAAGCAGTCCCTCAACCCCGCCAAAAGGATCAAATCCGACCGAATTCACAAATTCCGAATTATCTTTTAAGCTTGTCGGAATCTGCGCGTGATTCATATCCTCATTGGTCCTGAAGTCGCTTGACATTGGGGGTAACTTTGCGTTGATCGGGATTGGGGACGTTTCCACGCGATTGCGTCCAAGCCTTTTTGCTTCGTAAAGCGCATTGTCAGCCATCTCCACAAGCTCTTCCGGATCGATGACGTCGGAGTGCAGATAGGATACTCCCGAACTTATAGTCAACGGCAAACCCAGCACGCCGTTCTCCTCCACGTTCTGCCGTATCCTCTCCGCCACCACTTGAGCTGTGTTCGGCTCGGCATGGTTGAGAATGATGGCGAACTCCTCGCCTCCATATCTTGCAACGATATCCCCGATTCTCACTGCGTTTTTCAAGATATCGGCGATATGTTTAAGAACTTGATCCCCTGACAAGTGACCATGCTCATCATTGAACTTCTTAAAATAATCCACATCCAGCATTATCAGCGAAAGCGGCTGTTGATGCCTTAAAGCCTGAGAGATGCACTTTCGCAACGATTCCTGAAACATGCGTCTGTTGGCAAGGCCCGTTAGGCTGTCAGTGGTAGCCTGTTCCTCAAGCTTTGCATTCATTTCCTCCAGTTGAGAGTTATTGGATGCCAGTTCGGTTTGCATCGCGATAAGCTGGTCGTTCATATCCGCCATCGCCTTCGCTTGCTCCAGCATTCGATTATTACGATCCTCCAACTCCCGATGAGATTCCTGCAACTCCTCATACAGTTTCCGCATGGCCATATTCTCGCCGGCATCCAACAGTGCATTAGAGGTACGAGTGGCGTTAATCCAGGTAAGAAACGCAACAACGTAGTAAAGCAGGCTGATTACCAAGCCAACGGAACCGTAGAGCAAAATGGGTACGTGATCCACCGAATAGCCCCAAAGAAGACAGTGGCGAATGAGATAGGTCCACACCAAAGCCGAACTGATGGCTGCTATCACAAACGGAGACTTGTTATGCATCATGTAACCGGACTGCATAATCACCGCTGCGAGGAATCCAAAAAACGGCATGACGGGCATCGCGGGTCCGGCTGGCGCAAGGAGGAAGGGAATGGCGAATGCAACCATGGGGGCGATAATAACCATATTGCATGCGAATTCCTCACGCCCTTTTTTATAAAGGTATGAGGATAGGAGGCGCAGAAAGACAGCCGTTGCAATTCCAGCTATGTAATATGGAAGCGGCTTTAGAAAGTAGCAGTCGGGCAGGATAAGTAGTATTACGACCGGGTATATCCATGCCGATGGCATGTTATTACCGACGGATTTTGCGTTGTCCTTGCATTTCCCCGCCTCTTTTGCAGCGCATGTCTGACTCATGGGCATCTTCTCAAAATCACCCTCCGAGCCATCTCTATTGCTCTCTGTAACCCCCATGATACCGCACTACTCCTCGAGAAGTGTTTTCTTCTTGGAGGTTATTCCATATCCAAAACGAATCCTTCCATGAAAACAACTGCGGAAATGGTGTAAAGCTGGTTAAAAAGTGAAAATAGAGACCCCTTGTCGAATAACCAACCTTACCGCGACTCGAATTCAGATATCGCGAAAGAGTTGTAAAAAGTCGCATATGCGCTATACAATATCCGTCATTCACCCAACAAAGAAAAAAGCGTCGATGGGATTCATCGACGCTTTTTTAGAAGGGAATTTCCCTTACATGCCAATGCCAAGGGTCAAAGCCAAGCCATCGAGTTCGTTTCGAGAATTTAATGTTCCCATGTACCTTAGATCCAGATCCACGGGATGATCGCCTCCCTTTATCTCGTACCCGAGCAACCCTTCATAGCAAAAGGCGTTAATGCCGTGTTGAGAATCATGACCAACGCTTATGCCCGCGCCAAACCCCATGCGAACGCGACGACGCACCGTGCGAAGATTTAGCTTGAACGGAATGGAGTATAGATTTCCGTTTCCGTAGTAATCCAAACTGAATGTCCCCTCCCAGTTCTGCCCTTGATAAAGCAGTCGCTCCGCGCCGACAGTACCCCACACATCCCCTTGGGCGTCCTGAGCGCTCGTCTTTAATGGAAAGAAAAATCCGCCTCTAAGGGTCCAGCCTTGAGAAATGTCATCCAACGATTGGGCGAATGCAACTGAACTTAAAACCAGCATAAACACACAGCCCGCTAATACTAGGACTTTTTTCACCATCTATCCTCCTTAAAGTGATGTGTCGGGGGGCTCCACCCCGACGACAAACGCCATAGGTTTCCATTGCTTATCCAGTCTTTCCATGTTTCGACCGACAGAAATCGGAAACAGATTGAGCCTGTATATTATTTTTCACCAAATCGGGGAAAATTCCTGCATCCGTCCGAACAAAATTGAAAAAAACCTTAAAAAAACCCTTTTTGGAACATTAGACGAACCGATACACGCTTACTCGTCATCGTCATGCTGATGCTTGTGTTCCGAATCATGGGCGTGAACATGGCTGTGAATTTCATCTCCATGACGATGATAATGCTCATGGATTAAGTTCACTCGAAGAAGCATCTCCGTATTTTTCAGCGTCTCCTTGGCTGGGCCTACCTCCTCGATACGATGCTTTTCGTTAAAAATAACGACAGTATCCGCAATATCGTCCACAATATCCAAATCATGCGATGCAATCACAATAGTTTTACCCGCGTTGTGCAGTTTTTTCAAAGTCTCCACCAACCACATCTGACTACGCGGATCCAGACCAGCCGAGGGCTCATCCAGCAATAGCACGCTCGGATTCAAGGATAAAACCGACGCCAGCGCCACCTTTTTCTTCTCCCCCCCCGACATCAAATAGGGGGGACGCTGGAGAAGATGAGTGATTTCAAGCATTTCGGAGATATCCTCGACGCGTTGCTTCACCTGCTGAGGCGAAAGATGGAGGTGAAGGGGGCCAAAGGCTATCTCCTCCTCCACGGTGGGTGAAAACAGTTGTATGTCTGATTGTTGAAAGATAAACCCAACATTGCGCCTAAACCAGCGATTGAAGTTATCGCTCTTCAAGGCGTTTTCCGATAACTCCTCGCCGAAAAAACGGATGTTCCCTTTCATGGGGAAAAGCAACCCGTCAAGTACCTTAAGCAGGGTGGATTTACCACATCCGTTAGCCCCCATCAGCGCCATGGACGCGCCTTCCAAAACATCAAAGGAGATGTCATCCAACACGACATCCCCTCCCGGATAGGCAAAATGAACTTGGCGAACCTCGAAAAGCGAACGTTGAGGGCAATCGCTATCCAATGAAACCTCCTATTATTGAAAAGAGAAAAACAAGCATAAATAACCCGCCCCAGGTGAAATCTCTCCAGCCAAAATGAGACCTCCTTAAAAAGCGGGTCTCCCCTCCCCAGCCACGGGATCGCATCGCACCGTGAATATCCTCTGTGAGATTCATGCTTTTCACGAAAAGAGCTCCCATGGATGCGGAAAGAAAACACCGCGCCTCCTCCGTGTCCGCAGCGTGGACTGTGCGACTTTTTCTGGCAAGGAACATATCCTCGGCGGAACGCAGCAGTAACAGCATGTAGCGATGAGTCATCTCAAGTATCCAAAGAAACGTTCGTGGGACCATAAGCATGCCCATCCCCTCGAAGAGCTGATGGCTCGCAGTGGTGGACGAGAGAAGAGCCACGAAGGATACCGCGCAGAGCATCCTCAAAAGGAACATGCCGGCGGTAATGGAACCCTCAAGCGTAATGCAGATATAGGGATGAGAGGAAATCGTAAGCAAAGCGTGTCCCTGATGCACCCAATTCAACGTGGAGGGTATCGCAATCGGCAAAATGAAGAAAGCCACCGGAGTAACCACCCTCTTGAAAAAGCCATCCATGGGGAGTTTGGATAACAGAGCTAGCATCCATGCGAAAAGCAGCAAACCCGCCAGGATATACGCCTGATTGCACATGACCGCCGCCAAGGAAAGGAGCAATAGCGATACCACCTTGGTGCGTGGGTCCAACCTTTGCAATGCTCCATCCAGCTTGGCTGTTTTCTCCTGCTGCATCGCGACGCTCCAGTTTACGGATAGGTCCTCCAATGTCTTATCGAGCCAGCCTCGCTTCATGGTTCGGTACTCGCCACCCTTCGTTTCACGGGGATTATCGTCTTCGGGAGATCGCAGCAACCATTCGGGCAATTCCCCGGCGGTCAGCTTACTCCTTGTTTCCCCTCCATTCCATTTATCGGGCGAACTCTCGGACTTATTACGTACGAAAAGCTTAGCGACCAATAGGATGAGTCCCGAAGCCAAAGTGATTCCAATGACGGCGGAGAGGATGTAAAACAGCGGCCCCTTATCACTGAGGTAATCGGGGAATAGTGCAAACCCTTTCCATCCATACCTCTCCACTCCGAGGAAGCCCGAAGGCAGGTAACCCGCCTGCTTTTTCAACCCCTCCACGCCCCATTCTCCGAATGCATCCCCTTTCGCTAAAATCCCGAGAGGGGTGAGCGCCGCCATCACTCCCAATCCAGCCCATAGCAGGCTTAGTCCGTATTTCGACGCAGTTTGCCCTTCGGAAGCTCCGTACAGGACGAAATTACGGGATTGCATATACCTGACTACGGAGGCTGTCACAACCGCCTCCGCCACCCCGGCGAACGCCATGTGGGCGAAGAGCATGGCGGGAATGGATACGGAGAGAGGGAAAGGAAAATAGAGAGCCCTTCCGCTCGCGTCATGGTAGAGAATGGGTTGAATCCCCAGTACGACAGCAGTGATAAACGCGGCGACATTCAAACCGATCCAGGATCCAATCCCGGCCGCAATGGCTCTGCGCGGATGATTTGACGGGGTCCTGCCGGAGATCAGGGTGTAGACGAACCAACCGCAAATCGGCATTGCGAAAGCCATAGTGAAGGAGTTGACACCTATAGCCAACGCCCCTCCATCCATGAAAAACAGAGCCTGCACCACCAACGCCGCAGTGACGCCAATGATGGCGGCGGAAGGTCCAAGAAGCACCGCCAGAAGCACCGCACCCACGGGATGCACCGTGGTTCCCCCCGGAACTGGTATGTTGAACATCATGATTGTGAAGCAGAATGCGGTTCCGATGGCAAGCAGTGGGATATGCTTTGTCGACAACGAACGGCGCATCTGCTTGCCCGCCACGAACCACGCGGGAGCCATTACCGCCGCCCCTACGGCGCAGGTCTCCGGACTTATCATGGAATCGGGGATATGCATACGGAATGTTTCCTCCACTCGGAAAAATGCCACTTCACTTACTCTACGTTACAACAGAGCGCAAATTACCCACGATAACGTATCAGTGTGATTATTACGTGATTCACATGGATGATAATATGACAGCTTGAGCATGTTTTGAGTATATTATACGAAATTGAGGTGGCTTTTGGTACGCTGGAAAAGTTAATATCCATCCATATAGGAGGGGACGAATAGATTAGTGATGACATGCACGGAAGGGGCGGAAATCATTCCGCCCCTTCGGAACAGGGGAAAGCTTGGATGTTATGACTTTACAAACTTAAGCCACGGCGTATATCTGGTTTTCCCCTCCGCTGGTCACGCATTTCTGCGCGGAGATTTCCGGGCGGCGTCTGTATATCACCGATCCATCCGCACCTATATATCGGTCCGCATGAAAATCCAGAAATCTCAGCACCGACCAAGGAACATTGACTTCCACCGGTTCCGACATGGCTGGGAATTCCAGTTTGACTTTTATGTGTTCTTCTATGTAGTACATGATTCGATTCCTATGCTTTCCCCTATTTAGCAATCTTCATTTTATTCAATATCATTGACGTTTTCCATGGCGAAAAGTTACAATTTATTTTCACTCATAACCGAGTTTCCAAAGTAATATCCTTTAGAAATGATTGAACTTGCGTAACTCTAAGATTAGATTACGTAACGAGGATCGCTTTTATTTCTGAGGATATTATAAACTGGTACAGTTGGGTGAAAAGCATCGTATAAAGGGGGATGGATGGATTACTTAACTATAACCGATGAGTTGTTGATAGATGGGATTTCACGAACATCCAAGAGGTTTTTACTCCACCAAATGGATTGGTTGGAAACTCGATGGAATGCTGACGGCGGCTTCCAGAACAGAGCCGGGGGGTCGGATCTGTACTACACGGATTTCGGCGCACGTTGTTTGGCTTTGCTGGGGGCTGAGAAGAGGTCGTACAAGCGCGTAGCGGACTATCTTGCAACCCTCACGACGGCTCCCGTAACTGTTGTGGAATGGTTCAACCTCCTGAACATCCGCCGGATCCTAACCCGGTACGGAGATGTACCAGTGACATTCGAAACACCTCATGGAATATCAATAAATAAAAACCCTTACGAGTTGTTCCTGAATGCGTTATGCCTTGGAATGACAGGAGAGAACCCCCAAGCCTCCGACAGGTTCATATTTGAAATCAAGGATATCCCGCAAACCAGTCTCCTCGCAGCATGGGCGGGATACCTTCTTATAGTGGAACCCGATAAAAGGGATACGATAGAGATGTGCTTGGACACAATAACCGCTTTTCGCCACACGGACGGAGGATATCTCGCCCATCAAGGAGCCCCGCAGAGCGATCTTCTCTCCACCTATAGCGCATTCCTCACGTTCGGCATCACCAATCGCATTCGGATGCAAGAGCTATCGGAGACAGCGCGATTCGTCAAATCCTGCGCGAGCCCCGCCGCGGGGTTTTCCTCCAACCCCTGCGACCCGGAAACCGACGTTGAATACACCTATTACGGCTTGGGTTTAATCGGTTTGATCCGTTCGATTAGCGATAGTGTTGCGAATGGTTAAGTTATTTCGAAAAACTCGCAATGATGTTCTCCCAACGCTGTTGATGGGATAGGTGATGATATTCCGGCTGATAGCCGAGGCTTAGATAGAGTTTAATGGCAGGTATCCTGAAATCATCAGTCTCCAACACAATATCCCGACAATTTGCGCTTTTGAAATGATGCATCACGGCAAGAGTCACCATTCGTCCGAGCCCTTTTCCTCGGTGGTCGGGATGCACTCCCACCCAATGGAGATATCCCGACCCGGGGTACATACCTGGAAGAAACCTGGCGGACGCCGTGGCGACAGCAATATCATTGAACGTGGCGACATATATCTCCTCGACATCCTTGGGGATGATCAAGTCGGAATACACCTTGTCAACCGTCCACGTCCTATCCAGAAAACTGTCACTTAGCACTCGCGCCAGATCCTTCTCATCGCCTTCCGCATAGGTGCGAACGCCGTAGCCGTCGCCGACAATCGGCATAGTAGGGATATCCTCCAAGTGGGGACGCCGCATGAAAAGCTGAGAAGGCGAGCTTTCCCGCTCCATCTATCTTCCTCCCAGACCGGTGAGAGTCACCCCCTCAATGAAGTACCGTTGGGTGAAGAAGAAGAGAATGATGACCGGTAAGACCACAAGCGTGCTTGCCGCCATCAACATACCCGGTTCTCCGCCATTCGCTGAATTGAAAAGCTCAAGGACATAGGAGAGTGGCATTTTTTCTGGTGTGGAAATGTAGATCAACGGATTCATGAAGTCATTCCAAGATCCGATAAACTGCATGATGGTTACAGCCGCCAAAGCGGGTTTGACCATTGGCAGCATCACCTTCCAGTAAGCGCCGAAATAACTGCACCCGTCGATCTTCGCCGCATCCTCCAACTCCTGCGGAATCCCCATGAAGAACTGCCGTAGCAAGAACACATTAAACGCCGCCGCGAAAAAGGAGGGAACCCACAAAGGATTAAGGGTGTCGATCCAGTGCAAGTAACGGAATATGAGGAAGCGCGGCATCATCGTCACCGCGTCGGGAAGCATCATTGTTGAAAGGACAATCCCGAAAAGAATATCTCTTCCAGGCCACCGCAACCGGGAAAAACTATACGCTACAATGCTGGATGAGAGCACCGTGCCGATAACAGACATTACCGCGATGAATACGGTGACCATTAGGTTCACCAAACCGTAATCACTATCCTTTGGAAGGAACTCCAAAGCGTCAGGATAGTTTTTCCATAACGGATCGAAATGGCGTATCTTCTTCACAGCCGCCAATGATACACGCAAATTAATCCGTGGGTCTTTCAAAGCCTGTATCTGAATGGTTCCATCCGGATAAGACTGAAGGGTAACAAACTTCAGATGCATGTTCTTGTAGGTATGCCAAACCAACCCGCATTTTTTGCCATTGAAATTTATCATGACCTGCTGGGTGGGAATCCATTCGGGAGGAAACTTCGACATCTGGCTATCGTCTTTGAGGGATGTAACCACCATCCACACGAAAGGTATTAGAAATAGCGCGGAGCCGCTGAGCAGCACCAAATGAAGAAAGGACGGTTTGGTCTCCTTCAGTGGAATGACCGCCTGCTTAGGAGCCACCAATTTCGCCAACAGAAGGGTCGCTCCTCCCAGTAACAACACAAACAGCATAAGCCTCATGGAATCGGGAAGGAACGGAGCGAGCGCCAATAGAATGACCGGTATGAACAATAAACCAACCGCCAATCCCACCTGCCGCAATCGAAATGCGCGCATGATATGCGCTACCCAAACTGTGAGAGACGCATATCCTATAACAATCAGAAAAACCCAAAATATAGCCTTCATACTTTCATACTCTTCTTATGGAATATTGAACAATCTAAATTACTTGTAAAACGTTAGCCTTGATCTATCCCTTTGAATCCACCTCATAATGCACCCACTTCGGAGCGAGCTTTAGTTGTCCCAAGGTCAATCCGAGAATGATGATAAAGAGAATCCACGCCAAGGCGCTTGCGTAACCCATTTTGAAATACTGGAACGCATTATTAAAGAGATAAACAACGGGGACCAAAAGGCTGTCAGCCGGCCCCGTGGTCTGTCCTCCGCCAGTATTGCCCAGAATATACGCAGTGGCGAATGTCTGCAGCGCACCGATGGTGCCCATGATCAGGTTAAAGAAGATATACGGGGAGAGCATCGGAATCGTGATATTCCAGAATTGCGACCATCCTTTGGCGCCGTCGATACTCGCCGCCTCGTAGAGAGTTATGGGAATAGACTGCAAACCCGCGAGCCAGATGATCATCCCTCCTCCCGCACCCCACAATCCAATAACGATCAAGGCGGGTTTCGCCCACAACGGCACCGCCAGCCAACCCGGCGGGGCGATGTGGAACCAATGCGTCATCGTCGCCTGCCAAGCGGCGTTGACCAAACCTCTTGACGGATCGGAATTTAATAGCCATGCCCAGAGAACCGATGTGGCGACAATCGGAACGATGCTTGGCATGTAGAATGCGGTTCGATAAAACTGCTGACCTCTGATCTTGGTGTTTAACAACATCGCCATCGAGAGACTCGTCACTATGCCAAGAGGAATACCCCAAAACGCCAGATAGAAAGCGTTATAGATACTCTTGAAGAAGATATGCCTATCCAAAGTGAATAAGGTGATGTAATTGTTAAGACCGGCCCAACGCGCCGGGTGCAAAACATCGTAGTCGCAGAAAGAGAGCACCAAAGATGCTAGAATTGGGCCGAAAGTAAAGACAATAAACCCGAATATCCATGGGGAAGCGAAGAGAAATCCCGCCCACGCCTCCGATCTTACGGCGCGTTTTTGCCTTCGCATCCAGGTGTAAACTTTCCAACCCAGAAACGCGAACCCAATGATGAACGCAATGGAAAAGCCAATCATCACAGGCACAATGGGTATCACCGGATGGGTGTCAAGGGTGAACACCTTGTTCAATTCGATTTGCACCTGCTCCTGCGCATAAGCCAACGCCGCTTCAGGGGATTTCACATGGCGCGTGGCGGCGTCCACCGCTCGCACATGCTCATCCCAGAGATATTGTCCCACGAACGTCACCGGTCGAAACTTCGTGTAGGGAAGAAGGTGAAGGGTTATCTCCTTAGCCTTGAGGAATTTGTATGGCAGAGTAGGTTTGTACACCTTAAACACCGCCTGAGTGGCCAAATTATTCGCGTATAGCGGAGGAACATACAGACGCCCAAGACTATGGGCGTAAGCCGACTGCGCCGCAGCCCCGATCAATTTCGCCTGTGGAGAGGTCATCCATTGAATGAACTCCCACGATGCCTTTAAATGCTTTGATCCGTTCGGTATCGCCCAGGCGAAACCTCCCGACCAAGTGACCCATGTGGGATCGTGTTTGAAACGCCCAAGATGATGAAAACGGGCGTCCGGCACCGGAACGGGACAAACTCCGAAATCCATCTCCGGATGATAACGTGCGATCGAGTTGATAAATCCGTCCCCGTCAACCTTCATCGCAAGTTTGCCCGTCATGAAGGGGTCCTGCGCGTTGCCCGCAAACCCTCCGGCGAACGAGTTGATGGCGTCCACTCCACCAAGGGCATCGTACCAGTTCACCAAGGCGGTGAGCGCCTTTAATGTCTGGGGATTGTTCATTGTGCAATACCTGCCGTCCGGGGACATGAACTGCCCGTCCTCCTGCCAGGACCACAGATAGAGCCAGCCTTGACCGTAGACGGGGATGAAGCCAAGACGAGAGAAACTACCGTCTGATCTTCGCTTCGTGAGTTTGACAGCATCCGCTATCAACTCTGACCATGTTTGAGGTGGCTTGTTGGGATTTAACCCCACTTCTCTGAAGAGCGTCTTGTTGTAGTAAAGGACTCTGTCATCGGTGGAATCCGGGATGGCGTACACCTGCCCTTTATAGGCAGCCTCGGCCCAAGTGGCGGATACGAAATTCTTTTGCCTTACCGCATAGGGGCTTTTACTCTTTGCATCCTGAGCCAAGAGATCGTTCAGAGATCGAAAAGCCCCGCGACTCGCCCAGTCTCCGATGGTGAATCGATCCTGATACACCACATCCGGGGGCACGCCGCCGACGATGGAGGTCATCAGTTTCTGAGGATTCATCGCACCCGCCCCCATGGATAAAGCTTCCACTTTGATATCGGGATGCATCTGTTCGAAAGCGGCGATTTCCGCGTCCTGATCCTTCGTCTCCACACCGGTTTGCAAACCCCACACAACAAGGCGCATCCTTTTAGCGTAAGAGAATGAGGGTTGCACTTCCAACAACAACACGCATACGATCAGTAACACTCCTGGTGTTATCGATCGTATCGTTCGATTATATATCCGTTTAAACCGCCCCCAAGACATTACTTACTCCTTATCGCTTTACTCCGCGTTCACCTTCAATGTAATGATTTCAAATGGATTAATAGAAACAACCACTTGATCTTCACGCACTTCAAGTGAACTCTCTCTTTGCTCCATGAGATTTACTATTTCCGTTGACTTCACCGGAAATCCGAAGCGAACCGATGCATCCGTTGATCTTCCATGCGCCTCATACATTCGGATGATGACAGCATCCTCATCCTCGGCTTTCTTAATCGCTTCAACCACCACGTCGTCAGTGTCCAAGCGCAGAAGAGAGGAGCATCCATCTGAAATATCCTTTACAGAGGGGATGACACGTAAAGGCATGTTCAACTCATACGCGGCATGCACCACTCCTCCAAGAGTGTAATCTCCCGCGTGGGGAAACAGAGAGTATGTAAAATCATGCTCCGCCTTATCCGCAATCGGATCGGGATAGGACGGGCTGCGCAAGAGATCCAAATCCAGAGTGCACCCATGCACACGATGTCCGTATTTACAGTCGTTCAAAAGCGCCACTCCATAACCGGAATCGGATATATCCACCCACTTCTGACCGCACACCTCTTGTTTCGCTGTTTCCCAACTCGTGTTCATGGTGGTGGGTCGCTCAATGTTGCCGAACTGAATTTCGCACCGCGCATGTTCCGAGCGTATCGCGAGCGGGAAGCGAACGCGAAGCATCTTGTGACGCTCCTTCCAATCGACATGCGTCACAAAATCCAAACGTCTGCATCCGGATGCAAGGCGTATCTCCTGAGATAGTACGGAGTCCCCGTATTTTCTCGTCTGATGCATGACTGCGACAGGTCCATCCAAGCTTGAATCACTAGAGAGAAGGGTGGTTTCGCAAGGTTTCACAACGTAATAATCGGGCGAGAAATCCCACGCGTCGCCTGCATCCTCGAAGACGATCAGATGATTTCCGGTTTCCCCTTTCCTCAGAACCTCTCGAGAATTATCCTTGTCGAATATCGACACGATATCGCCTTCCGCGTTGAACGTCACTCTTAAATGTTCATTCTCCAAGAGAGTCTGCGTCGCTTTGGCGCTGTTGTCGGAAACATCGGAAGCAACAACGGGTGTTACGGATAGCGCGGGCGCTTTCACCAAACGCCACTCTCCTTTAATCCGCACCCACTCCTTGCGATCCCAACCCAGGGAGTTTGCAACCACCGTCTGATCGCCCTCACCAAGCAACGCCCGGTCCGCCTCCTCCGTCAATTTGACCGTCTCCTCCATCAACGAGGCGTAGCGAGCCAATGTCTCATCATACACTCTCGTGATGGATGATCCGGGAAGAATATCGTGGAACTGCATGAAGAGCGCCTCTTTCCAAATACGATCCAATGCCTCCATGGGATATTTGTAACCCGAGGACATCATGGCTCGCACGGCTGCAATTTCCAATTCCCTAAGGGCAATCTCCAATTTGCGATTGGCTTTCTTGGTACGCGCCTGCGTTGTGAGGGTTCCTTCATGTCTTTCCAGATAGAGTTCCCCTGTCCAGCGTGCGTATTTCTCGGAGGAGAGACTCAATCGATCGAAAAAGTCGCATGCAAACTCCTGCTTTACCGGCGGCAACCCTTGGAGGTTTTTCTCACGCTGCAAACGCTCCAGGTGCTCCTCCCCGGGGCCACCACCGCCATCCCCGATTCCGAATAGCACCATGCATTCATCGGAGACGGTCTTATCAAGATAGTTCGCCTCTGCGGCGGCTATGGCGCGAGGGGACGCCGGGCTGTTGTATGTGTTCTCAGGCGGCATATGCACGAGCACTTCGCTGCCGTCGATACCCTCCCAAAGAAACGTGTGATGCGGATGAGTGTTGAATTTGCTCCAGGATAACTTTTGAGTGAGGAAAAAGTCTATGCCAGCTTTCCTCATGATCTGGGGGAGACTGCCTGTATACCCAAACACATCAGGCAGCCAGAGATTTCTCACCTCGACCCCGAACTCGGATTGAAAGAAACGTTTGCCATAAAGGAATTGGCGAACAAGGGATTCCCCGGACGGTATGTTCGCGTCGGCCTCCACCCACATTCCGCCTTGCACCTCCCATCGTCCATCGGCAACGCGCTGTTTGATCTGAGCGTAGAGGGCGGGGTGAAGATCCTTCATCCACTGATAGAGTTGCGGCTGGCTCGCACCGAAGAGATAATCCGGATATCTTTCCATCATCCGCAGCACGGTGGAAAATGTACGGGCGCCTTTGCGGAATGTCTCACGCACGGGCCAAAGCCAAGCCAGATCGATATGCGCATGACCAATGGCGCTCACTCTTAGCGACGGATCCCCCCCCTGCGCCGCCAGAAGGGGGCAGAGAATGGTGTGCGCACAAGACACCTCCTCATCCGTTGTTTCCCGTGACAACACAAGAGTGGCGTCATACAAGCCGCGCAGTATTTTGGCGTACCTTGCGCTCGTCTTGGGCAAATAGTTGAGAAGCTCTCTCAAAACCTCGAAGTCGAAACAAAGAGCCTGAAGCTCATCTCTTCGGACTGCAATTGCCGCTTGAACCAGCGCTCCGCCGCTTGGCAAACTTCCAAACAGATCATTGCAACCCGCATCCACCCAGATATCAACTTTGCCATCATTAAGCTTCAACAGGGATAGGGGGATCACATGCTTCCCAGGCTTGCCTAGAGAATAATCGAATCCCGACCCCAAAGTCGTCAAACCAATCAGCGGGGTTCCATTTTCATCCATCACGCATCCTTCCCCGCCGAGGTCGATAAGAAGAACGCCTGACCCCTGTATCGCCTCCGTTGGAACGGAACCGGTAAAATGAAACCATGCGCAGTCCCACAGTTTCCCCCAGACATCCCCCTGCTTATATGTCTTATGTTCTCCCTGCATTCTCTCAGCGTAAGGCTTCGGCTCCGGGGTGATCCATCCTTCGGCATCAAGTTCCGATAATACTCTGTATACCAGTTTGGGAAGCTTCCCTATCGCGCCGTCTATGCGATGAAGAAGAGGTCCCTCCGTTATTTCAGGACTGATTGGTACAGGCATATTTGATCCTTTCGTGATTTGAAATAACCATACTGCATGGAATCAGCGATATTCGCATTGATGATATTGACGAATAATAAAAAATAAGCGAAATCAGATATTCCGAGGTGATTGCAAAATTCAGAAACAAAGACAAATATCGAACTGTTCAATTAGGAAAACATCCGATAAGGATTTTTGCAATTTCCCGCCATTTAAAGCAATCAGGAGTTGATCAACGCTTCAAGCCGCCTTCCGGTTCCCAAGGTGTAAGGTCTCGCAATCCGGGACGCAATCCGCCATGCATCGCCTTGAAAAACGGCGCCCGCAACGCATGGAACACCCCGTAAACCCCGCTTGGATAATTGTCACGATTGAACGAAAACCATTTGTTAGGCTTGAGAGGCGCGGGGGCGTGCAGAAATTTGGCGCCCCAATGCAACACCGCCTCCGTCGACGGTCTCGGAGTTCCGTCAGGATTGATGAGCCCGTAATCGCTGTTCTCCCCCACGCGAAATCCTCCCGGATACCACCAATAGAATATGCCGTCCGCTCCGGATTCCATGGCGAGTTTGTAAAAGGTGTTGTAGTAGAACCCCTGATATCTCAATGCGGATGCGTCGTCGCTCTGAGTGGCGGTATTCCATGCACTCACTCCAGTCTCCGCCCAGATTACGGGTTTGTGCGGGGCGGCTGCGCGAGCGTAAGCGATTTCAAATACGATGCCCTGATCCCCCTCCTTGCCTCCGACGCGTCCGTAACATTCGGGCGCCAGGAAATCCACAGCATGCGCCAACCCTTCAAATTGATAAGGCAGCCCGCCGCTCTGATTATCATCCGGATTTCCCGCCGAAGCCATGCGAAAACTCACAAACTGATGAGGAGCAATGGCGTGTATCGCTTTAGCGGCGGCGCCGTAAGTATCCACAAGCCACTGATCCAGAAAATGACGATAATCCGCCACCAACTTGACGGCATTTGGATCCGCCCCCGACATCTGCGCCCCCGAGGGGTTTGTTAGTTCACCTGAAGGGTTCAAGGGAGCCTTTTCGCCCCACGCCTTCTCCGCGTTCCGAACATTACCATACTTTCTATGCACCCAGTTTCGCCAGGCGGGGTCCATTAACTCCCTTCCTTGTTGATCGCCGAAATTCGGCTCCCATGCCACCTCGTAGTTAAATATCGTATCGTCGCGATTGAGATGATATCGCTTAATGATTGTGATAAAATTATTTATCGCATCCTGAAGGGGATGTGTTGTTTGCATGTGGAGATAGTCCAACACCCCGGGGCGAAGGCTCAAATAGACATGAAGATGAAGCTCCCTGCATCGTCGCAAAATATCGATAAGGTTGTGGGATTCCATATTTTGACGATAAACGAATATGCTCACCGCGTTCATTCCCAATTTCGCGATATGCTTCAAGTCACGCTCCACGACAACGGGATCGTACGCGGCACGACTCATCCAGTGCTCGAATATGTCGCCGTCCTCCTGCGCTATCCCGGAGGAAGGCATGTAGTTCACGCCATTGATCCGCCACAGGCGATTGTTGAAATAGAAGTGCCCGTCCGGACGAATTTTAACATAGTTGGGATGAGCGGAGGGGCGATATTGATACAGGCTTTGGGACAACCGATCAATAACTTCGCCCCGCTCAATTAGCGATACGGTGACCACGTATCCGTCACTGGGAAACGGATTTTTCGGTCGCCAATTCGTGTCACAAACGGTGACCGCACCCTTAGGCGCACGCACTTTCCAGCTTCGTTGATAAATCGTTTTGCCGTTTCGCAAGGATACGGTTATCCGAACGATGGCGGCTGCGGTTGCTTCATCCCCCAAATTCATCAGACGGGCGCCCAAACGCACATTTTCCCCCGGAAGGCAGGTGTAATATTCCGCTCCCGCATCAAGGAAAAACAGGTTCTGTCGCATTCTTTTAGCCGTTTGAATCAAAAACCTTTTAAAAGCGGGTTGAAGATAAAAACTTGGATTTCGCATGGCGGCAGCCATCCATATCCCCCCGGCGTAAGGGGAGCCAGGAGCCCAAAGCAACAATGTTGCCGGAGAGCCGCGCCATTCACCTGTCCTGGCATCGGTGGCTCTTATCAGCGACACCCACCTCCATAACCGATCCTTTAAAAAACCCGCTCCGCACGGACGCGGACTTGTGGAGAGGATATCCTTGGAACTCATTCGAGAGGATAGCGGATAGGTCACCAAATCCTGCCCCGGATCGGAAGAGAGGCGGATTTCACCATGCAAGGGGAAAAACATGTATTTGGGACAGATGGTGTCCAGAGGAGTCAAAGAGGAGTTGTTTGTGAAATTGTTGGATGGATCACTCGGACCCACTCCCAATTCCGAAATCCAATATTCTTGCCTGCCCCCTATGGTGCCGGTATGGGTGAACGCCAAGCCAATGCGACACACCTCCGCGTTCGCAGGGTTAAAACCTTGTGCGGCCTTCTCAGGCGTATTCATCCAGGATTTGAACGCCGAAGGGGGAAGGGAGTAATACCCCCATTTTTGCGAAAGAGGCACGGTGGCGATCCATCTGGAGCCATCCCGCTCCTGCCACTCGATCGCCAATGCGATGGTTCGCGGACCACCCCTCGCTGAAAAAACGGTGTTCTTCATTCCAGGGGAAAAGGGCGAAGCCGACAGATCGGGCGATTGAAAAGTGTCCCAACCATCCAAATTGGATATCACCGCATGCAGAACTCCAACGCTACGCCCCTTCGCATTTACAGATGTGAGCGTGTAGGATGCGGGGGAGGTGGGTGTATTTGTGGTCCGCGCCCACCCGTCCAGATTCCCGATGAACGGGAATACCACATGTGCAGGTGATTGAAGAGCGTGCATCTCCGAGAATGCGGATGGAGTTATCCATTTTCCGTTCCTATCCCTGAACAGGAGTCTGTTCCATGCGGGAGCGCCCAATGCAATGAAGTGTCCCCCCTCCTGTAAATAGTGAAGAACGGTCGGCTGAAGCGAGCCCGGCAGTGCGTCGCACTGGGGGAAAACCAACAGCTTGCAGTTGGCGGTGGAGAGCTCCCCTTGTTGCAATAAATCCTTGAACGTCACCTCTTTGGGAGCGTATCCGGCATCCCGAATTGCAGACGCAACCGCGCCGCTCACTTTAACGGAGGAGCCAGGCAAACCGGGATCATTGAGGATAAACGCGGACGGGACTGCATGGCATTTTACTAGAAGGATGAGTAAAAGGCACGAAAAAAGGAGACGTAATTTCATATGCTTATCATCAGCGACCCGCGAAATCAATCCATAATGAGCCGCCACTCCATCTATAGTTTATCCTATGATTGTCCATGGTTCGACTCATCCGGTAATAATTTCATCTGAAGCAATTAGCATATGGGCTGCTCAGGGCACGGTAAACTCATGACAAGCAAAAATTTGGCGTCCCCCGCCTCGCATGGAACAACATTAAGGCGCGGCATTTTTTTGTTCAAAGGAGCTTTGGGAAGGAGTGACATTGGAACTGTGAAAATGTTCAAATGTCCAGTATCCCGCTGCGAGAATTATCAACAAAAGAATGATACCCACCACCATTTGAACCACGCGGGAAGCCGTCCGTTGGTTCTTCCGAGGGGTGCGTTTGATTCCTCTTATCTGATTAGGGTCCGGATTACTCAAATCCAGAACTTTTCTTTTGTCTGGCAAGTCAGCATCTCCTAAGGGATTTTTTTCTATTATACCAACAGGGAGAAACACAAATGCAAATGCGGGGGGATAAGCCCTCGCATTTGCATGAAACGATAATCCGATTCTCATTCGGAAATGATTTACGCCGCGATTGCCAGATCGCTTATGAAGGATATCAGCTTCATTTCCTCAATCGCTTTATTGATTAATGTATTGGCTTCGGCGCAATGCATCGGATAACATGCATGCCCGTACGCCACTTGAACCTGAATCTTGCCCTCGGTTAATCCGGATTCCAATAGCCAGGAATGTATGCGATTGGCGAGACGATCCGCCACAACCTGCACCTGATCGCCGGTATGCGGCAGAATCAATCCGAAGACACCATCGTCAAAATAGGTGACGATATCCACTTTACGCACGCTTTCGCTGATGATCTTCGCCGCATATCGAATCGTTTCCTCGGAGCGGATGGTTCCATACGCGCGATTAAGATGTCTATAACCTTCCAACTTGATTACCAACGCCGCCAGAGGATATTGATGCCGACTGGCGCGGCTTATCTCCTCGCTCAAACGATTGTCAAAATAGAAACGGTTGTAAAGTCTCGTGGTAGCGTCTATGACTGTCTGCTCTTGGATAATCACCTGTTGCTCATCAAGTTTGCGCTTCATGCGAGCCAACTCCATATGAGCTTCCATAAGTTCATCCGACATCAATATTTTCTTGAGCTTGCGGGTCGAGTTACGTAAGATATGCGAAACGTAGTTGCAGGAAATACCCATGCTTACGGCGATTTCCGTCTGGCTACGATCCTTGAAGTAGAACTCCTGGATGATACACTGTTCGAGATCCTTGAGCCTTTGCAGCGCACCTTCCAATACCACCTTATCCTCGATCGGCAACTGGAAATCAACAACGGGATCAGCCTTGACTCGATCCATATCATAGGTTGCGGAGTTCTCATCATCCTGTTCCGCGCCACCATCCAGTGAAGCCACTTTGAAAATCTCACGGCTAGTGAGCATTTCCGTGATCGCCTCTTCGGTCATTCCCATGGCGTCGGCGATTTCCTCGTTGGTCGGAATCCTACCGGTCTCCTGACACAACGCTTCCATGACTCGTGTCACTCGCTGATTGAGTTCCTGAAGCCATGCCGGCTCCTTGATGATCTTGCCACGATCTCTAAGATGATGCTTAATCTGCCCGATTATGAAATGAGTGGCATAAGTGCTGAATTTGACGCCCTTATCGGCATCGTAACCTTCGATAGCGGATAACAATCCGATGTACCCCTCCTGTGCGAGGTCCTCCATCGGTTCCGCCACACCGGAAAAGCGTCGCGCAACGCTTTCCACCAGATTTCTGTATTGCATGACAATACGATTGCGAATCTCCTGAGATTGCTCTTTCTTATACTCTCTTAAGAGCTTGTGGATATCCGCATCGGTCATGCGTCCATTTATCTCATTTTTCATTCAATAAATGAACGCGGCGTTCGTGCCCATCGTTCGCCGACCGCGTTCCCCCCGCAGAAAACCTGTAACTTCTTGGTTACATAACCAGCGTGCCTTGTTCTCCGCACTCTAATTATTGCCGGGAAACGCGCTTCCCTTTAGGGAGAATTACGGAATTTCAAAGAACCGTTATTTTTCCGGGGTTTCCAAGGGGTCCCGCCAGCAATGCATGGGCTCCCAATGCAACACCTCTTTCGCATGTGCGCAGTTGATCACCGAACGATACGGATTACCCTTAAACCACTCCTCAGGCGCACACCCAACCCAGTTGGCGTCGGGGTAAAAATTAGTCATCAGCTCTTGGGTAGGAATATCCATTGTGGTGTCATTCGCACAGAGCAGAAAAGCGTCATACTTATCCACCTGAGCGTCCAAGGCCAAAAACACCGCATCACAGACATCTCTTACATCCACATAGGACCAATAGTCCTCTTTGCCCCACCTGGTTAATCGAGACCTTCCCAACTCCTTCCAATGCGGATATCTTTCCGGATTAGCTACAAATACCGGCCGAAGACTTACGGATGTGATCCCGTGCCGTTCCGAAAAGGATTTTGCGATCTCCTCGCTAAGATGCTTCGAAAGCTGATAGGCGCTCATCGGATGGCTTGGATAGTTGTCGTCTATTGGAAAGTATTCCGTTCGGCGGTACCCCCCAACAGCGCCTGTGGCGTTTACGCTGGAGAAAAACACCACGCGGCTCACTCCAGCCTCAGCCGCCGCGAGATATATGTTGTGGGTGCCCTCAACGTTCACGGAAAACACATCCTCTTCGATCTCGAACATGGAATCGGCGATGGCGCCCAAGTGTATCACCAAATCCATTCCGCGCATCGCGCGTCGGATATCCTGGATACTGCGAAGATCGCCAGGGATATGACGCCATTCCTCGGCTTTCCTAGGAGCTGTGCGATCAAACGTGGTCAATTCCACTCCACGTTCCATCAGCCGATTCACTAAAAGATGACCTATGAAGCCTCTGCTTCCCGTCACAAGGATATTCACTTCGAGATCCTTTCATTTTATAAAAGCGTCCAAGGATATGGTCCGGGAGTCTTATGTTGTATTCCGGGGAGGCGCGGAAAAATCACGCGCTTGGTTTATATGAGCGCGATATACGGATTTCCAAGGCTGTCATTATCGGTTACGCATGCGCCTGTATGTTCGGCGGGAAATGCACGAACCTAACCTTAAACCGTTGTCGCAACTCCCAGTCGCCCGTCAATCAATATAAGGTAATGGCAAAATTCATGGAATCAGGCATTCGGAGCATTGCCGACGCGCAATGATGCGCCTGAAGGCGAATTTTGAAATCACCTTGATCATCCGTATATATTATTCCAGATATTCGCATGGGTTAACATAATCGCAAAGGTTTTTTCTCGGCGCATCCGATGTCGGATTTGACAAAATACAGGTATTTCAACCGGTCGTAATTGTATGGGATTTCTCCGCCGGGTATGGAAGAATCCAATTGCCGATGATTTAAAGCCATCGTGGCTTCATAATCCGGAAAGGAGCGAATTGTGAGCGCAATGTCATTAACCGAACACGGGCTGGATGCGGAATCGATCAAGCTCACCAAGAGAGAAATCGAAGTCCTTACTCTGGTCATCGAAGGAAGAAGCAGTAAGGAAGTGGCTGACATGTTATATGTGTCCAAACGCACCGTCGATTTCCACTTGGCGAACATATACGAAAAGCTACAGGTTTCCAATAGGGTGCAGGCTTTTCGAAGAGCTACGCGCCTGGGACTTATCCCGAATGAGATTGAATTAACCGAGTCCAAGTGAAACGTCCCCTAACGATTTGCTGGCATCCGCCCCCCGTCTTGAGCTTTCAAGGCGGGGGGCGAACGTTTTTTCAGCTCAAGTCACAACATTTCGCCGATCTCGAAGCCCGCGCCGTGAACAAAAATAAGCGGGATAAGCGCGCATGGAAACCTTAGGATCGGCATTTCGGACTGAGATTTCCAACGCAGTCGAAAAAAACTTCTTTCCTGTTGACATTGACTTCGGTTGAGGATATACTAATAGAACTATAGGGACAATGTAGTCTTTCACGTTTTTTTCGAATGTCAATCATCAGGGCACATCGTTGTGACCCGATTTGCAAGCGTTCTTTATCGAAACACAAACTCGGTGAAGGCGTTTTTTTTATGGCTGTATTCTCTATTAGGCGAGACGCGTTAATCGAATGCGCGATACGCCTTACGCCAATCCAAAAGGAGACATCATACGATGACGCCCAAAGAAGTAATTGAATTTGCGGCGGAGAAAGAGGCGAAGATTGTTGATATTCGCTTCATTGACCTGCCCGGCACCTGGCAACATTTTTCAGTGCCCGTCAGCGTGCTAGACGAGGAGTTGTTCGAGGAGGGAATCGGGTTTGACGGTTCATCCATCCGCGGGTTCCAGAAGATCAACGAATCCGACATGCTGCTGATCCCGGATCCTGACACAGCTTTCATGGATCCATTTACCGAGGAGCCCACGCTGAATATCATCTGCGACGTGGAGGATCCGATCACCCGTGAACGCTACAGCAGAGATCCGCGCAATGTGGCGAAGAAAGCCGAAGCCTATCTGAAATCATCCGGCGTAGCCGACGTGGCATATTTCGGCCCCGAAGCGGAATTCTACATCTTCAACGACATCCGATTTGAACAAACCTCAAACTCCGGTATGTATCACATCGATAGCGACGAGGGCATCTGGAACTCCGCGCGCGACGAGAAACCCAACCTTGGATACAAAATTCGCTACAAAGGCGGATATTTCCCCGTGCCGCCATCCGATCAACTGCAAGACCTGCGCACCGAGATGATGTTGCAATTGATCGGTTCCGGCGTGGATTGCGAAGTGCAGCATCACGAGGTTGGAACCGCCGGTCAATCCGAATTGGACATCAAGTTCGGTCCGTTGCTCGTCACTGCGGACAAATTGATGAAATACAAATATATCATCAAGAACGTCGCTTATCAAAACGGATACACCGTCACCTTTATGCCTAAACCGCTGTTCGGCGATAACGGCTCCGGCATGCACACCCATATGTCACTCTGGAAAGGTGGAAAGAATATCTTTTTCGATGAGAAGGGATACGCAGGCCTTTCCGAAACCGCAATCCATTACATTGGCGGTATTCTGAAGCACGCCCCGACGATTCTCGCATTCGCAGCCCCCTCCACCAACTCCTACCGACGTTTGGTTCCGGGTTACGAGGCTCCGATCAACCTGATTTACTCTCAGCGCAACCGCTCAGCCTGCGTGCGCATTCCGATGTATTCCAAGTCTGAAAAGGCGAAGCGCATCGAATTCCGCGCTCCCGATCCCTCCTGCAACCCGTATCTGGCATTCCCTGCAATGTTAATGGCGGGGTTGGATGGTATCGCCAATAAAATCACTCCTCCCGATCCCATCGACAGAGACCTGTATGAGATGGAGCCCGAGGAGAGACACGGCATCAAGATGACTCCGGGCAGCCTTTCGGAATCCATGGAAGCCCTCAAGAACGATCATGAATTCCTGCTTCGCGGGGGGGTGTTCACTCCCGACTTGATTGAGGAGTATATCAACTACAAGCAGATCACCGAGATTGACGGCGTGGCTTTGCGACCGCATCCCTATGAGTTCCACCTGTATTACGACTGCTAGTCGGCTCTTCGGTATCGGGTAGGCGGGGTCATTACTGATCCCGCCTCCCACACCACCCGGCATGCGGGTCCGCACCGGGCGGTTCACACC
>DAIDHP010000010.1 GCA_027459625.1 Chthonomonadales bacterium
ACATACCAGGGAGAAGATATTCCCAATATTTGTGTGTAGAGTTCGGTATCTTTCATAATGTATCATTATGGATAATTCCCGGGGGTTTCCACAAACTTCCCCATAGAGCCCAAAAAATAAATCAGAACTGGAACGTCATAAGGACTTCCTTCAAGGGTTAGGCATAGATGATCCGAAATTGGCAGTTAATCTATGGATTTCCGATAAAGACAACGAATTCGCCATCAACCTATTCAATGAATACAACCTTTCTCCAAGAAGTACTATTGCCTTCTTCGCGGGAGCAAGCGATAAATCGAAAACATCGAATATCTATGGTGAGGTATTAAATGATGTTTGCAAAAGATATAATTATACGATAATAGCTCTTGGAACCATACAGGATCTTGAAATCACTGATCAAAATCTAAATAACATTAATGTTCCATATATTAATCTTTGCGGTAAAACAAATTTAAGACAGGCCGCATCAATTATAGCCAACTGTGCGATTAGCGTCGGATCAGATACAAGTTTGGCACATATATCTTGTGCTGTTAACACAAAAAATGTAATATTACTCGGTGGTGCACATTTCGGTAGATTTTTACCATACTCTCCCTTGACATCTGTTGTGTGTTTGCCATTAGATTGTTATGGGTGTGATTGGAAATGCATGTATAACCACTCGTATTGTATCAACGGAGTTAACTCCAATATTTTTAAAGATGCGTTATTGCAATCCATAAAAACAGATTCAAAAAGACCGAGAGTATTCATACAGTCGAGTGTAGATTGGCATGACACAATAAATAAACCTAAATGGAAACCGTTTTCATCTGATGTTATATTAAAGGATTGCGATATAATCGAACTGGAAAATCACTCGAGTGATATATCCAAACCCCTATTGAGTTCATATAACGTTAATCCCATTCGCGTCTCCGCCATCGTCTCCACTTACAAATCCGAGCGTTTCATGCGCGGATGCCTCGAGGATCTCGTTAACCAAACGCTATATAAAAAAGGCGGATTGGAGATAGTTGTGGTTGATGCGTGTTCGCCTGAAAAGGAGGGGGATATAGTTAAAGAGTACCGGGATAAATATGCGAATATAAAATACATTAGAACGGATGACAGAATTTCTCTCTACTCCGCATGGAATTTGGGAATCCAAAACGCAAGCGGCGAGTATGTCACCAGCGCAAATACGGATGATCGTCACGCACCCGATATGCTCGAGAGAATGGCGTGGGAATTGGGTAGCCATCCGGAATTCGGACTCGCCTACGCGGACTGTTTTATCACGAGAACGGAAAATGTGACTTTCATTGACCCCCGCCCAACCGGTATATACACTTGGAAGGAGCATAGCCACAAGGAACTGCTCAAGGGATGTTATATCGGCCCGCAACCTGTTTGGCGGCGCTCCCTGCATGATAGATTCGGTTATTTTGACGAGGAGTATCGCTCGGCGGGGGATTACGAATTCTGGCTGCGTTTATCCGCCGGAGGAGTTAAATTCCAGCATATTCCGCTCCCCTTGGGTGTCTATTTCGAAAATCCATTCAGCATCTCACTAGGCAATAAGCAATTAAGCTGGGAGGAGAAATTAAAAGCTCAATACAAATATCTCAATGCCACGCCATATGCTTCAATTGCCATGAATTCCATAAGTGACAATTTAATGGATGCGTCTGTTGAGAAGACGAAACGAGATATTAAGGAGCGACCGCTCGATGATCAACCCGACGCCAATGAGGATGACACGCCGGATGCGGATGATTTTGATTCGAGAATGCGAAGCGCCGAGATATATGCCAACTGGGGAAGATGGATTGAAGTCATTCGATTAACTCGATTATGCATCGAGGAGCAACCGGATGATTGGGCGGCGAAGAATCTTCTATCCGTAGCGCTATGGAATACTGGAGAACATGAAGAGGCGCAAAAGATCATGCGCGAGGGGATGGTATCCGCTCCAAACAAACGCGAATTCAGCGCCAATATGGCATCCGCACTTCTTGAAGAAGGGGATACGCTCAACGCCCTAGAATATGTTTTGCAGGCCGTAAACTCTTGAACTGATCGCCGCACTCCTCAAATTATGCTTTCGGGTTCGAAGATGCGAAACGAAATTCGCACCTTCGTTTAATGATTTCCGGTTTCGAAAGTGTGGGAGATGCTGCGTAAAAGAGACGATTGCGCCCTATTGCATGATGCGGGTAATATCTCAAGCGTAACGTGGTAAACCGGAATAAAATCCATAGGAGGATAACCGTGTCGCTTCAATGGTTCGCTTTCTCCGTGCGTTTGACACTTTTACTCGCGTGTTTGGTGATCACCGTTGCGGCATCTCCGAATTCCCTTTCGTCCGCACCGCCGGACATCTCCTTTAAAGTGATCCAAATCCTTGATAAACCGGTTATAGACTCCTCAAATATCGGTGCGCAAGATAATAAATACGGGTTCGAGGATGGGATGGCGGTCAAAATTCACGGCGTATATCACCTGATCGTGGATGAAATGGCGGGTGATCCGAAATGGGTTAGAATGCGAATCGCGCACTGGATCAGTAAAGACGCCATTCATTGGACCCGAGTCGCCACGATCAAGGAGACCAGCGGCCAGCCGAGCTCCGTAACCGGATTGCCTTATGAATCGCTCTGGGGCTCCAATGTCGTTTTCGATAAAAAAACGAATAGATGGAATATGTTTTATGTTGGGTATGAGCATGGAGGCGCCACAGGAGGTCGTATTTGGCGCTCCGTTTCCGAGAGCTCCGGGATTGAAGGCATTGGAGGTCCCTACAAGGATATAGGAATTATCCTGCAGCCGGACGCCCATTCCCAGCCATGGGAGGGGGACCAGGGTACGGATTCGTTTTTTCCGTATCAGGTCGGTAAGAAGTGGCTGGCGTTTTACGGAAGCCATGATTCCTCTCGTTACATATGGCAGGTCGGTCTTGCGGAGGCGTCCTCTTTGGCGGGACCATGGCATCGATTCCCCACTGGCAATCCTCTTCCCATCGAACCCATCATGATAGAAAACCCGATCGTCACTCGCATTGGCAAGCTCTATGTGGAGGTCCATGATATGGACGTCATTGGTCCCAATTACACACGCGATGCGCATAATGTGGGTTATAGCGTTTCGACCGATGGACTGCACTGGTCCATGGCGGGGCGCATAGAGGTGCAGCCTCCGGGGGTGGCGAACTGGTCGAACTGTATGCGCACGCCGTTAGGCCTTATTCCCGAGGGACATGATGTGTTCACGTTACTTTACACGGGGCAGGATAAAAAGACAGGGTATTTTCCAGTGGGAATGGTACGGGTGAGGATGATCAAAAAATAGCGGTCGAGAGAAATAATCCGATGAATGTTTTTCCCTCGATGCTCTTGAGGGAACCCCGCTCAAAAAGACTCAAATCGTTTTCGCCCGATACTTAACAAAGGTGCAATTTTAGAGTAGAATGAAGGAGATTCCCAAGATATTTTTTATTGGGCTTATTTTGAGTGACACAATGGAAAGGGTTTCCTCTTCGTGAATTCGCCTCTTCCCGCCCGTCAACCGGACCAGAGCGCTGCGGATGCGCCCGCACCCACCCATACGCCATCTAAAATATCTGGCTGGCGTTATTTTAGAGTTATCGTACTCGCTCTTCTGATAGCGCCTTTCTGCACCTATTGGGCGTCCGATCAAATCGTGGACCGCATTTTCTCCTTAATGGTTCCTCCGGTTATGATCACCTTCGCCCTTGTTTTGGTCAATAAGTTGCTCCAGAAATACGCACCCAGGTTCGCTTTTCTGGAAGGCGAATTGGTTGTGTTTTATATTATGCAGTCGGTTATATGCGTCATGTCCTCGGAATGGATGGACATGATCAACAATTACATCGTCACCTACGCCATTCGAGCGCAAAGCGATCCCACGGTTCAAAACCATATTCTGCCATATTTGTCGAAATATCTTTTCTTCACAAACGAAAAGCAATTGCGCGATATCGAGATGGGAGGTTACTCGCTTGAGTACACTCTCCAGCATTTGGGGATGTGGTGGCGTCCGATATTGAGTTGGACTTTTATCGTATTCCTTGTCTGTTTTTCCATGCTCTGTATTAACAGCCTCATGCGTGATCAGTGGACACGCCGAGAGAAACTCGCTTTCCCGATCATCCAACTACCGATGGCGATGATGGAGGGCGGCGGGAGGTCTACGTTCTGGCGAAACAGGTATATGTGGGGCGGCTTCATTGTCATGGCGATTCTGGATTTGCTTAATGGCTTCCACTATCTTTATCCCTCGCTACCATGGATCAATCTACGATTTATCGGAGATATGTCTCAATGGCTGCCCAACCCGCCATGGAACGCAATCGGGTGGACACCCATCGGGCTGTTTCCGTTTATCTCCGCACTGGGTGTTTTCATGCCCACCGACCTTCTCTTCTCATGCATCTTTTTCTTCTTCTTTAGAAAGATGGAGCTTGTAACCATTGCGGCATTCGGTGTGCAACAGGGTGAAGGCGGCGGAGGGGGGCTCGTCCCCGGTCCACCATACTTAAGCGAACAATCCTGGGGTGCTTTCATCGGACTATTCCTCAGCGCTCTGTTTGTGTCGCGAGGTTACCTAAAGGAGATTTGGGAGGAGATTGTAAAGGGTACGCGCCGAAAGGGGGAACTCTCCCACCGCTTCATTTTCGTCGGATTGCTGCTGAGTATGATCGGATTGGGTTGGGTGGGGGTGTCCATCGGACTGCCGTTCCTATTGGTTATCGGTTATCTTTGTCTCTATTTGGTGTTCGCAATTGCGGTGACGCGGCTTCGCGCTCAGTTAGGCGCACCCACTCACGAGATGGCGTTTATGGGGCCGAACCAGATGATCGTTGATTTCGCGGGAACTCAGAACCTTTCCGAAGCCACCATCACACATGTGGTTACGACATTCTATTTCATGAATCGTATTCACAGGGATGACCCAATGCCATCCCAGCTTGAATCCATGAAAATGGGGGAGACAAGCGGCGTCAATCAGATGTTGATATTTTTTGTGATTGTTGGGGCGACTATTGTAGGCACCATACTCGCGCATATCACTCGCATTTACTTGAACTACCACCTTGGATATGGCACTTGGGGCGGAGGCGCGGGTTTTGGCACGGGCACGGTTGGTACGATTTCCAGCTTACTTAACAATCGCCATCCCGCAAACCCGGTTGCCATTTCGGCGGTGTTGGCGGGGCTGTTGGTAGTGATCGCATTGGATTTCATCCGGTTCCGTTACTCGGGTTTCCCATTGCATCCCGCAGGCTACGCGCTCGCTATGAATTTCGGCTTGGATTATTACTGGACCGGGTTATTGGCTGTGCTGATAATCAAGGTGTTCGTGACTCACTATTACGGGCTGAAGGGGTACGATAAAATGCGCAATGTTGCGCTTGGGGTGATCCTCGGGGAGTTCGTCGTGGAGACCATTTGGGCGGTGATGGCGATGTACACCGGGCATTCCACCTATTCCATTTCCATTAACGACAGGCTTTGGGGACTATAAGCCAGTCTCGGATCTCCTCCTCTCCATATCCTGCCATAGGATTTGCAGGAAAACGCAATGTCACAAGGATCGCATTGCGCAGATGTATGTTACGCAACGCCTGATAAATTTCTCATCCGCATCCTCAATGCCATATTTACGGATGGGAATCACTGTTCTTAAAGCGGAATCCTGAAGCTATTGCAAGGGCCAGCCGCCAAACTCCTCGATAATGACATCGATGGCATCCATTAATTCTATGGTTTCGGAGATTGCAGCCACGATTCGACGGTAATGCTCCAAATCGTCGAAGTTGAGAATAAGCCCCTTACGGTCCTTGAGCCATTTGGCGCACACTTGGTAACCCCCGATTTGGAATTCCCACGCATTGGACTCCACGCCTTCAAAAAACTGACTTTTATTGATCCACACACGCCCCGTTCCATCGGTGGAGGTTGCTTCCTCGTAGCGTATGCCATCCACCATGTTTCCGCCTGCGATTGGAAAATTGGGTAACACGGAGCCTGTCTTTTCCATCACGTGCAAGGAGATTAACTTTTCACCGAGCGGTAGGATTTTTTTGAAAAAAGCGGCGTTTGATGGAAAAGGAATGCGAGGGAAATCCATTCTTAAGAGCTCGGCGTATCGGGAACGGTATGACGGTGCGTGAAGAATGGCGTAGATATAGGCGAATATATCTTCCGGACCGAAGGTGTTGATAAGATCACACTTTGTATTGGGAATGTAATCCATCCCTATATTCGTTGATAATGCTTGTATGAACTCTGGCGCAAGATTGACATTGTCACCTTCGAATCTATTCGATATGTTTTCTTCATGTACAAACAGATGCATTTTGAATTCCAGCTTCGGATATAAATACAGAGGAGAAAGATAACTTCCATCATACAGCGTAGCAAGCTTATGTTGTCCTGCTGGTTTATTGCATACAATGACTGAGAATAATTCCTTCGTTTGTCGCGTTGATATCAGAGCGAAATTTCTTTGAAGCATGCAATCATTTATCTCCTGACGAAGGTAATCAAATGCGTAAGCACCATAAAGCATATAACGGAAATCAAACGGACGGTATATGCACATTTGAGGTTCAATGTCATTCATCAAAAAATGTCTCGCATGACTTAATGACCAATCTCTGTTATCTATTAAATGATATCTGTTGCGTATTTCTTCATCCGATAACAGGACATTTTTAAAATCGTTAATCCTTTTGTTGGCTTCCTGATATGTAAAGCTAATTGCAAAATGATCCCGATGAGAATTAGGACCTAATAACGTTTTGGGGAATATGTCAGAAACCCTCCATCCTTTTTCATATTCATTTTTCAAATGCTCATCATGAGGGATAAATAGATATTGAGGGCTACATGGCTTCAACTCCCTCCATTCCGTATTCATTAAATCCGATTCCAACAAACGCTTGTATTTCGTCTCCCTTTTTCCCCATAACTCCGCATATCTTACTTTCGCCAAGCCCTTTTCGGGTTTTCCGCGCCTCACGAATATCCCAATTGCGACACCTTGCTGAATGTCAAATACGTTTTCCTCTTTCTCGCCATCGGGGCCGCGCTCTCGCTTCTTGCTATTCCCATGCAGATTTAATATGTAGATATCATCAAAGGCGGTCATCAGGCTTTGACGCATTCCGCGGAACGTGGGATTATCAAGATAACCATGATTGGTGATGAACGCAAGCGCTCCGTAACCGGTTCGCTCTATTTTCCATTGCCCGAAGCGAATAAACTTGACGTAATCGTCGTTCAGCCATTTCGGATTGCGTTCCCCCAGAGGTTGTCCGTCCACTTCGAAATAGTTATCGGTGGATTCTCCGGTCAAACTGTCTCGCCCTCTCAGAAGATCGTTAATCCAAGCTCCTTTGTTGGCGGAGTGTCCGGAGTAGGGGGGATTGCCAAGTATCACCATCACGGGTGCGTCTCTCTTGATGGCGCTGGCGGCGTTCGCCTCCTCGGTTACCCATTGAGCGAAGAGGTTGTTCTCCGTTGCAATGATCGCTTCCTCCAATGTGTTTGTTAAATAAACACGCAGTCTTTCCTCGGATTGGAAATCGTATCCGGATTCCGACAATTGCAAACCGAGTTTCATGTGCGCGACGGCGTAAGGCGCCATCAGGAGTTCAAATCCAAAGAGCCTGGGAAGCAGATGATTTCGCACATACCCGGACCACATCCCCTCGTTGCCTTTAAATCTCTCTTGAATGCAATCAATCACCCCGTACAGGAAGGTGCCTGTTCCCGCCGCAGGATCGAGGATCTGAACTCTGTGAATTTCACCCTGCTTTCCGTGAGGGTACGTTTGTTTTACTGTGCCTGCGTATGCCAAGCCCTCCGGCATGTCGAACTCTGTTTTGAGAATGCCGTCCACGCTGCGCACTATATACGAAACCACCGGTTCCGGAGTGTAATACACCCCTCTTTTCTCACGCAAGGTTGGATTGTACTCGGAGAGGAAAGTTTCGTAAAAATGAACCACAGGGTCCTCTTGCCTGGTTCTTTTTCCAAACTGCTCCAAAACGGCGGTCATATCCGCATGGGAAAGAAGATTCGCCAAATCATCAACCGCCCATGCGATACGATCATCCAAATCCGGTCCGGCGATATGGTTAAACATGCGTCGAAGAAAGGGATTTGTCTTTGGCAGGATGTAGGCGGCGTTACGCCTTGAGAAAGCTCCGTTGGCTTCATCACTGCAACGCGCTGCGAATAGACCGTAACATACCGTTTGAGCGTACATATCGGAGAATTGGGTGGGGGTCAGTTCATGCAGCAGACTCTGCTGGAAACCGATCATCTGCTGATGCAGCGTTCCTCCTCGATCCTCATCGTCGAAAGAACCAAGGATGGCATCTCTGATAATTCTTGCCAAGTGCGCCATGCGTTTGGCGAGTTCGTTGGGCGTAGCGATTATTTGCGCTTTTGCATGCAGAAATGATTCCATCAGCGACGACACATCCAAAATGCCAGCCGTATCAGGCAGCAGTTTGGCGGATGGAATTATAGTTGCAAGCCTTGCTGTTTTGCGATGCTCTCCTCCGAAAAACCATCGAAACTCAAGGTAATCCGTTAGAATCAAGCTGCCGAGTGAATCAAGGTAGCGCCGCAACTGATCCTTAGCGAGAGCTTTGTCCAAGGAAGCTCCGATATCTTTCGCTTCCACATAGCCTATCGGAGTCTCTCCTCTTGTCAAGATGAAATCGGGGGCCCCGCATCGAATGCGCTTTGGCTCATTGATCGCCGTTACATCGTCCTCAAAGCTTTCAAGAAGCTCCTTGAGAAAGGGTCGATATGAATGCTCCGTTGTGTTGCCCGTATCCAGGGCGTTTTGGATTTTGGAAAGATAATCCTCAAATGGATTCATGATGGGTTCCTGGAGTGTATGTCGTGGATTTTACCTTCCAACCATTCCCCCTTGCAAATCGTACCATGAGGGATGTCAGGAAGCCGTCTCCTTTGCGAGGATATGCCTCGACCTCACGATGGACCAGGCGTACCATGAGGTTTGTTCACCGTTACCCGGATCGCTCATGCTTATCTTTCCATCCGGGGATACCGTGAAACTCTCGGCGAATATGGGATCGCTGTTCGCTTGCTCCAGGAAATCCAACAGGCTGCAAGTTCTGTCCCATTCTTTATGTTCGATCGAAAACATGAACTCCCACGCCCACTGCTTGCCAATCACCATTCGAGCGATTTTGTTCGGAGGATTCCATTCCGCCGCCAGCAAATTCAACCCCCTCCAAGGAAACATTGCCACTTGCCGGTAGGCATGAATCGTGTTATCGAGAATGTCGGGATTCGCTCCTCGCCAACCAGCGGCTACGGGCGAAAGGTTCACCCACGAAATCCCGTCGTATATCACACCCTTTCCGCCGTCCGGCAATCGCATCTCCGCATAGATGGTCTTGCCTCCCAACTGCATGGTCAAATTTAGCTGAATTCCGCTTTCTAGTTCATTCAACGCCCGTTGCCATTTGTAAAAATGCTCCCAATCCTCCCTTCTTTTGGCAATCGGGATGAGTTCGCGCCATGTCTCCGCCACAAAACTCTGAGTTAGTAGGTCGTAACAATCCCAAAAGCGTCCTTCCCTGGAGTGCTCGAAACAGGGGTTGCGGATTAGGTAGGTTGCAGTGGTTCCCCATCCCATGTTCATGTAGGGCATGTCGGTGGCTTGATCCGCGAGATGGGATACTTGACGATAGGTTTGATCTTCAAAGCCTCGGTCTTCGCTTTGGGCGACATATCTCGCCCACGCCAGGAGGACGCTATATTGCCCATCCGGTTGATCGGAATCACTTAAAATCGGGATTTCATCCTTTTGGGCGTAGTCAAGAGAACCAAAATCCAACGCGAACGCCGTGACATGATCCTTATGGAGCTGCCAGCCTATGGGAGGCTTGTCGTGAGAGTATGCGCCTCCGAACGGGTTATCGGTCACTTCATTCAATCCCCACCAAATCATGTTTCCTTCCCCCTTGAAGGATAATCGGATTGCATAATCCGTCTCGGTTTGAAGCTTGAAGGATTCATCGAATTTGGCGATCACCCACCCGTTGATGAACTCATTGATCGTTTTTGTCCATGTCACAATGGCGGAAGGGTCATTGGCGTTTCGCACGATCTCGACGGTAAGGATGCCCTTGGCGTTAACCGACGTTAGCCACACATCCACCGCATATAGTCGTTCGGATGACGCCTTGAAGGGTTGCGCTCCGCCATAGTTAGGCTGATCAAGCCGATACAGGGGGACGTAATGGAAGAGTTGTCCGGGATTTCGCGCATTGATGATGGGCGGATTTTCCTTTTGTTCGGGACCGATCACATGAGGGATGCGATTCATATGGGAGAGTTCCGTGGACTCCAGGATGAAATTTAAAATATTCCTCGCGTTTTTCAACCCCTTTTCTTCAAGCATCAGGAAAACGTAAGGACCTGCGGTGCGGGGGAACATGCCGGAGTAGGCGCCGGTCAGGGATTCAGGGAGATAGCCGTCCGCAGAAATACGATGCACGAGGCTTTGGTAGGTGTTATCGAATAGCCTCTTGTGAAATGGACTGTTCAGCCTCTTGATCACATCCTCTTTCGTTGACATGGTGATGCCCTCCCCGCTCTTGGCGTTTCCAAAGTTTACTCCCAAAATCCCTAAAGCCGGAACGATCATGGCGGCTTGGATGAATTGACGCCTGTTTATCATGTCTGGAATGTCCATACGTTATGCCTAACTCCTTGTTATCCCATCTCGAACAAACAGGACCGTATTCCTCAATTATGGATTCACCAAGCCCCGTGCTGCAAATGCGGCTATTTCAAATCGGCGATCGGCTTAGTCGCCTCCTCAGGCATTGGCTCTCTGTTGCACGTGGCTCCCGGGCGGGCGTACCAGTAGCATGTAACCGCGTAAGTCACCTGGGTCTGCGCCCAGTGCCATATCTCCATGTCGAAGTTCAGGGAGGAGTGAAAGGGGATGGCGTCCAGAGTTCGCACGCGTGTCACGCTAACAAATCCGGGCTTGTTGTTCCCGTCCCACCGCGCCTCGGCGTGAAACGGAGCCTCGAAAAAGGTCCCGAGATTGCCGAACGAGAACCCGTAGTAGTCCTCCGTGCCCGTGCCGAAATGCGAAGGGAATTTCTCGCCATCCACGAAAATCTTCTCATCCCCCTCACCCCACCAATCGCTTGACCCGTTATACATTGCGAGGGAATCGCCCATGTATACTCCATCGCCATTGGCTTGAAGGTAGTTCCAGTCGAATCCGTCCTGCCTCTTCGTCTCCATGTTCGCCTGCTGTCGCCATGTGGAGTGGAAATGCATGCTTCTCTTGTCCCATTTCCACGGTGTTACGGCGATGGACCCGAGCGTGGCGTTGACGCTCTGGGAACCTAAATTGAGCAGTTCGATGCTGCAACTCTTTTCAAACGGCATCACCCAGTAGCAAGTCATCAAACCGTCCCTATCCACTTCGTTGTCCCAATCCCGATATGGGTTCAAGCCCACGCCGCTTCCGAAGAAATCACCCACAGGGCACCATACGGTTCTCTCTCCATCGAAGGATATGATAAGAACGGTGGACCTTAGCGCGGACTCCATATCCCGAGCCGTCAATTGAATCGACAGCTTGCGAATAGCCTGCGACCCGTGCAGTTCCATATCCATGTGCTCACCGGTGGCGAGAGTTTTATTCATGGGTTTCAACAGCTTTGCGTTCGGAAGGGAGTTCTGCGGCGTTAATAGCTCCATGCCTATTTTACTAATCAAAGGCTCAACCGTTTTATACTCATCCCAGGTGAAGGTGCGAACCTTCGTGTTCGGTGCGTATGTGCGATATTCAATGTTGTACCAGCAGTTGGCGTTGCCGTCGTAGGTCACCTTGCAGCTTTTGGCGTAGGGGATTGGAAAGTAGAGATTTCTGCCGATGCAGGTGATTTGAGAGAAGGGAGGCGGGATCGGTCCCTTACCGCCGCATAACTGATCCGAAGTCTCCGTGATCGTGGGTTCTGTGTTTCCATCCAGATAGATGCGCAACTCCCCCGGCAGCGAGCCATCCGGAGTGGGAGCTCCCATCCAAAACCGGGTGATGCAGCCGGGTCCCTTCGCATCCATCATCACATGCTCGGTACGCCCGTCATTCACTTCGTCACGGATGTATTGAGACCAATCGTTATTGGCGAACCATCCTGGCTCGTTAGGGGATACGGATCGGCGGTCATAGCTGCTCGCCTGTTTGGACAGAAAGGGAGCGGAAGGGAGTTGCGCGAAGGCTCTCCGGTCCGTCATCTCGTGCAGAAGGGAGGAGATGGTGATTTCGGGGGGGGCGGAAGCGTGGGATTCGATAATCGCGCACGCCAAAAGCGATGCCGACAGAACACAAACCACAATGAAATTGGGGGCGAGAAGTGCATCAAATATTCTCGATAACAGCATCATTATCCTCCGGAAATGAGATGAAATAAAACAACATGGATAATCCATGAGCGGTGATGATAACGTTACCATATATTAGAGAGTTTAATCAACGTAATTCAGTGCAACCCTTAAAAAAAGCGGGATGGGTTCGTGAGAAGTCCATCCCGCAATGCTAAAACTATCAAAAATTTCTTCGTTTTTTACGGTTCAAGGCAGGACGTGAAAGTCATGGAGTATAGGCGCAGATCGGGGGATGAGGTCTCCATTAGGAGGAGATGCGTTCCGAAACGGGTGTTTTTCGTAAGCCGATACATTCGCGGGGAATTGACCAGCACATAGGTCCGTCCTTGCGGGTCACGGAGGATATCCGCGCCGGAATCGCTCGGGGAGATGGGCTTGTCATCCTGATAAACATATAACTTGAAAGGTTCGTTCCTTCCCGGGCGGATCACAGCGTTCGCTCCCAATGCGTGGTATTTCACGGTTACTTTGGCGGTGGGGGACGAAGTGGTTATCACGGGCTGCAAGCACTCCTGACCTGTAATCCAAACTCCGTCCAGATAGAACTCCCCGTCATCAAGGCTTTCAGGCGTGCGATATGCGCTTTGTCCGCCCGGTTGGTATTGCGTGACGTTACCTAATTGCCCTTGCTCGAAGCCTCGCGCGCCGGCATACATCTCCGGCGTTGAGGGGTAGCAAACGGCGTTGGAGCCATCCTCGGGGCGAACGGGCTTCATGATAGGCGGCAGGGATACTCCAGGGTGAATGCGGGCAAGCAATTTCTGTATCTCTCTCTCCGTTTCCGCGTATCCGCCCTCCCCCGCATGGTCGCTTACCACTCTCCCTCTCGGGTCCAACAAATAATCTCTGGGCCAGTACCCTGCCGAACCCTGCCAGAGCTGCCAATTACGGTAATTGCTGTCTATCAAAATGGGATATTTCAATCCGAAACGCTTCACCGCAGCCGCGACGTTTACATGCTTGTGCGCAAAGGAGAACTCAGGAGTGTGTATGCCGATAATCACGAGACCGTCTTTGGCGTAGCGTTGATTCCATTCCTTCAGATAGGGAAGCGTGCGAATGCAGTTAACGCAGGTGTACTCCCAAAAATCCACCAATACGATATGATGACCATCCAGCACTCCGCCGGCGCCGTACAGACGAAGGGGCTTTCCATCGGTATTGAGAAAATCCCCTGCTCCGCCGACCAGTTCCGGAGCCTTAAGTCCAATGTCGTAGGCGTTCGTTTGTGCTAGGGCACTGGGAATCATTGGGAGGCGAGAATTCCCGCTGAGAATGGAGTGGAGCATCCCTATGGTGAACAGAGTGACAAACCCAGTGATGACGATTACGCTCTTTTTTGGAACACTTCGCATTGGATGATATCTCCTTCCGAACTGTGAATGACTTTAGGAGCAAGGCTTTCCGCGCAACTTCAAATCCCCGAACATCCGTTCCCAATATGGGCATGGAGTCCAAACGGGATCATATTATATTTATCTATACTAAATATTAGGATGAATTGTTTGCAGTTCCATATCCTTCATTTCGAATAAGTTAAATGGATAGGATCACCGTGTTCAATGCTGATGCCCTTTCAGATTCGATTCAATTCGTCTGTCAGGGATTAGCCACATCAACGCGACAATCGCGTAGATACATTCCGAAACCCAGTGGAACCCAGCAGATGCCATAATCGCCACGAGATATAAGACGGGGGATATTTTCCCTTTCAGGTCGCGTCCCAAGGCGCGGGCGAGATGGGAATCGGGGCCATCCTCCTTCACCAAGCAGGCTTGCAGGATATGGTAGGCGATGGAAGCGAGGAACAGTATAACGCCATATGCCGCCGTGGGTATGGGGGCGAAATGCTGTTCGCCCATCCAGCTTGTAACAAAGGGGATCAACGAGAGCCAGAAGAGGAGGTGCATGTTCGCCCAGAGAATCGTCCCGTTGATCTTATGAGTGGCTTGCAGCAAATGATGGTGATTGTTCCAGTAAATCGCCAAATAGACGAAACTCATCACATAGGTCAGGAAGAGCGGATAGAGATGGAATAGGGAGGACAGGCTCGAACCGTTCGGGGATCTCAAACCAAGCACCATGATTGTGATCAAAATGGCGATGACGCCATCGCTGAAAGCTTCAAGCCTGTCTTTACGCATATAAGGTCTCGTTTCTCGTTATCACAAAACGAAATGTGAGATGAAAGCGCCATCTCCTGTTTTTTGCACTGACCTAATAAATCTCCTTCGCGTCCCGAGGCAAACCCCGCACATGTCTGAGATGCCCGAAGACCCTTCTATCGTCGTCGTAGGGGTATGCATATCCGAAGTGTTCCGCGACTTGAACCGCGATCTTTCTGAACAATACGCAAGACGTTTCGAGTGCGCACCAAGTGCGATCAATTTCCGAATCGGAATACGTTTTCATAAGCTCATCCCAAATCTCCGGCTCCAGACAACTATTCAGGTTTTTTTCGAACTTACCTATATTAATCGCGAATCCGCTCTGCACCCCCGCATACCATGTTAACATCATCATAAGTTGTTCCCTTATGACTTGATCCATTAACCCTTTGGCGTAGGTAATCTCCTCCCTCCATAACCCCTTCGCCACATAGACGCTAACCCACCAGAACTCATTGCAGCAGTCAAGATAAGATTGGGCGGATGGGGGAGCGGGGAGGTAGTTGCTTTCATTCGGATGAGGAAGCGCAGGTATAATACCGTCCTTATCCAAAAGGACGATTGACAAGCTGTCATACCCTATTTCATTGCGTTTTGAAAGGTCACGGATGTTCAGATCGATTCGATTTCCATCGGTGAATTGCATCAGAATGGTGAAATGGTAATGATTGGCGGAAGGAGGATTGGGCGTTTGCATGATCATGATCTCGCCAAACCGCTTCCTCCATTCAAGGTTGTGAATGTAGGGGGTGATGTCGGTGACGTAATATACGATGTCATAATCCTGAAACGGATCTTGTTTGGCGTTGGGATTCGCACGAGAACCGTTCATAATGACCGCTCGAATGTGTTCATCATCCTTGGCGGTGTTCAATATGATCTCCATCATCTCTTTTTCGGTTCTCATCGCATTTCTCGTTTCTTGATCTGAGGGTGAAAAGATTATGGGAGGGTTAAATAATGCACCATTGAGGAGAATGATAAAATCATGATGTCTGTAAAATGCGCATGTTCGGGCTGGCTGAAACGGGCAAAGGAGGGTTTGATATCCGCGTGAACTAACGGAGACCCGCTAATCGCCGCCAGAGAATAGTCTCTTGAATAAGGGATTAAGGGCGAACCCGCCTCCATCCGTTTTCCATGCACTCCATTTCGCTTGTATTTCCGATGCGGAATCCCTTACGAGATTCGGAGTGGGCGGAGTTTTGCCTGGTATGGTGGTGTATACTCCCCACGAATTATCTCCGTTTTCCGTGCACTTGTAAGTCCAGATCGTCCAGCTTATCCCCGCTTTGTCCATGGAGTTGATGGCGTATCGCCAAGCCGCCTCGTCTCCGAAAAGGTTAAATTCTCCCACGTAACAGGGCGTATTCCAATCACGATACTTTGTGGTGAATTGGGCTATGTTGGCGTCAATCATGGCTTCCCGCGAGGTCGTGTCCTTGCTCCGCCAATCGTACCAATGGAAGGAGTAGACCACGTTTTCATATCCGGCCTTTCTCGGGTCGCGCAGGGAATCCCATCCCCACACCCCCTCTATCGCGATGATATGATCGGGGTCCGCCTCCCTGATGACGTGATAGATGCGATCATAAAGCGCTCTTATAGTTTCAGCGGAGGGGGCAATCTGGCCTTGTTTTGCGAAGGAATTGTTCGGTTCGTTCAGGAGATCGTACATCGCCACGGCCGGATTTCCCCGATAGTGCGTGGCGATCCTCCTCCATATGGATATCGTTTCGCTCATTTCCGATGGGTTCGCCCAGTATCCGTCGGCGGAACCGTTCTGGTTCGCCCCCGGCGGGAGCCATGCGTGGAAATCAAGGATGGCGTATATTCCCCTCTTCCAAGCTTTTTCCACGAGCCAGTCCATGTATCCGAAAGCGTCATCGCGCCATGAGCCGTCCCTGTTTTTCAAGGTGTCGTAAGCGAAACTAAGACGCACGGCGTTGAAGCCAAGCTTGTGGATATTGTCTATATCCGTCTGAGTAATCCAGGAATCCTCGTAAGCGCGTATCAAACGATTGGCAGCCTTCGCGTTGAAGCGATCGCTCAATAGTTTCCAGACACCAAAGTCATAGCCGTTGTGCCCTTGATTCAGGTCCTTGACCTCATCCGATCCCTCCGTGTCGAACGGACACATCCAGGACTGCCATTCAAGCCACCCCCCGAGGTTCACCCCCCTTAACCGCACGACGTTTCCCTTTCCGTGATTGTCGCGCAAAACGGTTCCCGAGGCGGCGAGAAAGCCATCCGGTGAAGTTTGGGCGTTGGCGAAGACGCATATGGGCGACTGTGAGATAGCGGCGGACCATGTCATCAGATGCTGCAAGAAGCGACGGCGGGTCATATAGTGTCTCCGATGAAAAAATGAAAGATGCGTTGTAATCCCTTATCCTTCCATGTTACTCCATGGAGATGGAAAATGAGAAGGATTCAATCCACGCTTTCGGTGTTTGAGGTGCCCCCCGTTTGGATAATCGCGTAGCTCTTCTCAATAATCCTCCGAAAACTCTCCCCCGTTCTCGCCCAATCCAGCATATCCACGCGGTAGGGAAGATCGGATTCGGTGAACGCCTCCTTCAATTCTATCAATTTGAGTATGGGGAGAGGAGTTTCCGTCATTGCGACCAGATCAATATCGGAAGTGGGGCGGGAGTTTCCATTCACCCGTGAACCGAATACGCGCACCTCAAATTCGGGCACGTGTTGATTAAGGATTTCCATGATCATTTCCAACTCAGCAGGGGTGACATCAATCGGATTCCGCATTTCTCCTCCGAAGCTGATCCACAAGATAGTCCATATCCTTTAGAAAATCATCCACCACAGAGATCACTTCCTCCGCGCTGGATTCCTCATATGTAAGCGAGGTGATATTCCGCATTTCTCGATAGATCATGAATTTGACGGGGTCTCTTATTATTCCCGCATCCGCTGCCGCTCTCATCAGATCACGGAACGCCAATCCAAAATCGTTATCCGAACAGGGAATTGCAAAATTCGCTTTTAAGATATCCAATCAAGCGTGAGATGAACTCAATTCGCCTCATTTTCCGAATTTTGCAATTACCTCCGAATATTGAAACAGAGGCGTATAAAAAACGTCTATAGTATTAATGCAAGGATAATTCCATCCCTCAAGGAGGGTTGAATAGATGAGACGCATGATATCTCCGGTGATCCTCCTAATTCTCCTTTTGGCGTGCTTGACGATCGCAAAAGCATCCGACAAAAAAGGACCTAAGGATTCCGTAACCGCGCCGTTTCCTGACGGCTCACACATCGCCATAGTCGTTGCGGACAAGACTGGCGGCAATCAGGTGGATCGTGTGGTGGGGGATATGCTCACCACCGCGATGACCAAGGCGGGAGTCCATGTAATTGAGCGGCAGGCGATAGGCGCCATTGAGCAGGAGCATCAACTGGCGCAGCAGGGAGTGGTCAATCCCGCAACCGCCGCTCCTTCAGGTCAGGTGCTGGGCGTGAACTATATTCTGGACGTTAAATCCACGGAGTTCGGCATTAAGGATAATCGAATCGGCGGAGCAATCGGTTGGGGCCCCATCGCGGGCTTGCAGGTTCGCAGCAGTACGGCGCGCGTCGTATTGGACACTCGCCTGATTGATGTCACCACGGGCAGGGTGCTCACGGCGTTCACCACGCGCGGAGAGCAGGTCAGCTATGGCGGTACGCTTCTTGCCGGGTACATCCACGGCGGTTCCATCAATCTCGGCGGAATTGACATCGGAAGTTCGGAATGGTCGCAAAGCTCCCTCGGCAAGGCGGCGCGCAAAGCCGTGAACCAAATTGTGCAAAAGCTGGTCGGAACCGTGAATAGCTACGAAGGCTCGGTATTGGCGGTGCTGCCAAACGGCGAGGCGATCGTGGATCTGGGAGGGTTCGATGGTCTGCAGGTGGACGACAAACTGATGGCTTATCGTCTCTCAACCGTGAAGGACAGCCAAGGAAACGTCGTCTGGACGGAAACGAAGCCCCTGGGAGAGCTGCGGGTGTTGGAGGTTCAGGCGGATCGATGCAAGGTGAGTCCGGTGGATATGAGCCTTAAGTTGCTGGAAGGGGACCGTGTCAAAATCCCCGAAGTTCCAAAGGAGGAGAAGCGGAAATGAATGCTCCTCCATTTAAGTAAATTCCCAAGTTGAGACAAAACTGAAGGGGCTGCATCCTATCTTTTTTTTCTCATCGTCACCAAATACAGGCTTCTTGGCATCTTTCCCTCTTGGAACTCCTCCACGCTTAGCGTTTCGTAATCCCTCGCCAATCGCTCGACCTTCTCCCTATCGTAAAATTGAACGATGAACCCATCCACCTCGTACATATCCTCGCCGTGATGAATCCCCGCGCCGTAGTGGGGATCGGAGGTGTTCCGAACGGTGAAAATGCATAACCCGTTCGGCTTTAACACCCTTCCGATCTCCTTGACGAGGCTTTCAATCTCCGTCATTTCCAACGCCATGCAAAGCAGCATATGAGAATAGCAGGCGTCAAAAGTCTCATCCTTGAACGGCAAAGGCTTGCGCACGTCCATGCATTTCCCGTGGACCTTATCAGACACCTGAAGCCTTTCCGCTTTTTCCATGATCGCTTCGATGCCCCGTTTGGTGTAATCCCCCGCTGTCACATCGAGCCCGTTTCGGGCGAATAAGAAGGTGTCGCGCCCCTGCCCGGAGCCGAGTTCGAGCATGACGGATACGCCGCACCGTCTCATGGTCTCCAAGGATTTCCGCCCGGCGTAACTCGGACTTTCCCCGAACGCGTCCGGCTCCAGAAACGTGTTCTCCCAGTGCTCCTGTTGGGTATTTAGAACATTCTTGGATATAACATTCATTTTCTTATATCACTTTCTAATTACATGTTGGATGAATAAAACGCCTCCAAGGGTCTGTCACCTGGATTGGTGGCATCTTCAAAGATTTGATCTTTCTGAAAGACGATTCTCTTCGATGCTTTTTTCAGAGTCTCCCATACCGTTTCGCCATATCCGGAATCATCGGCAAGCCATGATTCCAGTAATGCGATTGCCTCTTTATTTTTTTGTTTCTGTAATTCCAAATCCATGTCCTTACCAATGAAATGGTATCACTCCCCCTTCCTTCTCTCCAACTCCTCCCAACGCGCGTAAATCGCCTCCACTTGCTCCGTGGCTTGCGACAACTCCTCCCATGTGTGTTGCAATTTCTCCGCGTTCGTAGCCACTTCAGGCGATGTCAGGGATTTTTCCAAACGCTCCACCTCCGCCTCGGCTTCAAGGATGGACTCCTCCATACGTTTGAGTTCGTTTCGCTCGGAGGCGCTTAACCCGCCGACGGATCGCGGGGCGGGCTTTTTCGGCTTTTCCTCGCGTTTCACTTTTGCTTCCCGCTTCTCCGGCTCAAGCGTTCGCTGCCACTGACCGTAGTCCGCAAAGTAAGACGCTCCGCCTTTCCCGTCCAACGCCAGAAAATCGGTGCAGACACGTTCAAGAAGGAATCGATCGTGGGTCACAAGCACAAGAGCGCCGCTGAACTCCAGCAGCGTCTCTTCCAACGCCTCTATCGACGCGATATCCAGATCGTTCGTGGGTTCGTCGAGGAGCAGGATATCCGCAGGCTCCAGCATCAGCTTGGCGATAAGCAATCGAGCTTGCTCGCCACCGGAAAGAAAACTTATCGGTTGCTCCAACTGCTCCGGGGAGAAGAGGAACCGTTTCGCCCACCCCGCCACATGGATGTGAAGATTCCGATACATCACCGTTTCACCGTTCTGCGAGAGGGCGTGCCGAAGGGATTCCTCCTGGTTCAGATGCGCGCGATTTTGATCGAACGTCACCGTATGCAACTCATTCGCTCGTTTGATCGAACCGGCGTCGCGTTCCAAGCGATCGGCTAAAATCTGCAGCAGGGTGGTTTTCCCGCAACCGTTTGGACCGAGCAGTCCCAGCTTAACCCCGGGGGACAGGCGAATATCCAGGTTTTGGAATAGGGTTTTGTCGCCAAAACGCTTGGACAAGGATTTGGCGGTGAGCAGTTCCCGGGTTTTCCTGCCGGATGAGATGAATTCGATTCCCGCGCTTTTTTCCTGAAGGTTGCGGGTGTGCACCTCGCCCAGGTCTTCCAGAAGTTGATGTGCGGATTCGATGCGTCCCTTCGCCTTGGTTGTGCGGGCCTGAGGGTTGCGGCGAAGCCACTCTATCTCCAAGCGAGCTATGCTGGAAAGAGCCTGCTCCCGATGGGATTGCATCGCGAAATACGCCTCCCTCTCCTCCAAAAATGTGCTATAGGAGCCAGCCACGCTTAGGAAACCATCGGCGTATGCGTGATTGATTTCCACGATACGCGTCGTCACGTTTTCAAGAAAATAACGATCGTGCGTCACGATGATTGCGGCGAACGGGGATAACTTGAGGAGGTTTTCCAGCCAGATGATCCCATCAATGTCCAGATGGTTCGTCGGCTCGTCCAGTAATAAAATATCCGGTTGGCGGATTATCTCCCTTAGAATGGCGATGCGTTTCACCCATCCTCCGGAGAGATCGCGAACAGGGGTGTCCGCTTGCGGGTAGGGATGTCTCGCGAGAAAGAGATTCACCTCCAGTTCCCGCTCGGCGGGATCGTGCGTCGTCTCGGCGATGGCGTCAAGTAAAAGAGCCCTAGGCGTCGCTGAGTCGTCGAAGGATTCGGACTGGGTCACGTACCCCATGCGTAGTCCGCGTTTGGAGGAGAGTGTTCCATCATCCGGCGTTTCGATTCCGGCAAGGATGTTCAGCAGAGTCGATTTGCCCGCTCCGTTGGGACCGATAAGCCCGATTTTCTCCCCTTCGTTGATCCCCAAGGTGATTCCGTGAAATAGACGACGATGGCCATACTCCTTGCTTATCGCCTGGCAACTGGTTAGAAAAGCCATTCCTTCGCTCTTGCTGACTCCCTTATGTGTTTTTGAAAGGATGATTCGTTAATGCGCCTAGGTTATTCATGCAAGCCCGCGCACTACGCTTGCAGCTCGGATTTTGAATATATTCAATGATGGGCGGGACTACGTATTATCCGAATATCTCGCAATAATAATCCCATTCGGGGTTTGTCGCCATACGTATGAACGCCACCTGACCCGCATGGTAATAATCCTCCGAAGTTAGAAAAGCCAGCGCTGCGCCGAGCTTCCTCTCCTGGCCCCAGATCAGCACCTTCTCATCCAGTTCGCTGGTACCGTAACGCTCTTTCAAATATCCGATCAATTCCGCATGAGATTGGTGTAACAGTTCGACCAACTTGCCGAAATCCCGCTCCTGCTCACGGTGAGCGTCGTAATCCGGCTCCATCCCCGAGCGCAGCCCGTCCAACGCGGAGCGGTCATCGCAGACAAGATGCGCCAATATCTCCTTTACGGACATGCATTCAGGGTAGGGTTTCCATTCCGTCTGCTCGGCGGTGATTCCCCGCAAGTGTTTTAAGAAATGGTTTCTCGTTTGAACGAGATCGTTAATCAACTCTTCTGACGTGAACGACATGGACTTATCCTTTCTCCTCTTGGATTAATTTCATCCTTCGGGGGATATCCCTTTCGTTTGCCGCGATCAGTGATAATACCCCCGGTATCTTTCCAATGCGTCGAACATGGCGCGGATATTTTCAAACGGAACCTCCGGTCCAATCTCGGCTTTCAACCATAAACCGCCCTCCGGCGAGCCGAGTCTCTCCGTCGCCTCCCGAACATGAGCGTCAATATCCTCCGGGGTGCAGAACGGGAACATCTGCCTGTCAAGGTCCAAATCCACGCAGACCTTCCCTTTGCAGGTATCCACCAACCGATCCAGCCCGTTGGCGCGAAACTGAGGGTTGATTACATTCACACCGCACTCGATCAGATCATCCACTATGGGAATGATATGCCCGTCGGTGTGCATGTAAACCGACAAACCCTCTGCGTGGCATTTGTTGTAAATCGCTTTGAAACAGGGCTTGATATATTTACGCCATTGCCTGGGACTGATCGCCAACGAGTATTGGGTGCCAAGGTCATCACCGAAATAGATGATGTCCTTGGAGTGGCGGATGTTGTTCTCCACTTCCCCTAAGTTGTACTGAGAAACCATGTCGATTAACTCCTGCAATTCCGGTGGTTCCTCGGCGAAATCCATCATCAATTGTTCGAAACCGCGTAAATCAGCCAATCTCAGCCACATAAATCCATGGGGAATTCCAGAGCCAGGAGTGGGTGGTTCATAGGAGTGAAAAGATTCGCGTGTGGGGATGGGGTGACCTGTGACAATCGCTTCGAACCCTTCGTTCAGATTGCTCCATACGCAACCCCAGGCGTCAACATGCGTGCCTTTTCGATAAGTCCCCCCCACGGCGTCGTAATCCCGCTGTCCCGGTACGTTCTCGCCGAATATCACAGGATGGTCCGCTGCCAGTTTGTCCAATTCCTCTCTGTGCCGCATCCAGGTGGCAGGAATAAGACCCACTGATACCGGAATATACTCTGGATTCTCAAAACGCATCGCTTTGAGGCGATCCTCTTGCATTCCCATGTCCAAGCCGCTCCTTTTTATACGTGAGAATCTTGTATTCAACGGAAACTTCAATACGTCTATTTTAGCATGCATGAGAAAGGCAATTCCACGCATCCCGAATGGATACTTCATTCCGTGGGTTATGACGTTCATATATCTGTTCGCCTTAGGACGTAACCCGACAGTAAATGATATCATCAGATTGTCAAATTGAAGCCGCTTCAACGGTATGGTTCGAATATAATCCATGGATAGGCGTGATTTATGGCTCGAATTGGGATTGTGATTCTGTTATTGCTCAGCGAAAATGTCCGGGTTAGTTGCTCAGCGATTATGTCTGTATACTGAAAGGTATGGACACAATCACTTTGAACGCAAAACAACAACGACGGGCGGACATACTTGCTCGTACGCTCGTGGGTCCAAAATCATGATGAAAAGCATAAACTACGCCATGCGGAGTATATAAGCAAAATATTGCTTCCCCACTAACGGATAGAGATTGAATTAGGTCAAATTACACGGATAACACCATAGATAAACTAAAATGTGAGGGAATAATCAGGTTCATTTGGTAAGTATCCTTATTCCCCATTCAATTTTAGTTTCTTGTTCGTTTTCCGTGTCAATGAGTTAAAAAAGTCCCCGCCTGAAATAGTTGTTATGCGGTATCATTTATCAGGCGCTATCGGCAAATATCGCCTGATAAAGCGTTGAAGGAGGAGATGCAATTGCGCATAGGCTTAATGACTTGTCTGATATTGGGAATGATGGCGGGGCAGGGGGTGGCTATGGCTCGGAACGCACCAACCGGGAACGACTTCCTGCAGTGGGCGCAGGATACGCAGAACCGTATCATCGCGGAGTTCGCCATACCCAACACGAATATCTACGCGGATAAGATCACGGTGGGGAAGCCCGCCAGCGGCCCCGCCTTTATGTGGGGATGCGGCGTACTTCTCCCTTCGTTCGTGGGCGCGGCGAAGCTGATGCCGGACACCTACATGGAGGATTTGAATCACTATTTGGAAGGATTGAAGGTCTACTGGGTCAACTCTCGGAACGTATCCGGATTCAATGTTCTGCCGAAACCATCCCCGCCGGACCGTTATTACGACGACAACGAGTGGATGGTTATCGCCCTGGTCGGGGCTTACGAGGACAACCACAATATCCAAACGCTCCGATGGGCCGAGGACACGTTCAAATTCGTGCTCAGCGGAATGGATGACCAGTTGGGCGGCGGTATCTACTGGCACGAGCAGAAGAGGAATTCTAAAAACACCTGTTCGAACGCCCCCGCCATCGTGGGAGCCCTGCGCCTTTACCAGGTCACCAGACAAAAGAAGTATCTGGACATAGCGCAACGGCTTTACACTTGGGTGAACGCCCATCTGCAAGACCCAAGCGGGCTTTATTACGATAACATTAAGCTGAACGGTACTGTGGAGAAAACGGAATGGTCGTACAACTCCGCACTTATGATCCGCGCGAACGCCCTTCTTTACGCCATCACCAATCAGGAATCGTATCTCAAGGAGGCTGAGCGAATCGCGACGGCGGCGGAGGCGAAATGGATCGACCCCAATACCGGTGCTTTCATCCACGACGGCGGGGTCTTCGCACATCTTCTCGCGGAATCATTCCTCTCCCTTTACAATCGGGATAAGAACCCGCATTGGCTGCAACTCGTGCAAAAGGGATTGATCTATGTTCACGCCAACTGCCGTGACTCCAATGGCAATTACACCGGCGGATGGAGCCAACCGGTCGCAGAGCCATTGAAAACAGTGAAACTGATTGACGAGGCCAGCGTCGCTCGCGCCTATTGGCTGGCGGCGGGATATCCGTAATCACGCTTAATAGCTGTTCGCATCGGTGTTTCGAATACGGGCTCGATACGCCTAATACTCCCACAGGATCAACTGGCGCGGATTGAGCCTTATTTTATCTTCATACCGCTTTCCGGTGATGATGTCTTGAAATGATTTATCGCCTTTGGGAAGCGTCGGGAAAACCGTTTGGGTTTCGCGCATAAGATTGACGAGATATGCGTATCGTCTCCCTCCGTCCACGGTGGTGCGCCCCTCCACGCCCCATGCGGGTTCACCTCGCTCATCCAAGACGCGGATTTCACAAACGACCCCGGCTCCGCGCATCATCCTCTCAAATTGGGGATGATACCGCTGAGGAGAGGAGATATCCAGATATTCCGTCCCCTCAAGTTGATGGGACTGGCGCAACACTCCGGTAGGCTCTCTCTTGAAACAGTCCTTGCCGATGGCGCACACGGTTACTCCCTTGCCAATCGCTTCCCGCAAGCGCGGCGCCGTAGTGTCCTGAGAGTATTGCGCATTCGGTGCGACAATTAATCTCGTATCCGTATGTGCGCCACTCTCAGCCAACTGTTTCTCGGTCAGGAATCCTATGGGGACGCCAAGAAAATTCAGCGCCTCGTAGGCATCGCGTAAAACGTCGAGATAATGAACATCCTGTATCGCCGACGCTTCCGAATAGAGCAGCTTCACCTGGCGGGGCAGTTGTGCGAAGGAGGATACGGGACGGACAAAGCGGCGCAGGTTCAGATTTGTGCGCACATAACCGTGCATCATCCAGGGTTGCTGCAACGCCGACCCTTTGAACCACCCCGCCCCTTGCCCTGCAATCGAGCCATCCGCATTACGCCCCCAATACCATAGAAGGTGCGCGGACATTCCGTGCAGATGCGCCAGCCACAACGCCAATTCGATGTGCGCCTTCGCATCCTCCTCGTCGCCGGGGGCGGTGTCGTCATCGGTTACGTGAAACTCGGAGTTATGGAAGGGCTTTTCAGGCTGAAGGGATTTCAGGAAATCCGCCGACATGCCGGCGTCCAGCCACCCGCAGATATAGGGAACGGAGCCGAAACGGCGGTTGGGGTTCGCCACATGGGATAAATCCATCAGGTCCAAGTCCCCCCCGAGCAGACTGCACGCCTTGGAGATATACTCCTGATCGATTCCGTAGGTGTGGTAGGACAGGTTCATTGTCCAACCGCGTGGTTCCACGCTGCCCATGAAGTAGGAGCCCATCATCACCTTCACATGTGTCGCCACATGCGAGTCTTTCGCGTGAAGACGATCCGATAGGTCTTTGAAATAGGCTCCAATGCGTTCATTGTTGAACGCACACCAGTCATATAGCTTTCCGCGCATCCCGGGTTGGCTGAAGTCCACATTCCCCCTCTCCCACCATATGCCGGATTTGGGGACCAGCGCCGCAGGGTGATCCTTGATTTCCTTCCAATCGCCGATGGTGACACCCCAAGCATTGCTCAATTTCTCAAGTTCGCCGTACTTGGCTCTAAGCCAATCGCGCCACAACTCCATGAGGATATCCGATGTCCCTTGGAATGCCGGTTCGTTAGCGAGGTCCACGGCGAAGAAGGAGCGATTTTTATCGTAGAGCGGGGTGAAATGATCTATGAATTCATGACGATACTTGATATCCATTGGGTCTTCCAGCACATAGTCGTCGCCATTGCCGTATCCGGGACTTCTCAGTGAGGGATATTTACCGAACATCCATTCCGGCGGCTCATCGCCTAGGAGACAATCCACCGGGATGCCCGTATTGGACATCCGCTGCATATATGCGCCATCCCCCGCAAGCCAACCGGCGTCATCAAAAGAGCCATTCGGATTCATATTCCCGCGAAACATTCCATCCGCCAGCGTGAACCCTAATCTGTGGAAAACGGACGGATTTCTGTTCGCCAAAGTCGCATCCCAGTTCAGCCCGCAGAGGAATACCGGCTGGTTGCCGCTCCAAAACCGCCCGTTCCTCCATGTCACGCCAAGCGTTGTCCATTTGGGAATTTTGGGATAGGCGGCTTCATGATTTAGCGTCCTGTTCACGGATTTGATCTCTTCGTCTAGCATTGAGAGTATGTAGCGCATGGATAGAAGGGCTGGTTCCGCTAAATCCTTATTCTCGGCGTCGCTGCGAGAGAAACGGCAAAACAGTTCGCCTAACGCAAGGGAACTGTCCGGCATGGCGATGTCCTCTCCCCCCTCCTCGCATGCGCGTAACCGATTTCGCAGGATGTCGCATCTGTTTTCCGCCTCCGCGACGAGGCTAAGTAACTGAGTGCGGATATCCGTTGGTTGGGCGTTCAGCTTCGTGACCGCCGCAAGGGCTAATGTTTGTATTCCCTGAGTGATTAATTCCCTTCGTGTGAGGATACCCATGGCGCTCTCCGCGTTATTTGAATTACGCATCATTAAATCAATAGAGGTAATTGCAAAATTCAGAAAATGAGGCTAATATCGCTCATTTCATACTCGGCGAAATACCTGAAAAGCGAATTTTGCAATTACCTGAATATCCCAAAACTTTGACGCTATGTATTTTATGTTCCCAACCGTTTAACTGGTGAATCTTGAATGCATTCTCTTTGAATTCATCGTGGCATGTTTGTAATCATAATACCGGATACATATCGAGGATCGGGTGTGGCACAGGATAGAAATGCCTGTGACTGCTTGATATGATGTACGAAAATGTCGATATGTTGTTTCGTTGGAAATATCAGCGTGGACGCCCATGCGAATTAAATCCATTATTTTCACGCACCGTGTCTCAGCCGATACCCCGATAGTCCGCGTGGAAGTCCTGTGACGCCCTGAAGGATACGCTTTTATTTGAGCCTATGGATGGATTACTACAATCTGTTCGATTGGCCGGGTCCGATGATAACATAGAAAAGCTAGTGCAAATGGGCGCAACTCGTGGTAATCTGAAAATGTGGCAATTCAATCGTATTATCAACCAAAAGGCGCAGCATGATGAAATTTCAGGTGAACATGCATAGGATCACGCGCAGAGACCTATTGAAATCCGGCGCGGGGCTTGCTGCGTTCGCAGTGGTCCCATCTCTTCCACAAAGCAAGGGCTCCAAGCGCTATGTGGTAAACAATTCGCACCCTCTGGCTTCCGATAAGAACCCTGGCGACGAGAGACTTCCTTTGAAAACGATCTCCAAGGCGGAACAGATTGCCAAACCGGGCGATAGCGTGATTGTTAAAGCCGGCGTTTACAGGGAGTTCGTCAACTTAACCAACAGCGGCGCTCCCGGCGCTCCGATCTCCTTCGTCGCAGATCCTCCAGGATCCGTTCATCTGTTGGGAACGGACATTATTACCGGTTGGATGAAAACTCAGGGCGATGCACCGATCTATCAGGTTCCATGGACTTCCATTTTCATCATTGATTGGAATAACGGGAAGCCCATACAGCATTATCCAAGTGATGCGCCTCTTTGGGGCAGGGCGGAACAGGTGTTCGTGAATGATGCCGCGCTTCACCCCGCGCTAACTCTGCAGGATCTTCAATCCGCCTGGGAGAAACACTCCGCCGCGTTGGCGAAGGGTGAAAAATCGCCCGTTCTGAATCCTCCCGTTCCTAATTTAGGACCTCAGTTTGCGGGCATGTTCGCTGCGGACACTGCGAATAAAACGCTTTATGTCTGGTTGGCGAACGGTTCCGATCCGAACCAAAGCAAAATGGAGGCATCCACGCGCGCCCAAACCTTCGGCACCAATCCATGGGCGAACCCCAAAGGGGTGGAGAATGTCCGCATTAGCGGTTTCCACTTTAAATACGGTGCGAGTTTCTGTCAACGCGGGGTGGTATGGCTCTACGGCAAGAACAACCTGATCGAGGATTGCGTCATCGAGGACATGGCTGGCAGCGGGGTGAACGTGAACGGTGTGATGCGACGATGCGTCATCCGCCGTTGCGGACAGACCGGCGGTGGAGCCACAGGAGACGGTTGCCTCAACGAGGATTCGTTCTGGGAGGGCAACTGCTGGAAGCCGATCGATAGAGGCTGGGACGCAGGCGGATTTAAAACGGCGTTCTTTCGAGGGGGAAACTTTAGGAGACTTTATTTTAAGCGGAACGGCGGCCCCGGTTTGTGGTTCGACGTCAATGTGGAAAACGTGTTGATCGAGGATTGCGTTTTTCAGGAAAACGAGGGGAGCGGTCTCTTCATCGAAATAAGCAAGGGATTCACGGTTCGCGACTGCCTCTCCTTCGGTAATAGCACAGGCGTTGTGGGTAACGATCAGGGATGGAGTTCCGGCGGCATCCAGCTTGGGGAGAGCGAAAATTGCACGCTTATCAACAACACCTGCGTCGGAAACAGCGACGGTATCACCTTCCGTGAGCAGGGCCCGCGCGGCACCCCTTCGCACTCCGGAAGAAATCTCCAGTACCATAACACGGGGCACATCGTGAAGCGTAACGTCTGCGCCTTCAATCACGGATATCAGCTCGGACTTTGGTATGACAACGACTTTTTCGGCTGGCATCCGTTTGAACAGAAGGAGTTTCACAACGATTTGAAAGCCTTCGATGCCTATCTGAAGACGGTTCCAGAGAAAATATTCGATCCGACCAAACAAAACATCGTTATCGACGACAATATCTACTTCTCCCCCGCAGCCGACAAGCCGTTGATCCTTTACGGCGTCCCATGGCGTCCGAAGCACAAGGAGTTCAATACGCTGAAAGCGTTCTCCGATTACACCGGCTTTGACAAGAACAGTATCACGGTGAATCCGGAACTGGCCAATCGAAAAAAGAATGATTTTCGCTTCCGACAAGGAAGCATCGCATATCGACGCAAAGCCGGCTGGCTTCAAGCACCTACTGAAATATCCGCTTGGATGAAGGGAAAATTGCCCCACTGGATGAGTTCATACCTAAAATAACTCAAAGAAATCGGACGGATGATATGCACGATAGTCGCTGCAATCCATCCATTTATCCCATCGGAGTGGAACATGCAAATAAAAAGACTGTTTGTAATTTTGACGCTCTTAGCCATTCCTCATATTGTGTTGGCGGCGGATAATCGCTTCAATTTGGCGACTCAACAGGATTTCGGAGCTAAAACCGGCTTTATCCTCGATTTCGAAAACAGCACGAACGCCGCCGGGGTGTGCCCCCTCTCCACCCTGCGCCTTATCTGCGGGTTTGGTGACGGTAATAACAACTACTTCATGGCTCTCACCCCCAAATGGTCCTATTCCACAACCTACATGGCGTTGATGAAAGCGGGTCCGAATGGGGAATCCATCCGGCTCTTGAACGATCAGGGAGATGTTGTAGCTGAGCAGGAGCAAGCGGGAAAACTCACGCCCTGCACGGGGCCGTTGCTCGTCTCGGACACTCCCAGTTGGGCGCAAGCCCCAGCCGAGTATCATTTTGTCCAGACCAGCCTGAAGGTCACCTCATCCTCCGGCCAAACGCTCATCTGCAAGTTCGCATCTTCGCACCTCTCGCCCGTGCTATGGCTCTTCGCACCGCCCCCATCCCAAAGTTATTCATGGGTGACGCATCCCGGCGATACCGTGACTATCGAGGCTGATTTTCGAATCGTGCAAAATCCCAGTTTGCGGGCCGTCGCACCGGTGATAGACAAATACGGCCAGGTGATCCAATCCAACTGGCCGGAGAAGATTAAATCGGACGCACAGCTCAAAGAGGCTGTATCGAGAGAGCGTTCCGTACTGCGTAAATGGGGACGAGACAAGGACGAGGACGCTTATGGCGGCTGGCTTAAGGCGGGATGGAGGGAGAAACCAACAGGTTTTTATCGTGTTGTGAAACATAATGACAAATGGTGGCTCATCACGCCATTGGGTAACCCTTGCTTTTACACCGGTATCTGCAGTGCACCATCCACCACTTGGGAGACGACACCCATTACGGGCAGGAGGTACCTTTTCGCCGACTTGCCGCCCAAAACAGGGAGGTTCGCAGCGGCTTGGTCGAAAAATCAGTGGGGAATATCGGACGGAACGGATTATTGCGCTTTTCAAACTGCGAACCTCATCAGGGAATATGCGAGCAAATGGCAGCAGGCATCCATCAACCTGCTCGTGAAGCGAATTCAGGCATGGCGATTATGCGGGTTGGGAAAATGGTGCGGTCCGACGCAACATCTCCCCTATTCGCCGGTACTCTATCGATGGGACGTACCGAGTTTGGCGGGGCATCCCGATATCTTCGATCCGAGCGTACAGGCGAAATTCCGTGCATCCTTGGAGAAACAGATACTCCCGGAGAGGAACAACCCGTGCGTCGTGGGATGGTCGTTAGGCAACGAGTACGACGAGATCATCCAACCCTCGGAAATTCAATCCATCCTTAAGATGCCCGCCACCGTACCCGCGAAAAAAGCTCTGGTGGATTACGATATCGATACCCTGCATCACGGGGATGTGAGCCAAGCGGCGGAAGGGTTGGGGGTTCAGGAAGCCACGACTCGTGAGGTACTGGAATCCGCCGCATGTAACCCGAACGCCAAGGATTTGGAGGCGTTACGCGAGTTTTACGCCGATCGCTATTACGGCTTCATTTACAAAACGATCAAGTCCATCGACCCCAATCATCTCTATCTCGGCTTTTGGATCGTACCTGGCTGGTGGGTGAACGCCACAGATTGGTCCCTCATCGCCAAGCATTGCGACGTGATCGGATTCGACCGCTACGCCAACGTTTTCGCCGATTCCATGATTCAAGGGCTTTTCAAAAGCGCGGGCAAGCCCGTCCTATGCGGTGAGTTTTCGTTTCCTCCAACGTACAATGGTGCGAGGGGTTTCGGAGTTTATCCCACGAACGCGGTGGATGATCGGGACAGCGGTGCGAAATACGTTCAATGGATTAGGGATGCCGCAAACAATCCATACTGCATCGGATGCTACTGGTTCGAGTATCGCGACGAGCCTGTCACCGGCAGGGGACCTGGACACGGTCCGGATTTAATATACGGGGAGCATTACGCATTCGGATATGTGGATGTCACGGATCAGCCTCGGTACGCCCTCATCGAACAGGCGCGTCAAATCAACGCGGAAGCTAGCGCGATACGGAACAGATAAAACAGGGGGGAGTGCGGCTCCTCCCCCTCATGTTTTCCCATCCTATCCACCCGCCGGGTTCAAGATCAGTAGTGTGATGGATTGTTCGGGCAGAGTAAGAGATACGGTGTTTCGTTTAACCCCGACATTCGCCAGTTTTTCGATATGATTTGCGACTGTGAGCTGATATACCTCGGCGGACGGCTTGGCTTGATATCCAGCCACATTGAGCGTCACGGGCTGGGACAACCCCGGTTGCTTGTTCAAGATCATTATTTTCAACTGATTGGTTCGACCATCCTCCGACGCGAATGCCGCACATGTGTCGGGATCGGGTGTTTGGCAAGCCACGGAGATATCGCCGAAAACGCCGTCCTTGCCATTGTAGTTGCGATACATCCTGATGGCGTTGAATGCGGGAGAATCGGTCTTCGGGCACGTCCACCGATTCGCCAGATACAACCCCTCCCGACCGAATATTCCAAGAACATCCGCCTCGGCTATTGCACCACTGATGTTATCCTCCGCGCCCCAACTGTATTCGGTGATACCGATTTTCGTTCCCGGGAAATAGGTTTTCACCCATTTTTTCAACAAGGGAATCAAGTCTATCGTTTTGCGTATCCACGATTCATCCACGTATTTAGGATCCCAAAGCGCACGAGTGCTGCGGTTCCGGAGTAGAACGGTTGCGGGATCAGCGTTTTTGGAGGAGACTCCGTTCTCTTGCGGGTAGTAGTGAACCGTGAGTACATCCAAATATCTCTTGCCGGTGCGTTTTTGCACGGCGGCGAATTGTTGCAATATCCACGGAATAAGCTCCATCCCGCCGTGCGCCGACTGATCGGGGTAGGGCTTTTGATAATGGTGCTTTCCGGCCCATTCATTGTCATAACCGGAATTGAAATACTCCGGCCATCCCCATGCCTCCGTGCCGCACACCATGGCTGTGGGGTCCACGGATTTGATCATCTCGGCGGTTTTTAATTCCCTGGAAAACAGGTCATCCATCTTCAATCCTGAGGGGAAAACATCACGGTGGGTGGATTGCCACAACCCCGTTTCGTTATCCAGCAGATAATAGGAGATTCCGCCGTTTTTCGCCGAGCCGAATGCGCCGACGAGATGATTCACCCACCTCTTCTCGAAATCCACGGTGACCGGCATTTGAGCGTCATTCGGATCGTTGCCTGTGATCGGCTGACCGTTCGGCTTGAAACCGTTGCCCATGTCAGGATGATACTGCTCTGTTCTTTGTTGAGCGCCGTATTTTTTCACGGAAAAGGACCAGAGCGGTGAACGGTTCGGACCCAGCTTCGCCGCCCATCCGATCATCGGAATGGTGACCATGCTCCTGACGCCGTCGGTGGTTTTCGCGGCCATGTTTCCCCGCACCCATGCGTCCACACTGCCGCTTGGAGTGTTCGAATTTCCGTCGGGATGGCTCATGAAATACCAATCGTTTCCCGAATTCGTGGCGTCCTCCTCCCAATTATAACAGGTTGTGGCGTTGCCCCCGTTTCGGTTAAGCGTGATATTCAGGAGCGTCGCCTGTTCGGAATTTGCGAAGTTCACTCCGTATATCAATGGGGAGATGGGGTGTCTATCTTTCTGAACTTCCACCCGAATATCCACCGTTGACGCCATGGCGTGTATGCCCAAGCATAACGTCAACGAGAGAATAAGGAGATACCGAAAGCGCCAAGGGGAAGTCAGAGACATCCTCAGCGCTCTCATGGCGTCTTTTATTTTTAATTCCATTGCACAGCTCCATGATTTATTTTAAGTCTTGGCGTATCTAAGCGATCAGCGAGGTTTCCCTTGGTGCGCGCACCGATTTCCGGATGATGATTTCATGAGGAAGCCGTTCGAGTATCAGACGCCCGTCCGTCTCATCTCCGTTATTGGACATCACTGGATGATTTTCCGTCTGAGAGGGTTCCATCTCCACATGGCTAAGCAAAATCTCCACCGCGCGTTTCGCCATTAGCCTGAAGGGTTGTCTCACGGTGGTGAGGGAGGGGTTGGTGATCTGGGCGAGATGGGTGTCATCAAAGCCGGTTACCGATATATCCTCCGGAACGCGTATGCCGCGATCATTCAAAACCTCAATGCATCCGTAAGCGATGGCGTCACTATCACATAAAATCGCCGTGGGAAGGGGTCTGTTTTTCAATCTTTGCAACAGACAGAGCGTGCATTCCCTGCCGCGTTCGATGGAGTAATCCCCCAACACCGTCAAATCCTCATCCCATTTCACTTCATTCCCCTGTAAAGCCCGAAGGTAGCCGGATTGTCGTTCTCGTGAGCATGTCATATTCATGCTGCCCGTGATGTGAGCGATGCATTTGTGCCCGTAGTTCAGCAGGAGTTTGGTCATATCATATGATCCGTTTTCGTTATCCACATCCAGACTCGGTACGTTAGGCAATCCGGAGTTGTTGTGGATGAATACAAAGGGAGTGTGGTGGGGGATTTGACGAACGAAGGATTGGCGCATGTGCGGCCCTATGAGAATCATGCCGTCGATTCTTCCATCGCACGCTTGGAGTATCTTGGGTTCGTCAAGCACCCAGTCCGAAATGGAGAATATTGTGGTGTTCTGTTGATATTGCGCCGCAGTCTCCAGGATTCCGTTCAAAACCTCCATGAAATAGTGGTTGAAGTCCCCCGCATGGATGATAAACGACACGCCAATGGTGTTCATTCTTCTGCGGGAGAGCCCTCTCGCTACGGCGTTAGGTCTGTATTGCATTCTTTTCGCAGCTTCGAGAATACGATCTCTTGTGGCTTCGGAGACACGGGTGGAGGATGTCGCATTGTTTAGAACCACCGATGCGACCATCGCAGAGACTCCCGCCTCCTTGGCTACGTCCGATAAGGTTGTTGCGCTTCTTCTTCTCATGATTCCTATCATTTCAAGATAGATTTAAAGTCATTGTTTTAAGCGTTCAATCGGTGTTCGTAGTGCGGTTCAACGCTTCAAGGCATAAATATTATAGCCCGAGGCGATAACCGCATTCGGTTATCTGCAGCCATTGAACGGCGTAAAGGGATGAAAGGGGATAGCGATTATCCAACAATATCGCTCGCTATCCCCGAGCCCATTGTGCCAAATAGTCATAGCGTCACCTGAATTACCGCCTGAATGGCATTTTCGAAGGCATGCAATATACGAACTCTTTGCCAACGATACGGCGAATTTCACTGTGTCCATCAGGTGCTTTAATGACCGATTCTTTCCGTCATCCCTCGCTGCTTCAGGGACGAACGGCCCCTTGCTGAGGCGGTTTTGCGCTTTGCGCTTTTTGGATTTGCTTCAATGCTTCAGGCGGGATGTTTTTGGGTCCTTGAAAGCTAGCCTTGTCCTGGGAGGTCATCGGGCCCCCTCCACTGCTGGAGCAACCCGCCAACCCGCCTCCCAGGACCAATACCGCCGATAATACCATTAGAGTTGATTTAATAATGTCATTCTTCATTGGATATTTCTCCTTGATATTATTGTCTCGTTCCATCCCACATGTTGTTCTGAGGCTGGTTTACAGGGTCCGGATTGGTGGCGGATGGTTTCATCGCCTTGGCGTGTCCGTCTATGAATAGAAAGTTCGCCATGCCGTTATGCGTGGCGGTGACGCTGCCGTCAGGTCCGTTTGGCCAGGCTGCCGCAGGGAATTTCGCATCCGGAGTTTGAATCGGACCCCACCATTGAAGCGTGCTGGAAAAAACACCCAGAGGCCCGTAATTCGATGTGTTGCCCCATGTCCAACCGGAATTCGCCTGATCATATGTCAAGCATTGGTCATTGTGTTTTTCGGACATCAAAATGGTGTCGCTGGGCTGCAACATCGCCGCCATAGTTTGAAAACTGTGATAGAGCCATCCGCTTTGACTTCCGCCTATTCCCATCGGTCCGAGAAGCGGGAATCCGCTGTTCCAGTTGGGTGAGCAACACCAGTTCGAGCTATAATAACCGTTCACGGCGTAGGAGATTCCCCAACCCTCCCACGCGTTCCCGCCTGTCATCGGCCCGCTGCCGGCATCATCGGGACACTCATAAACGCCCAGCGATTTGACATAGGGCATGATTTTCTGACACCAAAGATCATTGCCCGTCCAGACCGTTGAACTGAATCCCTCGGGGAACGACTCGTCGTAATCCTGAGTGTATTGCATGATTGCTAGCCCCAATTGATTGAGATTCGACAGGCAGGAGATTTGCCTCGCTTTTTCCCTCGCTTGTGCGAAAACTGGAAACAGAATGGCCGCTAAAATTGCTATAATTGCAATCACAACGAGCAATTCTATCAATGTAAAACCGTTCACAACCCTGCGTTTCATTTTAAGAGTTCCTTTCTTTGTAGTCATAGAAAAAGGTCTTTTTAGAACATGAAAAGTAGAAATTCGATTTAATTTCTAATCGGAGCCTCCTCTCCTTGGGACGTGAATTATAGTCCTAAATCACAAGTGATAAATCATTGCATCCCTCTGTTGGTGTAAGTGTCAAACCATTCAACCCTTGAACAATGGTCCCGCCATGCGATTCGGAACAGGAACGGATTCCGACCATGAGGACTTTCCATGGATTTTCGCCAGCGCTAATATTCATATGGATGTTTCCCCCATTCCTTTTGGCGGAGAATTCCAACGGGGAATCGGCTGGAACAAGGCATTTCGCCCCATCGCCATCCTCCAACCGATACACCCTGAACTCCACATCCCGCGTGTAATCGTAATCCGGTCTGTTGTCGTCGCATCCGATTGGCAGGATGGAGTGTGGTCTCACCCAAAGAGGAAGACTTTTGAATCCGTGTCTCTCTCGTATCCAATGCCCCCCTTCGCACTCCTCGCCGGTTAGGAAATTGGTCCAAACCCCTTCGGGAAGGTAATAGTCCACATCCCCCTCCTTGGAGAATACCGGCGCTACGAGGAGGGAATCGCCTAGCATATATTGGCGGTCCAAATAGTCGCAGGTTCGGTCATTGGGAAACTCCATGTACATGGGACGCATTACCGGTACGCCTGTTTCGCTCGCTTCAATCGCCTTCGCATATAGGTATGGCATCAATCTGCATTTCAGTTTGGTGAAAAATCTCAAAACCTCCACGGATTCCTCATCGAACAACCATGGAACCCGATAGGATGAACTGCCGTGCAACCGGCTATGCGAGGAGAGCAATCCGAACGCGATCCATCTTTTGTAAATGTCCGCCTGCGGGGTTCCTTCGAATCCGCCGATATCGTGGCTCCAGAATCCAAAACCGCACGCACCGAGGGATAAGCCGCCTCTTAGGCTCGTCGCCATTGACTCATAAGTCGAGAAACAATCCCCTCCCCAGTGCACCGGAAAGCGCTGTCCTCCCACAGTTGCGGAACGTGCGAACAGCACCGCCTCGTTTTTCCCTCGTTTTCGCTCCAACAGATTGAAGACGGTTTTGTTATACAGATAGCTGTAAAAGTTGTGCATTCGCGATGAATCGGAGCCGTCATTGTAAATGACATCCGTGGGAATGCGCTCGCCGAAGTCCGTTTTGAACGCATCCACACCCATATCCAAGAGCGCCTCCAGTTTTGAGGCGAACCATTCGCAAGCGCTGGGATTGGTGAAATCCACTATCCCCATCCCGGGCTGCCATTGATCGGTCCGCCACACCATTCCGTCCGGTTTTCTTAGCAAATAGCCATTCCTGCGTCCCTCTTCGAAAAGAGAGGATAGCCCGGCGATATAGGGATTTATCCAAACGCAGATATGCAATCCTTTTTCCTTAAGCCGACGAAGCATCCCTTGAGGATCCGGGAAAACCCGGTTGTCCCACTGAAAATCACACCAGTGGAACTCCCGCATCCAGAAGCAGTCGAAGTGAAACACATGCAGTGGCAAATCCCGCTTAGCCATCTCATCTATTACATCCGTCACCGTTTTCTCATCGTAGTTAGTGGTGAATGAGGTGGTGAGCCACAAGCCAAAAGACCATGCAGGGGGCAATGCGGGTTTTCCGGTGAGTTGCGTGTATTTTCGGAGGATATCCTTCGGAGAGGGCCCGTATATCACGAAATACTCCATCTCCTCGCCGGGCACGCTGAATTGCACTCTCGAAACCTTCTCGGTTGCAACTTCGAAGGATACCTTTCCGGGATGATTTACGAATACGCCGTATCCGCGATTGGTCATGTAAAACGGGATGTTCTTATATGCCTGTTCGCTCTCCGCGCCTCCATCCCTGTTCCAGATATCCACGGATTGTCCGTTTTTGACGAACGAGGTGAATCTCTCCCCCAATCCGTAAACGCACTCCCCAACGCTCAAATTGAGACGTTCCAGCATATAGGAGCCGTCACCATCCACCACCGCGTATCCCGCATCGTCAGTTCCGCTAAAAGTAAGGATATGTTCATCGCCATCAAACTCGAGTTTCCATGGTTCCTTTTTGTGCAATCTCGCCGTCAATGCGCCGCTTTTGTATGCGAGCCATTCGGTGGATTCCTCGATGACTCCCGAGAATTCCGGGTTGTCGAAGATGTCGAAGGACGGAGAGTGCGCGGAGCGCTCATCAAAATGGGAGATATGGACGGAGATGATATCGGGAAGGGGAGCGTGAAACCGTATCCGCAACAGAGGTCCATTCAAGGTGTCTCCACGATGGCGAATGGCGTTGACAGGCGCGAGCGAGGTCAATTCGCCGTCTCTCACGAATGATTCATAGGCTTGTTTCGGAGAGAAGACGCGGGTTCCTGGTTGCATCATCCAATTACCATCAGTGAATTTCATAGCTTGAAACGCTCACCCTTTGGCTTGACATGGCGATAACGCATTACAATTTACCGATAAATCATAAACCATTTAACACCCTACATCAATATTATAAGCTATGTAAAATCAAAATGCAAGCATTTACCGGTAAATCTGATTAAATCGTTCATTTTTTTTATTTGATAATAGCTATTGATCTGATTTAATGGGGGCGTCGAAGGCTTTTTCCTCTCAAACACTGAGCCGAATTTCACCGTTATGTCCCATCCTGCGCGCAATTTCCTTGCTGACGTCAACAACACCGAAGAGTAGCGTTATGTCGTAACCTATCTTGCGGAGTTGATAAAAGATGCGGTAGTCTTCATGATATCTCGATCCAGTCAGGAGACAGTGATGAAATCCTCCTTATTATTGCCGTCCGTCACTTTGCTTGCGTTGTTAATGGCGCCCGTTCTCTCATTCGCAGTCGAATGGTCCCATCCCGTCCCTGAACCTTCCGTTCCCGGCTCCGCTTTTTATCCGCGGATACCCAAGGTTGCAAGGTTAGAGCCGGGAAACTCGGAAATCTACAGTTATACGCGCGACGCTGGGCCGGACGAATCGTTTTTCATCGCCGGAGGCGACTTATCCTCGGACATAACAATGTGGGGAGTGGATTCCGACAATCCCGCAGGCGTGGCGTTTAAACCCCGGATACAACAGGCGGATCGGGATGGCGTCATCGCCACGATTCCGGATTCTCGTCCGAACGGACTTTTCTTCGCGTGGGTGAACGGCAAGGAGGGGGCAAGCAATATAATTCGTTTGAACGCCCCCGAACCGTGGTGGTGCGGGCCCGACATCGCCCATCCCGATGAGACCGTTCGGATTTTTGGAAGACGATTGACGGAATTGCCCGACAACGTTACGGCGTATGTCTATCTTTGCAAGCCGGGGATGAAAGGCCAATGGATGCAGGTTTTGAACCCGTCGCAGTATGCGGTGAGTTTCCAAATTCCCACGGCATTCAAACCCGGAGATTATCAGGTTTGGGTCTATGCGGGGATGGGAGGGGAGTCGGGGTGGGGCGGTCCCGTGTCCCTAAGGATAACCCCCGAACCTGCGGCTCGAAAAGTGATTCATTTTCAGTCGGTTGAGGGCGGATTGAGGCTGCAAAAACTGTTGGATTCCGCTCACCCCAACGAGGTTGTCAAAATATCCCCGGGAAACATCACTCTGCTTCGCACTCTTCGAATCCCAGCCGGAGTTGTGTTGACGGGATCGGGAATGGAGCGGACAATTATGCGTTTATCCTCCTCAGGAAAGGGAAGGCTCGTTCGGCGCACCTCCGGATGGAATATGGCGATTGCCGAGTTGCAGGATATCGGCGATCGTTTGATCTATCGTATCCGCGCCCCTCGGTCGGGGAAATGGAGTTTGTGGATGCGCTATGCCGCCGACGATTCCGGTTACGGTTATGGCATGAGCGACAGAACGGAAATGATTGTAAACGGTGACGAGAGAGTTCCCTTATCTCCGGTGCCGAATACATCCGGCTGGGGGGATTTCGAATGGACCAAGTGCTCAGTTCTCACCTTGAAAAAGGGGGAGAACACCCTGGAGTGGAGAAACGTGAAAGGCGGAGGATTGAACCTCGATGCGTTCGTCCTCGCTAAAAGCCCAAACTGGAAACCAGATGATTTAAAATCAATCAAGAGCGGATCCGACTTGATCGTTTTTCAGGCTGAGGCGGTTGACAAGGCGATCACCAAGCAAGCCGAATTTCCAAGTGAGGGTTCCCCGGTGGTCTGGTTATCGGGGGGTAACTCGGGACTGGAGTATTTAAGCGTTTTCGGGAACGCCAGAGTCACGACCGGTGTGGAGGTGAAATCCCCCGTTCCATTGGGTTGGGTTCACGGAGGAGTGATCCGAGGAGTGGAAGTGGCGGATGTGGACGGAAAATGGGACGAGAACATCGGTTTGCATTTGCGACGAGTGGATCATTTTCTGGTGACGAAATGCCGTTTCACCGGTCGTGCGCCCATATTCTTCAGCGGAGCACGGCAATGCGAGGTTAGCGATAATCTATGCTACCCCGCCACACGGTTCGGGGGGAACGCCGAGGCTGCATTGCTGAGCCGCACGGAGCCGTTGGAACAATGCCGTATTGAAAACAATGCCATCGTGGGGTCGAGATTTGCAGGAGGACCAACGGCTCGCAGGCTGATATGGTTCTCCACCGGACATGGTTCGGTGGATGAAAATTGGATATATGGCAATCGCGGCGAACATTGCCGATTCGGAGGCGTCGCCGGAACGGATCAAAACGTAGGGGAGACCATTCTGTTTGAATCCAATATGCGCCTTGCGTATTACGGGTCGCCCGTGGCGGTATATCCCGATGGCATAACCCTTCCGCCATCCGCCTATAACCCCCCTTTGAAGGATGACGGCACGGTGGAACCTCCTTTGGGGGAGTATTACATTTGCGTCCTTCATGGGGTCGGAATAGGACAGGCTCGAAGAGTTGTTGGCAGGAACGGGGCTGTGCTTCTTCTTGATCGACCTTGGCGCGTTCCTCCAACTCCCTCATCCGTTGTGGTTATGGAGCCGATGTTTGCGCGAAACCTGGTGATCGGGAATGAGACCGTGGACGGCATGTGCGGCATCCAGTTATGGATCGGCGGCGTGGAGAACGTCTACGCGAATAATATCATCAAAAGAGAGCGCAGAGAGGGGGTGTACCTATTCGCAGCGGCTAGCACGCTTGACGAGAGTATGCCCAATCAATGGAACGCAGGTATCGGTCCTTTACTGTACAACACAGTGGAGGGAAACACGGCGGATCGCACCGCTCAGGCGTTCTCGCTGATGGCGGATAGCAAATTGCCCGCAGCAAACGATTCAAAACTCGTCCTCGCAATAGGCAACGTTTTTCGCTACAACACCGGGACTAATAGCAGAATATCCGGTCTATCGATCTACGCAGGTTCCTCCTCTCCGAATGCGAAACCATACAAGGCGGTCATCGGCACGATAGCGGAATTCAATGTGATGCGCGATCAGACGACAGCATACAGCGCCGGGGATTGGGTGTGGGACACCCTCTTTCGCCGTGATCACGCCTACTTCTGGGACGTGCCCGCAGGGGAAAAGCCTGTCGGATTCGACACAAACGGTTCCGCAAACACGGTGTTGAAGGAGAACAACATCGAAGACCTTGTCGGAGACGAAATCCCCAACTCGCAACCTTAATCAGTATCTGTCGGATCGGACCGACCGGTCCGATCCGACAGATCAGCCTGCCCGACCCATGCCTTTAAACAATATTTAACCCCACCTTAACATTACCTTAAAACTCGCCTGCCACACTATAACCGTTGGCAATTCTGCCATCGCATTATTCTTCAAAAGGAGGAAAGAGATGAGGCGAATTTCCCAGGCGCTGGTGATGATGGCGTTGCTGCTGACCATCATCGCTTCACCGGGTTGGTCTCAAGTGGCAAGCGATGTTCCCCCGGGAAACTGGGCGTACAAAGCCGTTGAGGACCTAGCATCGAAAGGTTTGATCAAAGGCTATCCGCCGAACGGGAATTTCTTCGGAAAACGAACCGTAACCCGATACGAGATGGCTACGATCATTCAGAGGGTGCTGATACGAGTGGATGAACTGCTGGCGAACAAAGCGGATAAATCGGAGATCAACAACACTCCGAAATCCGTGCTGACCCCGGCAGAGGTGGGTGAGATTAGAAAATTGGCTGACCATTACAGGGTGGAATTAACGGTCATCCAGACGGATATGACAAAAGCCCAAAGCGACATCGCCACATTGCAAACAGAAGTGGAGGGGCTGAAGAGCGCTGTCGCCGCAAACCAGCAAGCGACGGAAAAGAACACCGGGAATATCGCCAACCTCAGTCATGGGGTGAAAAGCGTCACTGAGACGGAAAAGGAACAAGCCGCCCGTATTACCAAATTGGCGGACACCAAAGTCTCCGCAGGCGACGGTAAAATTCAAATCAACGGTGACGAGCAGATTTGGTTCCAAGGTTCGACCCAAAACGATAACGCAAGCCCTTCGGGTGGGTTTCAAGCCAACGGTTTTCGTTTGCGGCGCATGGAGTTGAAACTAACGGGGCAGATTAACAACCGCTCCTACTGGGATGTCTTATTCGATCTCTCGAAAAGTCTTTCCGGCTCCATCACACGGGATAAGAACGGCAATCCAACCGGTGTGTCACTGGACGCTACGAAGAATGTGCTTCAGGACATGTTCGTTGGATGGAAGCTCACCCCCAACCTGGCTTTCGAGGTGGGACAGCAGCATTTGCCGCTGGGTCTGGAGGGACTGACACCCTCGACCCACCTTCTGACGGTGGAGCGCTCCATCATGAACCTGTTGCCAACCAACGATGGGCGTTACTCGGATATACGCGACATCGGAGCCCTCATGCGTTACACCAATCCGCAAATCGAGGGGGAGTTGGCGGTTTTTAATGACGGCGGCAACCTGCAGAATCAAACGGACAATAATAACAGCAAGGAGATTATTTGGCACGGCGTGTACAATGGCCTGCGTTATGTCTCTTTCGGAGCCTCCCAGGTGATTAGCGGGGGGGTTCAGGTGCCTAACGCACCGCAAACCACGCTGCGTGATCGCCTCGGATTCCAGTTGTCCGCCAAGTACGGTCGAAACCAACTCGAGGCCGAGTACGAGCAGGGCAGAGACGGCGGGTTTTTCAACAGCGTCTTCAGTCCCGATATTAAATCGCAGGGCGGCTATGTCACCTACGCATACAAGCTTGCGCCATCCTGGCAACTTGTGGGTAGAGGGGAATATTGGAACCCGAATCGCGAAGCGCATGGCGTCGATTACGTATCGGAATATGACATGACGCTTGGTTTGAATTACTTCATCGCCGGACACAATTCGGAGATACAGGCGAACTGGGTCCGCAAGAATATCAACGACCCGAATGGACTGCAAACCAGCGTGCTTGGAGCGGACAGAAATCTGTTCCTGATCAATTTCCAGCAAGCGTTTTAAGATGAATATAAATTCGAGGGAAGGATTTCCTTCCCTCCAAGGAGACAAGGATAATGACACTTCGTAAACTGTTAATGAAAGGATCTATCATTGTTTTAGCCATCGCGCTCTCGATGAGTATGAAAAGCGCGAACGCTCAGGCGTTGAACGTGGCTGGATCAACCTTTGTGTATCCCATAATGAACAAATGGATACAGAGATATCATGAACTCCATCCCGGCGTATCCATAAATTACCAGGCAATCGGATCGGGAGCCGGCATTGCTCAATACAAATCCGGAACGGTGGATTTTGGCGCGAGTGACGTTCCGCTCACCAACAAGGAGTTGGGCACCATGCCTCGCCCCACACTCAATATCCTGGATGTGTCGGGCGCCATCGTGCTGTGCTATAACGTACGAGGAATTGGCCCCGGCCTTCATATTTCGGGACCGGTGATCGCGGATATCTATTTGGGCAAGATCACCAAATGGAACGATCCCGCAATCAAAAAATTGAACCCGTATCTCAATTTGCCTGATGAGCCAATCCGTGTGATGCACCGCTCCGACGCTTCCGGAACGTCTTATATTTTCACAAGTTATCTCGCATCCGTAAGCAAGGCTTGGAAAGACGGTCCCGGAGTTGGAAAAAGCCCCAACTGGCCGGTGGGAATCGGTGCGCAGGGGAACCCCGGGGTTGCCGGGTTGATTCACCACGCCCAAGGTTCGTTCGGTTACATCGAATTGGCTTATGCTCTGCAAAATCATATGCCCGCCGCTGTCGTGGAGAATCGAAGCGGTAACTTCGTCGCCGCAAGCATTCAATCCACCGCGTTCGCAGTGAATAGCGCTGTAAGGAAGATGGAGAAGGATATTCGTGTGAGCATCGTGAATGGACCCGGTGTGAACACCTATCCCATTTGCGGGTTCAGCTATCTCATCGTTCCGAAATACCCGACCAACGTTACGCATGGAAGGGCTATGTTGAATTTTCTAAAATGGACTATGACCGATGAGGCGCAGCGGATGGCGGCGGACCTGCTATACGCTCCTTTGCCTGAATCAATCCGGAAAATTAATTTGAGAGCCATTGACAGCATTAAGGTGCGTTAGCATGGATATGCAAGCTGGAGGGGGAAATCTTCCCTCCGGCTCACCATTGTATTGGGGTATTATTAAAATGGAGAATAATGGCGTTTTTAATATAATGGCGATAAACGATGCTATATTGTGGAATTGCTCGCTTCCGTTTCATGGCAAATTGAGGACGAGTAACAATGCCGTTTTCATCGTGAATTTTACAATGAATTCGTCAAGCGCATTGGTTGACGAATGTTTCCGTTATCTCCAATAAGGATACAAGTCTCAGTGATTGAACAAAACAGTAATCAGAACCCAGTTACGCAAAATCTTCCAAAGCCGCTCAAAACCGCTGGATTCGCTGAATTCGGAGATTCTCTGTTTCGAGTGATCTCCACCCTTTTTGCATTGTCCTCTCTGTTTCTTATTGGATGGATAGGTGTCATCCTCTATCAGCAATCGGCTCTCACCCGTCATCTTTTTGGTTGGAGCATTCTGACAGGTCGGACTTGGGACACCCTTCATCATGTCATTGGCGCTTTGCCTTTTATTTACGGCACGTTTGTCAGTTCCACCATCGCTCTTATTCTGGCGGTACCGATCGGCATATGCGCTGCGATATTTCTATCCGAGTTGGCACCTGCCTGGCTTGCAAGCCCTTTGTCGTTTCTAATTGAGTTGCTTGCGGCGATACCCAGTGTCATTTACGGGCTATGGGGCGTTTTATTCCTTTGTCCGTGGTTAAACAACAACGTTTATCAATGGTTGAATAATAACTTCGGCAATATCCCTCTCTTCTCCAATTATGGTGGTTATCCTTCCACAATGCTCGCTGCGGGAATCATCCTCGCCATCATGATTTTGCCTTTTATAACCTCCGTTTCCCGCGAAGTAATTCGCAGCGTCTCTCAGGCGCAGCGCGAAGCGGCGTTGGGGCTTGGAGCCACCCGCTGGGAGATGATCCGCAATGTCGTTTTGAAAGCCGCAAAATCTGGGATCACCGGTGCGGTGATACTTGCATTGGGAAGGGCCATAGGGGAAACCATGGCGGTGGTGATGGTGATTGGAAACAACACCATGATGTCCGCCTCCCTGTTGCAGCCCGGATATACGATGCCGGCTTTGCTCGCCAACGAGTTCAATGAGGCGTGGACGAGCAAACTGCACACCTCCGCCCTCCTTGAGATTGCATTCATTCTGTTTGTCATCACCTTCATCATAAACGCTTTGGCGAGAATTCTCATTCTCCTTACTTCTCGAAACTCGAATTACGCATCCGCGGAGCCCGGGAAAGCTGCGGCGATGGATACTCTGCGCGATATCCTTGCCAAATTCGGGAGATGGCTCATGATCGTTGTCATCATCGGATTTGTCGCTTGGCAAATCATTGGGGATTTGCGATCGGAATCGTTCAGGGGGTTGCTTCATCCAACAGAAATCATCGTTTACCTCTATCTCGCCACCCGATTTGTCACGCGCATCACAAGGGGCACTGGGAATTGGAAGAGATGGCGTAAGATTAACAACGGTTTCGTGCAGATATTACTGGGATTGTGCACTTTTCTGGCTTGTTTTATTCTCGCAATCTTACTATATGTCGTGGCGGTTCAGGGAATACAATACCTTCATCCCTCCATCTTCATCCATGACGAATTGGACGGAGGAATGAGCAATGGGATCATCGGGACTTTGGTTTTGGTGGGTATCGCTTCCGCAATCGGAATTCCGCTTGGATTAATTGGCGGGATATATCTTTCGGAATACGGTGCGGGGCGATTTGGTAATGTGTTACGTTTCTCGGCTGATGTGTTGAATGGAATCCCTTCGGTGGTGATAGGAATGTTCGTGTATGCAGCGGTGGTCCTTAAAACCAATCATTTCTCCGCAATGGCTGGAGGATTGGCGCTTGGGATCATGATGATCCCGACAATTGTGCGCACGACTGAGGAGATATTGCGACTAACTCCGTATTCACTAAGGGAGGGGTCCTTGGGGTTAGGTGCGACCAAGTTTCGCACGATAAGAAGCATTATCGTTCCCGCCGCCAAAGGCGGCATTGTAACCGGCGTCATGCTCGCTCTCGCCAGAGTGATCGGGGAGACGGCGCCCTTGCTGTTCACAGCGTTTGGAAACGAGATGGTTACCTACAAGCTGAATTCGCAGATATCCTCGCTGACCATGCTTATTTATCGATTCGCCATGGATTCCGACGTCACGAAGAATGGAATGGCTTGGACGGGATCGCTCATATTAATTACCATAGTGCTTGTTATAAGTTTGCTGGCGCGATTGTTTTCACGTTCGCGTTATTCGATGCACTGACGGGTGAGAAAAAGGAGAATGCAATGATTTCGAGAAAATGGTTTGGTTTGATAGCGGTTTTGGGAGCGTTCGCTCTGGCTGGATGCAGTTCCGGAAACGGCGGACAGGGGAACGGCCCCGCGCCGACCACCGACACGGTCAAAATGATTCAGGAGAAGATTAACGCTGATCCCAAGCTTCAAGGAGCGAAAATCAAGGTGTCCGTAACAAATGGCATGCTCAATTTCGATGGAACCGTGAAGAGTGTCGATCAGAAGCAGCAAGCGGAAAACGATGCGATGAACATCCAGTCACAGCAAAAAATGGCAATGGGCGTGAATGATAATTTATTGGTCGAAGGAAAGTAGAAACACATCGAGGGTAAAAGTTTGGACGCAATCATAGATACACCTCCCGCCAAGACGGCATGCGAGAAAAGCATGAGTGAACAGGGACAGACAATACGGCTTGCGACTCGAAATCTCAATTTTTTCTACGGTCGCACGCAAGCGTTGTTCAACATTAATATAAACATCCCGGAAAAAAGCGTCACGGCGCTCATAGGCCCTTCGGGGTGCGGGAAATCGACGTTCCTCCGGTGTTTCAATCGGATGAATGACGAAATCCCGGGAACCCGCCTTCAAGGCACGGTGCTGTTTGACAATCAGGATTTATACGTTCGGGGAATTAGCCTGGTTGACCTGCGCAAACGCATCGGCATGGTGTTTCAACGCGCCAATCCTTTCGCGATGTCCATTTTCGATAACGTGGCTTACGGACCACGCATCCACGGGGAGAATAACCGGTATAAGATTCAGGAGATCGTCGAGCGAAGTCTTGTTCGAGCGGCGCTGTGGGATGAGGTGAAGGATAATCTAAAAAAATCCGCGTTGGATCTGTCAGGCGGGCAACAACAGAGGCTGTGTATTGCAAGAGTGCTTGCGGTGGAACCCGAAGTGATCTTGATGGACGAGCCATGCTCCGCGTTGGATCCAAACTCCACTTTTTGCATCGAGGAATTGATGCAGGATCTTAAAAAAACCTATTCCATTGTAATCGTGACGCATAACATGCAGCAAGCCGCGCGCGTTTCGGATAATACGGGGTTTTTCCTTAAAGGGGAATTAATCGAAATAGACAAAACCGAAAAAATATTCCAAGGGCCGGAGGATCAGCGAACCGAAGATTATATCCGAGGGCGGTTTGGTTGATATATGAATGCGCATGTGAAGGTTGGAAAGCTTGGTCGATTGTATTTCAATGAGCGAAAGCTGCGTTGTACTAGCGAATTTACTCTCACTGAGAGATACACCGCCTTCCTATCGCGGTTATTCCGTTCGAAAATGGAGGCATGAGGCGAAAACGTGAAGGTTTTAGTTGTTGATGATGAGATTCCCATATTGGATGCGGTTGCGTATAATTTGCGCAAGGAGGGGTTCCAACCCTTGACAGCTGAAGATGCGGAGCAGTGCATGCGATTGGCAAAATCCGAAAAGCCGGAGCTAATCATTCTGGATGTAATGCTTCCATCCGCCAGCGGCTTCGACATCTGCAAACGCATACGCTCGGAAAGTCACACCCCCATCATTATGCTCACCGCGCGAGCGGACGAAACGGACAGGGTGGTGGGTTTGGAGCTTGGCGCCGACGATTACGTCACGAAACCATTCAGCATGAGGGAATTGATGGCGCGGGTGAAGACGGTTCTCCGTCGGAGCAATGCTATCACTGGAAATATCGAAGAGGTGATTGATATCGGGGGAATCCATATCGATTCCAATCGATACGAAGTCAGCGTGAATGGAAATCCCGTAAGCCTTTCCCCGAAGGAGTTTGACCTTTTGAAGTTCCTTGCCCGTCATCCCGGTCAGGTTTTCACCCGTCAATCCTTGCTTGACAGCGTATGGGGGCCTGCTGCGTTCGTGGAGGATAGAACCGTGGATGTGCATATACGATGGCTGCGGGAGAAAATTGAAGCGGATCCCTCGCAACCCCGGCATCTGATGACGGTTCGAGGCATAGGATACAAGTTTTGCGACGAGATGTGAGTGAATAACAAAAAGGATATCTTTCCGTGAACATCCTCTTGTCACACGGGATGCACAAGGTATTCGTTCCCGATGTCGTCTTCGAAGGTATCTTTTGAATGGAACCTCGCCATCCCTTTACCGCAATTGGATTCACTAGGATTTGAGAATTGCTAATCAGAAATCATTTAAACCACGTCTCATCGAACGAAACTCAAGCGGAAGCCACCGATACGGTTCGTTATGAATACCAAGCTCTTTTGGATTTAAGCGATTCCGGCATTATGGTCCTTGATCGCGATGGTGTGATAATACGCGCCAACGCACTTGCCGGCAAACTATTGGGAGTTTCCACCAATACGCCTGTAGGACACACTCTTTTGGAGGTGACTCTGTCTCAATCCCTTCATAAGATTGCGCTCGCCTCCCGCGAGGAGAGCAGTACATTGTTCCTGGAGACCCGAATCCCGGAACCCGATGGCAAGGTGCTTGCTGTGAAAATCTCCCCCATCCCGATCGATTCCGTGCCTTCGGACATGCTCTTAATCGTGGCGCGCAATGTAACCGACCTAAGAAGACTGGAAACCATTCGAAGGGATTTTGTTGCGAACGTATCGCACGAACTTCGTACTCCTCTCGCCTCCATTCGGGCGATGGCGGAGACATTACAGCAGGGCGCGTTGGAGGATACTCAGGTGGCGTCCAAGTTTCTTGACACCATCATCAACGAATCTCAGCGTCTTGCTCGAATTTCGGAAGACTTGCTGATTCTATCTCAAGCGGAATCCCGCGCCCCGACGAAGGAACCTTTCGATATGGCTAAACTTTTGCGCAAGGTCGTGCAAAGGTTTCAACCGCAAGCCGATCGGTCAGGCATCAATCTGTCTTTGGATTGTCCGGCTCCCTTGCAAGCCTTCGGTAGTCAGGATCAGATCGAACAGGTAATTGTCAATCTTATTGATAACGCTCTGAAGTACACGAGCGAGGGGGGGGAGGTGCAGGTGTCAGGCGGGATGCAGGAGGATGGAATTAATGTTTGCGTTCGCGATACCGGCATCGGAATCATGAGTAAGGACCTTCCCAGGCTTTTTGAGCGTTTTTATCGGGTGGACAAGGCGCGTTCTCGCAGTTCGGGCGGCACTGGGCTTGGTCTGTCCATCGTGAAGCACATCGTCGAAGCGCATGGAGGCAAGGTGACAGTGGACAGCGAATACAACCACGGATCCATATTCTCCTTCACGCTTCCCAACGAAAGAGACAAAAGTGCAAACAAGGAGGGATAGGAGCTATCTATCCTATCCTGTGGTTTCATCATCCTGGCGCTCCTGTTCGCTCACGGTCTCATGTTTTTGAGCATCTCCGTCCTTATGATGCTTGGCTGCGCGCTGCCGTATATCTGTATTCTCTGCGGCAAGGAGCTATCCTCGAAAATCGTGCCCAGTCGGTTCTTTAGGACGGATCGTAAATCCATCATCTCGTGATATCCTACCGCTCTGCAAATTAGCCTCCCGGGTTCGCGTGCGCTTATCTGCACGCAATGAGTCGCCATGTATTCGCTCACCTCCAACTCATTACGCAGCATCCTAATCGCACCTATTGTATCGATGCATCTGAGATGAAGGAGGATATCCATTTTCATGAGCGTTATGCTCGTGAAACGTCTATAGTGGCGAAGCAAGTCCATGTGAGGGTCCGTGTAATATTCCATCTCCCTCATCCACTCTTCGCAATACGCCCCCCATCCCTCCTCGAAGAGCACGCTTCTGGCGAAGTGAGCGCGGAAACGATTTATGTGATTTTGCGAACGGGAAATCTGCGTATGAATGCCAGGATAGACGCGGTTTATGATATTCAGCGTCACATCATAACGAGTTAGCGCGTAATCCGCTCCGCCCGTCGGATTGGAATGGTACGGGGATATCCATAGATTTCCCAGCTTCACGTATTCGAACGGCGGAGAGTTAATGTAGCGCACCGCATTGCATAGTCCTGCGGCGTAAGGTGGCATTGGCTCCACGTCAATCCATTCCGGGAAATCCTCCGATAACTTGCGAAGTTGAATAAATTTCCTTGCGCGATCCAACTCCTCTCGGTATACTCCTGTTAGCTGTTCATAGGGGATAGTTTGATCGCGCATTTTGTGTATATGTTGAAGCCAGTTGTTCGTTCCGTCTATCAGGCGCGATGAGGCTTCAAGCTCATGGATCTCCTCTAATAACCATTCTTCCGCTTTATCCAGTAAAGTGTCGCCCGTATCGTCCAACATAAGCCCAACGCGAAGTTGAAAGTTATACCACTCCTCGCCCATGGAGGCGTCTTCGCGTGCATGGGGAGAGAGTTCGTCATGAATGAACTTAGCGTAATCCTCCAGCGCCGTAAGACTGTGTTCCACCTCGTTACGGATCGCCTGCTGAAGATCGTCGTCCTCCAACTGCGAGCACCATGTAGGAATCGCCTCCTTCATGAAATCCTCCGCCCCAGCAATGCACTCAAAAGCGTGGTCAAGGTGGATGCGAAGTGGGCTTACCAATGTCGCTTTCGCTTCGGAGAGAAGTCGAGGTATTTCCTGAAGGCGATGATACAGGTGGAACGCCCGCTCATCCGGAGACTGATAATCCCGTGATAGAAGCAGATAAAGTCCCTCCATTGCGAATTGCACTGGATAGCCCGGATCTTTTTCGTAGACCAATCCCTGCTCGAAAAGGGCGATACGAATCTGCGCCTCCGCACGCGCCAAACGATAATCGAACCGCATTTCCCGTGATAGCCCTACCAAGGATATTCTGTCAAGTTCATGCAGAAAACCCCTTGATTTTTCCATATGCTCTCGCAATGCATGGGGATGAATATGTGGCATTTCCGAATCGTATTCATGCACCCCCATCGATGTGGCGAAAATGGGATGAGCGGCGTACAAATAAGACAGATATGACATCAAGGCTTCTTCGAAATGCAATTTTGAATCCATGCGAGAATTCCCCTTCGACATCCTGATAGATCATTTTGGTTCTAAACAACCTATTGAAGTATAAGCGCCCGTGGATGCGTAATGATTTTACCTATGGATAACATTCTACCTCTGAGGATGTTTTTTATCCGATTATCGGGAAAACAATGCTAAAAATACAGGAACCGGGGAGATGAATGTTCCGTATTAATGAATAGATTATTGAGTATGATATACTAAAGAGAAGTGATATAATGATTATAGATAATTTTCCGATTTACTCTTATCCGACGCTAATGATCAAGTCCTTGTAGGACGGAGGGAATTATGGATTACGAAAAAATGACTGAAAAAGCTCAAGAGGCGTTAAGCAGCGCCACGTCCATGGCAATGGAGCATAACAACGTCAACGTGGACGGCGAGCATCTGTTGCTTTCTCTGTTGCGGCAAGAAGATGGTCTGATGCCGAAGATTCTTGCAAGGATAGGTGTGAGCGTCAAGGAGTTCACGAATAAAGTCGAGAGGGAAATTGATCGACTTCCGCGCATTGGCGGCGGATACAGCTCGGAATCCATTCACATGACATATCGTCTTGGACAGATACTGAACCGCGCGGAGAAGGAGGCGAAGCAACTCAAGGACGAATATGTGAGCGTCGAGCATCTGATACTCGCGATGGTGGAGGAGGGTGGCAACACGCCTTCAGGGAGTCTCCTTACGGAATACGGCGTCACGCGGGATCGACTCTTGAGCGAATTAGTGGAGGTGCGAGGCAATCAGAGGGTCACCAGCAAAAACCCGGAGGCGACTTACGAGGCGCTCGTCAAGTACGGGCGGGATCTCGTGGATGACGCCATGAAAAACAGGCTTGATCCCGTCATCGGAAGAGACGCGGAGATACGGCGGATTCTGCGCATCCTGCTTCGAAAGACCAAGAACAATCCGGTGCTTATTGGAGAACCGGGAGTGGGCAAGACGGCGATTGTGGAGGGGTTGGCTCAAAGGATCGTTAGAGGAGATGTGCCGGAAGGGCTGAAAAACAAGAAGATTTTCGCCTTGGATATGGGTTCTTTGATCGCCGGCGCCAAATACCGAGGGGAGTTTGAGGAGCGTCTGAAAGCGGTGCTCAACGAAGTGAAGAAAAGCGAAGGGGGAATAATTCTGTTCATCGACGAACTTCACTCCATCGTTGGAGCGGGAAAAGCCGAAGGCGCGCTGGATGCCGGAAATATGCTTAAGCCGATGCTTGCGCGAGGAGAGTTGCATTGCATCGGGGCCACGACGTTGGACGAGTATCGCCAGTACATCGAAGAGGATGCGGCGCTGGAGAGAAGATTTCAGCCAGTGGTTGTTGAGCCGCCAAGCGTGGAGGACACCATTTCCATTCTGCGCGGCTTGAAGGAAAGATACGAGATTCATCATGGGGTCAGGATTCAGGATAACGCCTTGGTTGCGGCGGCAACGCTCTCAAACCGTTATATCAGTGATCGTTTCCTTCCGGACAAGGCGATTGATCTAGTCGACGAAGCTTGCGCCATGATACGGTCGGAGATCGATTCCATGCCCACGGAATTGGATGAAATTATGCGTCGCATCATGCAACTGGAGATTGAGGAGCAAGCTCTCCGGAAAGAGACCGATCACGGCAGCATGGAACGATTGGAAGCCCTGCGCAAGGAGTTGGCGAATCTGAGGGAGAAAAGTTCCGCCATGCAGGCGCAGTGGGAGAATGAGAAGACAGTTATCAAACGCGTTCAACTCTTGCGCGAGGAGATCGAAGAGACTCGCTACGCCATCGAGCAGGCCGAAAGGGATTACGATCTTAACCGCGCAGCGGAGTTGAAGCATGGAAAATTGCCTGAGTTAATGAGAAAGCTGAAGGCTGAGGAAAACTCTCAGGATGAAAATGGCGACAAGTCCAAACTGCTGAGCGAGGAGGTGACCGAAGAGGAGATTGCGGAGATTGTTAGCAAGTGGACCGGAATACCTCTTTCCCGGCTTGTGGAAGGTGAGAGAGCCAAGTTGCTTCATTTGGATGAGGAACTGCATAAGAGGGTGATAGGTCAGGATACGGCGGTGAACACTGTTTCGGACGCCGTGATTCGCGCCAGGTCCGGAATTAAGGATCCAAAAAAACCCATTGGCTCCTTTGTGTTTCTCGGACCGACCGGCGTGGGCAAGACGGAATTGGCGAGGGCTCTCGCGGAATCGCTCTTTGATTCCGAGGAGAACATGGTGCGCATAGATATGTCGGAGTATATGGAGAAGCATAGTGTCTCCAGAATGATAGGCTCGCCGCCCGGTTACGTAGGATACGAAGAAGGGGGGCAATTGACGGAAGCCGTCAGAAGGCATCCCTACTGCGTGCTGTTGTTCGATGAGTTTGAAAAAGCTCATCCGGATGTCTCAAACGTGATGCTGCAAATCCTTGATGAGGGGAGACTTACGGACTCGCATGGGCGATTGGTGGATTTTAAAAACTCCATCATCATCCTTACAAGCAATGTGGGATCTCATCTCCTGTTGCAGGAACTGGATGCAAAAGGAGAGATCAGCGCGAAGTGCGAAAATGAGGTTTTGGATGAGTTGCGTGACACCGTTCGACCGGAGTTCCTGAACCGATTGGATGAAATTGTTATCTTCAAGCCGCTTGGAATGGCTGAGATAGAGCAAATCGTCGATCTTCAAGTGGATTTGCTTAAAGAGAGACTGAAAGATCGAGGTATCACTTTGGAACTGACCGATGCCGTGCGTGAGCGTCTCGCCAAGGCGGGGTACGATCCCGTATACGGAGCGCGCCCGCTGAAACGAGTCATCCAGCGTGAACTGGAGACTCTGATTGGAAGAAACATCATTGCGGGGGATATCTCCGATGGGGATCATTTGGTTGTTGATGTTCAGGATAAACGTATCGTCTTGAGCACAATAAAGGAAACATCGAAAACATAATCATAATGCATTAAGGAGGGAAATTCAATGAGAACATGGGATACGTTTAATGAACTAGTGGCGTTGCAAAGAGAGTTGAATCGGGCGCTCGACACCTACCTGCCGGAACATACATCGAGTAGGGACTGGCCCGTGGGTTTTCTGCCCGGTAAAAGTGCGAGAGCCTATCCTCTCATCAACATCAGCGAGGACAAGGATAACTTTTACGTTGAGGCCTTGGCGCCTGGAATCAACACATCATCCCTTGAGATCAACGTGGCGAGAAAAACCCTGCGCATCTCAGGAGAGAAGATGAATCTGAACGATATCAAGCCGGAACAGATACATCGCAGCGAGAGGTCGGGAGGAAAATTCATTCGCAGCGTGGAACTGCCCGTGGAGGTGGACTCCAACGGAGTGAAGGCGAAATACTCGCAGGGCATTCTCACCATCACTCTGCCGAAGGCGGAGGATGCGAAACCTAAACGCATCGCAGTGGATGTGCAATAAGCGGGAAATTTTCATTCGGAAGGAGAAACGACAATGGCCGAGAAAACAATTCAGACTCAAACAGAGAAAGGCGATTTGCAAAAACTGGAGAATACTCGCAATACGGAGGAATATATCACTCCCGCCGTGGATATCTACGAGGAGGAGAAGGGATTGGCGCTCCTTGCTGACCTTCCAGGCGTGAACAAGGAGGGGTTGGATATTCAGGTGAAGGATGATATCCTCACAATCCAAGCGCACGCCGATTACAAGAATGTTGCGACTCCGTTTTACAAAGAGTTCGATATTCAACACTTTTTCAGGCAGTTTCAACTCTCGGAGAAGGTGGATGCGAGCAAGATCACCGCTCAGTTCATTAATGGAGTTTTGAAACTCAGCCTGCCGAAGGCAGAGGAAACCCTGCCTAGAAAGATCACGATTGAGATCGGATAATTACCGTCAATCGCCATCGATAGGTATAATGGGGGAGTGGGAGACCCTCCCCCATTATTCGTGGATAGGTTTATAAAATGTCAGAGTTCGGGAAACTTTTGCTTGTGCTTGGAGCGATATTGATGTTCGCCGGAGCTGTCATATGGGCGATGGGTAGACTTGGCGCCCCTAGGTTGCCGGGGGATTTCGTATTCCGCAAAGGCGGAGTGACATTCTATTTCCCCATCGCCACTAGCATCATCGTCAGCATAATCCTCACCTTGCTTTTGAACATCCTTCTGCGCAGACGCTAAGGTGTGCCGGCGTACCTATTTGATAAGAGAGGCATACGTGACTGAGATGGATAAATCCTTGTATTTTCACCCGGATGGTTCCTTTCGAATCGTTCAGCTTACAGATCTCCACATCACGAACGGCGGCGAGGAGGACCGTAAAACTTTGGACCTGGTCGGCAAAATACTGAACTGGGAAAAACCCGATCTTGCGGTTTTAACCGGGGATATCATCGAAGGGAAGCGTTGCGTGGACCCTGCCAATTCGTGGCTGTCCGCCGTCGAGCCGCTTGAGAGGAGATCGTTGCCTTGGACCGCCGTCTTCGGCAATCATGACGATGAGGGTGTTCTAAGCCGTTCCGAATTAATGCGCGTGCAGCAGTCGTGCGAGCATTGCCTTTCAGAGTTCGGACCCGAAAACATACCCGGAGTAGGGAATTATGCGCTGACCATTCGTAATAATCCCGGCAACGCCATGGGCGCCATACTCTATTTCATAGATTCAAACAGCTACGCCAGGGATGGATTGGAGGGATACGGTTGGATTGAGAAGGAGCAAATAGATTGGTATCTGACCAAAGCGGCGGATCTCGCCTTCCAATCGCCTGACGGTAATCCTGTTCCGGCGTTCGCTTTTTTTCACATCCCTTTTCCTGAATACAATGATGTCTGGAGCCAGGGGAATTGCAAAGGAGAGAAGAACGAAGATGTGTGTTGTCCCGCCATCAACACCGGAATGTTCGAGGCTTTCCGCAAAGCGGGGGATGTTGTCGGCGTTTTTGTCGGGCACGAACACATCAACGATTATGAAGGCGATTTAAATGGGGTCAGACTTTGCTACGGACGCGGCGGCGGGTACGGAACCTATGGAAAGGAGGGATTTCGCAAAGGGGCTCGCGTGATCGAAATCCGTTCCGGCGACAGAGACTTTAAAACATGGATCAGGTTGGATAATATCAAGGGGTGACGGGAGAATGGAAACAAAAACGGCTCGAAACGTAGGAATAACTAGCGTCCCGAGCCTGTGACAACTAGTCAATCGGAGAATGCGTTCTCGATGGCTTGCAACTCCTCTTTGGTGAGTTTCCATCCCATCGCCTGCACGTTCTCTTCCGCCTGTGATGCGCGTCTTGCCCCCACTATTGCGGCGGTCACTGCGGGATTGCTTAATGTCCACGCAATGGCGAGATGCCCCACGGTCTTTCCATGTTTCTCCGCGATGGGGCGAAGACGATCCACGAACTCCAAGTTCTTTTGCAGCCTTTCACCGCTGAACATCGGGTTGCGTTTGCGCCAATCATCCTCCGCGACGCGACTGGGGTCAAATGAGCCGCTAAGCAACCCCGCCTGCATGGGGCTATAGACGATTACGCCGACTCCATGATCGAGGCACCACGGCAGTATCTCCTTCTCAACCTCTCTTCGGAGCAGGCTGTAAGGAGGTTGCAGGGAATCAACGTGGCACACGGCTTCGCATCGTTGCAAAAGCTGGACGTCAAAATTGCTGACTCCGATCCATCTCACCTTTCCCGCTTTCTGAAGGTCCGCCATCGCAGCCCAGGAATCCTCGACAGGGGTTTGAGTGCGATTATCCGGCCAGTGGAATTGATACAAATCAATGTAATCCGTGCCTAATCGACGTAAACTCGCTTCCACCTCTCTGCGAATGCTTGCAGGGGTGAGATCATTGACGGGAGGTGTGGTCTCCTGAGGAATCAATCCGCATTTGGTGGCGATGATAATTTCTTCGCGTCGCATACCCTCCAACGCCTTGCAAACCACCTCTTCGGAGTGTCCATACCCGTAGATCGCAGCGGTATCGATCCAATTCACTCCGAGTTCAAGAGATTTGCGTATCGCTTGAATTGATTCCGAATCATCCTGAACCCCCCACCCATAGACCCATGGACCGCCAATCGCCCACGCGCCGAGACCCACGGTGGTGATTTCCGGTCCGTTTCTTCCCAGCTTTCGTTTATCAATCATAGTATTTTTTTCTCCTAATTATGATTATGGGTATTCCCAATTGGGTTTGGCTGACTTATCGCCATGTTTTAGGCACGCGAAACTCGGTGTCTCCGTAGAGGGTTTGGATATAATTGATCTGCCCGCCGTGATACTCCATATTTCTACACGGCATTTCAATAAGAGTAATGCCTTTCAATGGGCCGCGCCAATGCGGATAATCCCGGTCCAAATCCTCCTCTTTCAATTGCGATATCGCATCCGCAAGCTCTTTCGAACTTGCTACCAACTCCTGGCAAAGAACCTCAGGGTCATCTATTACAAACTCAGATTGCTGTCCGGCGGGAGGGCGCTCGGGATTCTCGCCTTTTAGTAACGCCGCCATGTAGCGGTTAACCAACACGCATTCCGTGCTCACATCCAGAATCGAGCGCGCTTTGGACTCGTTTTCAGGCGTGGGACGCCAATTAAGTCTCTCCTTGGGAGTATTCGATATGAAAAAGGCGAGGGACTGCCCTAACCTCTCCGCTCGTATTGCTTGGAAATCCAATAGATTCATTCTTATCTCCTTGTAAATCGCACAACCATTAAGACGACTGCATAATCACTTTGTATCTTGGTATCAACCATTAAGTTGCATTTTATCTCTTGTCATTGCTCGCGGCGTTAGGCGATTGCCTATATTCGAGAATGGCGGATGGAGAACGGCGTTCAACATCAGGGAAGTCACATGCGAGTTTTGAATGCTCGTTCTCTTTATAGAATACCTCATACCTATTAATGCAATTAATGAGGGTACATATTATTCAATGTGGCGTTTTCAACCATTATAGCGTTCCAGTTGTTTTTTTTCATACATACCCTCATGAGCGACCCCGCAGTTTCATTTGTTGTTCCGTGCATTCAAATCGTTTCTCTTTGGCGCCTCTTCGCCATGTGTGAAAACGTATTATTACTCGATAGGCGTATTCCGATATGTGACAACAATATCATCAAGGAGATACGACGATTCGAACCTTGCCTGCGTCATTCCTCTACTTAGTGCGTAATCCGCGTAAAACCATACCGGTCTGCCTGGTGATCGCGCTAGCGGTCGCGCTTTTAGCGAGCGTGACGATTTTGATGGATTCCATTGGTCAAACCGTATTCGCCATGTATGGATATCAGCGAGATCTTACAGTGCTGTATCCTCGCAATACGCTATATGTCAGCAAGGATACGGTCATAAAACTGAAAAAATTGCCGGACCTGAATCGTTTATATCCCTCAAGCGCCTTGTTTATATCCATCAAGACTTTTTTTGGAAGAACCCCTTTCGTTGTTTTCGCGCTTCGCCATAAGGATGCCGCGGAGATTTTACGGGAATGCGGATTGAAACTGACACAAGGCAGGTTTCCCGATTCGGACAAACCGGAAATAGTCCTTTCAAGAGACATCGCCGCGAATCGACATCTGCGTTTGGGAGACATAGCCCTCTCGCCCACTTCCAAGGATAGTTACTCCCCGCAGCCAATGCGCTTGGTAGGCGTTTTGGATGGGCCTGTGTGGCTTGCGTTCACTTCCTACTCCTATGTTCATGATAACTGCCCGATTGCGCTCAACGGGTTTTTGGCATCCGCGAAAACACGGTCGCAAATGCCTGCGCTTGATCGTGAAATTGAACGCGTCATAGATCCGGGGAAAATCCGTATATGGACATATAAGGATTTGGTGAGGGAAGCGTACAACGCCCTGTCCAATCTCTATTTTTTTCTTGATATCATCGCAGCCATCATCATTTTTGATATCGCATTGTTGTGCGGGTTGCTTTTTCTGATCTATTTCGATCAGAGGTTGTCGGAATACGCAGCGCTATTGGCGATGGGATACCATCAAGGATATATCATTCAACAGACACTTCAGGAGACTGGGACGCTTGCGATGATTGGTTGGTTGACAGGGGCGATAGTGGCAACCGGGCTGCTGGACTATCTGCGCCTATTCTACTTTGAACCAAAGGGGATGATCCTGCACGCATTCGATCCTCATGCGTATTGGTACACTTTTGCTCTACCAGTATTTATTGTTCTGTTCGCCTTGGTGACCATCAGCCTCAGAATGCTCAGAATCGATCCCGTAAGCATCATGGAGCGACGCTCGTGAATGACGATCAAAAAAAGGGTTTGTGCGCGGAGAATATCTCCCTGGCTTACCACGACGGCTCGGAGGTTACCTTGGCGGTACGGGGCATTACATTAAGCCTTTCGGACACCGGGTTTGTCGGTATCTTAGGGCCTTCAGGTTCCGGGAAAAGCTCTCTTCTTTATCTGTTAGGCGGGTTGAAGCGCGCCACTTCAGGAGAGATTTACTATAACGGGAGTCCCTATTCCGAGATGAAGGAAAAGGAGCGACTGCGGCTACGCCGTAATCATTATGGCTTTGTTTTCCAACAACCCTATCTTTTCGACTATCTAACTGCAATGGAAAACGCTTTGGCGGGCACCTCCACGGGGGACAATCAAGCTTTGACGCGAGCAATGGAAATATTCGAAGAGCTAGGTATCGCACGGCACGCGAAAAAGCGCCCACGGCAACTCAGCGGGGGGGAGAGGCAGCGCGTTTGCATCGCGCGTGCAATGATGAATTCGCCTTCGGTGATCTTCGCCGATGAACCTACCGCAGCCTTGGATCGTCAAAACGGTCATATGGTCATGGAAATGCTTGCATCTTATCGCGACCGAGGATTGGTGATCGTGGTCACGCATGATACGGCTATGTTGGATGAATGCGATCGGATATACAGAATGCGCGATGGAATCGTGCAGGAGAATTAATATCCTGTTTTTTTCTTGCAATGGTTTCATTCGATTGATATAATGCGATTAGTACGTAACTTAAGAATGGAGATACATAAATGCTATCATTCCGACGTTTACGGGTGATAATCCCCGTCACTTTTCTTCTTTTGTCAAGCATGGTTTGCGCCGCACCAGTCGAACACTCATCAGCTTCATCCTCCCAAGCGAGCATCATAATCGTACCGCATCATGGTCCAATAACCGACCTGGTATGGTCTCCGGATGGAAGTCGGCTGGTTTCGGCTAGCGATGAAAGTAACCTGATGGTGTGGGATGCGGCTTCGGGGAGGTTATCATATGCCTTGCCAGTGGACGGTGATGCGGGGAAAATAACATTCTCACCTTCGGGGGATCAGATGGCTGCGGGAGTGATCCATTACCTGCAACCGGTCTCGACTGATCCCATCCTTTGGAAGGCGAAAAGCTGGATTCAGCTTTGGGATACGAAAACTTATGCGTCATCCAGAAGAATCATGCTTCCCGAAGTAAATGGCCGCACCGACATTATGTCATTGGCATGGTCGCCCAATGGAAAATGGATCATTGCGGGCGTGTCGACATATGCCATCATTCCGCCTCGAAAATTTCCAAGCCTGACATCCAAAATCCTGTTCATTAGCTATCCGTCCGGAAACATTCGAAGTGTTACTCCGAAAGGGTACTCGAGGGGGGTGACATCCATCGCGTTCAACCAGGATAATTCGTTGATGGCGTGTGGCACGCAGGAGGGAAAAGTTATCCTGATTGATCCCCAAACCCAAACGGAAGTTAAGACAATCCAAGCGGAGGCCAATGATCGCTCTCCGATCACCTATCTTCATTTTCTGAAGGATAATAAGACCCTTTTGGTTGATCGAGTGAACCGACAGGCGGTCATGCTGGACACATCCACAGGCACATACGGCGACGATTATCCTCGCTCCCAGCAGGCTTGCCTTTCTCCCGATGGTAACACCCTGATCATGACGCTTCCCGGGGCGATAACCTTGCAGCCATTGCCAAATGGCTCCCCGCGTAAGATAATTGTATACAGTGGCGGTTCCATATGCGTCGCCCCTTCTCCCAACGGCACGGAACTCGCTTGCGGGGATGGCTTGGGAGTCGTCAGGATGATCAACATGGTGTCCGATGTCCCTATACGCCCCACGGATATTCGTAATCCCGCTAGGCTATGTGTGATACTGCGCGCCAAGTTAAACCCTGTGGCAAAATGGGTTTGGTATCATCTCTCATTGGATAATCGCGACAACATACGCCAGTTCGATTTCAACAATCCGGTTCCCACCTCTCTTCTCCAATCATTGACGGATGATTTGAATAAAATCCTTCACATGGACGATTTCTACACCCCGGATCGATTTGCAGGTGTGAAGATGCAGGATGAGATCACCGAGGAGATCAAGCAGGCGGACACCCCGGAGGAGAAAGTCGGGTTGAACCGTGAATTGATGGAGGACGCGTTCGCTCCTTACATTGCATCGAACTGGATCCGATGGACCTCGCCAGTGTTCCCCGAACCCGCTTATTCGATATCCGTCGCTAAAAACGCTCCGTTGGCGGCGTTGGGCGGCTCCGACGGAACGCTGAGAATTATAAACCTGAAGACCGGCTCCCTGATGGAGGCTTTCGGTTCGGGCTCGCCAATTATGGACACACTTTTCGCTCCGAGCGGCAATATGGCGGCTGGATGTAACACATCCAATATATTGCAGTTGTGGGATGTTTCCGCCGATTTACCGCTTTATGTATACAAAGGGCACAAAGGGGCGATTACGGGAATGGCTATCTCTCCCGACGGGCGATATATCGCAAGTTGCGGGATGGATAAGATGGTTCGGTTCTGGAGATCGGATACGACCGAGGATCTCTCGCAACTCCCCGTGCAAAAGCAGCCTGTTTTGACGGTGGCGATTTCGTCTCAAAGCGTGATAGGCATTATAGAAGGAACGGGAAATCAAACGCAGGCGGAGACATGGGATCGGCTATCAAATCAACTGCTACATACTTTCGCTCTGAAAACGGGAGTGGGCAATAACCTTGTCTTCTCTCCGAATGGCAAGATGATGGCGTCATGGTCAAGCTATTCGTCTGGCGGGGTGCATGTTTGGGATGTATCAACCGGTCAACTGGTTCGCACCATAGGTCCCAAAGATGTCATCACTGCGGCGACATTCACTCCGGACGGTCAGGGGATATTGATGTCAAAGAGAATGAATCCGTTCTTTGGTCCTGCTTACGGTTACGTGACATGGATAAATATCAGCGATGGCGCGGTGAAAAGATCCTGGATATCTCAAAGGAGCGCTGTAAGGGCGATGCACTTCGCGCTTAACGGCGCGATGCTTATCACCGCAGGCGAGGATAACGAGGTTAAATTGTGGAGTTGGCCAACCGGAAAACTTAATCTGACGATGGCTTTTCCTGAGTTTTACGACCATCTCTCCAGGGATGAATGGATCGCCTGGGCTCCGGACGGGCATTACGCTTGCTCTCAAGGCACGGAGGAGGCGGTGCATTTTCGCATCGGAACGAAGGTGCTCCCTCCCGATCGCTATCCTGGATATCATCAAAGCACGTTATTAAAAAGCGATGAAAAGATGACCGAACGCTAAGCACCGCGAGATGTTGGCTTGTAACGCCCTGATCGCATGAGGTCAGGGCGTTTTTTGCGGGATCACTTTCCAAAGGAGCAAATCCCCTGGGGATATTTTCAAATGCGTGACGATCTCGCCATTAGATGATGCGCAGGGGATATTTTTCCCATTCACAGCATTCAAAACACGATACTTTCCACGAGGCAAACCCAAGCCGGCGAGGTGAATGGTGATTTCGCCGTTATAGGACATATTGGGATTCCAGCCACACAGCGTCAGCAACGCCATACGAGCGGCTCTGTTTACCGTTGGGTTTATCTCAACGCCTTCCCCGTTCCCGGAATAGGTGATGTAAGGCGAGGCGTATTTCGCAAGTTGTTCAGGGGTGCGCACTAACAGACCACCATGCTTTCGATAAGCGACGATTGCCGAATCTTCCCGACCATTGAGCGGCAGAATCGCCCGGTACTTGCACAGATCAACCAAGCCCGCCTCCACCTCCTGATTGGTAATAACAGCGAAACCCATTGGGGCCTTGCGCCACATATTCGCCAATGTGTTTGTGATAAAGCCCAATGCGTCGGGTTTGGCGAGCGCGGAATGATACGAAAAGTAGACCGCCACCGGCTGGAGTGGGTATTCCCCCTGGATTTTGCTGAAATAAGGCAACCAGCGGACATACACGGGATACCCCACTTCGAACTCCTTTCCTCCGTGATAGAGGAAGAAATCCATGCCAGTCATATTCGGCATGCCGAACCCGTAATGCCCCATGAACTCCGCCATTTCCGCTTCGAGCCCGGTGGGACGAGGCGTCCATTCCAGCATGAGCTTGACATTATAAACACGAGCCAATGTGTTGAAAAGCAACGCCAATCCCGTATGATCCGCGCAATCGAACACGACGGTGGCGTCATACCGATGGGCTACGCGGAAGAAGATGTCAGGAAGGTTGAAGGCGATGCCGATCCCATTCAGTCCTCCGCCCCAATAATAGTAAAGCGGGGCGTTGGTTTCCTTTCGAACCAATGCTGACATCCTTCCGTAGGTCTCCTCCACGCTCCAGTTCCTGAACTGCTGGTAGACGGGGAAAAGAGGTTGTCTTTCGGTGGCGGCGGGGATATCCTTCCATGAAGTGAAATGGGTTTTGAAAAGTCTGTCAAACCTCGCGAGGGAACGATATCGGGTTGGTAACCATTCATGAAAACGCACAACGTCCTCGGGGGCGTATCCATTGACCCCTTGGTTGTTCGGCTCGGGACCCCACATGTAATCCAGCCACCCGAAATCAAGGAACGCCCCACCGAACGCCTGACTATTCCTTATATGCCGTATAACGGTCGTGACGTAATCGAAATAGGATTGACGATTGAATCGATTCCACCACGTTGGCACCTGCGAATCATTGCCGGATGAATCCATGTCGTAATGAGTGATCCATGGCGCGGGGCTTCCTGGCCATACGCTGTATAGAAAGATCGGAAGTATGAGCATATGCTCCCGTGCCGCGTTTCGGAGAGTCTCATCCAGCAGGCCGAAGTTGTACGACCTTGGCTTCGGTTCCAGAGTCCCCCATGGCAATAGGAGTTCCGCATACCGGATACCATGAAGCCTCAATTCCTTGAAATCCTGCACGGACCACGGTGCGGACGGACGAGTTTCCGCATAGGAGACAGTCACATAAACCGTCGACGGGTGGGCTTGGAATATGGGGCTTTGACGGTTCAAGCGAAAATAGAGATACAAATACTTGATGGTTTTGCTTTCGGCGAGTATTTCCGCGCTTTTGCCGCTAACTACCCCTATCTTGTACAGGCTATCGCCTTTGTCACCACTAACGCCGATTTGTTGCAATCCATTCTTTTCCGTGTTACCCCCCGCATGGTCGGTGTTGAGAACAATCTCAGCCTGTTCTTCGTTTCCGGAGGCGGAGGATAGGGATGGCGGTTGCAAGCTCACAATTACTTGATGGACGGCAATTCCGGGGGTGCCCGACAAACGAAAATCCGCCCCGAAATTCTGGCGTCCTCGAAAATCCACATCCGATAGCTTCCATGTGTGTATTTGCCAAATAGCCTTATCCGGCGGTACCAACGCAGTCACCGATTTATAGGCTCCATCCATTGGGGCCTGCGGGTCAGAGGAATCGTATTCAAGCTGTAGGGTGTCGCTTGATGGTGTCCAATTGAGTTGAACCGCCCAGATAGGGGGCTTCGCCTTTTGTTCATCCATCGAATGGGCGAAGGCGGTTGGAATCACCGCACAATTCATCGTCAGTAGGAAAACAATAACGGAGATGATCGCTTGTGTGTGCGACGTCATGGATTTGTTTCCGATATTGGTCGGCATCCTCATTTTCGCTCCCTTTTTTTTAACGACTGCGTCGATTGTTATCGTACAAAAAGTCTTCAGGCTCGTTATCTTATTACTTCACTTAAAACCTTAGGAAATCGCTCGTTGCTTCAAATAATAATCCACATTTTCCCCTATGCTAAGGAAGGATGATTGATCCATTGGAACGGGTGCGTGTTGATGCGGATTATGGATGAATGCCAATATTTTTCTCTTAATACGCTCATGTTTTAGCGCATAGGATGTCAGCCTCTATCCATGGAGAGCATCCAAGCTATCAGCCACCAGTCGCCCACTGCGCGGGAGCATGACAAGGGCGTGGTAATCGTCAGTCAAACCGTCGCGCGAGAACACCGGTTGCGAAGCTTGTGGTGCGGCGCTGTGCAAGTCAATGGATGGCAGCGCCTTGCCATCCAACCAGAGATCCACACTTCCATAATCGGGTCCTTTGGGACTCCAAAGCGTAAAACCGGAGCCCAGGAAATTCCATTTCAACCTCCCGCCGCCATCTCGCCTCTCTGCGCCACTCCCGTAACGAAAGGAGGAGCTTTGCGACTCAATCCAATCCGCCGGATCCTCGCCCGCGCCAAGCCAGCCTTCCGTATAGAGATAGGAAGTAGTGCCTGTCCTTGGGCTGCCGGAAACCGTAAACCGTTCGACGAAGAGGTGACTTCCGGATTCAGCCATCAACCCGATTGAGCCTAAGTTGGCGCGCATCGATCCACTCCATACCTCTTTGCCATTTAGTGTGAGCATCATCTCACCATTCACTCGGCGAATAATGCGCCCCTTCCAATTCTCGGCGGGTGGTAATTCTCCTGAGGCAATGGTTTGCATTTCCCCGTTGTCGTTTACCGAGAGGATTTTCCATCCGCCGCTCCAAAGCTCAAGACCGTGATGGTGGGTCAGGGAGAGTGGATGCAAAACGGCGTCGGAAGTCGGTTGGTTCGGCCCCAGTGGCGCATGATAGCCCCATATAATACGACCGGTTCCGTGCAAGCGAAGATTGACGGACAGCGTGAAATCGTCGTAGTTCCGCCGTATGCAAGTGAGGCTCGGTCCCTTGTCCCCGCTGAAATGAAACCCCTTTCGGCGCAATGACGTCGACCAATGCCGCGAGGCTAAGTTGATCGTACCGTCGCCTTGGATATTCCGCGAGGGAAACATAGCCCACAGGGTTCCTTTCTCATCCACCCAGCCGGAAAACGTCTGGCCCCAAATCCCATACGCTTCCGCAGGCACGTCTTCACTGTGCCACACCGAACCGCACCGGTAAATTTCCCAGGCCTCTTGGCGGGTGGCTTTTTCGATCGGAGCTCTGAAGATTACTTGGAAGTTTCGATTGCGAGCAACTGAGGTGGCTGGCGCGTAGACCCAGTCCTCATGGACGAATGCCGGAAAGAATTCCAGAAGTGGAGGGTGGAAGTAATTGGCTTCGATGTGGCGGATTAGAATCCGTTTTGAGTAGGGGCCCTGTGGATTTGGCGCTGTCATCGCGAAAAGCGCCCAGCGGAATGGGGGGCTATCCATCATTGCTATGATCATCCAGTCGTTCTTGCGACGGATCAGCGTTCCGGCATAGGTGCGCTGATATCTGCCGAGCAATGGCCGGAGGGTTGAGTTGCGGGTGATCGGAACGTTGTCGCGATGCCAAGGACCCTCCGGCTTTTCCGCCCAGGCGTATGCCAGTCCACCGTCATTTGAGAAGTTCGGTATGCCCCAATCGTAGACCATATGATAGCGTCCACCGTCAAATACCACGCTGACATCCGGTGTATGACCATCCTTGTCGAACATCCGAGGATCGCCGTGAAGGACCGTGCCGAGATTTTCCCACGTTCGTCCACGATTTTCCGACCTATATAAGATGCAGCGGCTGGGGGGCGGGCCGCTATATCCCTCAGCATAGTCACCGATGAAGAGGTACCAATTGCCGCTTTGGGGATCGTGGAAGAAGAAGCCGTTAACCGGCCACTCATATGGGGATGAGCCACTGCAGGTGGGATTGTTCGGCAAGCGCTGAAACATATCAAAGGATGGATCGCCATATACCGGATGCCGCAACCACAAGTCCACATATCGCGATTCAGCGTAATCCATTTCGTTTGCCTCAGCCTTCGAACTACTCGGAGTTTGCATCACTCCGGCAATCATGAGAATTGCAGCTCCGCAACGCTTCAGGAATCCACGCCGTCCGGATTGGACTTGCTGGTTCATTGAAACACCTCCGTTGTTACGCCATCCCGCAGCGGTTAAATTCGTATCTTCAGCGCACTTATAACAAGGGCTATATCCGGATGAAACCCAACTCGCACCCACCATATTTTGAATCAAACCACAACCGAATGGGTTTTGTCAAACACATTTCGTGGATTTGTTGAAATAAACGTCCTCACCCTTTTCTATCGCAGCCTGCGTCGTCAGCTCACGACTCCTGAAATCGCACTGCAGAAATGTTCGTCTGTTCGTACACATGGACCATCCAAGCGCGTTGAGTGGGGGAGACCTCATTTGACAGAAACGAATGAAAAGGATATACTTCGTTAACCCAATCACTAATTTACGCAAGTGAAAGTGAGGGGTTGTTTTCAGTATTTCGATCAAAGAAAAGTCAATATGCATATTCAGGATATTTTTAGACAGCATACTCCCACCTTCAGTTTCGAGTTCTTTCCACCAAAAACCGACGATGCGGAGAACCAACTAATTCAGGCGGCTCACGAGTTGGAGGAGTTAATACCCTCTTTCATCTCCGTCACATACGGCGCCGGCGGAGCCACTCGCCAGCGCACTCACGATTTGGTGCTGCGTATTCAGAGAGAAACTATTTGCGATCCCATTCCCCATCTGACATGTATCAGTCATACGGAGCGGGAGATATCCGATATACTTCAGCGATATGCGGAAGCGGGGATTTCCAATATATTGGCTCTTGGCGGTGACGCCCCAAGGGATTTGGGAGATTACGATAGGAGTCGTGACCGGTTCCGCCATGCCGCCGATCTGGTTCGTTATATCAAGGATTTCAATGAGACAGGCGTCCATCCTGATCCGCGCGGATTCGGCATAGGTGTCGCGGGTTTCCCGGAGGGGCATCCAAACACACCGAACCGTTTGTTGGAGATAGATTATCTCAAAGCGAAGGTGGATACCGGCGCGGATTACATCGTCACCCAGCTTTTCTTCGACAATCACGATTTTTACGATTTCAGAGATCGGTGTCGTTTGGCGGGCATTCAAGTTCCCATCATCGCCGGTATAATGCCGGTGACCTCAAGCAAGGGGTTAATGCGAATGGGCGAATTGGCGTTAGGGGCACATTTCCCCGCCAAGCTCTTGCGCGCGATCGCCCGTTGCCACGGGGACGAATCCTATGTGCGTAAGGTGGGGGTGCAATGGGCGACGGAGCAATGCCGAGACCTTTTGGATAACGAAGTCCAGGGCATTCATTTCTATACACTCAACCGTTCCACCGCCACGCGCGAGATATACGCAAATCTCGGGGTCAAAAACTCCAAGATGCTTGAAAAACAGAGTTGAGAACTATCGAAATCTTGTAAGTGAACTCACACGCCCGCGTTCCAATGGGATTTCACAGGGTTTGCAACTTGCGCGGGCGTCCATTCCTTAACTTAGATAAATCCATGCGCACACGCAGAGACAGGTTAATCCTACCGCTTCTCACGCTTATATTCGCCGTAACAGCGGGATGGTTCGCCTTTTACAACGACAGCAAGGTTTCCGATACGCAGCCTTCCACGTATAACACGGGAAGAAAAGGGGTGCGAGTCGCCTTGCAACTGCTCCAGTCGGAGCATATTCCCGTCGGAAGGTTTGAATCGCCTTTCACCGATCTCTCTCCCGAAGTCGGAACCCTCTTCATCGCCGAACCCTTGGATCGCCCTATTACCTCTGCGGAGAGCACAAGTTTAGCGAACTGGGTGCATGCCGGAGGAACATTAATCGTTCTGAAAGACGCCGTTGCAATTCCCAACCAAACCATCAAGCTTTCAGAGTTGGATGCATATAAAACACCAGCCAATACTTTTCAAATTCCACCCGCTGTTTCCGGCAAGCGTTTATTTAACAATGTGCGGCGAATATTCTACTCCGGCGATTGCGCTCTCAACTTGTATAAGACGCGGATCATCAGCGTCCTTTTAAAACATGGCAAGGACGTCTATATGGTGGAATGGATGAGCCAGAAGGGTAAGGTCTATGTCCTTTCCAACGGCGTGGGGCTAACCAACGATTGCATCAATAAAGCGGATAATGCCATACTCATGGTCAATCTCTCGCATGCGGGTTCCGGTAATGGCGAATTCGACTTTGATGAGTATCATCAAGGATACGGCGTGGGCGGTTCCGGTCAGTATTCCTTGTGGAAAGCGATTGGAGCTCCGGCACGCACTATTTTTTGGTACGCTCTCGTAGTCCTTATATTGTACATATTCAATGCGAACAGGCGTTTTGGCACAGTGAAGGAGTTGGAGAATCCGGAGGAGCGTAACATCACCGATTATGTGGCTTCCATCGCCAGTCTCTTCCAGCGAGCCAAAGCCTCCGAGATACCCGTGGAGATACTTTATCACACTCTTATTCAGACTGCTCGGGAAAAGCTTGGCGCTGATCCGGAAGCCACTCCGGAATATCTGGCGCATACTGGCGGAATGCAGGGGTATTGGGATGAATCCGCGATGCTCGTCCTTTTGTCACGCTGCAGGAATATTGCGGAGGGAGTGAAATCGAACGAACAGGAAATGCTGCAACTGACGAAAAGTATGGATGAATACCTCAACAAGTTGGAAAGGGGAACAGATGGATAACCAATTCGACGTCGATTCGAATGCGGAAGTTCCGATTGCCGATAAAATAGATAATAACGCCGTAAATGGTGTGACGGTTCCAATGGATACTCGATTGAGAACGGAAGAGGTTTTCAATCGAGTTTTCGAGGAAATGGGCAAGGCGATTGTCGGGCAAACGGAGATGGTTGAGATGCTCTCCGTCGCCATTCTCGCAGGGGGGCATGTGCTATTGGAAGGAGTGCCGGGAACGGCGAAAACTCTCGCGGTGCGCGCCTTTTCCATCATTTGCCAGGTTCCCTTCGCTCGCATCCAGTTCACTCCCGATCTCATGCCCTCGGATATTCTCGGAACGAGCGTATTCGATCCCAAGGCGGGAGCCTTCAACATCATGAAAGGACCGCTTTTCGCCGGTATCGTTTTGGCGGACGAAGTCAATCGAACTCCTCCGAAAACTCAGGCGGCGCTTCTCGAAGCGATGGAGGAGAGACAGGTGACCATCGACGGCAAGCCTTATTCGCTTCCTTACCCCTTCATGGTCTGCGCCACTCAGAACCCCGTGGAGTTTGAAGGGACTTACCCCCTTCCCGAAGCTCAACTGGACCGATTTATGATAAAGGTCAGCGTGGATTATCCGAGTGAGAACGAAGAGTGCGATATTCTGGAGAGATATCAGAATGGATTTCGATCATCCGATCTTGAATCCTGCAACCTTTCACCCGTACTCTCTGCGGAAACGCTGCGAGATCTCCAAAAAGAGGCGGATGCCGTGAGGGTGGACGAAGGGGTGCGGAAATATATCGTGGAAATCATACGGGCTGCACGCGGGAACCGTCATCTTACGCTTGGCCCATCCCCTCGCGCCGCTATCACCATGCTTTTAACTTCGAAGGCTCTGGCGGCGATTCGAGGACGGAATTTTGTCACTCCCGATGATGTGAAGAGCCTCACCCGGTCTGTATTGGGGCATCGGCTTATCCTGCGACCGGAGAGCGAGATCGAAGGTTATACGGCGGAACGGGTGTTGGAGATGACTCTGCAAAACGTGACCGTTCCGCGATAGGCGATCACTGGTTTCACGTTGTGGAGAAAAATATTTTGACACCGAAACGAGGATGGGATGTGTGGCTAAGAGGCGAAGTGATCATAACCTCCTCTCATCGCCACCATATTTCCCTCTTTTAGACGATGTAAACCCTCCGGTTTGGGGAGGATTTCCCCAACAACGGTGAAATCTGAAAACTCCTCCTTCAACATGGCTATGTTCTCGGGCGGGATGGTGAACACCAGTTCGAAATCCTCCCCTCCATACAGGGCGTATTCCTGTGACTCCTCTTGGAGGAGTTGCGCCATTTGAAGCGTATCAATCGAAATGGGGATGCGTTCCCAATCGATTTGAGCGCCTGTTCCGCTCTCTTCGCAGATATGCCTCACTTCGCTTCCAAGACCATCGCTCACATCGATCATTGCGTGCGCGTGGCGAGCGATCGCCATCGCCTCCTCGCGGGTTCGGCAATGCGGTTCCAAATGTCCCTGAACGTAGCCATCCCTGACGCCTCTCTTCAGAAGTCTCAGACCGGCTTCGCTCTTGCCCAAGGTTCCTGTGACGCAGATGAAATCCCCGGGAACGGCATCCGATCGGAGTCGCAACATGCTCTTTTCGACCTCGCCGATCACGGTTAGACTGAGCGTCATTTCGCATCCATGCGTGGTATCACCTCCTATCAGCGAGACTTCATGCCGGGCGGCGGAATCATAGAGCCCCCGATACAGTTCCTCCATGAACTCCACGGTGGTATCCGTTTTGAGAGACAAGGATAGAAACGCCCAGCTTGGAGATCCCCCCATGGCGAGGATATCGGACACATTGGATTCCATGAGCTTACGCCCGATCTGGAATGGGGTGTGCCACGCCAACGTGAAGTGATCATCCTCCACCATCATATCCACGGTGATCAGAAGATACTTTTCCTGCGTGTATTCGACTACCGCGCAATCGTCTCCGACCCCCTTAATCACCGCAGGGTCCTGGCTTTCACCCGTCAGACGCTTGATTAATGCGAATTCACCGCCGAGTTCCGCTATTCTCATTGAAGATATTGTCCTCGACACTCTCGGTTGATCTTCGCGGAGCAAATATCTCCGCACATTGTGCAGACTTCGATATCCTCCTTACCGGTCTCGCGTCGAATCTCTCTCGCTCTTTCCGGATTAAACGCCAACCGATACATCCCCTCCCAGTCCAGATTGCTTCTCGCTTGTGACATGGCGTCATCGCGGTCTCGAACATGAGGGATGCCTCTGGCGATGTCCGCCGTGTGCGCCGCGATCTTCGAGGCGATTACGCCATCGATGATATCCTTCACGTTGGGAAGCCCCAGATGCTCCTTCGGAGTGAGATAGCAGAGGAAATCCGCCCCGTAATAAGCAGCCAAGGCCCCGCCGATGGCTCCGGTAAGATGATCATACCCGGGAGAACAGTCGGTAAACAAAGGACCAAGCACGTAAAACGGTGCATCATTGCAGTATTGCTTTTGCAATTCCACATTCCTTTGGATTTGATTCAAAGGAACATGCCCCGGTCCTTCGATCATCACCTGAACGCCCATCTCCTTCGCCCGGGAGGCTAACTCTCCCAATGTTCTTAGCTCGGCAAGCTGCGCCACATCGGTCGTGTCCGCGAGGCAACCAGGGCGCAGACCGTCCCCAAGGCTTAAGACCACATCGTGTTTTTTAGCCATCTCCAAAATCTCTTCATACCTGGTGTATAAGGGGTTCTCATTGTTATGGTACATCATCCATTTGATCAGAAAACTTCCCCCGCGTGAAACGACCCCCATGATCCTGGAATTCAACATAGGAATGCACTGTATTGTGACTCCGCATGAACGGTGATGAAATCCACCCCATCCTCAATATGCGTGGCGATGGCATCCAAAAAGTCGTCCTCGCCAATGTCCGCCACGGAGGGATGACAAACGATAGCCTCGTACACTGGCACCGTTCCGACGGGTATTGGGATTCACTCAACACCGTGAGTCTCATTTCACGAATGTCACCGCCGGTGGAGAGGTCCATGATCGTATCCGCCCCGTATTTTACCGCCATGCGGAGTTTTTCCAACTCCATCTTCGGCGTGACGTTATAGTTCGAGGTGCCGATATATGCATTGATCTTTATTTTCAGACCCTTGCCAATCGCCACCGGCGTGCAATCATGGAGTTGGCTTTTTAGAATCACCGTGTTGCCAGCGGCTATGTGATTGCGAATCTCCTCATCGTCCAATGGTTCCGTGAGAGCCGCTTGCCGCATAATCGGGGAGATAACTCCTCTGACCGCCTCTTCAAGCTGTGTCATCTTTCGAACCTCCTTTGAAATTTACCTATCTCTTCGGCCACATCCTCCTTCGTCAGCACCGCCGAGATGGCGCAAATCATATCCGCTCCCGCCTTGATCACGTCACTCGCGTTTAAGGTTGATACCTCCTATAGCGACAATCGGAATTATACAATGCGCACGGATTTCCCTCAGAGTTTTCAATCCGCATGGGGTTCCGGAATCGGATTACGTGCGCGTGGTGAATATCGGGCTCACGCCAAGATAGTCCGCCGATGCCATTACCGCAATCAACGCCTCGTTCAGGTTGTGAACTGCAACGCCGATGATCTTTTTCTCGCCAAGTAAACCTCTCCCACTTCACAGGGCAGATCATCCTGACCCAAATGCACTCCGTCGGCGTTGACAGCCAATGCGATGTCTATCCTGTCGTTAATGATCAATTTCGTTTTCGTTCCTGTGCAAAACGTCATCAGCGTTTTCGCTTCGCGGTAAAGATCCCCCGAGGTTGCGGACTTATCTCTTAACTGGATGATCTCCACTCCAGCCATTAACGCTTGGCTCACATCCTTTTCATTTCCTTGTCGACTGCAATTCGAGTCGGTGATAAAGTAGTAGTCCCTCATTTTCTCACCTTTTGCATCCCGGTAACCTGCTCCTCGGTCAATGAATGGAGGCTATCCATCAGAGCGTGCTTGAATTGCAAGGGCCCTTTCGCGGATGCCGCCGCAATTTCGGCGGCGATGCCATAGCAGCATAAGCCGGCAGCCGCTGCGGAAGCCAAATCCCCTAGGGAGGCGGCAACGAAGGATCCGATAACCGAAGTCGCCATGCATCCGGTGCCGACCACTCGAGTCATCATCTCCGAACCATTATCGACGGTAAAAACATTTTCGCCATCTATGATAACATCCCGCTTGCCGGTTATCACCGCAGTGCAATCTCTTTGCCATGATATCTCACGAGCGATGTCAAGTAAGTCCTCTTTAACGTCCCTGGTGTCCACCCCTTTCGTGCGCACATGTCGCCCGGCAATGCGCGCCATTTCAGAGGAGTTTCCTTTCAAAACATCTATATGAATCGAATCCAGCAGTTCGAAACTCATTTTGTTTCGGAAGGATGTCGCCCCGGCTCCGAGGACATCCAAGACCACCGGGATTTTACTTTCATTGGCTACGGCGGCGGCTAATTTCATGATTTTGATGATTTCGGTTGTCAATGTGCCGATATTCAAGACCAAGGCGGAGGAGATACCGCACATCTCTTCCACCTACTCGGGGGCGTGCGCCATTACAGGGGAGGCTCCAAGCGATTTCACCACCTGAGCGCAATCGTAAATCGTGACCCTGTTCGTGATATGATGCACCAATGGGTTGGTTGCTCGCACGCATTCCAGAAACGGATAAGCTTTCATCCATATTTCTCCAATAGAGGATGGGGCGGATTCGAGAGGAGGGAGGAAATGGGAGAAAAAGGCCTGTATCCCTTTCGCCGGCATTATCCGGATCAGGTTCAACGGGTATGATCTCAGGCTCCTCTGCGGGAACCACCCCAGGTTAAATGCTTTCAGCCCCCTATCCGTTTTCAAAGGGAATGGGGACGTTGCCAATCTTAATTTACGCGAAAAAGAGAGAGGAAGGCAACTTTAAATCCGATTTGAACGGGGTTTCAGGGCAAACGCAAAGCCGAAATCAGGCGTGTCGATAACTGACACCCGTTCATACCCCGCCTCTTCAAGGATTTCCCGCTTTTTTATCGCGGAAGGAACGCGATCTTCCACGACAACTGAGGATGACTCTCGGTGTATCGAATTCACCCTCTCTCTCCGGATTGGATCAGAGAGGATCAAAGCCCCGCCAGCTAGTAAAATGCGTTTCAATTCCGATAACGCCCTTATCTTGTTTTCAAAATAAGGATAAGCGGCGTTGCAGAAAATCCTGATTGTCAGTAAGCGCGTTTTCTTCTTGGGATATAACGTTATCGCCTCGGACGTCTTGGATCAAGGTTGAAAGCATGGAGGTGGTGGCTACGGAGTGCAAACGATTGGATTGGCGCGACGCGCACCCGCCAAGAACCAGAGAAAAAACGATAAAGAGCAATGGCAGACGCTTCATTTTCGTTCACTCCCCGTAACTCGTGTCCCAAAACGTGCGCCACACGCTCTCCTGAACAATTCGGAGCGGTACCCTGTTCATTGGTATGGGGATTCCGTTGGCTTCTGTGTGCTCCGTGTTGCTATGATATTGATCGGGATTCATCTATTTCATATGAAAATCGCCGAACAGGATGTTTGAACCCCCGTTATGGACTCGGTAAACCGCCCGGAAGCTTGTCTCCCCTTCTGCGAAGAGCCAGACATGATTATAAACGATTGTAATGGTTCCGATAACATTATCCCGTTTCGGATTCCCACTCCGCTTCCACTAGATAATCTCTGATAATATCCCTTATTGCTTCCGATCGCGTATTATATTCTTTTTTTTAATGGAAAAATCGAATTATATAATCAAATCCTCCGGCATGAAAACGCCAAATCTAATTAGCATTGTTGTCTATCAATCCTTTCAGGCGAAAACCATCGTCATTTATATTTGCAGCTTATGACTTTGAGTGTTCACTATTTGGGATTGCAATCACGAAGTATTATTTATGAATATATATATCCTGATATATTCATTTAAGCCATTATGATTTTTGTATTTGCATTTGGAAAATGCATCTATATCTTGACTTCATATGTGGAATTCAATATAATGAATGGATCCGAAATTCATTGGAATGACGGTTGCTTTTTGATATCCATTCAGATGAATATGTCATAACCATTGTGCGGTTTCGATATACGCACAGACCGTATTGAGAAGCAATGCATTGTTTGTTGATATCTTACAATAAATCATTGGCATTAACTATATACAAGTTATATCATATTCCAATCATAATCAACAACATTTCAAATTCCAAAGGAGAAAGATGATGCATCCGATCAAGAAACGTAAAGCTTATGATTATCTATTCCTCGGCGTTTTGTTCCTGGCGATGCTGGGAATTTCGGGATGCGGAGGGAGCGGGGGCTCCTCCTCTACATCCACATTCTCCGTGCGAGGTCAGATTACGGTTCCGAATACAACAAACATCGCCTCGTTGCCGAATGCTCTGGATAGCTTGCGTTCCCTGTTTATAATGACGGTCAAAGCGCAGTCCGTCACTGGCCAAGTTGTACCGGGAGCCACGGTAAACGCTTATCTTTGGCCAAATTTCACCACCCCCATAGTCCCCTCTGTGCAGAGTGACAATAATGGCAATTATCTCTTAAACTTACCCTCCGCTGACGCCAATAAAACCATTGTGATTATTGCAACTAAACAGACACCCGGAGGGATGCTTCGCGTTTCCGTGATTCTTCCCAATCTCCCAGCCAACGGTCAAAACGGAGTCGATATGAACTCCGTCACCACACTAACCGCTGAGGAGTTAGCGTACAAGGAGCGCAATCTCGCCTCTCTATCCTCCAATGGGGTGGCGGAGGTGCAAAATCAGGTTCAAAATCTAATACAAAACGACAATCAGTTATCGCTTAACATTGGCAACTCAAACTGCCCTCTTCCCCCGAACTTCGGGGGCGGATTGCTTTCGCTTTCAAATCATAATTGGACCTCGTCGCAAATCGACGGTATCATCACTCAGCAGTCGGGTAATCTCCAAGGGTCCACGGGGGATGTCGCCACCGCCAAGGGCATAGTGCAGATGTTGCGCGATTTTGGCGGTAATTTCATGGGAATCCAATCCAATGAACTCGACAACATGAAGAACCTGCTCTCGCAAGAGGAGACAAGCGTCCTTTCCACGGCTCAAACCCTGCAGGCGTTTACCAAGCGTCTAGCATTCCCGCTGCGCATACTGGGGCTGACAAAATCAAACCAAACATATCAAAGCCTTATCGGTCTTGCGCCTGGTGTTTATCAGGAGACCATGGATTCAAACGGCAACACCACTCTGACATTGAGCGGCCCCTCGTCTGCGGGAAATGTTTGGAAGATTCTATCCTCCTCTCCTGCGGGCTTGACGATGACCGTGCAGACACAGAACAACATGAGTGTGTTCGCGTATGCCCTCGGCGCTGGGACAATCTCGTTCAATGTTACCAGTTCCACCGATTCAACGTTGAAATACACGGGATCCTTGGGCGTTACCGGTTGGTCAAACAGCACGCCTCCTTACCCGACCCAAGTGAGTCTGAACATCTCGTTGCAGGATAAGGATTTGCCCTCTGCTATCACGTTCACCGGCACGCTTAACGCCGCTTTCGCCGGAGTGAATGCATCCTCAAAGCCACAGTACAGCCAGATATCCTATAGCGGAAGTTTCAGTTCGCCGATAGGTTCGGCGCAGATGAATGGCTTGACGGTTGATCTCAACCCCGCTCTCCAGGGGATTTTCCAACTCAAGGACATCAAAGTGGGGAGCTATACTCTGCAGACGCAAAATAACCCGGTGATAACTCTCTCGCTAACTAATACAGAGATCGATTTTCAATACGATAGCGTTAATGACAAATTGAATCCGGTAAGTGCGAAGATGTCCGCGTCCTTTACCACTCCCACCATTACGATGAAGACGCCTAGCTTGAATATAGTATTCCCTGCCGGAACTCAACCCGGAACGCTTTCAGGCTCGGCAACATATGTGTCCTCGACGCTCAATTTCTCCGGCTCGATCAATGGGTCCTGGACTAACACCAAGCAGGGCACATTGGCGGTAACGGGTAATTGGGTTCCGTCCGTCGGATCGCCATTGGTCGTGGATATGTCGTTGAATTTGAACGCCAATCCTTCCGCCACTTCCGTTCTTACCTTTAACAAGTTGGCGGATGGTTCGCAGTATCTCAGCGGAAAACTAACCGCCGTGATGGGCTCCACCTCTCTGGCAAGTGCGGCGTTGCAGCTTACCCATGCCCCATCCAATTTCCAGATTATGGTGAATTGGCAACAAGGAGGGCAGGTGAGCGGGGAGATCGTGAACGCATCCAACACCAAGGTGGCGGATATCGGTCCCGCATCCTCGCTGGGAATGCCGGATTTAGGCAACTCGATCATCATAAAGTACACCGATGGTACGTTCGAAACCGCCCAATCCATTCTGCCTACGATACCAAATGGTTTGTAACATCGAATAAAGCTGTCAATTGGAAAACAGGTCTCTCCGTAATCGTTGCCATCGTTACGGAGAGACCGTTTTTTTCAACTTGCTAATCTTTGATATGATCCAGTGTCAATACATGTGGATGGAATTCTACACTATTCCTTACTCATTCTTCACGTAATTCACGTTGAATTCGTAAATGGATGGGGAGATTTTATCCCGTGTTTGCTCCACCAGAAGGCGTATTTTGTTGGATGTCACTGCTGGGAATGTGTCCGTAGCCGTATCGCCCATAACTCCTCCGGCATAGGCGTCCTTCCAAACGTTATCCGACCAATACTGGATTTTGTATTTAAGGATGCGATTGTCGAATTGATGCAAGCTAACGCGATTAAAGGTCGTACGCTTTCCAAAGTCAATCTCCAACCACTCACCAGTCGATGTTCCGTCCGCAGAGTTCCAACGCGTTGACATATCGCCATCGACGGCATATTTCGGCGCATAATCCGGACTCCATTGGCTTGACGCCGTGGCATGCTTGTTCATGGCGAGGTTGGGGGGTATCGGAGCGTACTTCACCTCGAAGTTCGTGAAGTCGGCGTTGTTCCAACCGCTGCCGAAGCCTGCCAGTCCTGAGGAATAAGTTGAATCCGTGACATCGCAGAGTTTATGATCATCTACGTTCGCAATTACATGAGTTCCTTTGAAGCTGAGACGAAGGCGATGCCAAGTGTCCGCGGAGTAAGGGATGTCGCCGGAAGCTATGATTTTCTTGCCGGAATGCAACTCCCATTTCCCACTGACGGTTACGGTTAACCACACCGCGCTGGGGGTTTGACCATTCCATTGCGCCTGCATGAAATGACCGATAAGCGCTACGTGTCCCGCTTTCTCGATCTTCGCATCCATACTTACATCGTAATCCTGCCAATTGACATCTCCCATGATTGTGTAAGGGTCAAACTCTCCCATCCATTCGATGCCATGATGAGTCATGATTTGACGTAACGCGTTCCCTTTGCCGCTTGAGCGTTTTACGACTTCGAAGACACCGGATTGATCCGTGAAATATCGCGCCATGCCACCGACCGGATATGAGGAGAAGTCGTCACGGTACGGATTCGGAAGAGAGTGATCGGGAGGTATGCGGGTGACCCCTTTATGCTGCCCGGTGGTGGTCGTCAGGGAGTAGATGCTCTGTCCGTCCGCAGTCAAAGTGAATTCGCCGTCATGAGGTTTGATGTCCGCAATGTGCTGGAACTGGCTTTCCCGATTGGTGCGCCACACATGAAGAACCTTCGCCGAAAGCCCTCCCGCGATCTGAAAGGTGAGGGTGTGCGGCGTGGTTGCAGCGGAGGTTTCCAGGACGATGCTGTAGTTGTCGCTATTCGGAGCCTTCAGGGTTACATAACTGCCAACACCATCCAGTATCGCGCATCCATCCCCCGCGAGAAATCGCCATCCAGGCTGCGCGAACTGTGTGATATGCGCAACCGCCCATACGGTTGGGGGAACCACGTAATGCCCCGACCATGGTGTATTCGCCGTCATGATGCCGGAATTAGGCGCCGGCAGGATGGAGTAATAGGAAGTGATGGGGCTCCATATCTCCGTTTTGGTGATCCTGCCCAGAATATAGTTATGATTCACCAGTTTAACGGTGTTGAGAGCCTCCGTCCAGTCGCCGCCTTGCTGACCGCCCGTATCCTCCGAACTCCAGAGCGGGATGCCGCTTTTGCGGGCGGTTTCCGTGGTTTTGGAGTTCATGTAGTGCTCTCCGACGGCGTAAACTGCGTTGCGCAGCGCTGGGTTCTTTTCCATCACATTGATGATGCCCCAGTCGAAGTTATCCGGCGCGGAGATTTTCACGCTCCGCAACCCGTTTTCATCCAGAGTTTTACGCAATAAAATCAGCCAATCCGCATTGTAGGGCCTCTCATTCCAACATCCGGTATAGTTGATGTCCAATCCGTAGTACTTTTTCGCTCCTTGGAGGAATTTGACAACGTAGTTCGCCATATCCTGCGAGTAATATGTTCCGCCGCCTATCCATGCCGGAGCTCCCCATGCGAGTGTGTCGAGGAGGATATTCGGATTGCGTTGTCTCGCCTCCTTCATAAGCCACCACTCGTATCCCCGGGTGCAGTTGTAGTCGTCCCGAGTGTGCATGTGGCTTGGCTCCACGCCGTCGGTGGAGTTTACGTCACCGCCGATCTCCACCTTAAGGTGCTGTATTTCGGCGCCGTAATGCGGTTTGAACAGGAAATCAAGTATTTGACTTCGCTGAGGTTCCGGGTAGTCAATTAGCAGACGCGAGGAGGCGCCCGCGCTTACCGCCCCGACACCCTCGAAAACTCTCCCAAGGTTTTTTCCGTCCAATTGTATTGTTTGCGCATTGGAAAACATTGCAAGCGAGGCGAGGAGCGCGGAGGTGATGATGACGAAAATGGGTTTGAATTTCATATTTCCGCTCCGTTATTGCATAGGTGAGATGATGGAAACAAGATATGATAGTTTTTTAGAAAGGGGCAATGGTTTGATTGCCCCTGAATGATGGGTTGTGGATCGGCAACCTTAAAAAACCGCTCCACTACAAGGGCAGCGCTCTGGAAACGGAGGCTTGCTTCACTTCGTCTGCGGTCACCTCTCTATCCAGCTTGCTGGATTTGAACACGCACTCGGAAATAAGCATAGTATTCAAAGCAATTTCCGCCGTGGGAAGCAGTTCGCACTCCCCTCGCAATGCGGCTACCCAATGCGCTTGGGAACTATTGTACATCCCTTTGTCGCCAAGCACATTGGTCCAACGGAACGCCGCCTGCTCTAAATTCGCCGTGGAGTTCATCTCCAGATTGCCGTAATTTCGGAAATAGCCGAATGGGGAGAGACTTACACCCGCTTTGGAACCCACCAGGGAGGAGCCTTCAAACCCTCCAAGGTTGATGGCCCAAGCCTCGATGATGTCCAATGTTATTCCGTTTTCAAAGTGAACGAACCCTAGCCCAAGCTCCTCCACATTATATTGGGATATCTCTCGTCGCTTCTGGTCCATGTCGATCTTTTGATACGTTCTGCCAACCACTCTCTTCGGGGCGGGATTGCCCAACAGGTACAGAAGCTGAGAGAGATGGTACACGCCCATGTCATACATGGCTCCACCGTTGGAGTATTTGGGCTGTACGAAACACTCGCTGCCATAGCCGTCGACAAACGGTCGCCCTCTGCGACGGAAGCCGGTGGAGCGAGCGTGGTAAAGCTCGCCAAGTTCGCCCGCCTCTATTAGCTCCTTGGCGGCGCGTGTCTCCTTTTCGTAAAGGAATGCAAGCTGAATATGCAGCATCTTGCCCGTTTTCTTCGCCATCTCGTACATCGTCAGTGCGTCACGGTAGGTGCCGGCCATTGGTTTTTCGCAATAACAATGCCTTCCGGATTCCAGCACGGCAACGGTTCCTGAGACATGAAGGTTATTATGAAGGCAGACATCCACGGCGTCGAGATCGTCTCGCTTGAGCATCTCCTGACCGGTGTAATAAACGTTGGGAATGCTCCAAGTTTGCGCGGTGGTATCCGCAGCCTCCTTTTTGATGTCCGCGCACGCCACCACTTGGACACCTGGGATTTTAGCGTAATTACGCAGGTGTTGCTGAGCTATCTGACCGCATCCGATCAGACCGATTCGAACAGGTTTTTCGGACATATTTCACTCCTTGTAAATAGATGTGACAGGGTACATGATTATAAAAGAATGTTTGGATGGAGCAAATAAGGACGGAATATAGGGTTTACACCTCAAGGAACTCCCTGACATTCCCCTTTGCCAAGCCGATTACCGTATCCGCCCCTCCGTAATAGACCCAGAGTTCCTCCCCTATTAGAACGGCTCCGCAGGTGAAGACCACGTTGTTAACATCCCCCTCCACCTCCCAGCCTTTTTCCGCCTGAAGAATCCATTCCGGTTGTCGTTTGATCACCTTTGAGGGATCGCGGAGATCGAGCAAGGCGATTCCAAGCCGATAACGCATGTCCTTATCCACGCCGTGATACACCATAAGCCAGCCTTTATCGGTTTTTATCGGTTGGGCGCCGCCTCCAATCTTGGCGCTTTCCCAATTGAACTCCTGTTTCATGATGCAGACGTGGTCGGACCAGGCATGCATGTCGTCGGAATAAGCGAGATAGATGTGCGGTTCCGGGCGATGCATCATGCACCACCTTCCGCCGATTTTTGCCGGGAATAGGGAGGCGTCCTTGTTGTTGCCGAATTCGAGATTGCTCAAAATCACGCCTTCCCGGCGCCAATGGATCATGTCCTTTGAGATCGCCAAGGCTATCTGGGTCGCACTTCCATCATAAGCGGTGTAGAGCATGTAAAATTCTTCGCCGAACTTCACCACCCTCGGGTCCTCCACGCCTTGACTCTCCTCGGAACAGGTTCCGGGTCGCAATACCGGCTCCTCCAACCTTTGGAAATCCACCCCGTTTTCGCTCCATGCATAGCCTATGGAGGAACGATTGGGATCCCCCGGATTGTGAGCCACGGCTCGATAGAGCAGATGAAACTTGTTGTTATCGTAAATCGCGGCGCAGTTGAGCACCGCATCCTTTTCCCATGGGATGTCCTCGCGGGGTGTCAAAACGGGCGTCTCCCCGATGCGCATCAGTTGCAGCATGCTCTCCTCCCTCCGTAATGAATTGGGGTTCCCCGATGGTAATTGAAATTAGGATAGCATGAAATGGCGCATGAGTGAAAGAATAAAAAGGATGAGTTGGACATATTACCGCATAATATGGTTGGGAAGTGCTGCGCGAAAGGAGATCATGACATCGGCGTCTCTCACTCGGTTGAAATCCAGTGATGACGCACCGAATTCAACATTCCAAGGACCACTCTGCAACCCGATTTGTTGCAGAAACGGATCCTCCCATGTCATCGCCGTCCATCTCGCGCCTTTCCAAGCGGGTTTGGTCAAACCGAGTCCGCATTGCCAATTTCTGTCGTGCGAGAGGAATCCGGTCCATTCACATCGTCCCTCATGCCAGGCGGCTCCAATATCCATCCGCCTCCATAGCTCCCTTTGGGATGTTACGGATGAATCCGACCCGGATAGGATGGGCGGAGCATGCAGAAATCCCTGAGCATCCGGTATCAAAGTATTCGTGACGACATGAGCTTTAATCTCCTGCAGGCTCCCAAGCCATGCTTGGCTGAATAGGTTTTCAATCCAGACGCCCAAGCTAAGCGAATTGGAGAGGGGATAGCTTACGGATGTGTCAAAACTGATGGCGTAATCACGCGCGGCGGGATCATTCAATCCGCGAGAGGTTATCAAATCAAGCGTTCCATCGAACACGCCATTTTGCATGTTTCCCGTCAGCGAGCCGTATTGCACCCTACGTAATGCCCACCAATCCACTGCAAAACTCACATGCCCTTTTTGGAGGCTGTTTCCGAAAGATGTAACATATGTCAAGCAGGTTCGCGCACCGTCCGCGCGGTTCATTGTGACTTTTGCGTCCAGTGCGGTGAGGGTTCCGTTCATCCCCGACATGGCGTAGAGGAAAAGTTTCGCGCCCGAGGGATTCGCGTCAAACAGGGAGGAGTCCTCGGAGGAGTAGGATAATCTCCAGTTCCCCTTGGAAAGCTTCACCTCATTTACGGTGTATCCCTGAAAAAACGCCGTTCCATTGGAATACCCTTGGACAGGATATTTGCTGCGATTAAGCCAAGAGAGGGGAACCAGATTATTCTCCCCTAACGCCAGGGTTTTGAGCGTGACGGAGAGTGTTTTAGAGGGGGTGTCGTTAAGCAACTCCTTGATTTTTTCAAGGGAGGATTGGTTGGGAGCCGTGTATAAGTCCTGAGACCGTGCGGTGTTCATCCCTGCGAAAGTGAATAAAAGAAAAAGGAAAAAACTTTGCCATCGCCAGAGATGATTTTTCGATAGGATCATGTTTCGGATATGTTGGCGGGAAGACTGTTCGTCTCCCCGCCATTCAAGTTATGGTCAAGTTGTTTCGCCGGGCAGTATGGATGCAGCCGTCTCGAAAGATCCATCCGAGTATTTTATGATCGCCGCATTGCCCAAATCGGGCATGCCCAGCGAATTAGCCGTCCCGATGTTGGCAAGAGTGTTGTTCCCTTGCTTAATCGTACCTGAAAATGCGTTTTGTTGAGCAGTGATATGAATTTGAGCGTTTGACGGGGTCGCAGTTAAGTCCATGGTGACCGGACCGTTAGGTTGTACGGTGTTGTTCACCATGGAGAAAGACTGTATGACGGAGCCGGAGAGGTTCTGGCTGCCGTCCCCCAATTGGGCGATCGTCATGGTTAGCTTGGGAGTGTTGTTTGTGTTGGTTGTCGCGGCATTCCATTCAATATTTATCGGTGCGCCCAATGTGGATGTCAATTGCCCCTTCATGGCGACTGTGCCGATGGGGAAGGTCTCGGCGGTGATGGAATTTGCGGTGGTTGGATTATCCCATGTCATCGAGACATTGCCATTGAAAGTTGTGGTCGGTGATGAGAATTCCATATCGCCTGATATAGTGCTCGGGAGCTCTTTGACGCTGTCCGCTCCGGAAGATGTATCGGGTATGGAGACGAGGGACATCTTCATGTTAGCCAGTTGGATGCGCGTGTTGGCTGTGGTCATTGTCATGGTGCATTCCATTTCACGTAGCGTCTGCGCTATTGTCATTTTTGCGTTTTCCATCACCATTGACATTTGCGTATCCATGACTTGTTGAAGAGTTAGGGTCGCCTTGGTCAACTCCACTCGCTGAGGATCGGCGTTTAAGTCCGAAGGATTATCCCAATATATCTTGAATCCATCCAAGCTTCCTTGCAAGTATTTGGAGGATAATGTTCCGGATAGAGATACGTTGGAGTAAAGGTATTTCCCGTCGCCAGAATTATCGGTGGGCGTTCCGGACATGACACCCGAGAATGTGATCGGTTCCGAGGTGTCCGGATCTGGATCGGTCATGCTGATATCCAGATTCGCCTGGATGGGTTGGTTGCTTGTGTTGTTGTTGAATTTAAGGTCGAATGTCGCCTGCGTTACTCCATTGTCCGCGATCACTCCCTTGTATTCTCCTGCGGCAGGGGTTATTGCAAAAGCGGCAATGGGGTTTGTGGGTGAGATAGTGACTGTGTAATAATCTTCCGTTACGGGGAGATTGTAATATACTCGGACCATCCATTGATTCCCGCTATGCCATAAGGTTGAAATATCCCATTTTCCATTTTCCCCTTTTTGATACACATAACCTCCCGGCGGCAAATTCTCAAGCGTATCGTTATTCAACCTTGTGCGGGCAAGCAATCGGAACATGGTTTGGGTGTGCAGGCATAGGTCATTATAGGTCTGCGCCATTGTTCGAAGTTGAGTTCTTGTTCTTAAGGTTGCCTGAACCATGCTTGCGTTGTTGTTTTTGCCGTTCGCTACCGCCGTTTTGGTGGTGTCTCGTAATAGCTGGACGATCTGTTTTGCAGGGCTTATTCCTCCGCCATGCTGGGTCATTGCAGCCAATGCGTCTTGAATGACCTTGTTCCCTTTAGCGTAAGCCATAACGTCAGAGGAATTTACAATCCCATCTCCGAAATTGGCTGGAACGGTTGATCCTCCTGCATTCAGCGAGGTGGTGTCAAGTCCGTTCATTTTAACCATTTCCGTTTCAATGGTGGTGACGGTGTTGGCAATTAAATCCATCACCTTGAGTTGTTTCGCATTGCCGCCGATCAACTCCGCTGTCAAGGAGGAACAGATAGTGATGTTTGCGTCGTTCTTCCCTGACACCGGAAGATCCGCCACAATATGAGAACCACGCTGTTCGCTTTGGGTGGCGATAAGAATCAAGTCCTTGCCGGATTTGTCCTGTGAAAGGGAGAATGAAAAATGTCCGCTTGCGTCAGTTTGGGTGCTGGCAATGGGGGTGTTTGTGTCAGGCCATATAAACGCTTTGACTGTGTAGGTCGGGATCGTTCTACTCGCAGGGCTACTGGGTGTGTTTAGTGTGACACTACCGGAAAGTGGAATGTTGCCGTTGCCATTACCGCCTCCGCATCCTATAAGAAAATGCAGGCTTGCGAATGCGATGCACAGACCAAGGAGATAACGCAACGTAAAGTGATAATTGACTGACTTCATGATCTATCCTCCTCGTGAAAGATATAATGGTTCCCTAAAGATAACCCCCGTTTCATGAACCGTATTTTATAATTATATATCTATGTTGAATCCATGTCAAGTATCATTTATTCACTTATTATGAGATAATTGCTATGTTCTGCAAATGATGTTGATATCGCTTAAGTTATCCTGTTTGAGATGTAGGAAAATCGAGAATTGCAACTGCCTGACTTATTACTGATCTCGATATTGGCTCGATCAATTATGTAATCAAATACATTCAACTGATTGGGAGAGAGTAATGATTTACAGAAATCGGACACTCAGATATTTATTATTGTCGGTGTCAATTGTATTGTCAATTGTGTACACTCAAAACGCTTTTTCCGATGTGAAAGAGATAAAGGAGAGTGCGATGAAAACCGTCGTTCCCGAGGAGGTGATGCAAAAAATATATGGGAAGGTCAAAACCCCCTGCAAGTACGGCGTCGTCCTAAAAGGGGAGGATGGGAAGATGATAGACTGCCCGGCTGTTTTCCACGCGAACGGGAAATGGTTCATGGTCTACGTGTGCATGAACATTGTGGGTTACGAGACGTATCTTGCGGTAAGCGATGACTTGCTTCACTGGAAACCGTTAGGGAAAATTCTCACCTTCACGAAAACCGGGTGGGATGCTTGGCAGGCGGATTTGAGCATTGCATTATGCGATGACAAATGGGGCGGATCATATCGGTTGCAGAAATACGATGGAAGGTATTGGGGAGCGTATATCGGAGGCGCTCTGCAGGGGTACGAGACTGATCCTCTCTCTCTTGGAATGGCGTTGTCCAAAGACCCGACGAAAGCGCGGGAGTGGACGAGATACGAGGGGAATCCCGTGTTGACGATTCATCAGTCCGATGTTCGGCCCTTCGAAACGGCAACGATCTACAAGCCATATATCTTATGGGATAAGAAAAAGACCCTCGGATATCCATTCGTGATGTATTACAACGCGAAGCAGAAGGAGACGAATGTTGAGCGCATCGGAATGGCTGTCTCCAAAGATATGCTCCATTGGGTTCGTTTTGGCGATGGTCCTGTCATTGATAACGGCTCCGGAATATCCGGCGATCCGCAAATCACTCGGATAGGAGATGTGTGGGTTATGTTCTATTACGGAGCCTTCTGGAAGCCCAAAGCCTTCGACACTTTCGCTTGTTCCTACGACATGGTTCACTGGACGAAATGGACGGGACCTAACCTTGTGCAACCATCGGAACCTTGGGATGAGCAATATGCGCACAAGCCTTGTGTCATCCTCCACGACGGGGTGGTGTATCACTTCTATTGCGCAGTGGGCAACGAGGGACGTGTGATCGCCTTGGCGACCTCGAAGGATTTACGTCACGAGAAGGGATCGATAAATAACTAAAGGTTGAGAGGCGGGAAATGGGAATCGCAAGTAACTCGGATTGACCCGATAATCCCATTTCCTTTCTCTTCCGAAAACCCGGTAGGATGAAATTCTTCGCTTTAGTTGCATAAATCTCCGTTTGGTGTCATTTTTATTTAGTACAATCCTCCATTGATGAAGGTCGAATATAGCGATTATGAGAAACAGAGCTTACTCCGGAACGGGTTCCGTTCAATATCTCCTCACCCTGCCGCCGGTTGCGGTGAACCATTTTAAGAGTATCAAGGAGCGAATCGGGGCTGATTGGTTCGCCTGTTCCGATCCTCCCGGCGGAAGACTTGGTTCCGGCGGAGGCACCGCTCATTTACTGCAAAGCGCATGGTCCGCGACAGGCGGTGGGGCATCCTTCAGAGAATGGCTGCGCAAGTCCAGGAAGCTGATCATCCACGGGGGAGGGCAAAGTCGGAGGTTGCCGGCATACGCCGCCATGGGCAAGCCATTTATTCCCCTCCCTGTGATGCGCTGGTCGTACGGGCAGCGGTTGAACCAGTCCTTGCTTGATTTGCAGACAGACACCTATGACGCCATCCTTCGTCGTTCTCCGGCGAATACGGTGGCGATGGTCACTAACGGGGACGTGCTCATAAGTTGCCACGAGGAACCACCGCTTCTTCCCGAGGCGGATGTGATCATCCTCGGAATGAAGGTGCCTCCGGAGATTGCAAGGCATTTCGGCGTGCTGTTGGTGTCCCGTGAACGTCCGGATACGCTGGTGCGCTTTCTGCAAAAACCCTCTGCGGATGAGATTCGGAAGTTATCCCAGGATTGTCACGCAATGGTGGATACAGGCGTATGGCTCCTCAGCGAAAAGGCTGCGCTCGCTTTGATGAACCGATGCGGCTGGAACGCGAACACGGAGAGTTTCGATCAATCGGCTCCTTTGAGTTATGAGCTATACTCCCAGTTCGGCTTGGCGCTGGGTGAGAATCCGGTGTTGGAGGATGCCACAACAGCCGAATTGAAATGCGCCGCTATTGAATTGAGAAACGCGGATTTCTACCATTTCGGCGCCAGCCGACAGATGATCGAGTCCGTCTGCGCGTTGCAGAACTCCGGCAACGGCGAGGGACGGATCATGTCGCAAAGGTTCCATCCAGATCAGATCACCCAGAACTCCCTCTTCGATTCCCTCAGTCATAAGGAATTGAACCATACGCTTTGGGTGGAGAACTCCTTCATCCCCGCCACCTGGATTCTTTCAAGCGAGCACGTTCTGACCGGAATCCCCGAGAATGAGTGGAGCATCCAATTGGAGCGCGGAGTCTGTATTGATATTGCCCCCATCGGTGAGAACGAGTTTTGTCTTCGCCCTTGCGGAATTGACGATCCTTTCAAAGGTGAGGTAGGAGCGCAGGATACGAAATGGTTTCAGCGACCGGTTTCTCAATGGTTTTCGGAGCGTCGATTATCCATGGACTCCTTGGGCGTGGATGCGAAAACGGATATTCAGAATGCACCACTGTTTCCGGTTTTGAATTGGGCTGAGGTGACACCGGATTTTGTGACGTGGATGTTCGCAGCCAAACCGACGCCCAGCGAGGAGCATGCCAGGCTGTGGTTCAACGCCAAACGCCTTTCCGCTCAGGAGATCGGAGACAAAGCGAATTTGGAAAGGCTGGAATCCCAAAGAACCCGTTACAGACTACAAGCTTTGAAGGTTATCCACGCCAATCGTCGTTCGAGCGTTTTTTATCGTTTGGATTTGGAACACACTGCGAAGTTAATCGCCGAGAGCGACGCCTCCATCCCCGAGGAAGAGGGCGACACCGGTCTAAGCGCGATCCACGAACATATGTGGCGCGCCCGCATCCTCAAGGAGAGAGGGAGTGACGCCTGTGCACAAGAGGAGACGAAGGCTTTCTCCAGCTTGCGGGATTTCATTTTGTCCGCCACGCTCGCCGAACCGTCGCATCCAGTTTGCAATGTCATGCCGGATCAGATCGTGTGGGGGAGGGCGCCGGTGCGATTGGATCTGGCGGGCGGTTGGACGGACACCCCGCCTTATTGCCTGATGCACGGCGGAAAAGTGATGAATGTCGCCGTGAACCTTAACGGTCAACCGCCATTGCAAGCTTACGCCAAGCTTCGCAAGGAGCCGGAGATCGTCATTCGCTCCATTGATTTGGGTGCGGAGGAGCGGATTCGATCTTGGGAAGAGTTGGACACCTACAATCGCCCGGGAAGCGAATTCGCCCTTGCCAAAGCGGCATTGGCGTTGGCGGGTTTTTCGCCAAGTTTCCATTCCGATGCGCATTACGCTTCGCTGAGGCAGCAGTTGGAGGCGTTCGGAGGGGGTATTGAGGTCTCACTGCTCGCCGCAATTCCGCAAGGGAGCGGACTTGGAACGAGCAGCATCCTCGCCTCCACCATGCTCCAAACACTCAGTGAACTGTGCGGTTTACACTGGGACACGCAGACCGTCATTAATCGCACTCTCACCTTGGAGCAACTCCTCACCACGGGCGGGGGGTGGCAGGATCAGATAGGCGGGGTGTTGCACGGGGTGAAGCATGTGCAATCCGCTCCTGGTCCTTCGCAAGACCTTGTCGTTCGATGGCTTCCGGAGAGGCTCTTTACGGGGGATTTGGTTAATCGGCAGATACTGCTCTACTACACCGGCATCACACGTCTGGCGAAAAATATCCTGCAGGAGATCGTGCGGGGGATGTTCCTCAACTCGCAGGAGAGACTGAAGATATTGCGGGAGATCGGAGCGAATGCGGATTTCACGGCGGACGCCATCCAGAGAGCGGATTTCGCCACCCTTTGCGAAGCCGTGGCGAGGAGCTGGGATTTGAACCAGCGGCTGGACAGCGGGTCCAACCCCCCGCAAGTTCAGAAAATACTGGATAAAATCGATGACTTCATGCTGGGCGGCAAGCTACTTGGCGCGGGGGGTGGGGGGTATCTGCTTCTTTTCGCCAAGGATGCGGAGTCGGGGTATCGCATACGCAGGGAGTTGACCGAAAATCCTCCCAACGGCCGTGCGCGGTTTGTGGATATCTCCGTGTCCCAGACTGGCTTGGAGACCACAAGGAGCTAGTTTGTTCTAACCTCACGCAGAGACGCGGAGACGCGGTTTATGCGGTTAACAATGGCGCATGATAGCGGGCGACCCTTGTGGTCGCCCGAAAGGTACCGGTAATGTAACAACCACCGAATCCCCCGCCAGGTCGTAATGACCGCTCCGTCCGTGCATCCTGTTCAATTAACGGAATGATGTATGAACGATATTCCACGTGCATCTGCCACACCATACACGAAACATCCATCAAAAACGCAACATTATGGATTATCGATACGTTGGGGGCGACCATGTAGGGGCGACCCTTGTGGTCGCCCGCAAGGTACCGGCGACTAAACAACCACCGAATCCCCCCGCTAGGTTGTAATGACCGCTCCGTACGTGCATCCTGTTCTATTAACTGAATGATGTATGAACGATATTCCACGTGCATCCGCCACACCGTACACGAAACAACCGCCAAGAACGCAGCATGTTGAATTACCAGCACTTGGAAACTGGTAACTAAAAATGGCGAGAGCTTGCATTTGTTTAAAAAGAATCGAATAATAAATACATGATGATGCCAATCTCAAACTGCAACACATCTGAAAAAAAATGCTTGACAACTTTCATGTATGATTATTATAATCCTGGAAAGTTTGACAGTGTTTGAATTCCTGAGAATGAGATCGGGAATATTTTTTTTGCACCTCTGAAATCATACGGACCCTGAGCGAACCGAGTGTCGCCGGTTGCGGCTCATCCATTTAATCGCGGGAGTGACATCCCTGCGGCTCCTCGTACCCAAACCGTCTGTCATACAAAAAACGAAATATTGCCAAAGTAATCGGTTTTCATCTTTTTGTCGGGAGAAAAGAAATGACAAAGCGCACTTTGCAATATAATCGCTTCGTTGGCGTACACGGCTTACGGGACTCCCATCGGGACGCCGCTGCCCTCCACCCCCTTCGGGTGGCAAGGCCAGGCGGGGTGTTACACCGACGCCGAGAACGGTCTGGTCTTAATGCAGGCGCGGTATTATGCGCCCGGTCTGGGGAGGTTTGTAAGCAGGGATCCCATAGGCTTCGCCGGCGGGATAAACCTATACGCATATTGCGGCGGGGACCCTGTAAATTATTGGGAACCTGATGGTACGACGGAGTTCACAAAGGATTACTTCAAGGAATTACTCAGGAAAGGTATTGACACATTCCTTGATATAGGACCATGGCAGGATGTCTGGGGCATATTGGAAAGTTTCCATGTTCCTCTTTATGACAAGTTGGGTGAGAATAAGCTTCTACCAATAAAAGACGACGAGGATGCGAAGGATGCGGATACCGATTTCATCATAGGCACCATGGGGATGGGATCGTTCCTATCGATAGATGAGGCACCGGCAAGTGAAGCGGATGATCCTATCGCCGCAGCGGATGCTGCGAATGAGGAGAAATTATGCCCGATTACCGGAGAGCCGGTTCATGATAATGAAAACGAACGCATTGATCCCCCAACCGATCGTACCCTGTTAAGAAGGAATATGGGCGAACCGCCGGATGAGGGATATCATGCGTATCATATGTTGCCATGGAAATTTCGTAAAGATTTCGCCAAAGCGGGTTTGGACGTGAATGACTCTGAATACGGATTGTGGGTCAAAGCGGAGAGGCACTTGTCATTCAGTTATAAATACAATACGGAATGGACGGTTTTTTTCATAGCTAATAAAAACGCAAGCAAAGACGATATTCTGAATAAATTGCTGAAACTGAACAATACGGGACTCTATAAATAGAAAGAGGGAAAATACAAATGATTTTTTACGAATTCGGTCACAACTCATTTTGCACAAGAGGATATACCTGGGCATGGTCCATGATGCCAACACCGGAGGAGTTTTCCAAGCGATGCCCGAAATGCAGGGCGGGAATGTATGTGGGATACCCGAAGCATTCCATTAACCTGGCCGTCGAAGGCGGAAGTAAATATCCGGATATTCTGGGTTCCGGGGAGGGATCAATCCTCATAGTTTCTCAACACGTGATTGACGATTGGGAAAGCGTGGGAATCACCGGATATGAGAAGTATGAGGCGAACATAGTGGAGGCGAACGGGAAGCGGATAAGGGATTTGAAGCCACCGCAGTA
>DAIDHP010000011.1 GCA_027459625.1 Chthonomonadales bacterium
ATTCGATAATTTCAGGGTCGCAGTCTTGTTTTTTCTGGGAAAGCTTGATCTCAGTCCACAAACTTCCCCATAGAGCCATTTTTTGAATCACTTGGGATAATGCGAAAATAAAACTTATTATGCTTCTCTCTTAGTTCATTCGTTATGTTTATTAAGTTACAATCTATGCATATTCTCTCTTTTGCACCACATTCTATGGTAAAATAGTCAGTTAAAGGTTCTCGTGAATAAACTGAGTTAAGTGAGATATCTGGCTTTAGTACCTTTAATTGTGCAAGTATGTTTTTTCGATATTCCTCATTATTTATTGCTTCATATCTATTAAATGTTATAATACGATTCACATAAGGACATAATGTATAAATATCTTCCGCCCGATCCTGACATAATACTGTTATTTCCGCATCACCGTAATATTTTCGTAGATGCTCCAATTCCGTCGAAGCCAATAAATTATCGCCAATGGCATCTGTACGCACCCAGAGAACCTTGTTGATATTATCCGATCGTACCTTCTTGAACAACTCTATTTCACTTTTTCGCAAGGATGAGCAGATATCCGTATCCTCTTCATGAAAAACACATATATCCCAATATTTATCACTCTTTCGACCAACTTGATATTGATGCAAATCTTCCAGCATTGCATCATTACATATATCAACCATTGCGAAATAATCACCATTATTGTCATAAAACAAGGCATTTCGATAACCATACCCGCGAAGTATCTCAAATATTTCGATATCGATATTTCCGGATAGCTTGAGAAAATATGGATCGTACTCGAAATGTATAACGGGATAAAAATTCCTTAACGATGATAATCCTTGTTGGATTAATGAAGTGTCATGTCCATCCGTATCAATTTTCCATAGCTTCGAATGCTTGAATTCTGGGTATTTTGTAAAAATCGCATCAAACGATATTAAATTTGTAATTTTATTTTTATTCGATTTTGTTATTCTGGCTGTACCCTTTTCAACTATTTCAGCATACGTATCTTGCGACGTCGTGTTTCCTACATAACTCTCTTCGATATCTATGTTCGTAAATTGACTGGTATTATCTTTCAAAAAATTAATATACTCGCTACATCCCTCAATACATAATATAGGGGATGAACAATAGGAACGTATAATTACTGCAGAATCACCGACATTTGCGCCAATGTCTATTATATGCAATTCAGAATATTTTTTATTCACCTCTTTGGCAATTCTTCCCACATTCGAACTATATAATGGATATATGTTCCTGATGGCAGGTAATGCATGATTCAATGGCAAAATAATGTCATATTTTTCCAAATGATATTTAACTGTCGGCTCACCCATATTTGCATCCTTTATTTCAAATCTATTCGAATCGCCGTTATGCTTTACATTCGTGCTCATTATCGGATGAGGATAGCTTAAACTTTAGGTTAAATTTGACTCGTTACATGGAATAATAGAATTTCATTTGGGCGGGATTCACTTGTCGATGCACGCGACATACGATTCCACGCCCTCGCAATTCGGCGGATCCATATAGCTCGTTTTGTTCTCTTGAAATGCGCGTGCTTGCATCAACGAGATGCGCCTACCGCAATTCACCTCCTTGCCCCCCCAAATTCCTTCTCATCAACCCAACCATCTGGTCCGCCGTGATCACACGGGTGTTCGAGGGAAGCTGGGCGATGGTTCTACGCACCGCCTCAAGGGGGCCGCCCATCTCCGCCCACGACCACGCATGCACCGCCACGAGGGCGTAGCTGTATTCATCACGAAACGGATCCGTCGGCATGCCCCCGATGGCTTGCGCGAGTTCCTGCGGGTTCATGTCGCCCTCGCCGTTCCCCTCCCAAAGCATGAACTTGAAACTGACGCACGGTTTGCCTCGGCGCCAGTAATCCTTCCCCCCATGACGATTGTAGGGAGAGTAATCCTGATAGAGAACCCCCTCCGCAAAGGGAATATCCATCAACGGGGCGGCCTCCGCCAAGTCGCCCTCGTTCGTGTTAATCACGCTCAGCACAGGCATATCCGCCTTGCGCAGTTTGGGCTCCGAGTACCGCGCAAGGGATCGCGGGTCCGGTTGAAGATGAAGAAAGCTGCATCCAGGCTCGCCCGGACCGGTGATGAACCCCTCCTCCTTCCTGGCGGTGGCGTATAGGTATTCCAGCACCCTTGGCGCCACCACTGCAAGCATGGGGGAGAGCCCCCAGGTGAAGGGGAATTGACCGCGCAACGGGCTTGACCAAAACCGCGCATCCCCGACAAAACCGCCGCATAACCATTGGACGTTGTCGCCGTCGGTCATCACGAACGCGACATACCGCACATGGTCCTCCCGCGAAACCTCCGGACCCCTAGGGCGAATCAGCCGCTTCGCCGGGAGTTTTTCCAGCGCGGAGAGGTTCGAACTCCAGTCGGTCGCCACTCCGGAGCCGTTTCCGCGACTCAGTGCGCAGAACCACGGGTACTCCCCAAGCCCGGAGGGGAGAGCGCCCGACCCGTATTCCGACGTATTCGGACCGAACGCCTTCACCACCTCCGTGCAGAATTGCTCATCGGTGGTGAAATAAGTGAAGGCGTTGTGCGCCACAGCGAAATCCCGAACACAGCCGATTCGTGCGCCCTCGGGGGTCTGCTGCACCGTCACGCCGCGCCCAAGCCGATCGCGATACTCGTTGAAAACTTTCCGGTCGTCCCAACCCCGAACATCCATCAAAACGGGCAGGTGCAACTCCTCAGCAAGGGGCGCTAGGCTCTCGTCCAGCGCGACCGCCTCGCGCAATCCGCATAACGAAGTGGCGGCGTTAAGGCTCGGCGTGTTGATTCGACAGAGAATCGCCCCCTTCGCATGGCTCCGAAATCGGCTCAGAAGCTCCTTCGCGGTGTTCACGGGGCGGATGCGAACCCCTTCCCGCTCCAATTGATCCAGAACCGTCTGATACGCGCTCCCCTCCCGCATCCAAATCCGGGGTGCCCGCCTGTTAACAAGTCCCTGCAGGGTGACGGAAACGACTTGATCCGCAAGCGAAAGCGATTCCCGTGGCAAAACCCACATCTCCCTCGCATTGGATGCCATTCCGACCGCAGGATCGCGTCCCGCAAACCCCAGCAACGCGGCAAGCGTCAGCCGCATAAACTCCCGACGATTGGGGTGCGCCGCATTGAGATCCCGTACGATAGCCCGCAGCCCCCTCAATGAACCGTTCACAGCCATTCCCCGGTCCCCCTTCGCAAATAATAACTCCCTGTACCAATGATATCCCTTTTTACGCGCAAAACACATCCCCAGCATATGCAAAAATCCTTTGAAAACAAAAAGGTTGGCGTCGCGATTCAGGAGCGTCGCGGTGGGTATTACGGAGATGGTTGGAACCATTGACGCCAAATGCGTCCATAAAAGGCTCATTGTCCATCGCGATCGGCTTCAATGCGGAAGTGAAATCCGTTTGCGGGGCGGATGGCGGGCTTCATGCGCCCTCCTATGATATAATAGTGCACATGAACGAATCGAACTATGATGTCATCGTGATCGGGGCAGGGCATGCGGGTTGTGAGGCGGCTCTCGCGTCCGCAAGAATGGGTCGTAAGACGCTCCTGGTCACTCTCAATACGGATCGCATTTCGCACATGCCGTGCAACTGCTCCATAGGAGGCCCCGCCAAGGGGCACCTCGCACGGGAGATCGACGCGCTGGCGGGCGAAATGGGCGTCACCACGGATTTAACTCTCACCCACATCCGATTCGTCGGAACCGGCAAGGGTCCCGCGATCCAAACCCTCCGAGCGCACGCCGACAAGACACTATATCCGCTCAGAATGCGCGAGGTGGTCGAAAATCAGGAGAATCTCACGCTCCTTCAGGGCTCCGCCGAGGAGATTCTATCGACGGACGCGGCACGAAAACGGGTCAAGGGAATCCGCCTCGGGGATGGAAGGATATTTCATTCCAAGGCGGTTGTCGTCACAACCGGCACCTTCCTGAACGGATTGATGCATTGCGGCGAAAAGCGAACCGTCGGTGGGAGGCACGGCGAGGTTGCGGCGGAGGGGCTCTCCCATTCCCTCGCGGATTTGGGAATCCGACTTGGACGGTTCAAGACCGGCACCACCCCTCGCGTGGACAAGAAGACAATAAACTGGGATCGCGTGGAGCCGATACCCTCCGAGGACTGCCCCCCGTTCTCGTTTATCCACGAGAAACTGAACCCTCCAAAGCCGTTGCTGCCCTGCTGGTACACGCACACCACTCTGGAGACACATCGCATCATCAAGGAGAACCTGCACCTCTCGGCGCTGTACGGTGGGCGCATCAAGGGGGTGGGACCGCGTTACTGCCCCAGCATAGAGGACAAGATCGTGCGGTTCGCCTCAAAGGATTCGCACCCTGTGTTTCTGGAGCAGGAGGAGTGGGATTCCGACTGGCTCTACGTGCAAGGAATGAGCACAAGTCTGCCGGAGGATGTCCAGATCGCGTTCCTCCATAGCCTTCCGGGGTTGGAGAATGTGCGCATGTTCCGCGCCGGATATGCGGTGGAGTACGACATGGCTTACCCCGACCTATTGCATCTCACACTGGAGAGCAAATTGGCGGAGGGGCTCTTCCTCGCGGGACAGATCAATGGAACCTCGGGCTATGAGGAAGCGGGAGCGCAGGGACTGGTGGCGGGGGTGAATGCCGCGTTGCTTGCGGGTGGGGAGGAACCCGTCACGTTCAACCGCAAGGACAGCTACACCGGTGTAATGATCGATGATCTCGTGACCAAAGGGGTTCAGGACCCATACCGCATGCTCACATCGAGGGCGGAATACAGGTTATCGCTTCGCCATGACAACGCGGATATGCGCCTCACCCCGCTCGCGCATAAACTCGGATTGGCGAGCGAAGAGCGCTGGAGCATCTTCACCCTCAAACGGGATGCGATTGAAAGCGAAATGGACAGATTGGCGAACACCTTCCTCACCCCGCGAGACAATGCGATACTGCGAGGCGCAGGAACGGACCCAGTGGGCACGAAAGTGAGTCTGCGGGAGATTTTGAGGCGACCGGATATCAATTACCAGTGGATCCGCGACCACTTCCCGGCGGATGCTCCGATCCCGCGGGATGTGGCGGATCAAGTGGAGATTCAAACCAAGTACGAAGGGTACATTGATCGTCAAAAGGCGCAAATCCAGGATTTCAGCAAGATGGAGAGCATTTTAATTCCGCAGGAGATGGAATACAAAAGCATACGCACTATCTCGATGGAGGGACGAGAACAACTCACGCGCGTCAAGCCGATAAGCATCGGGCAGGCGTCGCGCATTCCGGGGGTCACTCCCGCCGACTTGCAGATGCTCCTCATCTGGATGAAGCGACGTTCCTGCGATGCGGGTGAGGAGGAGGCGCTTGACTCCTGAAACGCACATGCGTTATTATTCCGTATCCATACTTGCCTGGTGTTTACTATCATGCGAACACAGGATGAACTTATTAATATTCGACGCTTCGAAAGAGTAGGCATCGAGGAGGAAAAAATAGGATGTCCAAAGGTTTTCTGCTGGGAATACTAATGGTGTTGGGCGTGTTGTTATACATCATATCCTCGGTAATTCGCATGTCCACGAACCCTCCCAAGCAACAGCAGCAACAACAAGCATCTCAAACTACCGGCAAACCCGCCGAGGGCCCTACCAAGCAGGAGATGGCGGACATGAAGAAGGAGGCGCTCGCGGCGCGCAAGGCGGAAGCGAAAGCGAAGGCGGCGGCGAAAAAGGCGCCCGCGCCCGGGAAAACCCCCAGCTACGTTATCATGCCTTCCGACCAGTGGTTCAAGAATGGACTGGACGGGGAGACCGGATTAAAAGCGAAGCAGACTAATTCCAACTCCAACGATTGGCAGTGATCCATTCCTTAAGACGCCCGCGCAGGGCGTCTTATTTTTCTTTTTTCCGTTCTTTGGGTTATAATGGCGGTATGAACCGCACACACTATGATATAACCGTCCACCACCAAGCCGACACGATTGAAAAACTTAAAGAGGAATGGACTCGCTTGGTTGAGGAGTGCCCCACCGCGACACTCTATCAGACGTGGGAATGGAACGAAGCGTGGTGGCGCATCTTTCACAAGGGGAAAAGCCTCTATTTAATCGCGGTGCGATCCGAAGGGGAGTTGGTTGCGCTGGCTCCCTTTTATATCAGCAGACATCTTGGAACGCCATTGCGCCGTTTGGCTTTTCTTGGAACCGGAATTTCCGATTTTCTTGATCTCATCATCCGACGGGGCGAGGAGGCGGAATCCGTCCGCGTGATCACGGATCATCTTCTCCACTCGAAAAGGTTCGATCTCGCTGATCTGCAGCAGCTTCGTCCATGCTCCAGTCTTCTGGAAGAGGGTACGCAATCCTCCCCGCCTAACGCGGCAGTGAGAATACGGCAGGAACCGTGTCCTTATCTTTCCTTACCACCCACATGGGAGAATTACACGAAGACGCTTGGCAAAAAGATGCGATCGAATATCTCTTATTACGAGCGATTGCTTCCCCGCACCTATGAGAATTGCGAATTTCACATGGTGGAGGCGAACGAACTGGATGAGGGGCTGGCGGAACTATTTAATCTGCATCAGCGAAGATGGAAGGCGCGCATGCTTCCGGGGGTGCTCGGCGGTGGTGCGATACAATCGTTCCACAGGCTCGTGGCGAAGAGATGTCATGATGCGGGATGGCTTCGCCTTCACCGGTTACGCGTGGATGGCGAAACAGTGGCGGCGTTGTATTGCTTTCACTACGGATTGAAATACTATTATTACCTTGGAGGGTTCGAACCGAGGCTTGCCAAATACAGCCTCGGCACCATTCTTACCGCGCACGCTATCCGCAACGCGATCAGCGAGGGCTGCGAGGAGTTCGACTTCCTGCGCGGGGACGAACCGTATAAGTATCGTTGGTCCCCCCTCGAAAGATTCAATCACAGGTTGCTGATAAGCCGCCCTCAAAGCTTCCGTAGCGGATTGATGCTGCGACTGAACCGTTTGGAGCGATACGTGGAACACAAGGCGAAAACATTCGCGGAACATCGAGGAAGGAGAAAGCCCTGAATGAAAGTGCTGATTGCAATTCTTTTGTTGGCTGTGATCCTCCTTCAGGAATGGAACAACTCTCGAATCAACCGACTGCAGCAACAGATCAACGTTTTGCAGGCGAGATTAAACGTGGAGGAGACGAAGACCAACAAACCTTCTGAGATCACGCCGGACATCGCCATCAAGGCTGCGCGAAGCGCGTTGAATCAAGCGCAAACCGAACTGCAAAACACCAATATAGCACAGGCGAAGCGAAATCTGGACATCGCGGCGGATCACCTTGACGAAGCGATGCAATACGCCGGCAAGAGTGCGGGGCCCGCCTTGGATTGGTTGAAGCTGCGATTGAAGGAGTTGAATGGTCAGCTTGCCAGCCAGCTTAAGCCAAACAAACCGAGTGTGGTAAAATAATTCTGCATATTTATTTTCGCCATTGCGGAAAAGACGGAGGTGCTCGCATGAAAACAATGGCAAGAATGTACCGAATTGGATGGAAGGTATTGCCAGCGCTGGCTCTATTGAGCTTTGCATTCCTATCCGGTTGCAAAAACGCAGATTTTCTGAGCACGCAGCAAGAAGTGCAAATCGGACGCCAGGCGGCGGCCGACATTGCGAAGCAGTACAAGGTGGATGACACTTCTCCCGAAGCGTTAAGGGTGAAGAGAATTGGCATGCGTCTGTTGGAGCACATAAACAAACGCCCCGGCGTGCCGTACAGTTTCCACGTTCTCGACAGCAATGTTATCAACGCAGAGTCCTTGCCGGGCGGTCCCGTTTACGTTTTCAAAGGATTGCTCAAGGTTGTGGGGAACAACGACGACGCGCTTGCATGCATTATAGGGCATGAGCTGGGGCATATCAACGCTCGTCACTCCGCGAAAAAGATCAGTGAACAGATACAAACCAACGCAGCCATCGCTATTCTGGTAAAAGGCAACGCAGCGCAGCAGATAGCGGGGCTTGGCGCAAATCTGCTTAATTTGCAATATAGCAGGGCTGATGAATACGAAGCAGATAAAAGAGGGTTGTCCTACGCTTACAAAGCGGGATATGACCCTCAGGGTATGATTTGGTTCTTCAAAAAGCTGGAGGAGTTGAATAAGAGCGGGAACACACCGGAGTTTTTACGGGACCATCCTCTCACCAAGGATCGCATAGCCAGAGCGGAAAAAATCATTGAAACGCACGACTACCCATATGGACATTAAGTGCGAATAAAGTATAAGGGAGATCACCGATAGTGAAAATCGCCGCGATATTGCCCGCCTATAACGAAGCGGCTCGTGTACGGGATGTAATACGCACCGTTAAGAAATCATTTTCGGTGGATGAAATCCTTGTGGTGAATGACGGATCCACGGATGACACCGCCAAAGTGGTCAAATCCATATCAGGAGTAAAACTGATCAATCTTGAGTTCAATAAAGGCAAAGGTGGTGCGATGATGGCGGGCGTAGCCGCCACAAACGCGGATGTACTGCTGTTCCTTGACGCGGATTTGATAGGATTGAATCCGGAGCATGTGGAAAGCCTTGTGGCTCCGGTGAAAATAGGCAAGGTGAAGATGGCGGTGGGTATGTTTCGCGGGGGTCGCAAACTGACGGACTGGTCGCAGAAACTCGTGCCTAGCATCTCCGGGCAAAGGGCGATCAGGCGAGAGATATTCGAACAGATACCGTATCTTGGCAAATCGCGATATGGCGTCGAGATGGCGATCACGCGCTTCTGCCACCACTACCGAGTGCCGACCGAAATCGTTCTTTTGCCGGGCGTGACCCACCCAATGAAAGAGGAGAAGCTTGGCATAATTCGAGGTTGCATTTCACGCGGCCGAATGTACTACGAAATAATCAAGATCATGATCAATCCCCGCGCTCCGCGCAGAGTTCATCGCACACGCAGTACGCTCCCTAGGATACTGCGGCGTTTCGCGGCGAATGATCGGAGAACCGGCAACGCCGACGGCACATACCTTTGGCTATACAAGAAGGAGAGAACCTGGAGGCGCAGAAAAGCTGCCAGGAGAAACTGGGAATAACATATCTCAATGAGCCACACCGGTTTAATACTCTTTTCTCACGGCTCCCTTCTTTGCGGAGCGGATTCCACGCTTTACCTGCACGCCGATCGCATCCGCGTTAAACAGCTTTTTCGCCATGTTGAAGTCGGGTTTCTGAACTATAACAGCCCCACCATTTCGGAAGCGGTGGAAAATCATCTGCAGGCGGGTTGCACCCACATTATCGTCGTCCCCTTCTTTTTGGTACCCGGAAGGTTCGTTACACGCGACCTCCCCGAAGCGCTCCGCAAGGTGGAGGAGAGACATCCGAATATAACGATCACCATCGCGGATCCGATCGGCTATGATGAAAGGCTTGCGGACGCCGTGAGCGATCTGACCTCCTCAGCAGTGGATATCGATGACTGGAACCAATTGACGGAAAAAGCCCGGATGGCGTGCAAAGGGGATCCTCTATGCCCTCTGTATGGGGTGAAGGGATGCCCCGTCAGAGAGGGTGTAAAAGACGAGGAGAGACCAGCCGTATGAAATCCGCCCTGCTGCTCCTGGCTCATGGCAGCCCGAGACCAACGGCGAATCGCCCGATTGAGAGAATCGCGGAGGATTTGCGGGCGAGAGGGAAATGGGATATCGTGACGATCGGTTACTTGGATTGCAATGAACCGGATATTCCCACCGCCATTGAAAACTGCGTTGCCGGGGGTGCCGGGGAAATTGTGGTGACTCCGTGCTTTCTTCATGCGGGGAACCACGTTGCGAACGATCTCCCTCGGATTTTAAAAGAGGCGAAAATAAAACACCCTCGTCTTCGCATCGTCATGAGCGATTATCTGGGCTCCGCACCCCAGATCACGGAGATTCTGCTTCAACGAGCCTTATCCATACTTGAATCCAAGAAGGCTGACAATTAATCCTCTCTCACATCCACTTGGATTCCGATCGTGCGAATAATCACCGCAACATTCTCGCACTCCTCCTGACTGGAGTGGTGCACCACGGACTTTCCAAGGTGATCTATCTCCCATGTCTCCATTTGTGCCTCTTCAAGAGAACAGCCGGTGGCACGCATCAGGATTCCGATAACCTCGGAATAGGTGTTATGTTCATTGTTGAAGACGATGACGATATAATCGCCCCCCCCAAGTCCGGGACCTCGCTCCCCGAGTTCCGGTATCTCCTGGATCGTAGTGGTTAACGCCATGATCTTCCTCGCGCGGATTTTCCTTGGTTGGTCAATTCGCCACCAGGCGTCACATTCATCCTGATCCCTCTCCACTCCACGGTGTTGCCTAGGAAGCTGGCAATCCAGAGAGAGAAATCAAGGCAGTCGCTGATCGGCAGCATGTACCAATATCTTATAATATTATAGTCCGATGTCGCATTTGTCGCTACATAAAAAGCGGTTAAATATCGATAGAGCAGCATCAAAAGCGCCACCGTCCAGCCGAGAGAATGGAACCCGTTGACGATCAGGAAGAGGATGGCAAGCGGAACGCCATGCGTGATTCCAGAACCCGCCCATCCTACCGTTCGCATCGCTTTCATGGTGCGCGCCCATCGCAGCCTTCTGCCCCACATATCCGCGAAGCTTTCCCTTCCCAGTGCGTCATCCACCACATAATCGGAGAGCGCGACGTCATATCCCGCTTTTTTCACCTTATTTCCCAGAAGATAATCGTCCGCCAAAGCATTGACGATACACTCCAATCCCCCGATCTCCTCCAGAACATCCCGGCGTATCACGATGGTGGATCCGAATGCGAAACTTATCCCCTCAAGCAGATAAGCCGCAAAAACACTGGGGGCGAAACTCGCCCCAATTCCCATACCCTCCAAAATCGAGGCGATGCCTTGGGGATGGTATCCGCGATAGAGACAGGTGACCAGCCCGACCTTGGGACTTTTGAACGGTGCGATGATTCTCCGAAGGTAATCCGACTCCACGTGCATATCGCTATCCGCAAGAACCAAAAGGTCGTGGCGAGTGAATTTCATCATCTCAATCAGACTGCAAATCTTATAATTCATCCCGATAGGAGCGGCGCCGCTAACGATGGAGATATCGCTGCCGGGGTTTTCATCCAGAAGACGACGGGCGGTATCCAACCCTTTGTCCTCCGAATCCATCGCCCCGAAAACCAGTTGATACGAGGGATAGTCTTGCGAGAGAAAGGATTGAAAATTCTCATATTGCAGAGGATCTTCGCCACGAAGAGGCTTCAATATCGATACGGGTGGAGAGAAATCCTCCTTGGATGAAAAACTCTCGCAATCTCGCAGCCATTTGCGGGATCCTATCACGCAAAGCGTAAAGTAGACAATGGAGCCCATCATCGCGCCGCCAAGGGCGACTTGAATTGCCAAACGGACCGTATAAATCAATGTTTTTCACCCAATCCGACCACGATAACACCCAAAACGATGATAAAAGCTCCGATCCAGCGTGTGAGGGTGACATGCTCGTGAAGGAAGTACTGGGCGAATATCGCCACTAGGAGATAGCTAAGCGCAGTGAAGGGCAGAACGAAGCTGATATCAGCCATGGAGAGACATAATGCATACAGCCCGAAATAACACGCCATCAACGACGTGCCGCATAAAACCTTCCAATTTGTGATCGTAACCAGGATATAACCGGCATCGTGCGCATTTGCATGATGCACCTCCTTCATCCCGGCGCTGAGCATCGTCTCCCCCGCAGCAACGCAGAGGGTGGCGAAGAGTATGATCCAAATCACCAGCAATTTGTTAACGTATCTCCTTTTGGTCTCAGGGTTCGGCTCCGATATCGGAACCTGTTCCGCGGATTTGCGTTCCATTCCCTCTTCATCCATCGCCGATTAACCTCTTCCCCCTGTATGCAATAGTATGACATATCCACCGATTTTGCGCCGATGGTTTCAGTGGTTTCAGGTGATGGATCCTTTTTCTCAAATCGTCGTTGGTCATCATGCCGACATATATTGAAATGATGATAGTAACATCGTTCCAGATGAAAAGTTATTCAAGCAAGAAAGCGGTTTCCAGTAATGGTTTCAGGTTTTCAATACTGGTATGCATTTGAAATGTCGCTTGACAAGCCAAAAATAGTTTTTTACAATTCGTATTGCAATGATTGCTTGCTCAAGAAGGTCAAGTGATGATAACCCATACCAGCATATCGAGCTTTGATGTCGTAATATCCTTCCCGTACCCACCTTCACAGGAGGGGGCGTAAAGCGATGCCCGCCCTTTCCTCACGCCCTCCTCTCGAGATCGCGTCATTGCGAAATGGGTCGATTTATGTTCCCGCGCAAGCGAGAACATAAACTCGGCTTTTGTTTTTTCCTATCGAGAAATCAATGAAAAAGTCCAACCTTACGAGAGAAGAAAGACAATGACGCGATTTTACAGGAATGGATGCGCTCGCCGATTTGGGCTTGCCGTCTTCGAGACCATTCTTCTGATTTGCGGGGCGAGGCTCGCCGTCGTGCAGACCCCCATCGCTTCCCACCGCCCCGAGTCTCGCCGCTACACAAGTCCCACGGCGTATATGAAGTTGCAGGATATTATAACCTCGCTCACCGGACGCGATCCAACTCCCGTTCTCACGGCGAGAGCAAGCGGCCCGATGAGCGTTCCCGTACAAGTGCTGAACTCGCAGGGGCGGGTCGCCAGCCAGGGGGCAAGCGTTTGGCAGGGGGACGGAAGATATGCATTTTCCGCCTGCTATCATGCACCGGAGAACTACAAGATGAAGGCCTATCTGGCGACGAGCGGCGGGATATGGTCCGGAAGCGCACCTGTGACGGTTCAAAAGGGGATATTGCAGGAGGTTTCGTTGCCAATTGAATTCGCGCCGGTCGGACATCCATAGGAAAATGGAACCATGGAAGCGCCGCCATACGAGCCGTATTCGATCGCGGCGCTTTTCATACGCGAATGGCAAAGGATGTCCTGATCCAGGATATCGATCGATAGGCGTCAGTTGTTAGCTTATTTAACAATCCATGCTTCAAAATTAGACGGTTTATTAATCAGCAAAAAGTAAATATCAGAGGATTGGGAGATCGAACGATCCGAAACATGATCGACGAAGAAACATGCCCGGATCGAAGCAGAAATAGGAAAAACCTGAGGCAAATTGCTGAGATAAAGTATAGATATCCATAATCGCCACGCATTTTTTTGAATCCCATTTGCGCATTCATTCTCTTCGTTCAGAAGGTAACATGAAAGGGTATCTATTTTAATCCTACATCCCGGAATGATCGGGGTGCACTTCTCGGAGAGAGCATATGGAAAAAATCAACTTTTTCAACCAACCCAATTGTTATAAAATGAGCAACGGAGATGCGGAGGTGATCGTCACCACGGATATCGGACCGAGAATCATACGATACGCATTTCCAGGCGGAGACAATATCCTGGCGGAGTTGCACGAGGGAGGCGACACCACCGAGTTCGGTGTGTGGCACCCTTACGGTGGTCATAGGCTCTGGCATGCACCGGAAGTAAAACCACGCACTTATGTGCCCGACAACACCCCAATCCCCTTTGAGATACTTAATGACAACAGCATTCGCCTCTCTCCGGAGACGGAAGCGCAGACAGGCATCAAAAAGGAGATGACGGTCACCCTGGACAGCTCCGGCACCGGTGTGACCGTACACATGAAGTTGACGAACAAAGGACAGTGGGGCGTTAAACTTGCGGCGTGGGGGCTCACCATCATGAATGGCGGGGGCACGGCGATTTTCCCGCATGAGCCATTCAAGGCGCATTCGGATTACCTCCTGCCTGCGAGGTCCTTCGTGCTTTGGCATTACACCGATCTCAGCGACAGTCGTTGGAAGCTTGGGAAAAAATACATCTGCCTCAGCACGGACGACAATAAACAGAACCCCCAGAAAGCGGGCATCATGAACAAACAGGGGTGGGCGGGATACGCTCGCAAATGCGATCTATTCATCAAACAGTTTGCCTACGTTGACGGAGCCGAATACGCGGATTACGGGTGCAATAATGAAACCTTCACCATGAGGAGCTTCATGGAGGTGGAGACGCTCGCACCCATGGTGACATTGGAACCCGGAGAGAGCACGGAGCACGTCGAAAAGTGGCATCTCTTCTCCAATTTCAACCCAGGCAACTCGGATGAGGAGTTGGATAAAGCCATCGCTCCGCTGATTGCCAAAATAAAGAGATAACGAACCTATCCAGCGATAGTCGAACACCGGATACCAACCTTTAACCGAAGGATCGGTGCGATCGGTATATCGTTTGACGCCTCTCCAAAGTCGGGCGCAATCCCATCCGCACTCCGGGGAGGCGATCTCATATTTATCAGCCGTTAAAACGCAAAAACCTTTGGCATCACCTAAAATCATCATTCCCGAGGTTTGAAGAAAATGATTGAAATCAGAAGAGTTGAATTGGAGGACTTGCATCAATTCACGTATTTGATGGCTCAGGCGTTCCAACGGGGATCGAAAGAGGGCATCGGGGAACCCTCGGACTGGCCTCAAGCGACTATCTGGGGCGCGTGGGACGGAGGGAAACTTCGCTCCGCAGTCACCATAGAACATTATCAGGTCTATCTGGGTGACAAGGTTGTCGCCCCGATGGGAGGGATTGCGGGAGTGGCATGTCTGCCCGCTGATCGCGGACGGGGATACGCAAAGACGCTTCTGATCCGTTCCCTAGAGACGATGCGGGAAAACGGGCAATACGTCTCAGCCTTGTTTCCCTTCAGTTGGGATTATTATCGTCAGTTCGGTTGGGAATGGGTTGGAGTGAAAAAGGAATACACCATCCCCACATCCGTACTTCAAATCGCCCCTGATACGGTAATGGTTCGCGCCGCATCCGAAGAGGATTTTCCGGCGATCCGCAATATCTACGAGCAATTCTCAAAGCGTTACAGGGGAATGGTGCAGCGTGATGACAGAATGTGGAAAAGCGTGCTGCAAAGCAGGGATAACAAATACACTTACAGCTATATCCTCGAAGATGAAACACAACCGGGAGGCTACCTAGTCTATCGGCACGAAGACGGTGACACCACGTCCCTAAGAGAGTTTATCGCATTGACGCCCCAAGCCATGAAAGCGCAATTGGGGCTCCTCCATAGGCTTGCGATGCAGATACCCAACGTAAGAATCAAAGCCGCTAGCGATGACACCCTTTGGATGCATAGGATGCATTGGGATATTCAAACCAAACTTAGCCCTGTGACTATGGGCAGAGTGACGGATGTGAAGGTGGCTTTCCAATCCTGGACTCCGAATCCCAGCTACTCCGGCAGAGTGACTTTCCTGGTGAGGGATGTGCATGCGCCATGGAATGACGGGGTATGGCAAGCGCAATACGAGAACGGCGAATGCGTCATTGAAAAATCCGCCGAGACGCCCGACGTGGAGATGGATATCCAAACGCTATCCCAAATGTATTGGGGCGCTCCGACAGCGCCGGAATTGCGAAGCGGGGGGAGGATCGTTGTGAACAACGAAAAAGGTTTCAGGGCGTTGGAGGAACTGACGCAAGGACCGCCCATGTGCTTATTCGATTCCTTTTAAGTGACTAATAATGAAAACTGAAACAGGAACAACCGAGGCTTGACTTATCGCGCCTCAATGACTATACTTTTAAAGGAGGAACGCCTTATCCTCACCTTTTAGGAGGAGGATAATGTTTTTTTGCGTGTCATATCGGGTCAGCAAAATGGACCGTGAATATCCACCCAGTCTGAGACGCAGGGATACATCCACTAACATTTTTCCTCTCGAGGTGACTGCGTAATTTGAAATAAAAAGGTTAACATCGCTCTTTTTCACGATCCAAGATCGAGGAGAAAAGCTCATTGTGCAATCACCTTTCCATGCCATGAACGATCCATATTTCAATATTAACTTCTGAAATCACAAATCCGGGGGAATCATCCTTCATCATGAATAATACAAAATCATCCGAACCCAATCCGAACACGTCAGCCTCCTGCATCGCCATCATCCTAGCGGGGGGTAAATCCACTCGGATGCGTTCCAATATTCCCAAGCCTCTCCACCCAATTTGCGGCAGACCGTTATCGCGACATGTCATCGACACCTGCAGGGAAGCAGGAGTGGATCGAACCGTGCTTATCGTTGGTTATCAAGCCGATGCGGTTCGCAGTGGAATCGGCGAGGATGTGGAGTACGTATTGCAAACGGAGCAGAAAGGATCCGGCGACGCCGCCCGTTCCGCCGAAGTGTTACTCAAGGATTACAAAGGGGATGTGCTTGTGATAGCCGGGGACGTGCCTCTCATCACGGGTAAGACTTTGCGCAGATTAATCGATTATCACCGCAAATCCCGGGCGGCGGCGACAATGGTGACCATGGTTTTGCCGGACCCAACTAATTACGGAAGAATCATTCGAGATTCAAAAAAGCAGATTACCGGAATCGTGGAACAGAAAGATGGCACACCGGAACAGTTGAGCATTTGCGAATGTAATCCTTCCATCTATTGTTTTCATTCCCCAAAGCTGTTTGAAGCGTTGGGTGAGATTCAACCTAATAACAATCAGGGAGAATACTATATCACCGATGTTATCGGCGTGTTGGTGCGCAAAGGGGATATCGTGGAGACCATACAAACCGATGATATCGTCGAGATCATGAATGTGAATAACCGCGTGGAGTTGGCGGAAGCAGGCAGACTTCTGCGTGAAAGAATACTCCGCCGGCATATGCTGGATGGCGTGACAATCGTGGATCCCCCCACAACATTCATCGACAAAGACGTTAAGATCGGGCAGGACACCGTCATCGAACCCGGATCCATGATCTTGGGATGCAGTGTCGTGGGGGAAAAATGCACCATCGGCCCCAACACGAAGATAGTGGATAGTTCCATCGGGGATGAATGCCTTATCCATTACTCCCTGGTGTCAAGTTCCAAAATCCATAATCACGTTAAAATCGGTCCTTTCTCCAATATTCGCCCCAACTGCGAACTAATGGATAATGTGAAAGTGGGAGATTACGTGGAGATCAAGAATTCCACCTTGCATGAATTCGTTTCGGCATCTCATCTAACCTATCTAGGTGATTCGGAGATTGGCGAGGCGACGAACATCGGAGCTGGAACGGTGACATGCAACTACGACGGGGTGAGGAAGCACCGAACAGTCATAGGGGATCATTGTTTCATTGGAACGCACTCCACTCTGATCGCACCCATTACGATCGGTCCGGGAGCATTCATCGCCGCAGCTAGCCCTGTGAATGAGGACATACCAGAGGACGCCATGGCAATAGCCAGATGCCGTCCGGTGGTTAAGCGGGACTGGGCGAAAAAACGTCGTGAGATATATTTCAAAAACAAGCCGTAATCGAATGGTTCGTTAATGCATGCTATCTGAATTAATTGCAAAATTCAGGATATGAAACGCATATCGCTTGTCTCACTCATGGCGTGACACCTGAAAAAACAAGTTTGCAATCACCTGCATCCATAAAGTTTCATCTGAGAAGGAGTCACCTGATGCTGGAATCAAACAATCTCCGCCTTTTTTCCGGAAATGCGAATCCCGCCTTGGCCCAAAAAATAGCGGAGGAGCTTGGCAGACCGCTAGGCATGTGTACTTCACGCAAATTTTCCGATGGGGAAATATGTGTAAAGATCGAGGAGAGCGTAAGAGGATTGGATGTCTTTGTCGTTCAACCCACTTGTCATCCAGTGAATGACAACTTAATTGAACTCCTCATTCTTATTGACGCTTTCAGACGAGCCTCCGCCCGGCGTATCACCGTTGTTTTGCCCTATTACGGTTACGCCAGACAGGACAAGAAAGTGAAACCAAGAGAACCCGTCACCGCCAGGCTCGTTGCGAATCTTATTTCGAATGCAGGGGCTAGCAGAGTGTTATGCGTCGACCTGCATGCAGGTCAAATTCAAGGTTTCTTTGACATCCCTGTGGATCATCTTTACGCGGGTCCGTTGATCGCGGATGAAATGAAAAAATTGAATCTCCAAATAAACAATACGGTGGTGGTTTCACCTGATGTGGGGGGAGTCCCTCGTGCGCGAGCTTTGGCGGAAAACCTTGGAACCCCTATCGCAATCATCGCCAAGCGTCGCCCGGAAGCGAACAAAGTGGAGATCATGGAGATCATCGGTGATGTGTCCGGCAAAGTATGTATCATGGTTGACGATCTGATTGACACGGGTGGCTCCATTGTGCAGGGGGCGCAGGCATTGGTGGATCGCGGGGCGAAGGAAGTCCTAGCCTGCTGCACCCACGGGGTGCTTTCAGGAGACGCTATTAAGAGAGTGGAGGAATCGGTGCTTAGCGCACTGCTCATCACCGACACCATTCCTCTTCCAACTGAAAAATGCAACTCCAAGATCAAAGTGATATCTGTGGCGCCATTGTTAGCGGACGCCATTCACCGTATTCACGACGACAGTTCCATCAGTGAGCTGTTTCAGGATTACGCCGAGCATTGATTCCCGATGCCTCCGCCATTCCCTCTCTTACATTCCAAACTGAAAGCGTCGGAATGGCGGCGCCCTTTCATGAGATGATGTATTGTTTCATCAAATTCCACTTGCGCGAAAGGATAACCCAGTGTCCATCGAACAAAATCACCCCGCTTATCTAAACCCTTCCCTTTCTCCAAAGGAGCGTGCAGCGGATATTGTTAGCCGAATGACGCTTGAAGAGAAGGTGTCTCAGATGGTTAACTCAGCGGATTCGATTCCTCGATTGGGAGTTCCAGCCTATGATTGGTGGAATGAATGTCTGCATGGGGTGGGACGAGCGGGAATCGCCACCGTTTTCCCGCAAGCGATCGGTTTAGCCGCCACTTGGGACATCAAACTTCACAATCGGATAGCGGTGGCGATTAGTGACGAAGCGCGCGCAAAGCATCACGAATATGCGCGAAATCATAACGGTGACTCCGATATATATCACGGCCTCACCTTTTGGTCTCCGAATATCAACATCTTCCGGGACCCCCGATGGGGCAGAGGTCAGGAGACATACGGAGAGGATCCGTATCTCACAGCAAGATTTGGGGTTGCGTTTGTGAAGGGGTTGCAAGGAGACGATCCTCGCTATTTGAAGCTCGTAGCAACACCCAAACATTTCGCAGTGCATAGCGGGCCTGAAAAGAAGCGACATGGATTTGATGCAAAGGTTAGCTCCCGGGATTTGCGGGAAACCTATCTTCCGGCATTCGAAGCTACTGTAATAGAGGCGAAGGCGGCATCGGTTATGCCTGCGTATAACCGAACCAACGGAGAAGCGTGCGCCGCCAGTGATACTCTGCTCCGAAGAATTCTTCGTGAGGAATGGGGTTTCCAAGGATATGTGGTATCCGATTGCGGGGCGATTGACGATATCTATCAGCATCATGGCATTGCCTCATCCAAGGCTGAGGCGGCGGCGTTGGCTGTGAGGAAAGGATGTGATTTGAACTGCGGAGGCACCTACTGCTCCCTGTCCGACGCCGTGGTGATGGGCTTAATTGACGAGGAAACGCTGGATCAAGCGCTGACTCGCCTATTTGAAGCGCGGATGAAATTAGGGATGTTCGATCCGCCCGAAGAGGTTACATACTCTAAAATACCCATGTCAATAGTGGATTCCCCGGAACATCGAGAGTTGGCTTTGAAAGCCGCGCTGGAAAGTATCGTTTTGCTGAAGAACGAGGACAACATTCTTCCGCTGTGTGACGAGATCAAGTCCGTGGCGTTGATAGGACCTAACGCCGATAACGCGGAGATGCTTCTGGGAAATTACAATGGCGTTCCGTCTCACGCAGTCACCCCGTTGCAGGGAGTACGCCTTCGCGCGGGCGGAAAGATAGAGGTGCGCTATTCCAGAGGCTGCGAGTTGATTGGAGAGGATCGCAGTGGTTTCGCGGACGCATTGGCGACGGCTCAAAAGGCGGATGTGACGCTTCTTTTTCTCGGTCTGTCCCCAAGGCTTGAGGGCGAAGAGGGGGAGGAGGGGTTGATAGATAAAGGGGGGGACCGAATGGACATCAGCCTGCCTAAAATCCAGGAGGAACTCCTCCGCGCCATCTGTGAAACGGGTAAGTCTGTGATATTGGTTGTGCAAAGCGGAAGCGCGGTCACGGTTCCATACGCCGCCGAGAACGCAAAGGCTATTCTTTACGCTTGGTATGGCGGAGAGGAGGCGGGAACCGCTCTGGCGCAAACGCTTTGGGGGGATTACAATCCTGCGGGACGATTGCCGGTAACGGTGTATGCGTCCTTGGAACAGGTTCCACCGTTCGAGGATTACAGCATGCGTAATCGCACATACCGATACATGCCAGCAAAACCTCTGTACCGCTTTGGCGAAGGGATGGGCTATTCCGAATTCTCCTACCGTGATCTCAATATCATGCCGGAAACACCCAAAACTGGCGACACGTTGACGGTGAGTGCAAAGGTGAAAAACACCGGGGATCGCGAGGGGGACGAGGTGATACAACTCTATGTGAAAGATACTGAAGCCTCCTTTCCAACGCCCATTCGCCATTTGGAGGGTTTCAAGCGAATCCATTTCTGTCCAGGCGAGGAGAGACAGGTGGAGTTCATTCTTAATCCAAGGCAATTGGCGTGTTACACGGATGATGGGCGCCCAATCGTGGAGCCTGGAGATTTTATCCTTTCTCTCGGTGGGGGGCAGCCTGATACAGGCGCTCCTTGCGTTGAAAGAATCATTCATCTTGATGGCTCCCCTATTAGGCTATAAGGGATCACCATGAACTGCGCGGGAGCATATTCTCTCGATTCAAGCACCCTGGCGATTGACATCGGAACCACTCACATCAAGAGCATGCTCGTCAATTCCGAGGGACGCCCGATCGTTAACAGCCTCACGTCGCGGTTAACCCCTTTGATCACGGATTCATCCGGAAAATCCGTGATGGAGCCTGACGAACTTTTGAAACAGGTGGCAAGGTGCGTCAAGGAAACTCTAAAATACGTTTCAAACGAGAGCTACCATGTCACTTCCGTGGGAGTATGCTCCTTTTGGCATAGTTGCATGGGACTGGATGGACAAGGAAATATCGTATTTCCCATCATCACGTGGGGTGACACCCGAGCCGAAGCGGTCGCAGCCGGATTAAAATCCGAGTGGAGCCATTCGGAGATTCACAGGCGCACGGGATGCCCTATCCATTCCAGCTACTATCCGGCAAGATTGATTTGGCTCCGAGAAACATACCCCGATGCTTTCCGCCAAGTGCACATGTGGCTTTCCCCTGCGGATTATCTGATATTCAAACTCCTTGGACATTGCGTCACTTCGCACAGCATGGCATCCGCAACCGGTCTGTATGATCAGGACGGGATGTGTTGGGATGAAAATATGCTCGAATTGTGTGGTATTACCTCAGAGTCCCTGCCGATGATATCGGACGAACCCATCCACACCGAATCAAAAATCATGTTTCGATCAACGTCATTCGAGGGATTGAGCGAAGCTCTTTGGTGCCCCGGAATCGGTGACGGGGCTGCGTCGAACATTGGATGTGGATCTGTGCGCATGGGAGAGGCCGCCATCAACATTGGAACCTCAGGAGCCATCCGCACCGTGTGGCGAGGGGAAAATTTTCCTGCAACGGCGGAGCTATGGAGATACCGACTGAACGCCTCGACGCCACTGTACGGAGCGGCGTTCAGTGATGGAGGGGCAGATATCTTATGGGCTGAAAAAACACTGAGACTCCCCAAAGATGTCGATACGAGGATGATAGCGGAGAACAGCATGGCGAAGCGTGGATTGATCTTCGCACCCTATCTTTCCGGTGAAAGAAGCCCGCATTGGAGATCGGGTGCGAAAGGCTCCATCATAGGGCTCACGCTGCACACAACACCGGAGGAAATATACGGGGCGATTTTGGAAGGAGTGGCGATGCAATTTAAATATGCAATGGATATAATAGAATCGTCTCTTGTGAAAATGGATCAAATAACGGTCGCAGGAGGCGCGGTGGAATTAAGACCGCACCTTGCTTATCTATTGGCGCACGTTCTGGAGAGACCTCTGCATTATCCGCTTAATAAGGAGGTGACCTGTCAAGGTGTTGGAATTTATACAATGCATTTGACAGGTGCAATATCTTCACTGAATGATGTTATAATAGATAAGAGGATCATCGAACCCGACGCGCGTCCCTAAATTTGCTAACTTGTCGACACTATTCGGGTGAGAAAGATTCCGCATATGGGACGTATATTATCATCAGGAGGTAGTTGTATAATAAACCGGTATTCAATGCGGCTTCGGCTAAATGAATACATGAAAATCAAATTTTCAATTACCCCCCACTATACCAAAGGAGAGAACGATGGCCGAGATGCATCCATCAAACCAATCGCCTATCCCGACAAGAGAGACGAACAAACCGACCAAGTCCGGTAAAGGCTGGCATGGCAATTCAGAAGGCCACGCGCAAGCAGGCAGAAAAGGCGGCAGAGCCGCGCATGAGTTGGGTAGAGCGCACAGATTTTCTTCCGAAGAGGCACGTGAGGCGGGAAGAAAAGGCGGTCGCGTCGCCCATGAAAGAGGAAAAGCGCACGAATTCACTTCTGAAGAGGCGCGAGATGCGGGAAGAAAAGGAACCAGAAAGTCCGCTTAAGTGATGGAAACATCCTATTGATTTGTTTTGTTTGCGAAACGCCTGGCGAGTTCCGTTATCGCCAGGCGTTTGTTCCTGCTGTCAATTAATTTACCTATTGTTTATAATGTATTAGAGATTATCTATTTTCATTAATAACGCTCCTGGTAACGATGTATTCCTACGGGCGTACAAACACATCGCAGATTCATCTGCAAGCATGAATATCCAATTTAAAGCGATAATTGTAAACTTCTTATTTCTGGTATCACGTTCGCACGATAGCAACGATCACAGGTTCATATCCTGTTTTTTTTACAGTCACCTTGATAATAATTAATGTGAATTAAACGGTACCGGAATCATACGACTCATTGGCTCGTTTGTTATTCCGCTTCGTTTGGTTAACTCTATGGGATGAACCATTTGATGAATACAATCGAAACTAAATCCAACCTGAATATACGCGATGTGGTAACCAAACTTGAAAAAATGCATGGCAAGGCGGAGTGGGCGTTTCGACATGATCCCATGGACGAACTCATTGCTTGCATCCTATCGCAACACACTTCAGACTCTAATTCCCTCCGTGCATTCGACAAATTAAAACGCACGTATCCGCATTGGGAGCAGGTCGCCGAAGCACCCGTAAATCAATTGGCGGATGTAATTCGCAACGGAGGTTTAGCGGACAGCAAAGCCCCGAGAATACAACAAGCGTTAAAAGAGATAAAGGAACGCGAGGGGGCGTACGACCTATCCGTATTATCCGCCATGAGCGACGAGGAGGCACGCACCTATTTGATGAGCCTTCCCGGTGTGGGACCGAAAACTGCCGCTATTGTACTTTGCTTCTCGCTGAACCGTCCCGTCATTCCCGTGGACACCCATATTTTCCGCGTTGCTTGGAGATTGGGTTTCGTTGAAAAAAAGCAAGGGGAGGCGAAGGCGCACGATACGCTTCAAGCGTTAATCCCCAAAGACATCATTTTTAGGTTTCACATGGTGTTAATTCGGCACGGTAGAGAGGTGTGCAAGGCGCAGCGACCGCGATGCCTTGAATGTCCTTTGACAAACCAATGCGAGTATTACACTCAAATGTTGACAACTGAAATCCCAACTAACGGAAAGGCGACGGAATCATGACACTTTACGATCTATTGGCAACAGGGGCGCGCAATCACCCGAATCGCATGGTGATACACGCAAAGTCACGCGAATACACCTATCTTCAACTTTTTAGAATGGTCAACCGTGTCGCATCCGCCCTTGCAGCCGACGGCATATCCAAAGGGGACAGAATTGCCCTGCTTTTACCAAACATACCGGAATTCACGGTTTGCTATTACGCCTCCATCACGTTGGGGGGGGTGTGCGTGCCCGCGAATCCTCTCCTGAAGCCTGCTGAATTGAAGTACATCTGGAGCGATTCCGATATCAAAGCCGTGGTCACGTTGCCGTCATTGTTGAGCAACGCCATGGAGGCTACGAAGGACTTCGCCGTGACGCCTAGGATGATCTGCGTTAGCGATCGGCAATCGGTGCCGACCGGAATTGCCGTTTTGGAAGAGTTGTTGGACGTTGGTTCGGACAAACCGATATCGATGCCGGAATTATCCGAAAATGACGCAGCGGTATGCATTTACACTTCCGGCACCGAAGGAAAACCAAAGGGGGCTCTTCTCTCTCATCGAAACCTGATAAGAAATTGCGCCCAGTTCACCCAGGTCATCTATTTCAAGCCTGAGGATAATCTTTTGTGCGTATTACCGCTGTTTCACTCCTTCGCCGCAACCGTTTGTCAAAACGCCTCGATATTCTGCGGATGCAGTTTCACAATGCTTGAGATGTTCCATCCGGGACGAGTGTTCGAGGCGATCGAAAAGTACAAGGTGACAATCTTTCCGGGAGTCCCCTCCATGTACGCCGCCATTGCTCATCACACCCCAGATCGAGAATACGAGCTATCGTCGTTGCAGCTTTGCGTCTCCGGCGGGGCGCCCATGCCCGTGGCTTTGATGCGTGATGTGGAGAGCAAATACGGTGTGATCATCATCGAAGGGGACGGACCAACGGAATGTTCTCCTGTAACATCCGCCAACCCCCCAAACGGGGTGCGCAAGCCCGGCAGCATCGGTTTGCCGCTGCCGGAGATGGAGATGCAAATATGGGATGACAACGACCACGAGTTGCCCGACGGAGAGATCGGGGAACTGGTTGTTCGCGGCGATAATGTCATGCTGGGATATCACAACCAGCCGAAAGCCACAGCTGAAGCCATGCGACATGGGTGGTACCATACCGGAGACCTTGGATATCGCGATTCGGACGGATATTTTTACATAGTGGATCGCAAAAAGGATATGATTATCATGGGCGGCATCAATATCTACCCTAGGGAAATCGAGGAGGTGCTGTATTCGCATCCAATGATATTGGCCGCTGCGGTGATAGGCATTCCCCATGAAGTGCGAGGCGAGGATATCGTGGCGGTGATTCAATTAAAAGAAGGTGCGGAAATAACCTCCAGGGAGATCATCTCCTATTGCAGGGAAAGATTGGCGAATTTCAAGGTGCCCCGCAAGGTTTTTATACGATCATCCCTTCCCCATGGGGGCACGGGCAAGGTATTGAAACGATTGCTGAAAAAAGAGTTGGAGATGGAGATGACTCTCCACGAGGGGTAAGCTGACATGTTGAAATCCCTTATTCGAATCTATTTCGGTTACCATATGCACACACTTTAAATCGCACTTCCTCTTAATATTTGGTCTTCGATATAAGGATAAAATATGCAGGCTTTTCTTAATGAATCACGAATGTGGAACATAGCTTTAGGAGGAGCGTATGTATCGAAAACATGAGATCAATAACGCTATGCGGGTGGTTATTGCGATGGCTATTCTTATCATACTCACTTCCCGTATTTTCGCCAAATCCATTTCACTTCCATCTCGTCCGCCGAGAAACGCGATTGTTTTATTTGACGGAACAAACACTTCGCAATGGGAACAACTACGTCATGACACTCCATGCAGATGGAAATTAAAAGACGGGTACTTGGAGGTGGTTCCAAGGGAGGGGGACTTAAGAACATGCAAGGAGTTCAGGGATTTTCGATTACATGTGGAATTCAATATTCCCTACATGCCGGGTAAGCACGGACAAGCGCGAGGAAACAGCGGCGTCATCCTTCAAAACCTTTATGAGATACAGGTTCTGGATTCTTACGGAATCAAACATCCGAAAAAGAATGATTGCGGTGCGATATATGGGCAAAAGGCGCCCTTGGTAAATGCATGCAAGCCGCCCGACACTTGGCAGAGCTATGATATCTTCTTCCGGACGGCACGGTTGGATGCCAACGGCAAAATGATACAAAAACCGGTTGTGACCGTTTATCAAAACGGCGTGGAGATTCAAAAGAACCAGACAATCAATGGCCCCACGGGAATTCGGAGACGCATGAAGATAAAAACCGAAGGACCGATAGTGCTCCAAGCTCATGGATGCAAGGTTCAGTACTGCAATATTTGGATAGAGCCTAAGCCCTGAAAAATTCTCTCGGGTAATTACAATATTCGCATTTCAGGCATTATATCGTGCGGGAAACAAGCGATATCAGCCTCATTTTATGAATTTTGCAATTACCCCATGAGAGAACGATAATCGATACGGATCACAGGCTATGAAAAAGCAATCCGAATCCGGTACTATCCATGTATCCTCGTAAAGACCGGATAAAGCGTAACATGAGCGATATCCGATCCAAACCCTGTCCTTCAATTAACTCATCATAGGAAAGGAGTACTAATATGAAAAGTGTATGCGCATACACTAAAATCCGATGGATGTGGGTTCTCTGCGTACTGAGCGTTATCCCCGTTATCGCAAATGCGGACCAGCAATTAAAACCGATCAAGGAAGTAAAACCTCCGAAAGGCGCCATTGTGCTTTTTAACGGAAAAAACACCGACGCTTGGGAGCAATTGAACACCAAAGGACCTTGCCAATGGTTGATTTCCGATGGAGACCTTAAGGTGAACGTGGGCACAGGCAATATTATCACCAAGCGGTTGTTCAAGGATTACCACCTCCATTTGGAGTTCATGGAGCCCTACATGCCCAACCAGACAAGTCAGGCGAGAGGGAATAGCGGCGTGTACAATCTGGGTCAGTATGAGATTCAAGTTCTGGACAGTTATAATAATCCGACCTATAAATGCGGTAGCTGCGGGTCCATCTACGGTTTCAAGGAGCCGGATAAAAACATGTCTCGGCCGCCGCTGCAATGGCAATCCTATGACATCTTTTTCCACGCCCCGCGACTGGACGATTCGGGAAAAGTGGTAAAATACCCAACAGTGACGGTGATTTGGAACGGTGTGAAAGTGCATGACAACGTTGAGATCACCTGTGGTCCCACGACAGCGAGCATGGGCGGTCCGATATTGGCGGAGGGGCCGATCATGCTTCAGGATCATGGATGTCCGGTAACGTATCGCAATATCTGGATTGTGGAACTGAAGAAATAACTCTCACACGCTCCATTATCGAATAGCAAGAGATGGATGCTGTTGACTCAAGAATACGGCGATGGTCATGAGTCGGCCATTTCAGTTTTCATCACAAAAAACATAAGAGGAGACGATCATGCAGCTTGAAGGATCAAAGACGCTCGCCAATCTCCTGGCGGCGTTCGCCGGGGAATCCCAGGCGAGAAACAAATACACCTATTTCTCATCGAAGGCGAAAAAAGAGGGATATGAACAAATCGCCGAGATATTCCTTGTGACTGCGGAAAATGAACGAGAGCATGCCAAGTTGTTTTTGCAGAATGCAGGAGGATTGGCAGGCGACACGCTTGCAAATCTCACCGCCGCTGCCGAAGGGGAGCATGCGGAATGGTCCTCAATGTACCCGGATTTCGCGCGTATCGCCCGAGAGGAGGGTTTCATGGAAATCGCCAAGCTGTTCGAAAGCGTGGCGAAAATCGAGTCGCACCATGAAGAGAGATATCGCACCCTGTTGGAACAGGTTAAAAACGACACCGTATTTGCCAAATCCGGAAACGTACGATGGATATGCCGAAATTGCGGGCATATCCATGAAGGTCCGGAGGCGCCGGAAATCTGCCCAACCTGCAAGCACCCTCAGGCTTACTTCGAACTTTTATCGGAAACCTACTAAACAGGAGGCGCTCCGGCGCCTCCTCCACTATGAATCGGTGCTGTGATTCCCGTAAATTGCGGTGAAATCATCGATTCCGGCACACGATCCGTATTCGCTTATCTGATACCATTCCACAAATATCAGCGGATATGGATTATCCTGCCCATTGTCGAATGCCCGATTGCGTTTACTCTGTTCCTCTTCCAAAAGACTTCTCACAAACGCGATTCGCCCCACATCGTCCTCGGGGATGGTCTCCGGCAGACCTTTGATCCATGGAATCCATTCAAATACGACGGAATCAAATGACGCGATCATCTCGCATTTCTTATCGATAACTGGCGTGATATCAATTCGCACATCCGGTCGAAAAGCCCCTCCTTGCACATAATCATCCCCCCAATAAGCAAGAATGGGAAGGCGTTCCAGATAGGGGGTATCCGCGCACATGGAGGCTACGCGCAACATGGAAAAGGCGTCGTGGACAAGCTGACTGCAGTAACGTTGATCCCTATCCCCCACGCCAAGACGGCTAGTCACAACGATATCAGGTCCCTTTCCCTCGGGACCGGTATTGCGGAGAAGGCGAATCATTTCCTCGGAATTCGCAAGGTTAACGAAAACCTCACCCTCCGGAAGCCCCATCAATTCATACTCCGCGTCTATTATCTCGGAGGAGGTCTTAGCTTCGTGATAACGCCTGCGCGCCAAGGCGTCGGGATCTTGTACATACTTGCGTTCGTAATGGCTTTTGCTTCCATCCGTTACGGAAACGAAATAGACGCTGGCATTGCCCTCACGGCATAAAGCGGCAAAACCAGCCGCGTTCCACTCAATTTCCCCCGGCTTGGAACCAATGAACAGTACGGTGGACGTCATCTTATTCTCCTAAAGCTCCATCAGCCATCAATAATGTGATGATACCTTCCGAACCAGTAAGGCAATAACCAGAATGAACCATCCAGCTCGAAAACCCCTCCGCTGCCGCCATCAAGTGCGTAGGGATTCGAGTTCCATTTGTGGATCGCTCGTTCACTAATGGGAAGAACATGATTTGTTTGCAATTCACCCAAACGACCGCGGTAGGTGGCTATAACCACATCCTTGCGGTGGCTGTTCAACATTGTCCAATCCACCAAATCCAACGGCATGTCCTTTAACCACTCCACCGCAACCTCGGCGTCGCACTTATTGCCTGTCAGCGCACCGTAGAGAAAATTATAAAACGGAGATTTCTGCGGTTTCAACATGCTCCAAGTCTTCTCAAGACTTAATAGATATATCTTGATTAGTTCAGGGTCTTGTTCCAACTGAAGTAATGGATAGTAGGCGCACCATGCTAGTTCATCATCCGAGTGGTTGTCGGGTCCCACGGGGGGAAGCATTTTTTGATTGATCAGGTTAATCGCATAACCGTGGTCATGGATTAAATCCCTGTAAGCCTTTTCGTACTTGTCATCCTGACAGATATGATGCGCCACCTTTAAATGCGATAGTATCTCCAGCGAATTCAAACCTCTCTCGTCCAACCATTCGGGATCCTGGTTTAGTCTTTCGGGAGCCCACACTCCCCATGAGGTTGGCTTTCCATTACGTCCCACCAAATAATAACCGTGTTCGATGATGTGATCCGTCACATCCCTGCAGGCGCTGCGTATGATCTCCTTTTGCTCTTCGGAAGCCACCATTTCGTAACATAGGTACCAAGCCATGTAGTGACCATCCACCTCGTCGGAGGATGGGTCATCTCTCCATATATAGTTGGCATAGGGACCCTCCCCCTTGCACCAATCGCCATTCTTATCCTCGCATCCCAAACATCTCTCGGTCACTTCCACTATGGAGCGCGCCATAAACCCCTTTACGCCTGTGACATACACGAGACGAAGGAGCGCCATCAGACTTTTAATAGCGTTCTCCTTGGCGATCGGAGACTTGGTGATACCATATCGAAAACATTGGGAGGCGATATATAGCGATGTCCAAAGCCCATCGTTCGGAGTGACTACAGGTATGATCTCAGAAGTGTCGCCTGCGTTGAGCAAGGAGCATTCAGCCACAAACCCGTCACGGACATGGCGTTTCTCCGTGATTGTCTGGTAAATCTCCGATTTTTCCTGCAGAGTCATCGGGGCGAAATGAATCCATGACACCCCCTTCTCCGTTCCCACCCAAGCGTTGCCTTTGGCGTCCACGGCAATCGAGTGAACATAGTTGTGCGGGAGCCATCTTCGCCCGGAAAAATAGGTCCAGGAGCCATGCAAATATCTCGCGGCGCCGGACGCCCCGCCTATCCAAATAGAGGAATCCGGACCGAATGCCGAGCATACGATATCCTCGAAGGGGGGAGTGGATAGCGCGTGCAGAGAGGCTCTTGGTTCGGGGGGTACTGGCAGTGAAACGCTCCGCCATTCGGAGCCATCCCACATGGCTTGCTCGTTTTCCGTCTTGGCGACAACGCCCTGATCCGTTATCCAAATGCGACGCACGGAGGAGGACAAACCATTCAATGAATGAAATTGTCGACATTTTTTCTGAACAAAAGTGTCAACTTTAAGAGGCATTCAAAATCCACTATCCAAATGATCTAATGTAGAGGTAATGGCGATCTCAAGACAAGAAGGTTGCATCTCACTATTCACGCTTGATGAATTACCTGAAAAGTGAATTTTGCAATTACCCATAGAGCGTAACTTCAGTTTTCGAAAATCTCGGCTTCGCATAATTCTGAAAATAAACGGTAACGGTGCGGATAGCTATCGCTTTAAATCATACATGATAGTATATCCCAATTTACGCTGGAATGGGTATGAGAGGGGCGCTAAAAAGAAAGACCCACCATGCGATGAATATGGCGGGTGTCTGATTTGCACCTATACGGGTATGTTTATCTTTTAAACCTATCCAAATTTCTCTGGGCATCGGCATACTTGGGATTAATTTCCAAAGCCTTGCGATAACATTCCTTGGCTTTGCTGATATTGCCCTTCTTCTCGTAACACACCCCGAGATTGTTGTAGGCGTATTCATATCTGGGATTCGCCTCAATCGCCTTTTGATAGTACACTATGGCGCTGTCCAGATCCCCTCGCTTGTCTTTGATCAATCCCAATCCATTTAGAGCCTCCGCGTTTTTCGGATCAATCTTCAGAGACAGTTGGTATTCCTTTTGTGATTTGTCCAATTCTCCTTTTGAGAGATAATAGCCTCCGAGCCATCGGAGAACATCCGCACGATTGGGATTTCGCTTCAGGGCGTTCTCCCACGCAGCGGCTGCCTCCTCGGCATTCCCTTTTCTGGAATATGCCGTGCCTAGGTTAACCCAAGCGAGGGCGTCCTGCGGAGAAACCTGCGTAAGACGTTGGAATATGCGAATCGCGTCATCCCATTGCGCCAGCTTGTAATACACCAAACCGAGTGCGTTCAAAGTTTCCACGCTGTTTGGGTTGATCTGCAAAGCCTTGTTATAGGCGTCAACCGCCTTGGATACTGCACCGGTCTTAGCATACAACACGCCCAAATTATAGGCGACAGTGAAATCGTTGGGTTTCAGTTGCTCCGCTTTTTGAAATTGCACGATAGCAATGGAATATTTGTTGAGTTTGGCGTAAGCCTCCGCCAAGGAGACTCGCGTGGAGTAACTGGTGGGATCCAGTTGAATGGCGTATGACAAGGCGGTTTTAGCCTTCTCGTACTGCTGGGTGCTTAGATATGCCAAACCGAGATTAAGCCAGAAAGAACCGTTTTTAGGAGCGAGCTTCACCGCCTTTTCGTAAGCGGGTATGGCTAGCTTTACTTTTCCGGCTTCCTGTAACGAAACCCCGAGGTTGTTCAGGATGAAAGGATCTTTCGGATTAATTTGCGCCGCCCGCTTGAACTCCGCGATTGCGGAATTCGGCTTGTTCATTTTACTATAGACGTTTCCAAGGTTGTAATGAGCGTTCGCGGCGTTTATGGAAGTTGGGTCGATCTCTATCACCCTCTTGAAAGCTCTGATCGCGTCATCCAAACGCCCCACATTAAGATATGCGTTTCCGAGGTTGGTGAACGCCTCCGCTCTTTTAGGAGTCAGTTTAACAGCCTGCTCCAGAGCAGTGACGGCGTCTGGATATTTCCCCAAGCGCAGGTCTATGAAGCCCATCCAGTTGTAAATCAAGCCATCCTTGGGGGAAAGTGCGTTCGCCTTTTGGAATTGAGCCAGGGCATCCTCCAATTTCCCTTCATTGTAAAGGGAAACCGCCTTGTTAAACATTGATGAGGCTTCATCGGAGGAAGCCGCCCTCGCAGTGCCGCATAAGCTTAGGGGATTCAAAACAATAGCTATCATTACCGATAAAATAATTCTGATAGGGCGTGAGTACATCCCCGACCTCCTCAAAGTTCTAACCTGGCAATCGCCATAATCGCAACCGGAGCCATTATCATTTCGTAATCATCCATATCGATGCGGGTCGCATCCCACCAATCAGACTATAATCCGGAACGTATACCAACAAAAGGACATCGAAATCTTGTTTGGGTATTATAGCAGAAAAGCCGCCACCTCGTCATGAAGATGGACGGCTCGGATTATTAACATGGTTATGTACAGGGTTTCAGCTCTCTCCATCCGCGTAACGCTTTTTCAAGGTCGCCACCACAGTGGGATCAGCCAATGTCGTGGTGTCCCCCAACATTCTCCCCTCGGCGATATCCCTTAAAAGCCTTCTCATGATCTTGCCGCTGCGGGTTTTCGGAAGTTCCGCGCTAAACAGAACCTCTTCCGGTTTGCATATCGCACCCAGCTTTTTACCAACATACGCTTTCAGTTCCTCGGCAAGTTCCGGCGTAGCGCGGACACCTTCACAAACGGTGACAAACGCCACCGGGGCCTGCCCCTTGATGGAGTCATGCCTCCCAATCACCGCCGCTTCCGCCACCGCGTCATGCTCCACCAGGACGCTCTCCATTTCCATTGCGCTCAGGTTATGCCCTGCAACAAGCATGACATCATCCACTCTTCCAAGCAACCAAAAATAGCCATCGTTATCCACCCTGGCGCCATCCCCCGTGAAATAGAGATTGGGAAATCGGCTCCAATACACCTGTCGATAGCGGTTATCATCCCCCCAAAGTGTTCGCAGCATGCCGGGCCAGGGGGACTTGATAACCAAGTAACCGCCGGAACCGAGAGGCACCTCCTCTCCGTTGTCATTGACTACAGCCGCGTCGATGCCGGGAAGAGGACGTGTGGCGGCCCCGGGTTTGGTGGGAGTAATACCGGGCAATGGGGCTATCATGATATGTCCCGTTTCCGTTTGCCACCAAGTATCCACCACTGGACATCTTTCCTTTCCAATGTATTTGTGATACCAAATCCATGCCTCGGGATTGATAGGTTCCCCAACAGAGCCCAGCAAACGAAGGGAATCCAGATTGCATCCCTCCGGCAGGCTCTCCCCCCAGCGCATGAAGGTGCGTATCGCTGTGGGCGCTGTATAGAACACCGTGACTTTCCATTTCTCGATGATTTTCCAAAAACGATCCTTCGATGGCGTGTCCGGGGAACCTTCGTACATCACACAGGTCGCGCCATTTGCCATTGGACCGTAAACGATGTAGGAATGCCCGGTAACCCAGCCGATATCCGCCGTACACCAATAGATATCCTCATCCTTCAAGTCAAAAACCCATTTTGAAGTGATATTCACCCCTGTGAGATATCCGCCCGTGGTATGATAGATTCCTTTGGGTTTTCCGGTGGATCCCGAAGTGTAGAGGATAAAAAGAGGATCTTCGGAATCCATTGGTTCGGGCGCACAGGATTCGTTTGAGTCGCGCATCAGGTCATGCCACCATACATCGCGCCCCTCATGCATGGAGATCGGTGCAAGCTCCCCTATTCGACGCACGACCACTACCGACTGAATGGAGGGGGTGTTTGATATGGCTTCATCCGCCGCAGCCTTAAGAGGTATGACCTGTCCTCTCCTCCACCCGCCATCGGCGGTGATGAGAAGTTTAGCCCCGCAGTCATTGATTCTCTCACGAAGTGAATCCGCCGAGAACCCGCCGAAAATGACGGAATGCACCGCTCCAATTCTGGCGCACGAGAGAAGAGCGATAGCCAACTCAGGGATCATTGGCATGTATATGGCGACACGATCCCCTTTGACGATTCCGAGCTTGCGCATTGCGTTTCCGAACCGCTCGACTTGCTCCAGAAGCTGCGAATAGGTAAGTGTGACGGCGTCTCCCGGCTCCCCCTCCCAAAGGATGGCGGGTTTGTCGCCCTTTCCTGCGATCACGTGCCTGTCGACGCAATTATAGCTCGCGTTAATTTTCCCGCCGACGAACCACTTGGCAAACGGCGGGTTCCATTCTAGCGTTTTGTCCCATTTCCGAACCCAATGAAGATCCGAAGCGCATTGAGCCCAGAAAGATTCAGGATCTTTCCGGGCTCTTGCGTAGATATCGGGATCGGAAATATTCGCCTGTTCCGTGAATTTAGAATCAGGCGCAAATACGCGATACTCAGCCAACAGCGCATCTATCGCCGTGTTTTGATCGGCCATAATTCCCCTCCATCCTTTTCAAGTCTCTTCAACGATAACTTTATCAACGAGAAATTTCATTTTCTTACGTATTAATTGGATGGGCTGTTCCCATGATGCGCTTATTTCCCTTGATTAGGGGCAAATTCAGTGCCCCCCCACCCCTCGCCAGCCTCTTTGGGGTTTGAAAACCAGCCTGAATTCCGCATTCGCAGATTTCACACTTCCGGACCAATGATACCGTATCGATACGCTTTGACCAATCTCTCCTGGGAGGCGCTATCCATTGCACCTGCGACAAGCGCTTTATAATCCTTAAAGGCGTCCTCTAACTCCGGATGAGCGATTAGATAAACGTCAGAGTCTTTCGGCGCTAGGCGGCGCAGAATATCGAAGAGCGGCTCGGACGCTTTGTTAAGATGTTCGACCAAGTCCTCGGCGGATGCGCCTTTTTGCTTGAGAAGTTGATAGATTAAGAGGTGCACTCTCCATCGGATCTCCGGAAGGTTCAGCTTGGTGTTGTTCATTAACTCGACAAGGCTCATGAGCGGTTCGCGAAGCATCATCGGAAGATCGGCTTTCTTGCCCGTCAACGCCGATTCCATTTGGATCGCCCCGTTATCCAGGATCTCCAGCGCGGCAAACGCCTCTTTTTCCGCAGCATCAAGATTCCCGATACGAACAAGACATTCCGCGAGGTTCATCCTGCTGATCAGTATCTCGAACGGGGAACCGTTTCTTTGCGCGGCGTCAAGGATGTTGACCGCTTCATTGAAGCTTTGTCCATCCACCTCTTGGGACTTGCTCGCCTGCAATCGCATCATCGTTTGATTGCGAACAATCCTCGCAGGGATGATGACGCAATTGATTCGCCATCTTTGCGCATCCCGAATGGTTTGATCGGCAAGCGAAATGGCATCCTCGAACTGCTGATCCTCCAAATGCGCCTTGGCGAGTGCCAAATAACCGATCAAGGGACCGTATTGCTCCGAATTCTCTCCTGAGGAAAGCATTGCGGTGCGCGCCTCGGATTTGGCGTCAGCGGATCTGCCAATGCCCGCATACGCGGCGGAGAGCATATTTAAGGCGATAATGCATTTGGACTTGATATCCGGATAGAAGCGCGACAGGGTGATAATCTTCTCCAGATTATCTATCGCTTCGCCATACATCCCTTGAACCACTTGGATCTGCGAGAGATGTAACAAAACGCCGACATATGAAATGATGTCGTTGTCCAGCATGTAGTCCTGAGCATCCATTCGACATAACGCCAAAGCGGCATCATAGTGACCGTACTCGTTAAGAATCGCGGCAAGATTCGTGCGGATGCCATGCCGAGTCTCGACAGTATCCTCGTTATTTTTTTCAATGATTTCCGCAGTCTGAATCGTCGCCTTAAGGGCTTCGCTTGTTTTCCTGCGTTTGATATGAAGTTGAGCAAGCAAAAGACTTGCCCTGATCTGATGCTCCACGGTTCCGCGCTTGGCAATCTGATCGCAGTAATCCATCGCGGCGTTCACAGCGCCAACCTCGGACAAACATCGGGCGAAACTGAGTTGTGCCGCATGCAGTCTCTGAGTAAGACCGAGGTCCTGGAAAACATCGCAAGCCATATCCAGATAGGTCCTTGCCTCCTCGAAATTCCCCACCTTCGAGAGAAAATCGCCCAAGGACAAAAGATGCTCCCCCTCCGCGGTGCGATCATTTCGAGTGCGAGCATCGGAAAGTTTTTGCTGCAAAACGTCCATGAACCCTCGAACATTGCGCTGAGGTTCGGCATAAGCGGCGGAGAGTTTATCGAGGTACTGATTAGATAACGCGAATGTATCAGCCCTCATTCGAAGAGTGTCGGGGTGAACCGTGGCTTCATAAAAACTACTCCTTGGGTCCAGTTCAGGATCGAAAAACTCTATGTTCAGCTTGGTTGTTGCCGCCACGGATTCAATGACCTCCGGCGGAACATTGGTTATGCCACGGACATACTGATACATTAATGACACCGGCAGATTGATTCCTTCCGCTAACTCCTTGAGCGTCATGCCGGCGCTCATGGCAGACATCTTTATTCTTTCACCAATTCTTGCTCTCTTCTCCGGTGACGATATTTTCACTGAAGCTTTCCTACGCATTTCATTTCCCCCTCTCTTGTTCCCATTGCGGAAACGATGATTAAAACGGTATTAGTTTAGGATAAGTCTGATTCCGGACTTACTTCACGCACACCCAGCGAATGCATCCTTAAAACATGCCGATGACGTCCCAAGGCGATCCCCCATCCAGAGCATATAGAGTAATACGATAAATTTCATGATAATGTTCATTTAAAAATTACAGCTTGACGAAAACGAAACTTGTCTTCTGATAACAAAATGTTTGATCAACTGGGAGGATAAATCACCTAAAAAGGAAAAACATATCTCAAAAGAGTGATACGCTGACGATGCATACATTAACGAATTTTCACATACGTGTTTTACCGTAAATAGAATACACTAAATCAATGTAAATTTGTCTGTTTTTGATGAAATCACATACATATTTTTCGCATGCGGTCGTTCATTGCCATCACAACCCCTTATAGGACGGGGATAAGCGAAAGTAGGAGTGCGTCAGATCATCGAAGGAAACGGATAAAGGCGCCATGGCGAATGGATCGACTCATTGTCGAAGGTCATAAAGAACGCAAGTTGAAATGAAGTGCGTTCAATAAGCGTTTTCACCAATCACGTCGGAAACAATGACTGCCCAATTTCCGGGGGAGAGAGTAACATCATGGATGGAAGGAGAATCACGCGAAACAAACGCGCGTTCCGGCGGATCGGGATGACCATGACATAGAGATATCATCAACTGTTGTGGGCAATGAAAATACAGATGTCATTCGAACCGTTCTCGCTTCATTGGACCCCATAATATTGCACCCGTGCAAAACAGAACACCATGTGATTGAGGAGACAATTCTTGGAAGACTCCGCCAAATGCGAAAAAACCGCAGGACTTCCAACAGAATTGATTTTACACGCCAACGAAAGTCGAAAGTACGAATGAACGGTTCCCCCTTGTCGGCGGGTGATTTTCGTCACCAACAGGAAGCGATTTGCTCCGTAATCGGCTTTGAGGGGGGATCAAAGTCGATTACGCTGAAAAATGCCGCTCAGTAAACAGCCTTATACCACAGCAATCTTGGAGGCGGCAAGGGTTTTCTTTCGCTTGAATGGTTTACGCAACACGATCTTGCTTGAATCCAAGCCAGCCGCAGTCAACGCCTTGTCCCATGAATCAAAACGTCTGCGTGCGGCGGTAATCAGCGTTATATCAAACTCCTCCATGCTCTTGGCGTTCAAATCCACCCCTTTGGAGTATAAATCCTTCAGTCGTTTAATAACCGTATCCTTATCCCATTCCTGATACTTGCGAATATCCGAATAATCCAATCCCGCAGCTTGAATGGCGTTCTTCCACGAACCAAAATGCTTTCTTTTCGTAGCGGCGGCTGCAAGCTGCGGATCCACCTGGGTGCTGATGTGCCTCCAGGAGAGATCCACGCCCTTTTCATGCAACTCACGGATACGCTCAAGTATCAGATCGCGATTCCAAGTCTTATATCTTCGGATATCGTCGTAATTCAACCCCGAATACTCCACGGCGTCACGCCAAGAGCCGAAATAACGCGTGGCTGCACGAAGCAAAGCGACATGATTTTGGGAAATTGCGGAGTAGTTCAAGTCATCTCCGGCATGATACATACGATTTATTTCAGAGCCAATAGACTCACGATTCCATTTGCGCACAGGCTGACCTTCCTCATTTTTTCCAAACAGCCTCCTAATCGCCACACAAGCAATTTTGCGGAGATAGGGATAACACTTCTCCCATCTTCAAACAACGGCCACAACATGATGGCGCAAGAGCGTTTTCCAATTGTTCAGACTGCTTGATTATCATAACATTTTAGGCTTATTTGGCTGATAAAGTCAAGATCGAACGTATCCCTTTGGCTATATTTGAGATACAATCTCTCATACGCGCCATGAACCTCAATCCGATGAATTCCATCAGTTTTTCTTGGAATGGTTCTATTGCAGACTTGGCGAGTTATGTCGCGCAAGCCGTTTTCACAAACTCGCGCGAGCAAGTTTGTGCATGCGCCTTCGATGCAGTCTTAATTCCAAATTCCTAATGCTACAATAGATTTATGAACGAGCACACACTACAACTTTTGGATTACCATGAGATACTCAGCCGTATCAAGACGCATCTATCCACCGCGATGTCGATGGAATCGCTTCTTGAACTCGCCCCAAGCATGCATTCGGAGGTGATTCTTCTCAGGCATCAGGAGACTCGGGAGGCGCGGCTTTTGTTGGAATTAGACTCCGGAATGCCTTTGGGCGGCGTAAGAGATATCCGGGGTCCGATTGAAAACGCCGTTAAATTCATCCAATTGACGCCTCGGGAGCTCCGGGATGTCTCTCAAACGATCCATTCATCCCGCCGCTTAAAAACCTATTTATTGAAACAGGCGGAAAGATGCCCCTTGCTCGCCGATATATCGCGCAATATCCCCCCTCTCACCAACCTGGACACACGTATTGACGATGCGATCTCGGAAAACTGCGAAGTGAGGGATAACGCCTCGGCGGAGCTATCATCCATTCGTAGCCGACAACGTTCCTTGCATGCACGCCTGATGGAAAAGCTCAATTCGGTGCTCGCATCCGATAACCGCCGCTCATTGATACAGGAGCCAATCATCACCCTGCGTGAGGGCAGATATTGCATACCGGTCAAATCGGAATGCAAAGGACAGTTTGGGGGAATCATCCATGATGCAAGCGCGAGCGGCGCCACGGTGTTCATCGAACCAGGCGGTTGCGTGGACCTCGGCAACGATTTAAAGGAACTCGCATTGAAGGAGGAGCGGGAGGTATTCCGCATCCTGGACCAACTTACCAGCCTCGTGAGGGAGCGAGCGGATGATCTGAAACGATTATGCGCAATAGTGGTGAATTTGGATATGGCGAACGCGAGAGCGATTTACGCCTTGGAAATCGACGCCGTCGAGCCCAAGTTCAACAGGAATGGATCGATACGCATTCGAGCTGCGCGCCATCCGCTGCTGCAAGCCGATGTGGTCCCCATAGATATCGAATTCGGTGTCAAATGTAAAACCTTGCTTCTCACCGGACCAAACACCGGAGGAAAAACCGTCTCGTTGAAAACCGTGGGGTTATTGACACTCATGGCGCAATCGGGCATGCAGGTGCCGTGCGCTCCGGATTCGGAACTGGCCATTTTCGATCAAGTCTTCGCGGATATAGGGGACGAGCAGGATATCCGGCAATCGCTCTCCACGTTCTCCGCCCATCTTAGTCATATCGCGAAGATCATAGAAACAATCGGAGACAACGCATTGGTGTTGCTCGACGAAATTGGAGCGGGCACGGATCCGGCGGAGGGGGCGGCTCTTGCGAAGGCGATTCTGGATGAGTTGATGGGAGGGAACGCGAGGGTTATGGCGACCACCCATTACGGAGAGTTGAAGGAGTACGCCTATACGCACCCTCTGGTGGAAAACGCCGCAGTGGAGTTTGACAGAGAGACCTTGCAGCCCACCTACCACATCCTTCAGGGAACCCCGGGAAGCTCTCACGCTTTTTACATATCGGAACGTCTGGGCCTTCCCCGCCGCATTGTCGACGATGCGAAAAAGCATTTATCCAATCGTGACAGGGATAGCGCCGAGCTTTTACAAAGGATCGAGCAGAGCCGCAAAGCCGCGCGCGAAGCCGAGGATTGCGCAAAACGGGAATGGTGCGTAGCGCAAAAGGCGAAAGAGGAGTATCAGGAGCGTTTGAATGAGATAACCGAGATTCAAAGATCCATCCGCAAGAACGCCTCCGAAGAGGCGCGTCTCATTCTAAGCCGCACATCCGAGAAGGCGGAGGCGATCCTTGCCGATCTGCGAAAAATGAACAAGGGGGCACGAAAGGGTCCCTCCACTCGCAAAAAGATAGTCGCTCTGCAAGAGGAGGCGACGGAAAACCTGAAGGCTCCCGAACCTCCCATGGAGGAACTGGCTCCGGTGGATCACGTTTACTCCATGGGAGATCGGGTACGGGTGACCACGCTAAACATGGAAGGGGTGATCCTCGAACTTCCAAACGACTTTGAGGCGAAAGTGCGTATCGGTTCCATGCATACCACATTGCCACTCGACATATTGCGTCCCGTAGTCACCAAAAAAGACGAAATGCCGAAGAAATCCGATGGTTCCGATTTATCCCTGCAAAAAGCGATAGAGATATCCCCAGAACTATCCTTGAGAGCCATGCATCTGGAGGAGGCTGAACCCATTCTCAGCAAATACTTGGATGACGCTTACGCCGCCGGTCTGAAGCAGGCGAGAATCATTCATGGAAAAGGGACTGGCGTGTTGCGGCGCTTCGTAAATGAGTATCTGAAAAACCATCCGGTCATTCTTTCCCTTCGAGCGGGGGACTCGGACGAAGGCGGCCAAGGTGTGACGATTGTGACATTCAAGGAGAACTAACGCGGAGAGGAAATATGCTAAGTGATATTCAAATCGCCGTCCTGCTCATGCATGCGGTTCGCGTAAGGGAAAACGCATACGCCCCATACAGCGGATTTAAGGTCGGCGCGATCGTCATTGACGAGCAAGATAGAGTTTTCCCCGGTTGCAACGTGGAAAACGGCTCCTACGGCTTATCTCTATGCGCCGAACGAACAGCCATTTCCATGGCGATAGCTCACGGTGCGAAGAGCTTGCAAGCCATTCTGCTTGCGTCCCAATCGACCCCCCCGGCAACCCCCTGCGGCGCCTGCCTGCAATGGATGTCGGAGTTGGCATCTCCTGATATGGAGATTATCACCGCCGCTCCGTCCGGGGAATTCAGGCGATATCGCTTAAGGGATATGCTTGGACATCCGTTTCATCTGAGATGATGTGGCATACGATCCGGCAAATCACGGGATTGTGGGTTACGAAGATAGAGGAAGGATCGACCATGGCATATTTCGCGTTTCAAGTTTTTCATCAATCCTCTAACTCTCGAAGAGACTTCATGCGCTGAATTATTGTCAATATCCTAAAACACATTAATAATATATTACTTTTAATTATTATATAATATCCGTCTCATTCTCTCGAAAATCCGAATACGGGTTTATATGATTTCGGTATATTTCAATTCCGATTCGATATATTTTATGGTAATATACTGATGTGTTTCAATTTGGAAGGAATCGCCTCCAATGCGTTCGGCGTCCGCCGAATGTTCATATAGCGAAAACAACAAAATAACCGATCCCGATCCTTCCCATGCGGAGACCTGACCGGCGCATGGTTTATTTTTTGCATGAGACCATTGCGTCTTACGCGACACCTCCCGCATGCCTGTAATTTTCGGATAAGACCATGAGCAATTTCATATATTACGTTCCGCTCTCGATTATCTTAGTCGCTTTGATTCTTGCGCCTCTTGTATTCGCTTTTGTGATATCCATTGTTCGTTCCGACTACCTTTGTTCCCTGATTATCATCGTGATAGCTGCGGTTTTGGCGATTTCCTCCCTTATCCTTTTCGCGCGTGTGACGATCACGCACCAGATCATTCACTACGCACCGGGATTGATCGACTGGAACCTTCTCGTAACGATTGCGGATTTCGGCTTGATGGCGATGTTTATTCGGATGGGCGTTCGACGCAAAAGCGTGCTCATACTTGTATTCGCCGTCATTCAGACCATCATACTCGCATGGGTGGAGTTTGGTCCGAAGCACACGGAGATGGCGTATCCGCCGATTTTCATCGACTGGCTTTCCATCGTGATGACGCTTATCGTATCGATAGTGGGGTCCATTGTCGCCATTTATTCGCTGCCCTATATGCGCGAACACGAACGGCATCAAAACCTGACGGTCAGCAAGCAACCTCAATTTTTCCGCACGCTCCTGCTATTTCTGGGAGCCATGAATGGGATGGTTTTATCAGGCAATCTCCTATGGATCTATTTTTTCTGGGAGATAACCACATTATGCAGCTTTTGCCTCATCAGTCATGACGAAACCGAGGAGTCGCTGCGTTACGCCACCCGCGCTTTGTGGATGAACATGGTGGGAGGTGTGGGGTTTATCACCGGTATCGCCCTGATACAGTTAAAAAATCTGCCGATGGACGCCAGTCGTCTCTTGCAGCTTGTGCATACGGGTAATGAGGCGCATCTTGTCGCCCTCCTGATGCTCCCGATGGCGTGTTTATGCTTTGCGGGTTTCACCAAGGCGGCTCAAATGCCCTTCCAATCCTGGCTGCTTGGAGCGATGGTGGCGCCCACGCCGGTATCCGCACTTCTTCACTCCAGCACCATGGTGAAAGCGGGCGTCTATTTAATCATCCGTTTCGCGCCGATTTTCCGTCACACCGGCCTGAGCGAGATGGTGGCGATCGTGGGAGCCTTCTCCTTTATCACCGGTGCGATGCTCGCCATTGGTCAGTCCAACGCCAAAAAGGTCCTCGCCTATTCCACGATCTCCAATCTGGGCTTGATTATCGCATGCGCCGGATTGAACACGCCCCTCGCCTTGGCGGCGGCGGTGATGCTCATCATCTTTCACGCGGTCTCCAAGGGGCTGCTGTTCATGGCTACGGGCGTGGTGGATCAATCCATCCACAGCAAGGATATCGAGGACATGCAGGGCTTATGGGCAAGCATGCCTTTAACATCTCTGATCATGGTGATTGGGATCCTCTCCATGCTCCTGCCGCCGTTCGGAGTGCTGATCGCCAAACTCGCCGCGATAGAATCCTCCATCCAAAATCCTCTGGTGATGGCCATGCTTGTGATCGGCAGCACGCTCACCGTTGTATTCTGGACGAAGTGGATGGGGAGAATGCTGGCGACGAATCCCCGAGCGGACGGACGCAAGAGGGAGAGTCTTCCCGCGCTGTATGCCGGCACATTAGCCGTCCTTGCAAGCGGAGCCGTTATTTTGAGCCTTTTTGTCAAGCCGATTCTGGAAAACCTTGTGCTTCCCGCAGTGGCGAATTATTATAACGTCGCCGGCATGGAAATGACCCCCACGGTTCTAAGCGCACCGTGGTTAATGATATTCCTTGTTATTGCGCTCTCCGTTTTGGCCCCGACTTTCTTCAACCATCTTCGATCCAGCCAAATCAAGCCGGCGTATTTATGCGGAGAGCAGATCGCCTCCCATTCCACAACGGCTCAGTTTTTGACCGTTGCGGATAGCGCCGCGGAGATGACGGTGCGGGGTTACTATTTTGAAAAGGTTACGGACGAGTCCGTTCATGTGAAATGGGTGACGATAGTTGCCACTCTATTGATAGTCATTCTATTTGGAGCAGTCTATCTGTGGAAATAATTAACATATTCTTTGTTGTTGTGATCGCCCCGGTCATTGGCGGGTTGCTGTTTGGATTGGATCGAAAATTGACCGCGAGGCTGCAGAAACGGATGGGCCCGCCGATATTGCAGCCTTTTTACGACCTGATTAAGCTTTTCGGAAAAGGCAGGATAGCGGCGAATCAATTTCAGTTGATCAGCGTATCCGTTTACATAGCCTGCACGATCCTCTCTTTGATATTGCTGGCTACGGGGCAGGATCTGCTCGTGCTGCTATTCGTACTGGCTCTGGGTCATATCATGCTGATACTTGGGGGGTTCAGCGTCCGTTCCCCCTACAGCCAGATAGGGAGCCAGAGGGAGATACTGCAGTTGATGGCGTATGAGCCATTGCTGGTATTTATGGTGATAGGAACCTACCTGAAGACGGGCAGCTTTTTGGTATCCAACCTGATGACCGGTTCATACAAGCCTCTCTTGATCTCCCTTCCGGCGTTTCTACTGACCCAGATAATCGTTATGGCGATCAAACTGCACAAATCCCCTTTCGATATCTCCGCATCGCACCACGCACATCAGGAGCTTGTGAAAGGGATATACACCGAGTTCTCCGGGGCGCAACTCGCCTTGATCGAAATGGCGCACTGGTACGAACTCATTCTTTTAATGGGCTTTATCGCCCTTCTTTGGCAGACGAACCTCATTATCGGCGGATTAATCGCCTTCGCCTGCTTCCTGGCGGTGATTCTTTTGGATAACATCTCCGCCAGATTAACTTGGAAATGGATGATCCGGTTCGCATGGACGTTCGGTGTTGGGATATCGGTGGCGAACCTTACTGCGATTTATATATTAAGGTGATTGTAAAATGCGCTCGGCATTCTTCAATAAATGCGTTAAACACCGCCAAATGCACTTTGGGAGGATTTTGCAGTCACCGTTATTGGAAGGCTTTGCGAGATGAACATACTGCAAAAATCCCGCGCCAAGTCCCCTTGGATACTGCATTACGACGCCGGGGCTTGCAACGGCTGCGACATAGAGATACTGGCGTGTCTGACTCCGGTGTATGATATCGAGCGGTTCGGGATGGTCAATGTGGGAAACCCGAAGCATGCGGACGTGCTGCTTGTGACGGGAACATGCAACAAGCGTAGTGCGCGGGTGTTGAAAAACCTCTATGACCAGATGCCCGACCCCAAGGTTGTAGTCGCCGTGGGGGCGTGCGCTCTCTCCGGGGGAATCTTTCACGAATGTTACAACGTATTGCAAGGCGTTGACGGCACGGTACCCGTGGATGTTTACGTTCCCGGGTGCGCCGCGCGCCCGGAGGCGATTATGGAAGGGGTTATGATGGCCCTGGAAAAGATGAACCAAAGATGATGGAAACCATGGAGATCAAACCTCAGGAAATTATTGACATTCCGAATATCCGCGACGTGGATGTTTCCGAATTGCTGGACAGGGTCAAAAAAGCTGCGGACGAAAAGAGACGATTTGTGACGATGACCGCTCTGGATCGCGGGGATCATTTCGAGGTCCTTTATCATTTTGATCGGGACCTCCATTTGGAGCACCTGCGAGTAAGAGTCCCAAAGGGGCAGACACTTCCCAGCATCAGTTCCGTGTACTTAGCCGCCTTCCTGGTGGAAAACGAAATCAAGGAGCTATTCGGACTCGAAATAACCGATATCGCCATTGATTATCAAAACCACCTCTATCTCATCGAGGGAGTTGAACCGGCGCCGATGGCAAAGGATAAGCCGCTTGAATAGGATGAATCGCTAGGAAAAAAGAATGTCAAACAGAACAGTAATACCTTTCGGCCCTCAGCACCCCGTCCTTCCCGAGCCGATTCAATTGAAATTGGAGTTGCAGGATGAGACCGTGGTGAGCGCCATTCCCCATATCGGCTATGTGCATCGAGGAATCGAGAAAGCTGCGGAGCGCATGGAATACACTCAGAACGTATTTCTAGTGGAGCGCGTTTGCGGCATCTGCAGCTTTATTCACGCCCTCTGTTATTGCCAAGCGATCGAGCAGTTGCAAAACATCGAAGCTTCTCCTCGCGCAAAATATCTGCGGGTGATTTGGAGCGAATTGCATCGTCTTCACAGCCACCACCTGTGGCTAGGACTTTTCGCGGACGCCTTCGGCTACGAGAGCCTCTTCATGCAATTTTGGCGCAACCGCGAGATGCTGATGGATATCTTCGACAAGACCGCGGGCAGCCGGGTGATCATCTCCACCTGCGCCATCGGCGGCACAAGGAGGGATATCAGCGATGTCCATCTCCAGGAGATACTGGATACGCTCGACGAAGTGGAAAAACAACTCGACAAGACACTCCCCGTCATCCTTAATGATTATACGGTCAAAAAACGCACTGTCGGAATTGGAAAGATAACCCGGGAACAGGCTCTGGAACTTGGAGCGGCAGGACCGGTGTTGCGCGCCAACGGGGTGGCGCAGGATATGCGACAACTGGGTTACGCCGCCTACGGGGAGCTTGGCTTTGAACCTGTGACGGAAAACGACGGCGACTGCTACGCCAGAGCGAAAGTGCGCGCCAGAGAGTGCTACCAAAGCGTGGAGTTGGTGCGAAAAGCCATTCGGCAGTTGCCAGACGGGGAGATTCTAACCAAACCCAAGGGGAGGCCGAAAGGTCAGGTTATCTCCCGGGTGGAGCAGCCGCGAGGAGAATTGCTCTACTTTCTATCGGCGGACGGAACGAACCGGTTGGACCGGCTGCGTATTCGCACCCCCACCTTCGCAAATGTGCCCCCATTGGTGGCGATGCTCCCAGGATGCGAGCTGGCGGATGTTCCAGTAATCGTGCTCTCCATAGACCCATGCATCAGCTGCACGGAGAGATGAATGAAAGAAACCGGAGGACACTCCATGATAAATAACGTGCTTTCCAACCTGTTTTCCAAACCGGCGACGCGAGACTTCCCGGCGAAAATGCGCGAAATCGCCGAGAACGTGCGTGGCTCGGTGGAGTTCAACACAGAAAACTGCGTGTATTGCGGCGCGTGCGCATTAAAATGTCCCGCAAACGCCATCGAGGTGGATCGACCCGCCAAGAAAGTCACCTTCGATCTGTACAAATGCGTGGCGTGCGCCTGTTGCGCGGAGGCTTGCCGCAAAGGGTGCATCCAGATGGCGAAGCAATACGCGCATCCCTCCTACCGAAAGATGGATGTCGTATTCCAAGGCGAGCCTCTTTTAACGGATGCAAACGGCGATTCTTAAGCCATGTAAATTTTTTTTAATATTCACCACGGAAACGGACTGATGAGCGTTCTTTGGCATGCCTTTTGCAGTATGTATATGTGTGTGCGTTTGCTACGCTGATCCGACGATGGATTTGACCAGCCTTATGAGCCGTAGAAAAGCCGCTTTTTGGCTTTCCCTGATAATTTTTCTTGTTTTTTCGGGTAATCGGGGATTTTGGCACGCTACTTGCACTATACTCATATGGGAGTAAACCGAGAAGGCGAATTCGCAGTGACGATCCGTTCAGGCTTTCTCTATACATTTTTGTGGGGGACACCCCCTCACGCCACAGAGGACACTCACAGGAAGGAGAGTTATAAATGATGCAAAGTTTTAAGAAATTGATTATCGGGCTTGCAGCCCTTTTGTTGTTGACGGTAGGACATTCAGCAAATGCAGTGACGTTGGACACACTTTTAAGTGGAGGAACCATTACATCGGGGAACTTGACTTTTGGTAACTTCTCTTATACTGATAGTGCAAACTTGTCCGTCCCAGCCTCGACAATAAATGTAATTCCAATACAACAGCCTTTTTCTAAGACATATGGATTGGAATTTAGCGGCTCTTGGGTTACAAGTACGACCCCGGTCACTGCTGATTATACTATTTCCTATACTGTAACCGCACCCACCGCAACTATTGATGATTACGAACTGAATATGACGGGAGCTATAATAGGTACTCCACCAACAGGACAAATAACAATCGCTGAGAACGCCATAGATCAAAATAATAACGGATTGGCATCTATCGGTACAGCATTAGCCTATAATGGTTCATATACACCAACATTGTCTATATTAAGTGCCAAAGGGTATTTTCCCTTGCAGTCAAAGCTTTTAATAAATAAAAACATCAATATTTCAAATGGTGCAGGCACTATTACACACCTATCGGTTGTAGATCAAAACTTCTCACAAGTTCCGGAGCCGAGCGCTTTGATGATGCTCTTCGGATCGGGCATCTGCGGAAGCCTGTTCTTCCTGCGAAAGAGGAGCGTCGCCTAATTCGGACGGACACCAAGGATTTATACGCCTTCTCCCCTAAACTCTCCCGCCTTCTCTGTGGCGGGAGTTTTTTTGCGCGGGTAAGAGGGAAATGGACATGCAATATTCCCCGGTTACCTTCTCCAAGCGATCCGCACCTCACCATCGTATTATTGCCTGATTTTCAAATATTGCCGTTTTGACAACTTTATGGCATGCATTTTGCTCTATTCATTATTAGGATGTGTTCCGAGGAAGACCCCCGCCAACAACCTGACCGGAAGGGGCGCCCCTTGGATTTCACCAAAATCGCGAGGATCGCCGAAGGATGATCCAAATAAGGAGTACGCGCAAATGCGAAAAACATGCTTGTTGACAATCGGTTTGGCTACGGTCATGATGCTATCGGTCGGGTTGACCGCTAATGCGGCTTCATTGACCTTATATGACCTGTTAACCCCTGGCTCAACCATCACATCGGGGAATTTAACGTTCTCCAACTTCAATTTCTCCGGGGGTTCTCTGCCCGACTACATCACTGATGCGGATGTGGAGAACAACATAACGGTATCTCCCTATGCGAACCAAACTGGCTCGGGGTTGGATTTCAACATGATGCCACAATCCAACATGTTTTGGTTCTTATCGAATTTGGCGTATAACAATGCCAACATATCCTGGGGGTATGATGTTTCATCCGATCGAATACTCTCCAACGCTTTGACCTACAATTGGATTTTGTTCGGGGCTTCAGGCGGATCGAATGGTACGGGGAGCGTCGATTTGACGGAAACCGCTACCAACAACAATAACACTCTCTCAGACTTGTCGCTGTCAACCACAGTTTCGTCGACGGTTGGCATCAACGGGACATCCATCACTGCATCTTCCCCGAATATACCAGCCCCCGCCAATTACTCGCCGTATTCCATGTTGCATGTGGATAACAACCTCGCATTCACATCCAATAATGCGGCTATCACATTAGGCCATATAGATGAAACCTTCGTACCGGAGCCGAACTCCCTGACAATGCTGCTTGGATTGGCTGTTTGTGTCAGCCTGGTCTTCCCGAGGAAGAGGAGCGTCGCCTAAGCCGCGCGAGCTCCCTGGGATTTTACACGCCTTATCCTTTCACTCTCCCGCCTACTCCGTGGCGGGAGAGTTTTTGGATTGTCTAATCCGCCTGATCGGAGAGGAAAGCCATGGTTTGCGCGTAGCTTGGGATACCGGTTCTGCCGCCCATATGCGTGCATTTCAAAGCGGCGACGGCGCCGGAGAACCTGCAGCACATCTCAATCCCCCACCCGTTCGCCATGGCGAACGCAAATGCGCCGTGAAAGACATCCCCCGCCCCCGTGGTGTCCGCCTCCTTCACGGAGAAAGCCTCCCCTTTTCCCACCCCCTCAGGCGATGAATATATCCACCCCTTCTCTCCGAGAGTGATCACGGCGACGGAGGGGCCGTATGCGTGAATGGCGTCCAATGCGTATCGAAAATCCCCTTTCGAACCGACTTTCTCCATAAAAAAACGAGGGACGATAAGCACATCCACTAGCTTTAGCAGCGATGTATTACGGGGGGAAGGCATAAGGTCCGCCACGACGGGGTTTCCTCGCTCATGAGCGGCGGACGCCACAGCCATGGAGAGATCCGGCATCGTGTCATCCACGAGCACGGCGTCCGAACATAGCGCGTCCTCAAGATCCGGAGGAGAACTGGGTTGCGGGGTAATTCGCATGGATCGAAAGAAGATGGTGCGCTCCTTGGTGATCTCATCCACGTGAATGAAGCTGAAGGGGCTGGAGGCATTCGGAAAAAGCTGTATGTTTCTTACGCCCACCCCCTCCTCCCGAAATTCCCTTAGGATACTCTCTCCCACCTCATCCATGCCTAACCGTGTGTAGAGCGAGGTTTGGGAACCCAAACGAGCGCAAGCGACAAGAGCGGTGCCGATCAACCCTCCCCCTTGAATCAGGAAATCGCTGACGGGCGCCGATCCGCCGCGCGGAGTCTCCGGTGCGGTGAAAAGATAATCCTGACAAGCTATTCCCGCACCGGATATGAGCATCTCACCCCTCGCTCTTCCCCATATGGCGCAGCAACTCCCGCTCCTCCGCCTTTTCGATATCCGTAAGAGTCTTACGAGCCTGGGAAGCCTCCGTGCCAGGCATTTCAAGGTCGTCGGGGTTCACAAGCAGTGCGTAATGGAGAACAAAATCCTTCTCTCGCTCCGTCAAACGACTTCTGCCCTCCTCGGAGAGCCCCTCCAACCATTTAGTCTTCATCTGATCACGAATATCATCGTGTCTTTTACGGATGTCCTTGGGAAGACTCTCCGGTTCAACATCCACGACGGATTCCTTTTCGTTGTATACTTTTTGCACCACACCGGTGAGCCCGGCGAAATACGGGAAATAGTTGCAGTTCTTCGCATCCTCCGAAGTCTGCGCTCTGGCGCGAATTCGCACCCTATCCCCTTCCTTCCAATTGGCCATTCCTAACTCCTTCATGAGTATATATTTCAAACGCAGGCTACTGTGAAATTGTACATTCGATGCGCCGTCCTCACATTATGATATGCTTGAACGCGATTTTCGCAATGGATACTATCAACTATTATGGCAAGTCAATCTGACCGAGAGCCAATCCATCAGCAGCGGAACGCTCACATTCCTATCCAAACTTCTCCTTGCTTTGAGGATAAAATCCAGCGATTCCCGCCAGCCTTCCGGCGATCTTCCGCTGGACAACCGCAGAATTTCATCCCGATGATTGATAAAGATAAGCTCCGCGTCCTCCCCTAGGATTGAAGCCGCCATGAAGTCGCGATAACAAAGCGCCATCAACTCCAAAAGCGTCCCAATCTGCGTTCGTCCGACCTTCTCCTTGCTCGAAGGTTCATCCGTTTCATCCTCGGCGCCATCCCCCTCCTGTGAAATCAGAGCTTTGGACGTCGCCGCCTTTTTTCGTATCTGTTCCGCGTATTTAAACGCCTCCAAAGGCGGAAGTTGCGCGGACTGAAAGGTGAATCGCGCCAAATCATCCATCGCCTCAAAGGCATTGGGGTTTGACGCCAGCCGAAAAGCGGTTCCGACCCGCCCTTCCGCATAGGCGGCAAAGAGCCTAGCCTGCTCCATGGTGATATTCAACTCCCGTTGAAGGTATTCCGCCAGTTCCCGCAATGGCGCAGGCGTCAGACGCAAAATCATGGATCTGGAGAGAATCGTCGGCAACATGCGCGCGGGATGCGTCGCGAGAAGCAGGAAAACCGCATATGACGGCGGCTCCTCCAACACCTTTAAAAGGCTATTCGCCGCCGGGATGGTTAACGTCTCAGCCTTTTCGATGATGAACACCCTTTTTCTCCCGATTACAGGGGAATGAATCAGTGTGTTTTCGAGCTTGCCTCCCGGTTTGCCATCTCTGTCCCAAAACTGCCAAATCTGAGTCTGATCCCCGGCAGGCGGGATTAACACTATTTCCGGCTGCGAAGCTGACGCAACCCTACGGCATGATTCGCACACTCCGCACGCGTCAAATGGGGATCGGATGGGGTTGAGGCATGCCGCTGCCTTGGCGAACGCCAAAGCGAGCGTGGTTTTCCCCACCCCCTCGGGTCCCGTGAAAAGATAGGTTCCGGCGATTTGATCGGCATCCAAGGCGTGCTGCAACGCTCTTACGGCGCTAGCGTGCCCCATTATTTTGGACAGGGTCACCTAACAACCCTCCCTTCGTGATAAGAGGAGACTATGGGGATTTCACCTCGACACCGCTCACCACTCCTCATGCACGCCTGCATCCTCCGCAGCGAGAAACCTCTCAGCCTGAATAGCCGACATGCAGCCTGACCCTGCGGCGCTGATCGCCTGCCGATACTCCGAATCCTGTACGTCCCCGCAAGCGTATACGCCAATTTTCGTGGTGCGGACGTCATGATGCGTGCGAATATAACCAACCTCATCCATATCTATCTGACCGAAGAAAAGCTCGCTATTGGGTTTATGACCGATCGCCATAAAAACACCGGCTATCTCTTTCTCCGAGAGTTGGCCCGTGACGGTATCCTTCAAGGTGACGCCCGTGACCTGCTTCTTCTCCGGATCGTGTATTTTCCGTATCACTTTGTTCCACAAGACGGTAATTTTCGGGTGATTCAGGATGCGCTGCTGCATAACCATGGAGGCGCGCAATTGGTCGCGTCGATGAACTATGTAGACCCGACTGGCATAATAGGTGAGGTAAAGAGCCTCCTCCGCCGAAGTATCCCCGCCTCCCACAACGATGAGTTCTTTGTTGCGAAATGCCGGCATCGCGCCATCACACGTGGCGCACGCCGAAACGCCCGCTCCGCCCAGCCCTCCCTCCCAAACGGGTTTCTCCTCATCAAGCCCCAGCCACCTCGCGGATGCACCGGTGGCGATGATCAAGGCGCGTGAGGTGTAGAGATCATCATTCACCCACACTTTGAAGGGACGCTCGGATAGGTCCACCTTCGTCGCCATCTCCTCCACAAAACGCACGCCAAAACGGGCAACCTGTTCGCGCATTCGAGTCATCAACTCGGGTCCCATAATCCCTTCCGGAAACCCGGGGAAGTTCTCCACCTCTGTGGTTATGGTGAGCTGTCCGCCTTGTCCTTGCATCCCCTGCCCCATTCCGACCCCACCGTCAATAAGGAGCGGGTTCAAATTGGCGCGGGCTGCGTAGAGCGCGGCGGTATAGCCTGCCGGACCGCTACCCAGTATAATGATGCTATTCTCCGATGACATTATCCGCTGATCTCCATAATCTTTCGAAATTACAATTTATCAAACGCCATGGAAAACACTCGATGGCTTACTAATAGGATACCGAAAAAAACGGCTTGATTTCACTCTGAAGGCGGAAACGGAATCTCTTAACACTCCATCAACCGAAACAATCCTTTATATAAGAGGTAATTGCAAAATTCAGAAAATGAGGCTAATATCGCTCATTTCATGCTCGGCGAAATACCTGAAAAGCGAATTTTGCAATTACCTGTATAATCCAACATTTTTCCACTCGGTTTGAAAATCGTGAAGGAATTTCCCGAATAATGGTGAAATGTGACTACTGGGTTTAAGAAAGTGACGACACGCTTACATAATAACAGCTTTATTCCAATTTCGCCAATTTGGATCACTTGAAACCAAAAACAACAAAGGAGAAAAACATGTACTGTCGATCATGCGGAGCGCAAAATCCCGAAGGCGCTGCCATCTGCGCGGTTTGCAGCAAGCCGATCAGCGGTCAACCGGCAACGTCACCTCAACCCATCGCTCACGGAGGCCCATACATCGTCCAGCCAAAAAAGACCAGCACGCTGGCGATCGTCTCGCTTGTTCTTGGGATACTGGCTTTTTTCTGCTTTGGCATCACCTCCTTGTTTGGAGTTATTTGCGGCGTTATCGCCCTTAATCAGATCAACCGAGATGAAAAGTACGAAGGAAAAGGCATTGCGATTGCTGGAACGATCCTGTCAGGCGTTTCCTTTGCGTTTTTATCCATCTTACTCGCCATCCTTTTCCCCGTCTTTGCGCAAGCCAGAGAGAAGGCGAAAGAGGAGAGTTGCATGACCAATCAAAGGTATCTCTCGCGCGCTATGTTAATGTACGCCCAAGATCATAACGAATCCCTGCCTCCCAATAAAGATTGGTGCGATCTCATCACGCCCTACATCACGGACAAAAAGATTTTTCAATGCCCTTCCGCCGATTCCAATACCAATAATGTCGGTAAATCAACCACTTACGCCTATAACTCACATTGCAATCATTTGAATATCCTAAAGGTCAACATGCCAAGCATAACACCTATGACCTTCGACGCGAAAAACTCCAAGTGGAATCAATCCGGCGGTGATGAGCTTGTGGCATGCAGACACGTCAATAAAACCGTTATGTCGTTCCTTGACGGGCACGTGGAAAGCAAAACCCCTGAGGAGGCGCGGGAGACCATTTGGGACCCCATGGGCTTTTGGCATCCGGATCCAAGCAGGATAAGGATGATACCCACAGGGAAATAAGCTCGAAGTGGTGCTTTTGGGAAAGCGAAACGCGCTCACTATACGCTTTCATGCTCGGTGCGTGCGATGATCTCGTTCTGCAAACTGATACCGAGATCGCGAAAATAGTCGCTATACCCAGCCACACGCACAATGAGATCACGATGCGCTTCGGGATTCCTTTGCGCCTCACGCAACGTCTCCGCCGTAACCACATTGAACTGAATATGATGCCCGTTCATGCGGAAATAGGTGCGTATGATGGAGGCGAGACGCTCCACTCCGCTCTCCCCTTCCAACGCTTGCGGGGAGAGTTTCATATTTAACAGAGTTCCTCCGGTGCGAAGATGGTCCATCTTACCTGCGGATTTCAGCATGCCTGTGGGTCCAAGACGATCCGCCCCCTGCACAGGCGAAATCCCCTCCGAGACGGGTGTTTTGGCTCTCCGGCCGTCAGGCGTGGCGCCGGTGACGCTTCCGAAATAGACATGGCATGTGGTGGGAAGCATATCGATATGATAAACGCCTCCTCGCGTGTTCGGTCTTCCCTCGACCGCCTCGTAATAGGCTTCAAAGCAGTCTCTCATAAACCGATCCGCAGTCTCGTCATCGTTGCCGAATTTGGGAGCCTTGTTCAACAATAGCTGACGTATGCGCTCCTTGCCGTCGAAATCCGCATCCAGAGCCTCAAGCAACTCCGTCATCGACATCGTATTTTCCTCGAAAACCAGTTTATTGAGGGCAGCGAAGCAATCCGTAAGAGTCCCGATGCCAACGCCCTGAATGTAAGAGGTGTTGTAGCGCGCCCCGCCGGCATTGTAGTCCTTGCCGTTGGCAATGCAGTCATCAATTAAAATCGAAAGGAACGGTGCGGGGGCGTACAAGGCGTACATCCTCTCGATAATCTGACTGCCTCTCACCTTGATATCCACGAAATGGCGAACCTGACGCTCCCATGCGTCCTGTAATTCCCGAATGGATTGAAAACCTCTCGGATCTCCCGTGCGCAATCCAATGAGTTTTCCCGTGGCGGGATTCACTCCGTCATGAAGAGTGATTTCCAATATCTTGACAAGGTTGAAGTAGCCCGTGAGGATGTACGCCTCTTTGCCGAAAGCCCCCGTCTCCACGCAGCCGCTCGTGCCCCCCTGCCGGGCGTCTTCAAGGCTCTTTCCCTGTCGCAATAGTTCCTGCACAACCGAATCCGCGTTGAAAACCGACGGAAACCCGTAACCTTTCCGAATGACCCGGCATGCGGCGCGAAGAAAATGGTCTGAGTTTTGCCGGGATAGCTGGATATTGTTACCTGGCTGCAGGATATGCATCTCATCTATCACTTCCAAAAGCAGATAGGAGAGATCGTTCACACCGTCTTTGCCATCCGGGGATATGCCGCCAATGTTGATGTTGGCGAAATCCGTGTATGTGCCGCTCTCCGCAGCGGTCACCCCCACCTTTGGTGGCGCGGGATGGTTGTTAAATTTGACCCAAAAGCACTCCAGCAACTCCTTGGCGGAATCCCTTGTAAGAGAGCCTTCCGCCACACCCTTCTCATAGAACGGCAATAGATGCTGATCCAGATGCCCGGGATTGAAGGAATCCCATCCGTTCAACTCCGTTATGACAGCGAGATGACAGAACCAGTACATTTGCAACGCTTCATGGAAATCCCTTGGGGCGTGCGCAGGCACCCAGTCGCAAACATCGGCGATTTTCTCCAACTCCATGCGCCTCGCTTCGTCGCTCACATCCTTCGCCATGCTCCGCGCCAATTCGGCGTGGCGATGAGCGAAAAGGATACAGGCGTCCCCGGCGATATCCATCGCCTTCAACTGCTCTCGTTTGACGTAGGCATCCGGATCATTGGCGAAATCCAACGATTCGATGGCGCGACGGATATCCTCCTGAAAATCCTCAAGCCCTTTCCGGAATATCTTTCCATCCGCGACGGTATGTCCCGGAGCGCGCTGCTCCATGAACTCCGTGAAGATTCCAGCCTCGTACGCCGCCTTCCATTCCTCGCTCATCTCGTTAAAGATGCGTTCGCGCATGGAACTCCCCGTCCAGTAAGGTACCACGGTGGATTCATAAATACGCATCGCCTCATCGTCCACCATATAGGAGGTCTTCTCGCGGCTGTTGAGGATTTGGAGGTCCTGGAGGGAATGACAGGTTAGTTCGGGAAATGTAGGCGTGACCTTTGGCGCGGGTCCCCGTTCCCCCACGATGAGTTCCTCATCGCCGATAAGGATGGTCTTATTCTCACATAGATGAAAAAAGGCTCTGGCGCGCATAACCGGCGTGGAATATTTGCCTTCGTTCTCCCGATAAAACTCCGTCATCAGCAAGGCTCGTTCCGCCGATATTGCAGGGATCGCCATTTGGCTTCGTTCGCGTAAATAATTCACTCTTTCCGTCATTTTCATCAGCCTCCAATACCCGCTTCCAATCCTCTTTGTCGGAATAAACCCGTCAACTCCTCCATCCTCTCGATAGATGGCGTCGCTCTGGACGTCAGAGGGGAGCTACGCCCCAACCGCTCATACTTGCCCTCCGCCATGGCATGGTAAGGCAAAAGCCGCACTGCTAGTATGCGCGGCAGGGAGAGCAAAAAATCAGCCATGGCGTTCAGGTTCTCCTCCGCATCCGTGATTCCCGGCACCACGGGCACGCGTATCTGAACATCGGAACCGGTCGCCACAAGCAATCTCAGATTGTCCAAAATCAGTTTGTTTGACACGCCTGTGTATAACCGATGCGCATCCTCATCCATTAATTTTATATCATAAAGAAAGATATCCGCATATTGGGCGACCTTCATCAGCGTGGGCGGCGCGCAATAACCGGAAGTATCCACGGCGGTGTGAAAACCGACATCATGGCACGCTTTCAAACAGCATATTAGAAACTCGGACTGAATGAGAGGCTCCCCGCCGGAGAATGTCACTCCACCGCCCGACTCCTCGTAGAACGCCCGATCTTTCCGCGCCTCAAGGAGGATTCGAGGAACATCCATTGTTTCGCCTAGAAGGTTTCGCGCCTCGGTTGGGCAGTTTTCCACGCACGCCCCGCAACGGATGCATCTCTCACCGTTCGGAAAATTATCCCCAGGGCATACCGCGGCGCACGCCCCGCAGTGAATGCAGCGATTCGCCTGATAGGATATCTCCCGCGCACCCGATTGGCTCTCCGGATTATGACACCAGGAGCATCTCAGCGGACACCCTTTCAGGAAGAAGGTCGTGCGGATGCCGGGGCCATCATGCAGGCAGAACCGCTGGATGTTGAAAACCACTCCAGTTGTGGCGGATAGCTCTTTTGACTGGGTAAGAACGCTCATGCATCTATTATACCGGAAGGCGATGTCCCGCGCAGAAAGAGGGTTCTTTATTTTCCTGCTAACCAGGAACAATTCTTTTTTCCGAATTATGACGAAACGATTCCGGTCCTAACGAGGAACCATACGACATATAACCCCATGCGCCATGAATGGCATTGGGGTCGCCCGCATCATAGGATTCATGAAATACGCTATGAGGATCGATTTGGCAATATTTCTCCAGCGTGTTACAATTCCCATCAAGAGGGTGTAATATCTTAGGCAATCGTTAATTCCGCCAATATATCCCATCGTTTCGTTATCGGAGACGCCAAATGAAACACTTTCCAGTCATCCTTTTCCCCCTTTTGGCAATTCTAATCATCGGGTTCCAAAGTAACTCATCCGCCGCCGCTCCAATCACCATCACGCTCTTCTCCACCGCCCCCTCCATGCAACTGCCACTCAATGCAAAAGAGTGGGGAAACGCGGCTCAATTTGATGGATTCGCATGGAACGGGAAGTTGGAGCGTCGAAAAGCGAGCGCATGGATCGGCGCCACAAAGGATGCCATATATATCGCTGTGTCGTCACAACTCCCCATCAAAGGGAATCTCACCACCGAGGTGATGAGAGGCACGGTGCGATTGGTGTTCGACGATTCCGTGGAGATATGGATTGACCCGACGCCCGGTACGGAAGCCGGAGAGACATACCAAATGCTCGCAAACTCCGCAGGAAAGCAGGCTTGGGTGATGCATCCTCGCGGAGGAGCGCCGGAGAACCCCGTTTGGAGGGGCGATTGGAATATGGTCTCCGGAATGGAGAATGGATGGTGGCAATGCATCTTTCGCATCCCTGCAGCGGGCATTGCTCCGGGACGAACCACGGACCAAGGGATGTGGGGCATCAATGTGTGCCGAAACTGGAAAAACCCGTGGATGTTCTCTTCTCTCGGAGGAGGACCGTACCCGCCTTCAATGACATTCCGATTCACGGATCAACCGACGTTGGCGATTAGGCAATCGTTGCTTTCGGACCCCTTCACGGGAAACGTGGACGCCCTTCTCGGCTTTTTCAATCCCTCATCCAAACCAATCACCGTCACCGGATCGCTTCTTCTCACTCGTGACCGAATGCCGGATGCGAATGAACGACAAATCCTCACGATTGCTCCTGACGCGACGCAATCGGTGGAATTGAAGGTGACTGATAACATCTCCCATAACTTTCAACTCAGCATGCTGGCGTCGGGAGAGGACGGCGCCCCGGTTTTTCAGAGAGATATCGCATGGCAAGCCGCACCTCCATGGCAATGGATTACGGTGCAACAAACGCCACCGCCCATCGACATGCAGTTCGCCTATTACCCCTATAAGAACCTGCTGCGCGTGCACGTGGACGCCACGGGAATCCCCGCCAATGCGACTCTCAAGGAGATAAGGTTATCCGTCAGAAAAGCGGGTGATGTGAATCCGCTGAAAACGGTTCTCCTGAAGGATATCGTAAACAAGAAGGTCTCCGCCAGATTCACACTACCGGAACTGGATGGCGAATATCAACTTGCTGCAGTTCCAATCGGAACGGGGCTGCCGAAGGGCGATATAATCAAAACCTTTGTGCGAAAACATTTTCCTTGGGAGCATAATAAACTTGGCGTCACCGATAAGGTCTATCCCCCCTTCACGCCGTTGGTGGTGAAGCGGGACGAGGTGTTTTCCGTGTTAAGAAAGCACCGGATGAATGGGGAGGGGTTATGGAGCCAAGTTTGGTCCAAAGGCGTCCCGCTTCTTGCCTCCCACATGAGTTACGAGGCGATAGAGGACGGGAAATCCGTTCCAGTGAAAGCCGGCCCATTACGGTTCACACACGTTGCGGGAAACAAAGTGATCGCGAGTTCCAACCTATTTCTGGGCTCTCTCAAGGCGAAAAGCGTGGAGACATGGGATTACGACGGTACGATGCGCGTGGATTTGACTCTTCTGGGTTCGAAGAGGGATACCGTGAACGATCTCACATTTGACATTCCCCTGTCTGACCGAGAGGCATATCTAATGCACGCCATGGGGGACGGCATACGAAACACCGTCAGCGGCGCCATCCCAAAAGGCGAGGGCGTGGTTTGGACCAGTTCGGAAGTGCAGGACGTGGAGATGCCCCCCAATTTCTGCACCTACATCTTTCTTGGAAACCCGAACCGGGGGCTTTGCTGGTTCACGGAGAACAACAAAGGTTGGAGTTGGGATCCTCAAAAGCCCAATTTGGATCTCTACCGGGAAAACGGTGTCATTCACTTGAGAGTGCACTTGATAGACGAACCCACGGTGATAGCCTCTCCTCGCACCATCACCTTCGGTTTGCTCGCCGCTCCCGTGAAACCGCGGATAAAGCCATGGCGTTTCGAGTGGGTCAGAGGCAAATACACTCTGCTTGGCACGGACATTAACTGGCTGGCCCTTGGAGATTGCGGCTCGGTTTACCCCGCTGGGAAAGACATGCGCTTATGGCAAATGATCATACTCGGAAACCGCGAACATCTCACCGATGAGCAAATTCAGAACACCTTCAATATAGGGAAAAAGTACTTCGAGCCCTATGGACAGGATTTGGTGAACGAGTTCCACGCCCAAGTCAATTACAACCTCAGATCAAGATATGGCATGAAAATGGTGTTCTATTACAACCGCTCCAGTTATCAGGCGGCGGATGAGTTCCAAACCTTTCAAGACGAATGGAACTTAACGGATTACAGGTCGGTGGGACCCGGCGACAGCCGAAACGAGATCCCTATCGTCCCCAGCGAATCCTACGATGATATGGCGGAATACTGGTACGGGAAATCTTTTGACATAGGCGGAAATCAGGGGGTTTATTGGGACAACTGGTTCTTCAATCCCTCATCAAACACCGAAATGACATCCGCATTCAAGGATAAGAGCGGGACAATCGTGCCTTCCACGGGTGTATGGGAGTTGCGCGAGTTGGCGAAACGCTCTTTCCAATACATGAACCAGCGGGGCATGAAGCCTATAACCATGGCTCACATGACCTCCACATCCATCCTACCGATGCTCTCCTTCACAACACTGCAATATGATTGGGAGTGGAAATACTCGGAAGGGGATTTCCAGGATAGGTTTACGAGAGATTACATTCTTCTGGTCACTGACGGGGAGTTGGCGGGAACGTGGCCTGTCGTCTTGGGGGACCATGGGCCTTTGGAAAATGACATCCACACGCAAAGAACCATGGCGGGTGTATGTCTCGTTCATGAGATCGATCCAAGTGGATGGATGGACAAAGTGTGGAGTCCTCTCTTCGCTCCGATCTTCGAAATCCTGAACCAAACGAAACATAAGGTGTGGACCTATTGGGCGGACGGGAAAAGACTGGTTCAAAGCGGGGTGAACACTCCATGGATCGTCTATTCATCACCAGGCAAGGAGGCGGTTCTGGTTGTCACAAGCTACATGAAAGAGGATGCGGTGGCGAAGGTGGACATCAATCTGGAGATGCTTGGTTTGGGCGATCATGCAACGATTACGAATGTTGAAACCGGCGCTTCCAGCGATTTGCAGGCGGTAAAAGATGGCGTCGCCGATTTTAGCTTCGCGTTGCCGAAACATGATGTTCGAGAGTTTCGCATCATACCTGCGGGGGCAACGCAGCCAAGCGGGCACGGAGGCAAATAGTATGAGGCACACCTCGATCGTCAACGAAATACAACATGCACTTATCCGTTCACATATAGTCATAGCTTTCCTCTTCACATTCGCATGCCTCTTAGGAGCGGCGGGATTTAGTCGGGCGCAAGGGACTCCGAATGGTACGAACGCCATGGCATTGGATGAGGCCAACATCCCGCCCTCATGGGACAATCGGTTGATTTACTATCAGAACTTTGAGAACCCGAACGGAACTCCCGCATACAACTCCGCCAATCTGCGCGCCTCCGGGGTGATCTCAACCATGAAAGGCGGTCTTTTTGGCGAATGTGGCAAGATAGGCGAAGCGATCAATCTTCAAGGCGAGGCGTTATCACCGAACCACCCGTTGACAATATCCTTTTGGTGGTCGCTTAACTCTCTTCCCAATAATCAATCCGGTTTCAATCTTATCTCCTTGACGGGGCAGGGATTGATCTCTAATTTCGTGCGTTCCGGCCCATGGTGCGGTCTTACCCAGCCTGCCGCGGTTTGCCAGGTTTACTACTTCAAAGGGATCAAGGACGTAAACGGCCTATACAACACCACGATATTGGAGAGCCTCGATTTGAAACCAGGGGTTTGGCATCACACCTTGATGATGATAACCGCAGCTTCGAAGGTGGAGGTATGGACGGATGGATCGAAGGTGTTTGAAACGCGAACGGTCGGCAGGGATTTTAGGGATACCGACCATGTGATGAACCTGCAAATCGGCGACAACGGGCCGCTTGGCATGTCCTTGGCAGAGGTCGTCATTCTTAACCGTCCGCTCGCTCCTGAGGAGATCACGGATTATTACAACGCGGTGCGTCAGATGACGGAGGCGCATGAAAGATAAGCTCCTTTCCCCTCTTAATGGAACGAATAAGAGAGATGCATGGTACTGATTGAGTAAGTCTGCATTCCGCGAGGCTTCATCCTCGTCTCGCGGATTTATTTAACCCGGATACATTCAGGGTATAATTTAAAACGGTTTTCGGAACCCTATTTCACGCTTCCGAGATCATGGAACAATTAAAAGATGCGTATTTAAGCTTAACAAGGCGGTTTTAACACCGCCCTTTATTACGACACGCTCGCAGGAATATTTAGAATGACAAAATCCGCTGTGGAAGCAAATCAAAAGGAGATGTTATCAAAGGAGGAGATGCTGTCGCTCTATCGCCTGATGTTGCTCATACGTCGATTTGAGGAATCCACATATCGCAAATATCGCGAAGGCAAAATCGGGGGTTATCTCCATCGCTATGATGGTCAGGAGGCGTTGGTGGCGGGGATCATCCCTCAGTTACGCAAGGATGATTATATCCTCTGCACCTACCGAGATCATGCTCATGCATTGGCGTGCGGCACGGACCCGCGACAAATCATGGCGGAGCTAATGGGACGAGCGACCGGGTGCGCTTATGGCAAGGGAGGGTCGATGCACCTCATTGACCCGGATAACGGCTTTTACGGAGGGGACGGCATCGTCGGCGGGCCCGTGCCCATCGCCTTGGGGGTTGGATACGCCATCAAATATCGAGGCGGCGATCAGGTGTGCGTCTGTTATTTCGGGGATGGAGCTTTCAACCAAGGAGGCGTGCATGAATCGTTAAACATGTCCGCACTCTATGGCATCCCGGTGCTCTTCATCCTGGAAAACAATAAATACGCTATGGGAACCGGCGTGGAGAGATCCACCCATCAACCCGATTTCCTGTTGAAAGCTCGCGCTTACGGCATCGAGGCTGAGAGGATGGACGGAATGGATATCCTTGAAATTCACTCCAGAACGCAGGCGATCATCTCTAACATACGTCGTGAGAGCAAGCCCTATTTCATCGAAATGAATGCTTACCGATTCCTAGGGCACGGCGTTGCGGATAACCCTCAACAGCAAAAGTTTTATCGCTCCGAATCGGAAATCGAGGAGTGGAAAAACCGCGACCCCATTCATCTCTTAGGGCGAAAGCTGGAAAAAATGGGATGGCTGGACGATTCAGAGAAGGAGCGAATTGAGGAGAGCGTGAAGCTTGAGGTGGAGGAGGCGATCTCTTACGCGGAGCGCAGTCCGGAGCCTGCCATCGAGGCTCTTTACGAACATGTATTCGGTTGATATCCAAACAACGAAGGTAATTGCAAAAAAGAGTTTCAAACGTTTCATTATGCGTCAAAAACGTGTTTCGAGCCTCACATTCCGAATTTTACAGTTACCTCTTGTGATTGAAAGATTTTCATCAAGCCAGGCAAGCGCAAAATTAGCAGGAACGGTCATCAATGATCGTGAGTGCGCATCAGGTTTATTATATGTAATTTTGCCGATGCCTTTTCGGAGATAATGATGTCGGTTATGAGATACGCTGAAGCGTTGCGTCTCGCCATGACGGAGGAGATGGAGCGCGATGATAGGGTTTTCATATGCGGGGAGGAAGTGGGGCAATACCAGGGAACCTTCCGGGTGACCGAAGGACTTTTGGAGCGTTTTGGAGCGCGAAGGGTTGTTGACACCCCTATAAGCGAAACAGGCATATCCGGACTTGCCACAGGCTCCGCGATGGCGGGACTTCGCCCCATTGCGGAGTTCATGACGTGGTCATTCGCCTTGGAGGCGATGGATGTACTGGTGAATCACGCCGCAAAGATTACCTATATGAGCGGCGGAAGGGTGAAGTGTCCGGCGGTATTTCGCGGGCCTGCGGGAACGGGAAATCAGCTATCAGCGCAGCATTCCCAGAGTCTCGAAGCATGGTACGCGCACATCCCAGGTTTCAAAATCGCCATGCCTGCGACTCCGGAGGATGCCAAAGGACTCCTTAAAACCGCCGTTCGAGATGATGGACCGGTGATCTTCATGGAACACGCAGGACTCTACGCTCAACGGGGCGAAGTGCCGGAGGATCCTGAATTCACCGTCCCATTTGGGCTAGCGGCCGTTCGACGTACGGGAAGCGATGTGACGGTCATCTCCTATTCGCACATGGTCGGTTCATGCCTAAAGGCGGCGGAAGTCCTTGAAAAAGAGGGGGTCTCGTGCGAAGTGATTGATTTAAGGACGATTGTTCCATTGGACACCGAAGCGATCACCGCATCCATCCGCCACACCCATCGCGCAGTGGTGGCGCAGGAGGAATGGAAGAGCGTAAGCATTGTCTCCGAGCTTGCCTCTTTAATATACGAACTTTGCTTTGATGATCTGGACGCCCCCGTGGAGAGAGTGGGCGGTCCGATGACGCCGATGCCGTACGCCAAGAACTTGGAACGAGCCGCCATTCCGAACGAGAAAAATGTCATCGAGGCGATCAGAAAAGTTTTAGCGTAGGATAATTCAACTAACGAGCGAGGAAATGTGATGGCGGAAGTTCATATGCCGAAAATGGGCGACGGGATGGAGGAAGGAAAAATCCTGCGCTGGCTGAAGAAAGAAGGCGACTTGGTGGCGTTGGAAGAGCCGATTGCGGAGATCGAAACCGACAAAGCCAGCGTGGAAATTCCGGCGGAGGATGCGGGAGTTCTCAGCCGCATCATTGTCAAGGAGGGGGAAACCGTGCCTGTGGGAGAGTTAATCGCTTTAATCGGCGATACGAAGGTTTCCGCGTCCGTCACATCAAATCCACCGAATATGAACTCTGAGTTGGTAATGGATCGTACGGCTACCGGAGAAGCGGGCACCGCTCCGGAAAATGCGGAGGCGGAAGCCCCCGGCGGACCGTTTTCCCTTGAAATCCCTTCAGAGGGTGACCATGAACGCATAAAAAGCTCGCCGCTCGCCAGAAAAATGGCGGAAACCCTTGGGATCAATCTCGCAATGGTGACGGGAACTGGACCCAATGGGCGGATACTGGAGAGAGACATCAACGCATTCACAAGCAGAACCACGACTTCGCAGCGATCCAAGCAGGTGGCGTCGCCGACCGCGTCACCCATACGTCCAACGTTGCCCATGCCTGAAGCTACTGGCGTGGACATGGATATCAGCAAAATGCGCAAGGCGATCGCAAGAAGAACCGTCGCGAGCAAGCAGCATGTTCCTCATTTCTACCTCACCATGCCCGTCATCATGGATTCAGCCGTGGCTTTGCTGCATGAATTAGACACACTGTCGCCCTCCACGAAAATCACCATCAACGATCTGATTATTAAAGCGGTGGCGGTAACACTCGAAAAGATGCCGGATGTAAACGTATCCTACACTCCGGATGATAAAATCAGGCATTACGATAAAATTAACATCGGAATCGCGGTGGGCAGTGAAGAAGGTCTGACGATCCCTGTCATTCAGGATTGTGGATCGAAGAATCTCCGACAGATATCCAAGGAGGCGAAGGATCTCATTTCCAAAGCGCGAACAGGCGGGCTTTCCCTGCAGGAGATGAGCGGAGGCACTTTCAGCATCTCCAACCTAGGAATGTACGGAATAGAGGAGTTCGCCGCCATCATCAATCCGCCAGAATCCGCAATTCTGGCGGTTGGGGCTGTTATACCTGAAGTGACTGTGGATGAAGCAGGGGCGTTCCTGGTTCGAAAGATGATGAGAGTGACACTTTCCTGCGATCACAGGGCCGTGGACGGATTGCTAGGGGCTCAGTTCCTTCACGCACTAAGAGAGGCACTGGAAAAACCTTACAATCTACTCACCTAAATCAGTTCCAATGCAGATATATTGGGGGTTCCGGTCTTCAATCGCGTAGGAGACGATAGTTCGGGTTTACGATTGGGCGCCGCATGAGCTATCCATTGGGACACGGTTCAACACGAGTCTCATAGTCAGCAACAATCCGCCCGCTCCGCAAATAAGCGCTGCGGTAAACACAGGACCGTAAGAAAACTCCTGCAACAACAGCCCCCCGAAAGGCCCCCAAAGCGCCGACGGCATTTGAAAAAGAGAGGAAACCGCCAAAGTGAAGGGACGATCATGCTCCCCCGCCGCGCATAGAACGGCGTTCGTGGTAGTCATCCAGCATCCATCCTGCACCGCTCCCACCAAGTAGAACACTCCGGGGATCATCCATACCCCTAAGCGCCAGGATAGAAGCGCGAACAGCGGAGCGCAAAATATCGCGCCGGCAACCCATCTCAACCCCACATGGGCGCCGTATCTATCCGAAAGCCATCCCCATAGCGGGCCGGTGGATAGTCTGCCTATATTCTGCACGAAGAGATAGATTCCCACCATGCCGAGCGAGATATGGAATCGCTCTCTCGCAAAAAGGATATAGAACGGAAGCGCCATCCCAGCCCCGTCCATTAGCAGTTTCGCCCCGATGATTCTTCCAATGGACGGATGGTCCCGAAGAAGCGGAAATACGCGGCGGAGGTAATCCTTTGAAGAGGGCTTCAGTTCACCGGCATTAATCACCCCCTCCGGTTCGCGTATCATGGAGAGCATCACCTGGGCGATACCCGCAGCGACGCACCATACGGCCGCAAGCAAAGCGAAATTATATGGGAAAACTAAAAAACGTCTGGAGAGTATCGCGGCGGTGGCGATTCCAGCCCCCATCGCCGCCATCCCTCCGAATGTTTGCATGACGCCGAAAAATCGTCCGCGAATTCTTTCATGGATCGCTTTCCCAAGGATATCCATCCAGGATATCGCGCTTGCTCCATCAAATAGCCAAAACACGCCCAATGAGGAAACACAAACAAGCGCTACTGAGAATGGATGAGTTCCTCCCCAAAGAAGCAACGAAATCGGAATGGCAAGCAAAGCCGTTCTTGAAATCCCGCACATGGTGAGCATCACCCATTTATGCCTGATCCTGCCGTGCATGAGACGGGCGGCGAACAGAGCGGGAAATGCATAACCCATTACGGAAAGAAAGCGTGTGAAGCCGATAAGGAAATCGGAAGCCCCAAGTCGATGCAAGAGGACGGGAAGAACCGTGTTGAAGTCGAAAAAAGCCATGCCACCCAAGAATATGATGGCTTCCAACTCTAGAAATGTCACATTCCAGTGCAAATTGAGGGCGGCATATCTCGCCGCCCTCACCCGCACCTCATCATCAATTACGTTATTTTTTGGTTCTATTGAGCTGGCTCCTGAGAAGGTGTTGATGGGGCGGTCTGCACTCCGGCGGATGAATCCGATCTGGCTTTCACCATCTCCTTCAACAATGGAACAATGCGCGGGTACTCCACGAATGTTCCAAGGACATAGTAGTTAAAATATTGGTCGCTCGTTGTGTCCGGAGCAAACTTGGTGAGTTGTTTGACCACCTTCACCGCAGTACTTACCTGTTCCTGAGTGAATATCTGTTTCATGCCATCAATTATGGCTAGGAGAGTCCTGTTATCCTCATTTTTACGCTGCTTTATGAAATTGGTCTGAAGCTCTTTCACCTGGTCGTCAAAATCCGCCGGAATATTCCCGCCCTTGAGCAATTTCGCCTTGACATCCTTGATCTGCTGCGCAATCGCATCGATGGGAGGAACCGCTTCCTGAGCCAACCGCATGTTGTATGCATCCTCCGACTTCGAGATCAACGCGATCATCTTATTAAGTTGATCGGATGTTAGGTCCAGAGGGTTTAGAACTCGGAGTTTGTCGATATCGCTTATATCGTTAAAAAGTGCAACAACCTTCTGGGGCACTGGCCCTGCGTTATTCTCATTATTTCGTTGGGATGGCTGGCTTTGCTGAGCGTTGACTTTTATCGTAAACAGGATCAATGGCAAAAGAATTAACGCAATTCGTATGGTTTTCATTTTTTCTCTCCCAAATAGATGGATCTTCACCGGATATTGCAAACGGAAATTATCTTGCATGCAAGGATAGGCGCTTACCTGCAATCCTTGAGGTTCACGTTGAAGACACCCACCATGCCTGAGGTGCATCGCACTTCATTAAAATAATAATACATCATAGGAACGAATAGAGCAAGAGAAATTAGCAGTCGTTAAACTCATTCACGGTCGCCGCGAAAGTTTCCGACCGATTGATCGGTAAGCTGCTTTGAATCATCCAGAAGATAATTCAATCTTCTGATGGTCACAAAAGTGTAACCTTTCTCCTTAAGAGCGTGTATGATATCCGGCAGAGCGTCCACCGTGGTTTGGAGACCATTGTGCAACAATAGGATTGTGCCCGGGACAACACGGGGAACCACCCATTTAGCCAAATCGGTCGCGGTCGTTCTCTCCATGTCCCATCCATCCACAGTCCACATGCAGGGAGTTAACCCCCAGTCCGTGGCGATCCTTCGCACATTGGAGTCGATATCGCCCCCCGGTGGTCGAAAATAGCGTATATTTTCACCTGTCGTCAGTTTCACCGCCGCGACCGTCTCCATAAGCTCTCTTTCCACTTGGATGTCGGGTAGTTTGGTGAGATTGGGGTGGGTGTATGTGTGGCACTCGATCTCCATCCCGGCCTTGCGAATTTCGTCCGTGAGCTTTGGATAAGCCATGACATGCCTTCCGATAACGAAAAAGGTACCCGGAACTCGCTCCTGTTCGAGGATTGCTAGTAACTGCTCCGTGATTCCCGGCTTCGGGCCGTCATCGAATGTTAATGCGACGGTTTTTTGCCCCTTTTCGCCCCTCCAGAAAGAATCCTCCGCGTCATGCTTGATCAGAATCAGATAGAGGGAGCGCAAGCCCTGATAGTCCGGCGAAATGCTCGCCGCCACATCCAGATACTTTCGCTCCGAATCCATATCGGAGTTCACTTTGGCGCAGATCCCTGCGCTATAGGCAAGTGTAAACCGGTCCGGTTGCATTTCCAATAGTTTCCACATTCCCGCATTGATGGCGCTTAGCCTCTCCGAGGGGCTTAACGCGGGAGCCACGGGATGGGAACTGTTCCGAGTGGAGATGGTTTTAGTTGCATGGGATATGACATTCCCCTCGTTGTCGAAAATGGTGATGTCCAATTGATGGGTTCCATTCGAGGCTTTTGCGGTATCCCAGTGGAAAGTATACGGCGGACTATTCGTTAGGTATTTCACCGATCCATCCACTCTGAAGACCACGTACCCTGTATCGGAATCGGTGTAATCCGGCGAAACGGTGACAACCCCGGACACAACCTGACTACGGGGTTGTATAATGGACGGAGGCGGAAGCGTAGGAAGATGCGGTCCCGAACTAAGGAGAACCGGAGTTTTTCTATCGAAAGTCATGAACACCCCAACCGTCTCAAACAGCGGGTTCCCCGGAAGGTTGTCGAACGCCTCGTTCAAATCCGAAAACGCCGAATTGTAATCGCCGGAGTTGTATTCAAGCATTCCATTGACATAATGCGTGGAGGCGCGATAGGTGTCCGGCAAAGGCGGTAACAATTCCCGAGTATCGCCCTCGACCCATTTCAGATATCCCAAGGATAACAGACAAGCGGCGCTGTCACCGTCGTGTTGAGCTTTGGAGAGCCATCGCCTGGCGGCTTGCGGGTGAGAGTTCGCAATAGCCACTATCCCCAAGCCGTATTCCGCCAGTCCATCCCTCGGGTTAAATTTTAGGGAGGCGTTCCATTCGGCGGAGGCGTTGATAAGATCACCCTCGATGATATAACTGGCTCCCAACAGGTCGTGCAACAGGCTGTTTTGCGGAGCGTTGTTTAACGCTTGGTAAAGAATTTGCCTGGCGTGTAGGATATCCCCCGTTTCCAGGAGCGGTAACGCTTTCTCCGCAACCTCAAGTACGGATTCGGATGCGACGGAAGGTGCGCTTGCGCGTGAGGTAACGGGATATGCAAGAAGAAACAGAGCGATCGGAACAATAAAAGAGATAAAATTTGCTTTGTAACGCTGTTTGGATTTGTGCATGTTATCTACAATACATAACTTGGCGGACGCGATGTTCCAAGGTATGGCTTTATGAATACGAAACCGCATGGAGGTTATTCTCCCTCCAAAACGGGTTTTGAGAGAGATATTTTACGCGCTTCTTCATCTCTGAATAGGATCGGGAACAAAATGGCGCACAAGAGAAGCATGCAAGCTGGAATGACAAACACCGCTCTCCAATCCGTGATGGCGGGAGAACCTGGATAAGCAACCGTGAACATGTCCCTGAAGATACCCGCAATGAAACTGCCGATATATCTCCCCAATCCGAACACTGCCAGCGATGCGAGGCTCTGAGCCGATGCGCGAATGGAATCGGGGGCGACTTCGTTAACATACATTACGGACAGAATAATATAGAAGGAGATGCAGATGCCGTGCAATAACAGCGCGAACATGGCGAATGTCTTTATCGGAAATAGTGCGAGCAAAAAGAAACGCAAGCTCCATGTCCCCATCCCAAGAGTGATTCCCCTGCGAAAGCCAATCTTAGGAAGCAGCCACGGAAGAATCACCATGATAACCACTTCGGAAACCTGAGACAAGCTCATAAAGAACGGAAGAATGCTGACGGAAAGCCCAATGCCATGCTGGCTGACTGGAGTGGACAAATAAGCGCTGCCAAATATATAGTAGAAATCAAACTGCGTGGCGCCGATAAATGTCATCAGCATGAAGATGAGGAAATTTCGATCCTTGAAAAGCTGCAGCGCATCAAGGAACGCCAACGGATTGGCGCTATCGGCCTTGGGCGGGGTGGGAGGAAGAAAGAAGGAGTAAGCTCCCATTACGACTGCAAGGATGGAGGCGACGAAAAAAAGGTCGCCATGGTGCATCCCACCGCCCAATATCCTCCACATTCCTAACAGACACGCACCCCCCATCCATCCAATCGTGCCTCCCACGCGGATATGGCTGAAGATGCGAGCATTGGAAGCAAGATGATGGAATGCGATCGCATTGGTGAGCGCGACGGTGGGGGCAAAAAACAGGGCGAATACGAACATAAAGACAGCCATGGGCATGAAATTCCACTGGCTTCCTATAAAATAAAGCAGAATCGCCCCGGTCAGATGGAGGATTCCAAGCAGCTTTTCCGCATGTATCCAGCGATCGGCGATATGTCCGACGAAAAACGGGGAGAGGATCATCGCCAGCGGCATTAGGCTAAACATCGCCCCCATGGTTTTACCGGTAAATCCATGGGCGACGCCAAGGGAGGTGTAATACTGCCCCGCCACAGCCGACCACGCCCCCCAAATGCTATATTCCAGCGCCATCATGACGGTAAGTTTCAGGCGCAAATTTAAATTCATCGATGATTCCCTAAACGCCGATGCAATCTCTTCGGAGATTTCCATCCCATACATTCATTATAGACTATTGAATGATAGGATTGGGAGACAAAAAAAATTCCCGTCTTCTTTGAGGGAAGACGGGCGTCCATCTAATCTGATGGAATTCATTGAAAAGGAGGACATGCGCTACTTAATTTACGACACGGAAGCCGGTTTTGTTCCATATGTGTAAAAAAAGGATTTTATTTAAAAAACATTTTTTGGGATATGTGTTTCAGTTTGAAATAATCCCCCGCCCGACAATTTCCACCCACCTTGCGTAAAAGACGAGGAAAAACTCGTATTTATAACAGATTCGCTTCGTTTAGTGGAATGCAGGAAAACATGGAAAAAACAAGTAATACATGCAGTATCGATATTGACGATTTTTTCCCCCTCCCTATAGTGACTATAGCCAGGAGTGGGGATGAGAGATATAAGGAAGGAGTTCATTCATGCCGCAACTGAGAAAAGATCCGGTCACACGAGAGTGGGTGATTATCGCCACGGAGCGAAGCCGCAGACCAACGGATTTCAAATCGAGCGAAGATCTCACCGGCCGTCCGTCATACAAGCCGGAATGTCCTTTCTGTCCCGGAAACGAGGCCACAACTCCTCCCGAGGTGATGGCGTATCGTCCTGCATTCACACCCACGAACGGGACGGGATGGTGGGTGAGAGTGGTGCCGAACAAATTCCCCGCACTGGCGATAGAGGGCACCTTGGACCGTACGGGATACGGTCTGTATGACATGATGAACGGCATAGGCGCCCACGAGGTGATCATCGAATGCCCCGATCACGATAAATCCATCGCCACCGTGTCCGCGCAGCAGGCGCAGGAGGTGTTATGGGCTTACCGGGATCGTTGCCTGGATCTCATGCAGGACAAGCGTTTCAAGTACATCATGCTATTTCGTAATCACGGTAAGGTTGCGGGAGCCTCGCTGGAGCATCCGCATTCGCAGTTGATCGCTCTGCCCATGGTTCCGCAGGACGTCCTTCTTAAAATCGAGGGGGCGGCGCGTTATTACGATTACCATGAGCGATGCATCTACTGTGACATGGCGAAGCACGAGATGAACTACAAGGAGAGAGTGATCAGCGTGAACGAGGACTTCATCGCGTTCACCCCGTTCGCTGCGAAATACCCCTTCGAAACATGGATTATGCCGCGCGAGCACTCTGCGTCGTTCATCTATGAGGAACGAAAAAGGATGATCTCGTTCGCATCGATTCTGCAGGATTCCCTGAATCGCATCGGAGCGTGCCTGAATTACCCGCCCTACAACTACACCCTGCACACCGCCCCCATCAATCAGGACAAGGAGAGGGATTTCCACTGGCATCTCTCGATCATGCCCAGATTGACGATCGCTGCAGGGTTCGAAATGGGGACGGGAATCTACATTAACGTCACCGCCCCGGAGGACGCCGCTAGGCATCTGCGAGAAGTCACGGCTCCTCAATCCGGCTCAAACGGGGTGCACCCCCCTTCGGAATTGGAATCACAAAAAGCTTGAGCTATGTTATTTCGGAACCCCTGAGCGACGCGTAAGCATCCTCACCCAGGGGTTCCGCGTTATTCTTGATGAACCATCTTGCTTTTCGCTCTCTCCGTGGGCTATCCTTTAGCCATCCCATTTCAAGAGGTTCATTCATATGATCCCGATCTCCGATATTTTCAGATTCCATCTTCATCCGCTATTATTTTGCTCCATCCTGACATTATCCTTTTTCAGCATCGATGGCTTTGCTCAGAACATCACCCCGGAAATGTACGCACGCTCCATTGTAAGCGAGGGAAACACCGCTCGACTGGAACATGTGTTTCGCAAGGCGCGGGAGGGAAAGCCTATCACTGTGGCGGTCATCGGCGGATCCATCACTGCGGGGGCGAAGGCGACAACTTGGGAAAAAGCATACGGGAACCTGGTGGCGAACTGGTGGAGAGCGCAGTTTCCCATGGCGAAGATCACTTATGTAAATGCAGGGATTGGGGCGACAGGTTCGGATTACGGAGCGTTGAGAGCCGGCAGAGACTTGTTGAATCACAAACCGGATTTCGTGGTGGTGGAATACGCCGTAAATGACGGCTCCGCGCCCTATTTTCAAGAGACCCTGGAGGGTTTGCTTCGGCAAATTCTGCGCCAGCCCAATCATCCCGCCATTGTGATGCTCTTCATGATGAATAACATGGGCGGAAATGCACAGGAGTCCCAAATCAAAGTCGGGTCTCATTATAATTTGCCGATGATCAGCTATCGGGACGCCTTTTGGCACGAAATCGAAAGCAAGCGAATGGATAAAAGCGTGATCTTCGCGGATGAGGTCCACCCGAACGACACGGGGCACGAAGATGTGGCGGAGCTATTGGACCACTACCTGCAGGGCGTGTTGGATAAAACTCCATCCAAAGGCGCATTGCCCTCGATCCCACCGGTCCCCTCCCCCCTTATTTCCGACCAGTATTCTCATGTGCGTCTTTACGAAGTTGATAACCTTAAGCCAACGGTAAATCAGGGGTGGGAGATGAACGGGAAAGAGCAATTCTGGGAATCCAAAACCCCCGGCAGCGTGCTTGAATTTAACGTGAGCGGAAAGCAGCTTCTGATAAGCTTCTTTAGGATACGAGGGGACATGGGGCGCGCTTCGGTGCAGGTGGACAATCTCCCCGCGCAGACGCTGGATGGGTGGTTCGACCAAACCTGGGGCGGGTATCTTGTGACCCAACTGATTGCCAAAAACATTTCGAGCGGCACTCACAGCATTCGAATCGAGTTGTTGAATGATAAGGATCCGCAAAGCGCCGGCAATGATTTCAAAGTCTACTATATCGGCGCCGCCGGAGTAAAATGAGCCGATAACCACCATGCATCTATCATTAGAGGTAATTGCAAAATTCGGAAAATGAGGCGAATTGAGTTCATCTCACGCTTGATTGGATATCTTAAAAGCGAATTTTGCAATTCCCTGATTATATCAAATGAAGGGATTCGCGATATGCGAGCAAGAGCATATCGCGAATGGATAATAGTTACGAATGAAATATCGCTTAATCACCTGCGAGGTTTTTTACCGGGAGATGTGCTACGCCATCTCTCAATCCCCCCATCAGATTGATGTGCATTTTCTGCCGAAGGGGCTTCACGACATCGGTGCCAAACCGATGTCGGAGCGGATACAGGCCGTGTTGGACGAAGAGACTCATGAGGAGTACGATGCAGTCCTCTTCGGATATGGGCTCTGCAACAACGGTTTGGTCGGACTAACCGCGCGAAAGACAACGGTGGTGATCCCGCGCGCTCATGACTGCATCACCCTGTTCCTCGGATCCAAGGATCGGTATATGGAGTATTTCAATGCGCACCAAGGTGTCTACTTCGAAACGACAGGGTGGCTGGAGCGAGGCGAAGGACCAGGGGAGCTCTCTCAGCTTTCCATCCAACGCCAGATCGGCATGGATATGCAGTATGAGGAGTTAGTGCGAAAGTACGGCGAGGATAACGCAAAATATCTGTGGGAGACGCTCTGTGACACGACGCACAACTACGGACAGTACACCTTTATCGAGATGGGAATCGAACCAAACGACAGCTTCGAGCGGCTGACGAGGGAGAAGGCGGAGGAGAGAGGTTGGACCTTCGAGAAGGTTAAAGGGGATATGCGTCTAATATGGAAACTCGTGAATGGGGATTGGGATGAAAATGAGTTCCTCGTATTGCAACCCGGGCAAAGAGTGACGGCGAGTTATCAAGAGGATATAATCAGGGCGGAGACGGAATAGCATGTCTCATTCATTCTTTAAAAAATCTGGGAATTCCCTCGTGGTCGCCCATCTGAAATAGAACATATGACAAATGAGACAAACAAGACTTGTATATTTCATGTCCCCCCCTATGTCCTGTCACGCCTATCGATGGTGGATTATCCGGTTCCAGAGTTAATCAGGGAATAATCCCCATATCGCATAAAAACTCTCGGGGTTTAATTCCAACTACGCGAAGGTTCCCGCCGGTTTGTGAAGCAAGCTCACTCACCGTAATGTCGTCGAGAAAGAGGTTACGGTCGCGAAGGCAGATGGAGGGAATGCAAATGGTCTCCCTGGTGTCGAAGACGGCGAGGCTTTCACGAATGTCCTGGGCTGTCATCAAACCGGCAATGTTGATACCGCCTCCGAAGAATCGGTTTTTGACAACGCAGACATTCAGGTCCACGCCATCAATTCGGTTCAGCCGCTCCGCGAAATCGCTGACGACTTGTGACGCCAATTCCCCGGTGACCAGAGTGGCGGATATCGGAACTAAAACCGAGTCCGGCAGAGAACGATCCGCCTTGCGAGCCTCATGCAGGAAGAGGCGCACCGTGCCCACTCCATCCTCCAATTGAGGGAACTGTTCATAATGGGAGATTCCTGGGAAGGGTTTTTGCGCCTTGAAGTACCATTCATCCGAGAGCCAGACGAAACGCGTGCCCAATCTTTTGAGATATAATTGCTGCCTTTTGCGATTGGTGCGTATCATAGCCGAAGCGTATTCATTGTCCGGGGAGTTGAGGTAAACGAGGCGTTCCCTGAACTGGGTCAAACCAACGGGAACGACAGCCACGGATTCCACACCCGCACGAAGCCCCGTCTGCGAGGGATGCTCTCCAGCCAAATCCTCCAAAGTGCGAGCCAGATTCTCGCCATCGTTCCAACCCGGACAGAGCACCACCTGAGCGTGAACTGAGATTCGGTTCTCAGCCAGGCGGCGCAGATGAGGCAGGATCGGTTCGGAATTTTTCTTTCCCAGAAGCATCCCGCGCAAATCAGGATCGGTGGCATGGACGGACACATAGAGGGGCGAGAGCCGCTGTTCGATGATTCTTTCGAACTCATCCTCGGAAAGATTGGTGAGAGTGATATAGGCTCCGTGCATGAACGAAAGGCGAAAATCATCATCCATAAGGTATAGGGAGCGGCGCATCTGTTTTGGCATCTGATGAATGAAGCAGAAGACGCATTTGTTGACGCAGGTATGGATTTTATAAGCAAGGTCGTCCTCGAAATGAATCCCGGCGTCATCCTCTTCATCCTTTCGGATACGGATTGTCATCTCCCCGTCAGGTGTTTCGAACGTAAAAAGAGGATTACGCGAAGAGGAATGAAACTGATAATCCAGAATGTCAAGAATGGGTCTTCCGTTGATGGCTTTGAGGAGAAACCCGGGGCGCACCCCTTTGCGAAACGCAACGCTTCCCTTATCCACATCCGAGATCACAAGGGAGTCAGTCTTTTTTTGTTTGAGATTTTCAGACATCGCAGGTTATTATACGACACTAGGGAATTATATGCAAGCGCAAATAAGAGAATGAGTACGGTGAAAATCGGAAATATCCATATTTCCTCTCGACTAAATAAAATAGCACTTGCATATCCGTCCCTCGCTATTGTATAATTGCATACAATGGATTGCCGTAATGATGCAACGTCGGTTCTATGAACGTGCGTGATAACAGGCATCAGTGAAAAGATGGTCGTCGTTTTTCGAAAGCATCCGGAAAATTCCTGATAGACGGACGCGAGACCAGCTTTTGCGCAATTCCCAATCCGTGACGGATACCATGCGGGGTGTGGGATCATTCTCCGCTGGAATAGGAGGACAGTTCATGAATCATCTGCCGGTTAAGAAATCCGGAGTTTGGAAACAGTATGCGCTGGCTCTTTCAGCGGTAGGTTTTTCACTCATCATGATTGGTTGCGGCGGCGGAGGCGGAGGCGGCGGAACCAACGGTGGGGGTGGGGGAGGCGGTGTGCCAGGCGCATGCGGGAGCCCCGCAGGCAGCAATCTCACAGTGGTTTGCGGAACCGTGGAGGACAATGGGGGCAATCTCGTTCAGGGAGCCACCATTCAATTGTATGACAACAAGAACAATCCGGTCGGTTCGCCCGTCACGACAAACGCCAATGGAAGATATGTGATTTCAAACCCACCATCATCCGTATTCATGTACGCGGTGGTTCCCCCTGCCGGCACGGGCACGACTTCCGGTTATGATCAGAACATGGCGGCGGTTAGCAATCAAACCTATTTGTGGCAAAGCGGTGCGCCCCTCGCCTCGAATGGAACTCTGTGCATGCCGTTGCTGAACATAATAGCTCAAACGGACAACGATCAGGGGATCATAGAGGTATTCAGCAAGGGATATCCTCCTCCCGCTCCGAACAACTGCCCAAGATAATCGCAATCGGTTTGATCCCCCTGCGTTCCACTCGATCGGGCAGGGGGATTTCTCCGCTTAACGGTTTTACACTCCGTTTACGAATATGAAGCCCTATTTATCGCTCCTCACAACATGCCTCGTCTTGATTGCACTCGCCATCATATATCACCAAATGGATAAGGCAAACCGAACCATGGAGGGTCATTTCAATAATAATGAGATGGGTTTGAGCGAAGCTTCCCTGACTTTGGATGGCGTCACCATCTATTCAAGGAGCAAGGGAGAGACGGAATGGGAGGCGAAGGCAAAATCCATTGAGCTTTTCCACCCGTTAGACGGGGATATCGGGCAACTGCAGACCGCGGGTATTACGAATATATATTACGGAAAGCTTTACGACAAAGGCAAATCGGCAATGCGGTTTTCCGCTCAGTCGGCGGAATGGAACAATACGAACAGAATGCTTACGATACGTGGCGACATACTCTTGAAGGGGGAAAGCTCAAACACATTGAAATCCAATCTCTGCTATTGGACACAGAGCGACGGATATCTTCGTTTCCCCGAAGGGGCGGACGCCAGCTTTCAGGGCAACCGTTTCACCGCCCCGACTCTGAATTACTCCCCCTCTGCGGAGATATTGCAATGCCCGCTAGGGGCGACTGGGATTTTTCAGGGAATAAAGCTTCATGCAGGTTCGTTGCTTTGGTCTCTCAAAAACCAAACAATCACCTGCCCCGCGCCGGTAACGGGAGACAAGGGCGACTTCCATTTCACCGCAATGAGTTTCGATTTGGATTTGAGGCGCAAGGTGTGGAAAGCGAACGTTGGAACCATACAAGTACGTATAGATAATAACTTTCCGCCGAGGAATGGGCTATGAGGAGCCTCCCAGCGATAGTAATTTGCATCCTATTGGCTCTGGTATACGCGGCGGGCGGGACAGAGACACCGATTCCTGACTCAAAAGGGAAGCCTGCGTCGAATTCACAAGCCAAAACCACACCTGTGCGGCAATTGGAGATTCAATTTGATCAGGCGGAGGAGGATGAGAACCGTTCGATTGGGATATATACGAATGCCACAATAACCGACGGAGATACGGTTATTCATTGCGCAAAAGCCGTTCTGCATCGCAAGGATCACATTATCGATGTGAAAGGAAATGTGACGATCAGCAATCCGCAGGCGGATGTGAGCGGAGGCGGTGGGACAGTGGACTACACCTCGCATGTGAGAACCGCGACCCTAACCGGTAACGTGGTGATGATTATCAAGCCAAAGAAGACGGACGAGTCTCAGGCAAAGCAAACCACAGCGCCGTCGAACTCGAGTAACGATGCTGAGATTAGGAAATACCCTCTGGAAGTTCATTGCGACAAGATTATATACGAATATGCGAAAAACAAAAAACACGCTCTCCTGACGGGGGATTTTCATATCATTCAAAAGTTACCTGACAAGACGAGAACTCTCACCGCCGATCATGCGGAATGGATCGGATTGGAGGACAAGGTCATCCTGTATCCGCCTGTTCATGTGCAGGACGATAAAGGGTTCCAAGGCGACACTGACGAGCAGGTGGTCATACTGACCGGAAAAGGGAACGACACCATCAAATTGGGCAAGGGGAAGGCTGTGATTCCGATTAAAGAGGATGAAAATCCCATACCAAGCGGCTCTGGAAAATAGAGAGTGGAAGAATGAACACGAAACTATCCAATCGCCTTCTTTTTATATTATCATTCATAGGAATAGCCATAGCATTGCATTTGACGCTTGCGGACCTGAATTATGTGGACATGGGGTGCGGTCCATCGAATGGGTGCGAGCAGGTTGCCGCGCAGCCAACCGCATACGGATTTGGTATTCCCGTTTTGGCGAAAATTCCGACTGCGGCGTTCGGAGTCGCATTATACGCCGTTCTTGCTCTGACGGGTTTTCTTCGAGTAACGAAATTCGGAGAAGCAAAGGATACGCCGCTTCGCCGTCTCCAATGGGTTCTCCTTTTGGGTGGCGTCGGAGTATCCGCATGGCTTACCTATTTGGAGGGTTATGTGATTCACGCTTGGTGCCGTTATTGCGTGGCATCGGCGATCATCCTCCTGATAATGTTTGCTATTTCCTCGGTTGAGCGTCATAATATTATGCATATTACCGCTATGGAGTCTGGCAATTGAAAAATTCAGGGGAAACGAAACTCTTTCTAGGAATTTTAGTCGTAGCTATTATTCTTGTGGCTGTTGCGGTTTTGCCGGGTTATTTAAATCAGAAGAAGCTACCACCTCCAATACCCGTACTTCAACCCAAAGATATTACGCGCTCTTTGCTAGTAACTCCAACATCTCATATGAGAGGCGCCCCCGAGGCACCGGCAACTTTGGTGGAGTTCGGTGATTTTCTCTGTCCCGCCTGCAAAGCATCCGTACCAAAGGTTGAAAATCTGTTAAAAACGCATAAGGGGCAGATGAACTGGGTGTTTCATCTGTTTCGCGCGGCTTCCGCTCACGTAAACGATCCACTGATCGTTCAGGCGGCGGAAGCTGCGGGAAATCAAAACAAATTCTGGGAGATGTTCAAGGCGATCTTCGCGGAACAGGATAAGCTTGAGTTCATGAATGCTCCGGATGTAACCTCGGAGATGATGAAACTCGCCGGCAAGCTGAAATTAGACCTGATTCGATTCAACGCCGATTACAACAGTCCGCAAATCGTAGCCAAGTTCGAAAAGCAGCAGGTATTGGGCACCAAAGTGGGCGTTAACAGCACACCCACCTTCTATTTCATATCCAAATCGGGTAAGGTGACCATGCTGCCCAACACTCAGGTGATGTTGGACTTTCTTAAAGTTCCCGCTAATTGGAACTGAATTCAATCCCTCGTTTCACTTGAGAAACAACGGCATGCGCGAATCCGTAAATCCGCAGGGCTTCCAGGATCAAAGCGTAATGCCGCCTTTTTCAACTTATTGAGGTATCTGCAAAAATCAAGGCGATAAGCCCAATATCGCTCAATTCAAGCTTGTTGACGCTCTTGAACGTGAATTTTGAAATTATCCATAATAACATTCCATTCCGGCGCACGGCCATTTTATTCATTTCGAAACCGGCGCAAAATTCAAGATATCGCACATGCAGTTAACTCACAATAAGCAATCCATTTCATGCCAAACGAAAAGGAACCGAGAAGAATTGTCCTCCAAAGTACAATCCGTTCTGATGATGCCACCGGACACCAAGGATTTTCCGCTTGGGATGGCTGAATCCTTCCTTCCACCTTTTTCCGGCATGGATGTGGAAGAGGAGGTACGCAAGCTAATGTCTCAATCTGAAACATACGACGCGGATATATTGATTATCGGTTCCGGTCCGGGTGGTTATGTTGCCGCCATCCGTGCGGCTCAACTAGGCGCCCGCACGGTCTGCATCGAGAAGAATCCCCAGGAGTGGGGCGGGGTCTGCCTTAACTGGGGATGCGTTCCCACTAAAGCCATGATCGCCAGCGTGGAGCGATTGCACGCCGCAAAGCAATCGGCGAGGATGGGCGTCCTAACGGGGGATGTCGATTTCGACTTCGATAAGATCATGGAGCGCAAAACCAAAATTGTCCAAACCCTCCGGGGAGGTGTGGAGAGCCTTCTAAAATCAAACAAAGTACGCAAGGTTGTCGGCGTGGCGAAGTTAACCTGTCCGCATAGTGTGGAAGTGACTTCGGAAAGCGGCGAAAAGGAGGCGATCACTTCTCGAACCATTATCGTCGCAACAGGCTCCTCCCCTATTCTCCCTCCTATACCAGGTTTGGAGGGGGAAGGCGTTTGGACCAGCAACGAGGCCGTCTCAGCCAAGTTCGTGCCGAAAAGCATGCTCATCATAGGCGCAGGAGCGGTGGGCTTGGAGTTCTCCTATGTGTACAACGGACTCGGTGCGAAATGCACGGTTGTGGAAATTATGCCTGAGATCCTTCCCATAGCCGACGCCGAAGCTGCGAACGAACTGCGGAAAAGCCTGAAGAAACTGAAGATCGATTTTTATGTCAATAGCAAAGTGTCGGGTGTGCAGCGCAAGGATGGCGGTTATATCGTCACTGTGAGCACGGAAAAAGGGGATATCCAAATCGAAGCCGAGGTTATTCTGGTCGGTGCGGGAAGACGCCCCAATCTTGATGGCATCGGGCTGGAGGATGTTGGCGTCGCGGTGGAGAAGCGCGGCGTGATTGTGGATGAAAAGATGCAAACGAACATTCCCTCCATTTACGCCATAGGCGACGTAACCGGCAAGATGGCGTTGGCGCATGTGGCGTCGCATCAAGGGATTGTGGCGGTGGAAAACGCGATGGGACTGCCCGCCAAGATGGATTATCGAGCCGTACCAAGCCCTGTTTTTACTGAACCGGAGATGGCTTGGGTCGGAATGACGGAGAAGGATGCCATGGATGCGGGATATGACGTGGCTTTGGGCAAATTCCCCTTCCGCCCGCTGGGCAAATCGATGGCGATTGATCAGCAGGATGGCATGGTGAAAATCGTATCCGAGCGCAAATACGGAGAGATACTGGGGGTGCACATCGTTGGACCGCATGCATCCGATCTCATCCATGAAGCCGTAATGGCAATCAAGCTGGAGGCGACAGTCGAGGAGTTGATGACCATGGTGCACGCCCACCCCACCTTGGCGGAGGCCATTTTGGAAGCATCCCTCGACACCATGGGCCGAGCCATCCACAAATTAAAATAACATCCGTAAATGGCGGCGTTGCAACCGGCGACGCCGCTTTTTCCATATTTGGACCTATTGCGTTACTTTATGAAAACCCGATCCCTTCAATCATGAGCCACTTAACCCTTCGCCGCACCCATTCAAAGGTATAATTAAGAGGGAGGCTGAAATGCAAAAAACACGACAAGCCTTGCCCTTGGTGGCGGCGTGTGTTTTGACCATACCCGGAATCTATCTTCATATCGCTAATTTTCTTCATGCATCCCCCCATCTCGCCCCTGGATGGATCGCGTTATTATCCGGTTTGGCCATCTTGGGAGCCTCCTTTTTGCTCCTTTGGGCGTGCGACGCCGTCCAGGCGGATGTCTCCGCTTCCTTGGCGCTGGCTTTCGTGGCATTGGTGGCGGTTTTGCCTGAATACGCGGTGGATATGTACTTTACATGGGAGGCTGGTCAGCACCCTGGAGCTCATTACGCCAGTTATTCGGTAGCCAACATGACAGGCGCCAATCGATTGTTAATTGGAATCGGCTGGAGCCTCATCGCCCTCATCGTCTGGATACGTTTTCGCAAGCCCGTGCAAGTAAGCAAGAATCGACGGACTGAGATCATATTTCTTGCCATGGCCACCATATACGCATTTAACATCCCGTTAAAGAACAGCCTCTGTTGGTATGATGGATTAGTGTTTCTTGGAATATATGTCACATATCTGGCAATCTCCAATAAACGTCCCGAATGCTCCTGCGAGTTCCATGGCCCGGCGGAACTGATCGTAAGCTTGCCCAAGCATAAGCGTCGCATGGGAACCATTTCCCTATTTCTCATCGCCGCCGTTGTTATCGGGTTCAATGCGGAACCCTTCTCCGAAGGTTTGATCGGCATGGGAAGGTCGCTGGGCATCAATGAATTCCTATTGGTGCAGTGGCTTGCGCCTATCGCATCCGAGGCGCCGGAGTTCATCGTGGCTTTGATGTTCGCCATACGCGGCGAAGGGGGAATGGCGTTGGGCAGCCTTTTATCTTCGAAATTGAACCAATGGACCCTGCTTGTAGGCATGATTCCGGGGGTATATGCGGTATCCGCGCATACGTTGGCGCATCCGATTCCCATGGATCCGCTTCAAATCCATGAAATCATGCTGACTGCGGCGCAATCCCTTTTGGCGATAGTCATTCTTGCAAATTTAAGATTGACCGTAGGACAAGGTTTCCTGCTTTTTTGGCTATTCATGGGACAATTTTTAGCGCCGGTAATCCACCAGTTCTGTCCGTTTCTCATCCCTTGGGGATTAAGCGGCGATGAGGTTCACGAACTATTCTCCCTGATTTACGGAGTGATCGCAGTCGCGTTGATTCTTGACTACCCGGGGAGGCTGCATTATCTGAAGCGACCTTTCATTTGCAAATGCGAGGAGGATGCCACGGAGGAAAACGCCTTGGAGCATGAAAGGAGCAAGCAACCCGAGTAGACCGTCAAGTTATCATGTTTAAGTGCGATGCACTGACAGGATCCTATCCTTTTCGGGCAAGCAGAGGATAATTCATCTCTTCGCGCTGTCGAAGATATTGCAAACAACACTTACGAGACATGGACCGAACCCGATTGATAAAACTTGCGCGTTCGGTTACGGAGACGCTTCCTCTCGCATCCAACAGATTAAACAGGTGAGAACACTTCAGAGCGAGATCGAACGCCGGATACACCAACCCTTTCTCCGCTATTCGATGGCTTTCCTTTTCATACATATCGAAAATGGAAAAGAGCATGGAAACGTCCGCCTCCTGGAAATTGAAAAGACAGTTCTGATACTCCGCCTCCTTCTCCGTCTCCCCGTAGGTAACGCCATACGCCCATTCCATATCCCACACGCTGTCCACGCTCTGCAGACAGCACGCCAATCGCTCCGTTCCATAAGTTATTTCCGCTGAAACGGTTTTACAGTCGATACCGCCCATTTGCTGGAAGTAGGTGAACTGGGTGATCTCCGTACCATCCAGCCAAACCTCCCAACCGACCCCTGAAGCTCCGAGCGTGGGCGCCTCCCAGTCATCCTCCACGAAACGGATATCGTGCTCCTCAAGAGATATTCCCAACGCCATCAGGCTCTCCAAGTAAATATCGACGATGTTTTCCGGCGATGGCTTCATTATCACCTGATATTGGTAGTAGTGCTGCATTCGCATTGGGTTGAGCGCGTATCTGCCATCCGCCGGTCGCCTGGAGGGTTGGACATAAGCCACATTCCATGGTTCGGGACCTAGAGCTCGCAGGGTTGTGGCGGGGGCGTTTGTGCCCGCTCCAACCTCCACGTCATATGGTTGCAGAATAAGACAGCCATGTTCGGACCAGAATTTTTCAAGCGTGATCAGTAGGTTTTGAAATGTCATGAGGATATTCAATTCGTTCAACACCGTAAAGAACGGTGGGTAGTAGGATACATTCATGATACACGATAAGGGCGCCCTGAAGCAAGAGCGAAATGTGACGCCATGCGGGCGTTGAAACCATCCCACATATGATACATAATGGAACTCAGAATAAACTTTTACGATCCTATGCGAAGGAGGCGGATTTTGAATTCACGAGAACGAGTGCTCAAGGCTTTGAAATTTGAGGAAACGGATCGGGTTCCCTGTGACCTGGGGGCGATGCGATCCACGGGGATCAGTTGTTTCGCTTATCCAAAACTTGTGGAGGCGTTGGGTCTTCCACCACGACGCCCAAAGGTTCACGATACGGGACAGATGCTGGCTCTACCGGACAAGGATGTGCTCGACGCGTTGGATTGCGATGTGGTGACCATTGACGGAGGGGTGACCAACGCATTTGAGGAGCCTGAGAAATGGCATGAATACGATTTCGGAGGACGACTGCCTGCGAGGGTGCAAACCCCGTCCGCTTTTCATACACTGCCGGACGGCACGATTTCGCAATGGGGCAATTCCGTGATGCCTGCATCCTCCTTCGTGTTCAACGCTGATCACAGCGGACAGCCCATTTTGGACTTGGATCAGCCTCTTCCTCTTTTGGATTTGAAGAAATACAAGCAGGATATTGACGCACACCCAATCACCGACAGGCAGGTAACGGAACTAAAGGATTTAATAAGACGCGTCAAGGATTCCACCGACCGAGCGGTTTTTTTAGCCGATTACTGCAGTGCGGGTATCGGCATTGGGGGATATTGCGGAATCGGGATTTATCCAATCATTTGCAAGTTGGAGCCGAACTTTGTAACCGAATTCCATGACATCACCGTGAATCACGCGATAGAGACGATCCGCGCCGTATTACCGGAGGTGAAAGACGATGTGGATATCATCCTCGCCACAGCGGACGATTGGGGCACGCAATCCTCCTTGATCTCATCCCCCGACACCTACCGAAAGCTGTTTTTGCCATTCTATCGCCGTTTTAACGACGAAGTACACCGGATTGCTCCTCACGTCAATATCTTCATGCACAATTGCGGCGGAATCTATCCGCTGCTTGATTTAGTTGTGGATAGCGGCTTCGACATTATCAATCCAATTCAATGGTCGGCGGGTGGCAAGTCCTTCCGGGATTGGAAGGATTGCTTGCGGGGACGAATTACGATGTGGGGAGGGGGTGTGAACGCCCAGCACACCATCCCGCACGGCTCCGTCGAGGATGTGAAACGTGAGGTCGAGGAGGTCGTTCGTTATTGCAAAAAAGATGGCGGATATGTTTTCTGCAATATTCACAATCTGCTGGCCGAGGTGCTTCCGGAGAAGGTGATAGCCATGTATCGCACGGCTTTGAGCGTTTAAACAAGGAACAAATCGTTTTTTTAGGTTTAAGTTGACTTTTATCTATGAATAGGATATACTTTGTCAGTCTACGAAGGTCAAACAGGAGGATGTTACAGAGTGCCCTTACTCCGTGAGCAGAAAATATCAATCATTGAGGAACATAAGACGCACGATACGGATACTGGTTCGCCCGAGGTGCAGGTAGCATTGTTGACGGCTCGAATCAATGAGTTGAATGAGCATTTGAAAGTCAACAAAAAGGATCATCACTCTCGCAGAGGGTTGATGATGATGGTTGGACGTCGCCGACGCATGCTCAATTACCTCAGTTCGAAAGACATCGTGCGATATCGCGCACTTGTGGCGCGCCTCGGTATTCGCAGCAAGATTTAACTATTGGTGTTCGGATGTTCGGGTAATGGATGTCAGGTAAGGAATGACAACGCCTGATCATCCGAACTCCCGAACATTTTTTTTCAGGAGAAGAGGCTTGATAAACACAGTTGAAGGTACGTTTGGTGGCAAGACGCTCCGTCTCGAGACGGGCAAAGTCGCCAAGCAGGCCGGCGGAAGTTGCTGGCTACAGATGGGTGATACCATCTTATTGGGAACAGCCACTATGGCGCCCGAAGCAAGAGAGGGAATGGATTTCTTTCCTCTGACTTGCGATTACGAAGAGAGAAAATACGCCATCGGCAAGATCCCTGGCGGATTTGTTAAACGAGGAGGAAGACCCTCCGACAAGGCAATTCTGGTTTCCCGTTTGATTGATCGCCCCGTCCGTCCCTTATTCCCCTATGGAATGCGCAATGACGTTCAAGTAATCGCCACCCCTCTTTCAGTAGGACATGACAATCTCCCGGATGTTTTGGCGGTCGTGGCGGCATCGACGGCACTGATGCTTTCAGATGTCCCGTGGAACGGTCCGATCGGATGCGTGCGGGTGGGAAAACTGAATGGGGAGTTAGTAATCAATCCCAGTCTTGAGGAGACTGAGGCCTCGGAATTGGATCTGATTGTGGCCGGCACGAAGGACGTGATCAACATGCTTGAGGCTGGCGCTCAGGAGGTGAGCGAGGAGGACATTCTGGAGGCTATCAAATTCGCGCATGCTGCCATCAAGGAGCAGTGCGCAATGCAGGAGGAGTTAGCCGCCAAAGTGGGTAAGCCCAAACGCGAGATAACCTATCACCTTGTCAATGAGGATATCCTGACAGCGGTGAGGGAGAGATGCGGCGCGGAAATCAGGCAAGCCATACAAAATCCCGACAAGGCGGCGCGTGAATCCGGCATCACGGATTTGAAGAACGAAATCGTGGCTCGCTTAGCCGCCGATTTCCCCGACCAGGAAAGCGATCTTGGCGAAGCAGTGGAAAAAGTGGTCAAGGAGCAAGTGCGCTCCTTGATTATCGAGGAGAAGATTCGCCCGGATGGTCGCGCCCTTACCGAAGTGAGAAAAATCGACGTGGAAGTAGGACTTCTACCTCGGGTCCATGGCTCCGGATTATTCACGAGAGGTCAAACCCAAGTATTAACCGCTTTGGTTTTAGGAGCGCCGGACGATGCCCAAACCGTGGACGGACTAGAAGGCGACATGGTCAAGAGGTACATGCATTTCTATAACTTCCCCCCCTATTCCGTAGGCGAGGCTCGCCCTTTGCGCGGTCCCGGACGGAGGGAGGTGGGACACGGTGCCCTTGCCGAACGAGCATTGCTTGCCGTAATCCCCTCACTTGAGGAGTTCCCCTATGTAATGCAACTCACCTCCGAGGCCGTGGAATCCAATGGCTCCACATCCATGGCGTCCACTTGCGGATCCACTCTCGCCCTGATGGATGGCGGCGTTCCGATCAAGGGACCTGTCAGCGGCGTGGCGATGGGTCTGATGACGCGAGATGATCAGTTTGAGGTTCTGACGGACCTCCAAGGCATGGAGGATTTCTCCGGCGACATGGATTTCAAAGTGGCTGGAACCTCGAAAGGCATCACCGCCATCCAATTGGATACAAAAATCCGGGGGCTGACCTACGAAATTATTGAGCGGACATTAAGTCAGGCGAAGGAGGGTAGAGCGTTTATTCTCTCCAAGATGCTTGAAGTGATTGACACTCCAAAGCCCAATCTTAGCCCCTTCGCGCCAAGTATCTGCAAGGTTCAGATCAATCCGGAAAAGATCGGCGCCGTGATCGGTCCCGGAGGCAAAAACATTAAGCAGATAGAGGCGGAGACCGGAGCGAAGGTCAGCATTGAGCAGGACGGAATGGTTTACATCGCGGCGATGGATGGTCCCAGCGGAGAGCGCGCCATACAGATGATCAAAGCGATCACGGCGGATATAACCGTGGGCGAGGATTATGTCGGCAAAGTCACGCGATTAATGAGCATGGGGGCGTTCGTGGAATTTCTCCCCGGCAAGGAGGGATTGGTGCATGTCTCCCATCTATCGGAAACACCTATCCGCCGCCCCGAGGACGTTGTTAAGGTCGGCGACACATTGCCGGTGCGCGTGATCGAGGTGGATAGTCAGGGAAGAATCAACCTAAGCGCCATCGGGTTGGATCAGCCCTTTGATTCCTCTCAGATCAAAGCCAGAGAGGATCGGGGACGCTCAGGCCCTAGAGACAGAGATCGGGGAAGCAGAGACCGCTCCCAGCGTTCCAGCGACGCCGACAGGGGGTTCCGAGGTGCGGTATCGGCGAGCACCGCCACCAACACTGGCGATGACGAGGAGGATTCACCCAAGGCGCGATTTCGACCAAGGCGTTAAATATACTCATAATCAGGCAACTGCAAAATTCGCCATTGAGACGATCCACCAAACGTGAAATGAGCGATATGAACCTCATTTTTCGAATTTAGCAAATACCTATTGAGGCACCCGATAAGAGTATTGAGAAGACTAATCTTCGTTATCCGGAGATTGGTCTTCCTTTCGTTTGAACCCCAGGCTGACGGAATTGATGCAATAACGTAGTCCGGTCGGCTTTGGTCCATCCGAAAACACATGTCCCAGATGCCCTCCGCAACGGGAGCATAACACCTCGATTCTTCTCATACCGAGACTATTATCCTCTTGCTGCACAATGCGATCCGGGGAAATCGATTCCCAGAAACTCGGCCAACCGCATCCGGCGTCGAACTTGGTTTCCGCTTGAAAAAGCTCCTGCCCGCATCCCGCGCACACATAGGTCCCAGGCTCAAAATGATCCCAATATTCACCGGTAAAAGGTCTCTCGGTCCCCTTTTTTCGCAGCACCCTGTACTGTTCCGGATTTAATTCCTTGCACCACTCATCATCGGATTTCATCATCCACTCATTACTCCTCTTTGGATATTTCCGTTTTAATACATCATTCATAATACCAGACGATTCCCTCATTCGACCTAATACGATTATCAGTGCTACTTCCAAATGATTTTATCCTCATCCAAATCATTCAATTGAAAGAATCTCTCATCCGGGATGTTTCATTCCCATCCATTTGAGGATATCATTACTGAAACAGGCTGATGCTCAAAAGCCTTTCACGGAATGTTCCTTTCGCACATGAAGAGACATAGTATAGCATTCCGAGTTTCACCCGACAATTCGCGCTCGAACCCAACCGTTTCGGACGCATTACAGATATTATCCGGAGGTTCCCAATGGAAATGATGGGAGTAGGTGTCATAGGTTATGGTTTTATAGGAAAGGTTCACACCTTGGCGTACCGCGCCATTCCGATGCTTTACGATCCGCTACCGATCCAACCACAGCTTATCGGTGTGTGCGCACTCACGGAGAAAAGCAGGATGAAAGCCATGCAGCAGGCGGGCTTCCAATTCGCCACGAAGAATTATCATGAACTATTGGAAAGGGAGGATATCGGAATCATACATGTATGCACTCCCAATGACACACATCACCGGCAAGTGCTGGATGCCATCAGGGCGGGGAAGCATGTGTATTGCGATAAACCCCTGGCGCTCAATGTGGAACAAGCTGCAGAAATGACGAACGCAGCCGAGAATAGTTCCTGCGTATGCGGAATGACCTTCAATTATCGTTTCATACCAGCCACATTGCGGGCGAAGGAATTGATTGACGACGGTTTCATAGGGGATCCATTGCATTTCAGAGCGGCATATCTGCACGCAGGCTATCTGGACCCGATGCGCCCCATAACTTGGAGAACAGACATTGGCAGAAGCGGCGGAGGCGCGATTATGGACCTCGGAGTGCACATTTTCGATCTGATAAGGCATTTACTGGGTGAAGCGTCGGAAGTGCATGCGATGTTGGAAACCCGCATTCCCCGCAGACATGATCCCGTCACAGGCGAAATGAAAGACGTGGAGGTGGATGATATCGCTATCGTGCAAATACGAATGCAAAACGGAGCGGTGGGAGTCATTGAGGCTAGCAGATTGGCGACTGGCAAACAGGATGAACTTCGATTTGAGATTCACGGCACACGGGGCGCACTATCGTTCAATATGATGGATCCCAACTGGCTAGTCGCCTACGATGAGAGTTTGCGGGAGGCTCCGCTCGGAGGAAATCGAGGCGAGCAAAAGATCGAATGCGTGGCGAGATACCCGAAACCGTTCGCGTTAGGCATAACGAAAAACACAATTGGATGGCAGCAATTCCATTTTCACTCCCTCTATTCCTATCTTTCAGCCGTGGCCAAGGAGGGCGCTCGCATCCCTAATTTCCAAGATGGACTGGCCGCTCAACGGTTCGTGGAAGCCTCTCAGCAATCGAACAGGATACGAAACTGGATTACAATGGCTTAGTCGGGATTAAAACCATGTATTCAGGATTTGCATGAGCCCGCGAGCGTCTCGGGATGTGGCGTCCGCTCCCAATTCAATCGTCACATCCTGGTGAGCGTTCAAATAGCCGCCGCCGAGCATTATCTTCATATCCTGCGTATCCTCTTTTTTCCTGCTACGGTCGCGAAAGCTATTCAGTCCGTCCATAAGACATTTCAGCTCCAAACGCATCTCCTCCTGGGCGCAGGATATGATTACCAAGTTCGGCTTCACTTGCCGGACCAATGACAGAAACCCCTGAGTTGGCACGTTGGACCCCAGCATGTACGTTTTCCACCCCTCCTGCTTGAGAAGATAGGAGATCATCCACAGTCCCAAATCATGCCTGTTCCCCGATACGGCTCCCAGCATCACCTTTAATCCATTATAGGATTTGGCGGGGAACCGATGAGAGATTTGCGCAGCGAGATTAGCGGTTATGTTTGATAGAAGGTGCTCCTGCGCCTCCGTTATTTTCCCTTCCATGTACGACTGCCCAACCTGATACATCGCAGGCTGGAAAATATCAACATAGATTTCCATCATGGATAGCGAACAGGACAGACATTCCGCCACCACGCTTCCAGCCACATCCTCATCAAAAGTCATCAAAGCCTGCAAGTATCTTCGCGCCATCTCATCCAAATTCTTGGAACTGACGGGGAGCAACGTTGGCGTTGACTGACTTGGAAAAGCGGCGTCTAAAAGCTCCTCGGCTCTACGATCCGAAAGACGATAATATACACGTTTACCGCATCTTTGTGCGCATACTATGCCTTGTGATCGCATTTTCGCCAGGTGATTGGAGACATTTGGTTGCTTCAACCCGGTTTGTTCCACAATGGACATAACCGATTTAGCTCCGGACCTCAGAGTTTGCAGGATGGTTCTTCGCGAAGGATCCGCTAGATCATTTAGTATTGGATGAATAAGCAATGGTTTGTATTCTTTCATAGGCTTTCTTTAGCGGATGATATTTATCATAATTAACATTTCAACAATACGTCAAAACAGAGTGACTTTCTTCTATAATCGATTATTAATAAACAAGAAATTTCAAATACGTTCCGTGAGCTCTGGTTTGTTCGTGAAAAATCTCTTTTAAGTACGGCCCCGCAGACAATTCTCACGCTTAACACGAAAAAGGCAATCGGGTAGGCGGGGTCATTACTGATCCCGCCTCCCACACCACCCGGCATGCGGGTCCGCACCGGGCGGTTCACAC
>DAIDHP010000012.1 GCA_027459625.1 Chthonomonadales bacterium
ATTCCGTTTCGTGGAATTCCTCAGACGGGAGAGATGAGAGAGTATTTGGTATCGGTCGATTTCGTATTTACCACAAAAAATCCGCAACTCCGTGAAACGACTCATTGTCCGGGCGTCAGTTCATAACGCGGTGCAGTCCAAAATATCTGTATGACAATCGTTTATCTTATAGCATAATGATTAATATCTAACTGTCCATGATCAATGAAGGAACCGTTTTTCCTTTCAAAATGGTTTCCCCAACCTATTGACACCATTCGCTTCTTGCGTTATAATAGAATATCACCCAATGCCGGGACGCACATTTTGGCTTCAAACGGAGACGTTTGATTCGCTTAGGACTTCGAGGCGTTCTCTCGTTAGGGGTGTGTCTTACTTTCAATATATTTCACATCGCACTACAGGGACGAAGCGAATCCGCAATTATCGGAAGCAGCGTCCTTTTTTATTGGCGGATGTGACAAGGCGGTCAATTCCATGAAACCAGGAAGAGTTCTCATCGCGGACGACGAGATCGTTATCCGTATGGATCTGCGAACGATGCTTTTGGACCTCGGACACGAGGTGGTCGGGGAGGCGGATAACGGGGAAACGGCGTGCTACCTAGCCCGAAGTCTGAAGCCCGATCTTATCATACTGGATATCATGATGCCGAAAATGGACGGTTTGCAGGCGGCGGCGCAAATCAACAAGGAGCGAATCGCTCCGGTGCTGCTGCTCACAGCCTACAGCGAGACGTCCATGATCGAGCAGGCGACCCAGGCGGGCGTTCTCGCCTACTTGGTGAAGCCGTTTAGAAAGGAGGAGTTGAAGCCGGCAATAGACATCGCCATCGCCAGATACCGTGAACTCGCCGCATTGGAAGGAGAGGTTGAAAATCTCCAGGATCAAATCGAGACCCGCAAGTTGGTGGGGAAGGCGAAAGCCATTCTCATGGCGACCCACAATCTGACCGAAAGAGAGGCGTTCCGTCGTTTGCAGGCGCAAAGTCTGACCCTGAACAAATCCCTCAGGGAGATCGCCGACGCGATCATCCTTGCGGACGAACTGAACGTTATGAACAAGTAAGAGCCTTACCATTCACTTTGTTTTTACTGAATCGGACGCACCACCACAAATCATCCGACGCCTTCGACGCCGTTGGACTTGAATCCGAACCTTCACTGGTTCAAGGGTTCTCCGTCGAGCCCAGCGGATAAGCTTCATTACACTCCGCCTCACCCTTTGTAAAATCAAACTATCTCTCAATCACTGTCTTGATTGCGAATCCCTCCGCGGGCGCGATTCGGGGGCGTTTCCCCTGACGCATTCGACGCATGGCTCCACTCACGGGCTTCGCTTCTGCGCATCCTGCGGTTGTGGAAGTCATTGAGGGAGTCGCATCGGGAGGAGGAAACAAATGATGAAAAAGACGAAATACGGGATGATGATTGTTATGGCGCTGATAGTCGCATCGCTTCCGTTATTCCTAGCCCCTTGCGCCAGCGCGGCTGACGCGGCGAAGGCCGACGCCACGCCGCCGATCACCTACAACGGGCTTCTGGACATGTACTACATGCTCGACTTCAACCATCCGGCTCCGGGCTCCCTTGTGACGGGACGCGCTTTCGATGTGAAGAGCGACTCGTTTTCGCTCAGCCTGCTGGAACTCAATATCAACAGAGCGGTCACCAAGGCTTCGCCGCTTGGTTTCACAGCCACGGTGACGCTAGGCAAGACGGCGGATATCGTGAACGCAACGGAACCCGGGGGGGTGAACACCTACAAGTATCTGCAGCAGCTTTACGCGACCTACCTATTTGGGAAGACCACCGTGGATTTCGGGAAGTTCGTGACGATGATGGGCTACGAGGTGATCGAGAGCAGTTCGAATGACAACTACTCGCGCGGACTGCTCTTCACCTATGCGATTCCGTTCTATCACATGGGATTGCGCATCACGCAACCCGTCAGCAGCACATTAACCGCACAGTTTCATATTGTGAACGGATGGAATGACGTGGAGGACGAGAACGGCGGGAAGTCCCTCGGAACTCAGTTGAACTGGACCCCCAACAGCAAGGTGAACCTGATTCTGAACTGGATGGGGGGTGATGAAGGCGCGCCGACGAACGGCGGGGGCATCGGTTTCGCCACCCCGGGGATCAGGAACACTCAAACGTTGGATTTCGTGGGTGTTTTCAATGTCACCCCTTTAATGAAGCTGGGAATGAATGTGGATTACGCCAGCGCTAAAGGCAAGGGGGGGGCATCGAGCGGAAACTGGAGTGGCGAGGCTTTATACGCCAGATATCAGATGCCGCGCGGCAACGCCATCGCGCTCCGGATGGAGCATTTCGAGGATCCCAACGGATTGAGAACCGGCTTCGATCAGAACATGAACGAGATCACCTTCACAATGGAGCATGTGTGGCGCTCTGATTTGATCACGAGGTTGGAGTTTCGACATGACCACGCCGGTGCGAACGGGTTTTTCAATACCGGCAGCGGCTCCGGTCGCAATCAGGACACGCTGACATTCTCGCAAGTCGTTAAATTCTAAGGGAAAGGAGATATGATTTCCATTAACGCCAAGCCATAAACACCAACAGTGTTGTTAATGAAAGCGATGAGCTTTCCACTCTACGGAAAAAATCGGGCGCGACAAGGAAGTGCGCGGTTTGCGGGGCGATATTCGAAGATGTCGTATTCACCCCACCAGCCAACAAGTCAACCCGAGGGCTGAAACATCATGGATGCGCGAGGCAAGAGGTCAAACTTATTCCCCGCGCATAAAAGGAGAACGTAGAGATGTCAAAATTCAGACGGTACTGGGCACGTCCGATAGCCCGAATAGTATGCGCGTTGTTCTTTGTGTCGTATTTTTCCGTAATAGTCGGGGCTTGCCAAGCGAGCACGCCGCAACCCGACCCCGCAGGTATTGTGACAGGCGACCGTACCACTGCAACGGATGCGGGTGGGAATTCGTTCGCGGTAAGCAATCCCGGTCCAAACGCATCTCCCGACCAGACTAAGGCTTACGAGGATTACCAGGCGATGGCTGCGAGAGAGCCATTGGCGGAGAAGCTTGCGGATGACGTGGGGCATCTGCGCGTGGCGACGAACTTTGCTTGGACTTTGAACACTGGGTATCTGGTGCTCTTCATGCAGGCGGGTTTTGCGCTTCTGACGACCGGTCTGGTGCGCAAAAAAAACGCCGGTCACCTGATGATGCTGAACTTCGCGGCGTATGTGATTGCGTTCATCGCCTATTACGCCGTAGGTTTCGCCTTCATGTACGGGGCGGCGGGCATCAACGCCTCGCCAGCGCAATTGGGCGGGACCCCCACCCTGGACAAATTCCTTATAGGTTCCGGGACGATGGGTTTTCTAGGCGGTAAGGGTTTCTTTCTCGTCGGCCCCGCATATGACGCCACCGTTAACGCTTTGATGTTATTCGAAGTGGTCTTCATGGAGACGGCGGGCTACATCATCGTGGGAGCCATCTGCGAGCGCATCACATTCTGGGCGTTCGTGGCGGCGGAAATATTCGTGGGGACGATCCTCTATCCGGTTTTCGGATGCTGGGTGTGGGGCGGCGGTTGGCTCTCGCAACTTGGGGTTACGCACAATCTAGGTCACGGGTATGTGGATTTCGCGGGATCGACGGTGGTGCACGCCATAGGAGGGATGTGCGCAATGGGCTTGGCTATCGTTCTTGGCCCGCGTCTTGGAAAGTATGACAAGGATGGCAAGGCGCGCGCCTTCCCCGCGCACAACTTGGTGTTTGTGGTAACGGGAACGTTCATCCTACTGTTCGGATGGATGGGCTTCAATCCAGGCTCGACTCTCGCAGCTACCGATTTACGCATATCCGTTGTGGCTGTGAATACGAACCTTGCCGCCATCATGGGAGCCGCAAGCGCGATGATTTTCTGGCATATCAAATTCGGGAAGCCGGATATCTCGATGGCGTGCAACGGAATGCTTGCCGGATTGGTGGCGATAACCGCTCCCTGCGCCTTCGTGGGACCGACATCCGCCGTAATAATCGGTTTGATCGCAGGTGTGCTGGTGTGCGTTGGCGTTCTTTTCAACGATAGAATACACATCGACGATCCCTGCGGAGCGATATCCGTTCATGGTTATTGCGGGCTATGGGGAGGAATATCGCTGGGTCTCTTCGCGGACGGAACCTATGGAGCCGGTTGGAACGGCGTGGGCGCATCCAGCTATTTGGGCCATGCAGGACAAGGGGTGACGGGTCTCTTCTACGGGGATCCGCATCAGTTTCTCGTGCAGTTGATTGGAGCGTCCGTATGCGCTATTTGGGGATTGGGCAGCACGCTCGTGGTCTTTAAAACGGTTAACGCGATCAAGAGTATGCGAGTCTCGCCGGAAGTGGAGTTGGAGGGGTTGGATGTGCCGGAATTCGGTTCGTTGTGCTACCCGGACGATATCATTACCGCTCCGGATGCAGCGACAGGGATTCAAACCGGCATTTCGGGGGCTGCGAAAACCACCCAGACTGTGTCATAACATCGAATGGAGAACGGGAGGGGGGATCCTCCCTCCCCTGGGAGAAAAGTATGAAGCAAACAAATGGTTGCGCTCGAAAATCGTGTAAAATGCAGAGCAAGGAGCGGATTGCACGGAAAGCGGCTAATCATGCGAAAGTGGAGGGGGGAATGCATGTCGTCGGATTGATCATGATCGCCATGACGGTGATAGCCGGTTTCACGCTGGGTTTTTACCCTAAAGTTTTCGGCTTGCAGACAAGCAATCCCGCCATCGGGTTCGCCATCGCCATACTCGTCGGAATCCGATTGTGGGCTTTGCGGATTGAACTGAAAAGGGAGCGGCAGGCGAACGCTTGAGGCTTTACGTCCAAATAACCAATGAGAACAAGCGGTGAAACCTGCAGCCTTATCGTAGGTTTCCCGAAAGGAGAATGAAATGATAATGGTGGAGGCGTTGATTCGCCCTCAGAAACTGGATGATGTCAAGCAAGCTTTAACTGAGATTGGCATCAAGGGGATGACCGTCACGGAGGTGCGTGGAGCGGGCAAGCAAAAAGGGTTCACCCAGCACTACCGCGGCGCGGAGTACACCGTAAACCTCATACAAAAGGTCAAGCTCGAAATCGTAGTCCCGGATGACGAGGCGAAGATGGTGGCGGATACCATTGCCAAATCGGCAAGAACCGGTGAGATAGGAGATGGCAAAATATTTCTTATCCCGGTGGGGGAGGCGATACGCATACGGACAAGCGAGGAAGGCGACACGGCGCTGATTTGACGATGACGAAGAATGACCTGATCTCTCATCCTCTTCGAGATTCATTATGGGGGCTTCCCTTTGAAGCCCTCATTTTTTTGGCGCCCACGCATCTTTTAAAATCGATTGATGCCATGGCCCGCTTCGATACCTCCCGTGATTTCGATATATCCCAACGAGCATATTGCAACGCTATCGTTCTTGGAATATACTTTTAATGGTTTCTTAATAAAAGCTGACGGCTGTGCTCGTTCAGTATCGAACCGGAGGACAATGCAGTGTTATTTTCAGGAAAAAAATCAGAATTCTTTCATATGTTGGAATTACAATCCAAGGCGGCTCATCGCGCCTCGGAAGAGTTCTGCGACTTAACCAAGGATTACGAAAACCTCGCCAAGCATATTAAAAAAATCGAAAAAATTGAGCATGACGCCGATGAGATCACTCATCAACTGGCGAATAAGATCGATGCGACTTTCGTCACTCCATTCGATAAGGAGGATCTGAGGTCCCTTTCCGGAGCCTTGGACGATATTACGGATCATATCGAATCCGCCATGCAGCGATTTTCCTTATATCGCATACCCGAACTAAGACCTGACCTATCCCCAATGCTGGTGATATTGGAACAGATATCCAAAGCCACTGACGAGGCGGTGGGCGTTTTGAAGAAGAAACCCAACCGCAAGGCGATGCAACCGTTGTTCATTCACATTCATGATTTGGAAACTCAGAGCGATCAAGCCTATAGACAGGCTTTAGTGGATCTATTCAATATGGAGAACCCCGATCCTTTGAATATCATCAAATGGAAGGAGATTTACGACAAGGTCGAAATGACTGTGGATGTGTGCGAATACGCCGCCAATATCGTTGAGAGCATGGTGGTGAAGTATGCCTGAGATTCCCGCTTTGATCGTGGTGATCGTGATAACGGCGTTGATTTTCGACTTCATCAACGGCTTTCACGATTCCGCAAACGCCATTGCGACAGTGGTGAGCACCAGGGTTCTGTCGCCTCGGAATGCAATTTTGATGGCGGGCATCCTCAATTTCGTGGGGGCGTTGGTATCCACCACCGTGGCGAAAACCGTTGCAGGCGGACTGGTTGGCACCAATCAGTTCGCCTCCAGTGAAGTGCGTAGCGTCCCTATGTTCCTGCAAACGCTTCAAACATCTCAGGATCCTGTGACCATTTACCTGCGATCCAATTTTTCCCTGAAAGGCAGGGAGCTTTTAGCCACCTATAAGCCCGGAAATCTCATCACACGGCAACAGATGGACATCCTCCTTAAGGAACTCAACGCAGAATTGGAAAATCCCATGCTCTATTCCCCGCAGAGGTTCGAAGGGATTAAGCTGTCTCGCGGCACGCGCAAGCTGGTGGCAGGCGTGATCCCGCATTCCAAACTTCCTGAGGTGAACAGAGCTCTTCTGGAGGCGGCGTATCCCGGTTATTTGGAGCCGAGTCATGCGATCACCCAATCCTTGATTCTCGCAGCTATCATTGGAGCGATTACATGGGATCTGATCACCTGGAGATTTGGAATCCCTAGCAGTTCCTCTCATGCCCTAATCGGGGGGTTGATTGGAGCCGCAATTGCGCGGGGAGGGTTTGACCTGGTTATGTGGAAGGGCTTATGGGATAAGGTGATTCTTCCATTGATCTGCTCTCCGATCGCCGGGTTCATCATCGGCTTCATTCTGATGCTGACGATATTCGCTTTGTTCTCGCATGTTCATCCGGGAAAGGTCAGTTCAATTTTTCGCAAAATGCAGATGCTCTCAGCCGCCGCGATGGCATTTTCTCATGGGCAGAATGATGCGCAGAAGAGTATGGGAATCATCACATTGTCCTTGGTGGCGATTGGGGTGTTAAAGCATCCGAACGTTCCGATTTGGGTGATCATTATTTGCGCCACATCCATGGGTTTGGGAACCGCTGCTGGCGGCTGGCGTATCATCAACACCATGGGACATAAGATTATTCGTTTGGAACCGGTTCACGGTTTCGCAGCGGAGACATCCGCAGCGTTTGTCATCTTTTTCGCCAGCCATTTCGGAATGCCGGTGAGTACGACGCACGTGATTTCCGGCAGCATCTTTGGAGTGGGATCATCCAAACGACTCTCCGCAGTTCGGTGGGGAGTGGCGGGGGATATGATCATCGCTTGGGTGCTCACCATCCCCGCCTCCGCCATAATGAGCGGTCTTGTCTATGTGATTTTCAACCTAATCGGGATGAAGTGATTAGTTTGTCACTTCACTATGATTTTGGCGGTTATCTCCGCAACGCGTTTGCCCTGATGACGCGCCACTTGCAGATCTGCATCTGTCGGGGGAATATCCGCCATTCCTCCGACTACGGCGGACGCTCCATAAGGTGTTCCTGCTTGAAAGAGAATCGGATCGGTGTATCCCGGTGGCACGATAATCATGCCGAAATGGCTCATGGGCATAAAGAACGTTAGCAGGGTGGTCTCGTTACCCCCATGCGTTGTTGCAGTTGAGGTGAACGCGCTGCCCACTTTGTTCGCCAACTTGCCCTCCGCCCAAAGCTTAGCCGTTTTATCCAGATAGAGCTTCATCTCCGCAGCCATGTTTCCGTATCGAGTGGGGGTTCCGAAAATGATGGCGTCGGCCCATTCCAAATCGTCTATCCGCGCCTCGGGGTATTTCGCCCGTTGAGCCTCCCGCGATTGACGCCACCCCTCATTGCTTGAGATGACCTCCGCAGGGGCGAGATCGTCCACGCGAACCACACGAACCTCGGCACCGCCTGCGAGGGCTCCCTCCGCCTCCGCGTCGGCAAGTTTCGACACATTGCCCGTGCGACTGTAGAAAACAACAAGAACCTTTGGTTTCATAGGACTACTCCTTTTAATATTTACATGCTCAGTCTGATATGGAAATCATGTACGTATTTGCTCATTAGGGTTATGATACGACGCAAAATATGACAAGCCCTTAACAATGGAGCAAATGGGACATACTGTCAATCGGGATCGCACAGTAATTTGAAAGCCGAGTCAACATCAGTCCTTTACGTTTCTTGCCATAAACGTAACGCATCCGTTGAAACCACATGATCTATGATTAGCGTTTTTATATCCAAGTCTTATACGAAACGGTCGTGGAAATAGTTTTCATTGCTAATCATGTTTTTGCCGGTGAAACGCGTAGGAATGAATGAGGTTAACAATGTAAGGTGAGGATTCCAATTCCTGAAGGAATTAAGGTATCTTCAAATAACTGTGCGGGACGTTGAACTGAAAACCTGGTATGATTGGCTGATGTACGGCGACAGGGTATGTTGCCGGCATCTCATCGTGAGGGTTTTTGCTTTCATCGAGGGGCTTGGGAGATCATCTCTCCCATTCCCCACCACCGGTGATCCTGAAATCTTTCCAATCAAGGTAATTGAATAATTCTAAATTTGAGGCTATTATCGCTGATTTCACGTTCGGTGAAATATTTGGAAATCGAATTTTGCAATTACCTTGATCAATGAGTTAAGCGGTCTTTACATGGTTATAATCCCAAAAAGAGTGATGGATAATTAGAATGAACGATATTATTATCGGAGGATGTGAAATGAATAAGGAAGAGCGGATGAAGGACTTTATTGTCAGACATTTGGAAGTTGTTCGCCCCTTAGGCAAGGAATGCAGTCTGGCATGGTGGGAGAACGCCTTGACCGGATCGGAAGAGGCTGCGGATCGGGCGGCAAGTCTTTCAGCGAAACTGATAAAAATATATGCCAACAATGAGGACTATGCGTTCCTGCGCGGCTTCAGCTCGGCGGATTTCACCGATCCCTATATTGCGCGCCAGCATGATCTGCTGCTTCGAGGATATCAAGGGGAGCAGATGTCCGATGAGATGATCGAGAAAATGGTGAGCCTCAACAAGGAGGTCGAACAGGAATATAACACGTTCCGCGCCAACGTCAGAGGCGCATCCTGGACCGAAAATGACGTTAAGAAAGTTCTGCTCGATTCGGACGATTCCGAATTACGAAAGGACGCTTGGATGGGAAGCAAGGAGATTGGAGCGCGAGTGGCGGATCGCGTGATCGAATTGGTCCATCTGAGAAATGAAGTGGCGAAAGAGCATGGGTTTGCGAACCACTATTCCAAAATATACGCTTTGGACGAGTTGGATGAGGATAGAGTGTTCCGCATTTTTCAGGAATTGGCGGATCTGACAACACCCGCATGGACGCAATGGAAACAGGAGTTTGATGCGGCTCAAGCCAAGCGTTTCGGGATTTCCAGCGAGGAGATGCGTCCGTGGCATTATCCCGATCCATTTTTCCAGGAGCCTCCGAATAGCGAACTGAATCTTGACCGATTTTACGTGGATAAGAACTTGGAAGACCTTACGCGGAGATTTTACGCCGCGATAGGATTACCGGTGGATGCAATCTTAGAACGCAGTGATCTGTATGAAAAGCCCGGCAAAAACCAGCACGCTTTTTGCACGGATATAGACCGCGAGGGGGATGTGCGTATTCTCTGCAATATCCGACCGAATGATCGTTGGATGGGCACGATGCTGCACGAATTCGGTCATGGAGTGTATGACCTCTACACGGATTACAGCCTTCCATACATTCTGCGCGGTCCGTCCCACACGCTTGCAACGGAGGCGATTGCGGAGTTGATGGGCAGGTTTGCCACGGACGGAACCTGGTTGCGACTCTACGCGGGAGCTTCGGAGGAGGAAGCCAATGCGATTGACGCGGTCGGACGTCAGGAGACAAAGGTGCGGTATCTGATATTGACCAGATGGTTCCTTACGATGAGCTTCTTCGAGCGCGAAATGTATCGGAATCCGGAACAGGATTTGAACAGTCTTTGGTGGGACACGGTGGAAAAATTCCAGGGAGTAAGACGACCGGACAATCGTAACGAGCCGGACTGGGCTGCGAAAATTCATCTCGCTTGCGCTCCTGTTTACTATCAGAATTACCTCTTAGGGGAGATGTTCGCAGCACAACTTTTGCATTATCTGAGAAACGACGTTCTTAGAGGCAAGCCCAAGGAGGCATTGTTCACGAGTCCCGAGGTGGGGCGTTGGCTCAAGGAGAAGATATTCCATCAAGGCAACATCCGTCCATGGGAGGAGGGATTGAAGTTCGCCACTGGGGAGCATCTCAATCCAAAGTATTATGCCGAACAAGTGAAGTAAAAACGAAGGCGGATGAGATCGAATATCCATCCGCCTTCATTCACGCAATTTTATTCATCGAAACAACATACGCCGTACTCCCCGCAGTCGCGCGTGATTATTGTATGGCGTATAGGTTATTATCTTCGCTTCCCACGTAAACCGTTCCATCCGCTCCGATGACCGGTGTGGATCGAACCGCCCCTCCGGTGGTTATTGTCCATTTCACGCTTCCATCCGGGTTCAGAGAGTATATGTTCTTGTCATCGCTTCCGAAATAAATCGTGCCGTCCGAGGCGATTGACGGAGAGGATTCCACAACACCTCCTGTTGCGTAAGCCCATTTTTCTGTTCCATCCGGATTGATAGCGTAAAGGTTCTTATCGTCGCTGCCCACATAGATAGTGCCATCCGTGGCGATCGCCGGCGATGAGACGATATGCCCACCGGTGGCGAAATACCAATTCCTAACGCCGGAAGTGTTAATGGAGTAGAGGTTGTTATCGTTACTGCCGACATATACGGTGCCATTTGTTCCTATGGCGGGAGAAGAGTTCGTTATTTCATCGCCGGTGGAGTAGTTCCATTTTACTCTTCCGTTGGGGTTCACTGCATAGAGGTTGTGATCGAAACTCCCGACATAGATGGTGCCATCCGACCAAATCGCCGGAGAGGAGAAGATATAACCGGCTGAACCGAACACCCACTGCTCGGTCCCGTTAGGGTTAATCTTGTACATGTTGTTGTCGCTAGCTCCGAAAATGATATAACCATCGGGACTGATAACGGGAGAGGATTCTATCGGCGCACTGAGCGTGATCACCCATTTTTTCGTGCCATTCGGATTAAGCGCGTACAAATTCGCGTCGCCGCTGCCAAAGAATACGGTTCCATCAGAACCGATAACCGGCGAGGATAATATCCAGCCCTGCGTGGGGAACGACCATTTTTTCGTGCCGTTCGGATTGAGCGCGTAAAAGTTATAATCATATCCTCCAACGTAGATCGTGCCATCCTGAGCGATGGCGGGGGAGGAGTTCACCCAATTGTTGGTGGGAAATGTCCATTTTTTTTGGCCGACCGCTGTGGCGGCGGCACCCCTTCCGGTATGGCTTGGATTTTGATGATACATCGGCCATGGAGAACCCGCCTGAAGGGTGTAACCGGTGACAGAGCCGCTGGAGGATGAACCTCCTTTACCGCCGCCTCCGCATCCTGTTAAAGTCGCAAACATTCCAATGGTGGATAATCCAGCGAGTCCTCCCACGACGCGTTGGAGAAATTCTCTACGATTTATCGAACGAGACTGATCCATTTTATGCTCCTAAAATCATTGTGGATTTAACGTTGAAAGGTTCAAGACACATGATTACATAATACGACCAAACGAGATTTTCCTATCCTTTGGATGTCCAAGAGATTTCAGAATTCGCGTTTCAGACATTTCCTGAAGGGTCATAGGGGCATTGCACGCTTCATATTCTGAAATTTGCCATCATTTTCTTATCCTAAGCCAATCTGAATTGAGACACAATATCGATTTGCCATGTCTGCAAGATGGAAAAAACTTATATGGCTTCACTTGGATACTTTGTCAAGATCATAAGAGGCGGAAATGCACTTTCTCATGAATTATGAAAACACTTAGTATTGTATACGTGAAAAACGCGAGGATTGCCAAAGATTTCAACAACCAAGCGCGCACATCCCTTGGAAAAAAATATTTTATTGTTACATGTTAATAGTTTCTAATAGATATTATATTGCGCTTATGTGAAAGGGAGATGAAGTATCCGTTGAAGGTTGTGAAAAAAACCTGGGGGATTTCCTTCTGATACCATCCAGTTATTCAAAAAACGAATGGGTTTGCTTTTCATCGCCTTAGACCAACAAAAACGTTCCGCACCACTTATGGAGGCTCCCCGGGAGGAGGGTGATGCAAGGTGCATTTAGGAGGAATCTGGCTTCGAGGCATTGTTTTATAGATGACTACGGGACACCATCGCGTGGCACGCATTCCGCTCTCAGCGCAAATCGGCACCCTAACCATCGGGTCTGCGGATGCGGGGGGGCTTTGGGTTGGCGGGGGCGCGATTCTTCCCTGTGGCTCACTCATTTTTGGCTTTGGAATTGTGGGTTGTGACTGGGAGACGTTATTATCCGACGGAGTGGGAGTGATTGGCGACATGGATGTGTTAGAATTGTCCGAGGTCGGATTGGAGGAATTCTGATCCAAGGACTGTCCGCTTTGCGTTGAATTCATGGAGGAGTTCACGGCGGGTTGAGGTGATGCATTTCCGCTGCTCCCACCGGGTCCATTTGATGATTGAGAAGCTCCGTTCCCCCCTGAAGCCGGATTTGAATTGTTTGATTGCGCGGGATTCGCCGGATTCGCCGCAGCTTGGTTGACCTGTTGTTGTATGGGCACGGCTTTAAGCATGAAATCCCGCCATATCGGTGCGCAAACCCTGCCTCCCGTTCCGCCCGGCATCGGTAGATAGGTGCGCACTTTGCCTTTGTTCTTCCCCGTGGTGTAACGCACCTCGTGCGCGGCCCATATCACGGTGGTCAATTCCGGTGTGTACCCTGCAAACCATGCGTCTCTGTCATCGCTGGTGGTACCGGTTTTCCCGTGTGCGTTGGGCACGGATTTCGCGGCGGTTCCGGTTCCGTAGAGCACCACATCCTGAAGCGCCTCGTTGATTTCCTGTATGGCGTTGGCTCCTATGTGGGGATCCGACATTTGCGGGACGTGTTCGTCATAAAGATTTCCACTTGAATCATAAATCTTAGTGACGGACAATGGGATGGCTCTCAAGCCGTTGTTTTCAAAGATGGAGTATGCGGAGCATAAGTCTATGGGTCTCACCCCGGACGCTCCTAAGGCCAATGTGGGGTATGGAGCGATGGGAGTGGTGATACCCATTCGGCGGGCGTAATCGATCACTCTCCTTAGCCCCGTGAGCATTGCCACCTTAACGGCGATGGTGTTGATGGAATCCTCTATCGCCTTTCTCACCGTGACAAGGCTGTATGAATAGTGTCCGCCGTAATTTTTGGGATGCCATTTGTTTCCTGGCAACTGCCCGGGGAAGTTGGGATCATCACGGTAGGTAGTGTCCAAATTGCATATCCCATTATCAAATGCTGCAGTGTAGAGGATGGGTTTGAACGCCGATCCCGGCTGCCGAATTCCCAAGGTTGTGATATTGAATTGATCCTTGTTGAAATCAAGCCCGCCGACCATCGCCCGGATATAACCTGTTTTCGGGTCAATGCAGATCAAAGCTGCTTGATTGGCATCGCCATAGGAGGCTATTCCATTTCGGAGGGCGTCCTCAGCGGCTTTCTGGATTCGCGAATCCAAGGTGGTGTATATTTTCCAGCCACTGAACACATTGGATACCCCGTATTCCTGCTCCAATCGGCTCACAACGTAGTTCACAAAGTAAGGGGCGCTGTAAATGTTATTGGTGGTGAAGGATTTGTCATAGAGCTTTAAATCCTCCGCCAACGCCTCCTCTCTTTGCGTTTGGGTTATCTTCCCGATCTGCTGCATGGATTTGAGCACCCAGTCCATTCGGCGGAAGGCTGCGGCGTGGTTCATGGAGAGGGTGTAAGGGCGGTTCGGCAATCCTGCGAGAAAGGCTGATTGGGCGATATCCAGATCCTTTGCATCCTTTTTGAAATAGGTTTCCGCAGCCGCCTCAATTCCCCAGGCACCATCCCCATAATACACGTTATTCAGATACATATTCAATATCTGATCCTTAGTGTATATCTGCTCCAGTCTTATCGCGAGCATCGCCTCTTCAATTTTACGGCGGATGGTTTTTTCACGGCTGAGGCCAAAGGCGTTTATATTCCGCGCTAGTTGTTGTGTGATCGTACTGGCGCCTTCCGCAGTGAGATCACCGGATAGTATGTTGGTGTACGCCGCCCGAATAATTCCCCGTATGTCAATTGCGGAATGCTCGTAAAAACGACGATCCTCCGCGGCAATGGTTGCCCATTTCACATAGGGACTGATCTGATTCATTTTTACCGGTTGAACGTTACGTCTCGCTAGAACGGCCATTACGGGGCCATCTGCGTAATATATGGTTGTTCCGGTGTTTTGGTGGATGGAGTCGATTTCCGCGATGGAGGGCATCTCCTTGGAAACCTGCATGAATACGACGAGGATATATACCGCACCGATAGCGACAACAGTAAGTCCGACCAACGTCACGAAGGCGAAAAAATTCTTTATTTTTTTCTTCAGGCTGCTTTTAGGACGCACCGGATTTGAACGGTGCTTCGCCAGAATACGAGCGGTACGCTTATTCATAATTGAATTATATGCCTAGCTTCATTTGTCTGTCAAGCAATGGAGCATATGGGCGATATTTTCAGCATGATAAAATGAACAAGGATGGATTCTAAAACGGTGCAAATGGCATATCTTCCATAATATGTCACACCCCTTCGCTAAGTGATCGCACTCAATGCATCTCCGCCTCAAGTAATCCCCGTGGATGGTTTTGCTAGCGTAAAAGAGTATGATGGAGTTGGCAACCATGCGTCCGCCAACTCCCTCCTTTCACACCCGTCTTCTATGTCTTATCTGATCCAAAGTGACAGCAAGTATAATGATAAAGCCCGTAACGATCTCCTGAACCCAGTTTGAAAGACCGAGTTTGGTGCATCCGATGGAGATGGTTGTCATAATCAGTGCTCCTACGAGACTGCCGAATACGGAACCCTGCCCCCCGGAAAGGCTGCCTCCGCCGATCACAACTGCGGCGATGATGTTCAGTTCCAACCCGTTGGCGGTAGTGGGATCACCGATGGTTAAATAGGAGAATTGCAAGACCCCCGCCAGACCGGTAAGGGCGGCGCCGAGGGTAAAGATAATGATTTTAGTCCGGTTGATGGGTACCCCGCAAAGCCGAGCCGTCTGTTCGTTGGAGCCGATGGCGAATATGTGCTTTCCCACTCTGGTGTATTTCAGCAGCAGGGAGACGAGAACGGCGCAAAAGAGCATCATCCAAACACCTACCGGGAATATCATCCAACGTTGATGGCGGGAGAGCATGTTCAAAAGGTTGTTCAGCCATGTTTCAGGAGGGATAACGGTGTTGTCATGCGCCAACCCTTTCGCAACACCTCGAACAGCCCCCCACATGCCAAGGGTGACGATAAAGGAGTTAAGATTGAGTTGTGTTACCAACATACTGATTAATAGCCCGCACGCCGCTCCTGCTGCAATCCCCCCCAACGCGGCAACAAGCGGCGGTAAGTTATCGTTTAAAAGCAATGCGATGGTGACGGTGCACAGGGCGATATTTGAGCCAACGGAAAGGTCGATCCCCCCGGCGATAATAATGATGGTCATACCCAGCGCTGACATGCCCACCACTGCGGACTGAACAAGAATCAGTTCCACATTGCTCATGTTGAAAAATGTGTCCGGACGCAATACGGAGAAGAGCCCAAATACGAAAACCAGTCCGATGACCGTACCCAACTGATTCAGAAGCGTTTTCCAAAGGGGTGTTTTGCGAATAATAGGTTCCTCGTTTGGCGATCGAGGTGCGGATATTGCGCTCAATCTTGTCTCCTCATTCAATGACAGTCTTATAATATCCTTATTTATTGGAGGTAATTGCTTAAGACGGAATACAAGGCGGAAGGATGAAGAGCCTGAAACGCGAAATATGCAATTACCCGATTCTTCGTAATTATCATGCCGTACCGATTTCCGTGCCGGTGGCTTCAAGCATGATTTGCTGCTCGTCAACTTCGGACACCGGATGGGCGGGTCCCAGCACACCTCTGCACATAACGGCTATTCTGTCACAAATGCCCATCAACTCCGGCAGATAACTGCTGACGATCAGCACCGCCTTGCCCTCGATAGCGAATTTATCTATTAATTGATATACTTGAGCTTTCGACCCGACATCGATACCGCGGGTGGGTTCGTCCATTAAGAAGATATCCACATCGTGGTATAGCAAGCGCGCTATGGCGACTTTTTGCTGCGTGCCACCGGACAGGTCCGCGATGGGCTGTTGCACGCTGTCGCATTTGATCAAGAGTTCCTTCACCCAACGCTCGCTCTCCCTCGCGAGTTTACGAGGGGAAATAAAAGGTGTCAGTCGGGAGAGGGTCAGGTTATCCACAATGCTGAGGTTTGTCGCCAAGCCTTCGGTTTTGCGATTTTCGCTGATGACGCCCATCCCGTGCATCCAGTTTTGATGCGGGGTGCGGCGCAAGGATGTGAATCCTGCGATTTTCACTTCTCCATTTCGGACACGATCAAGACCGAATATGGATCGGATCAGTTCCGTCCTTCCCGCTCCCACCAGCCCCGCAATGCCTAGCACTTCGCCCCTGCGGAGTTCAAAACTGGCGGATTTCGGATTTTTCACCCCTGCAAGGGAATCCACACGAAGCAATGTCTCACCGAACTTGCGAGGCGAATGCGGATACAACTCCTCAACGGTTCTCCCCACCATCATTGAGATGATATCCTCCACTTTGGAGTCGGACGTTTTCCCGCCCCCCACACTCTTGCCGTCGCGCAATACGGTGTATCGATCGGATATCTCCTGGACCTCCTCCAAAAAATGAGAAATATAAATGATGGCGTGTTGTTGGGATTTAAGGAGACGCACCAGATTGAATAGAAGCTGGATGTCCTTTCGCGTCAAACTGCTCGTAGGTTCATCAAGCACAAGCACCTTGCTGCCAATGGCGATGGCGCGTGCGATTTCCACCAGTTGCTGTTCGGCGACGGAAAGGCTTCCCACCTTGGTGTCCAGGGGAATGTTAGAGTGGCCTACGCGCTGCATCGCATCCGAGGCGATACGCCTAATATCCTTCAATTTAAGAAGGAAACCGAAGTGCGGTTCCATGCCTAGAACAATGTTTTCCTCTATGGAGAGATCCGGCGCAAGGGAGAGTTCCTGATAAATCATCGCGACGCCCTTCCGTCTTGCATCCAGAGGATTTCGAGGATGGTATGGTTTTTCCTCAAGCCACATTTTCCCTTCGTCCTGCTGATACGCCCCGGAGAGAATCTTCATCAGGGTGCTCTTGCCCGCTCCGTTTTCCCCTACCAAAGCTAAAACCTCCCCCGATCTAACCTCCAGATTTACATTATCCAGAGCGACGGTGGGACCGAATCTCTTATGAACACCCTCCATCCTTAGGATTGGGGCTTGCGCTGTGTTTGTCAAATTAGAGTTGTCGGATTGCGAAAAAACCATAATCTCACTCAACCGGGATAGTATGGAACGGACTATGTGCCTAAGAAATTCCCTATAAGCAGCGAACTGCCATGATCCGTTTGGTATTGGGATAACTCGAATGATGAATGATGCGCTTAGAAGCCAAATGTAGCATAATTCATGAATGGGAGGGGTGCGCCTGAATGTGAGAACACCCATCCCATTCACATGGATATCAGCCCCGTATTCGTATTAGCGTCTCATTGCAAACTACATGGCGGAGTTTCCATAGATCATCTTTTGGGCGGCGGGAGTGTTGATATCTGACATATCCAACACCTTCACGCCGGTGTCAATGGTCGCCGGGACTTTCTGACCGCGGATATAATCGACCAATGTTTTGACTCCCGTGTATCCCATTTTGATCGGATCCTGCGCCACAAGTGCGTTGATATCCCCGGCTTTCATGGCGTCAACCAACGGCGGGGATGCGTCAAATCCAACGAATTTCACCTTGCCAACCAAGTTGTTCTGCTTCAGCGCAAGGAGCATGCCCAAGGTCGATGATTCATTCGGGCAGAAGATGCCGTCAGCTTGCTTGAGAGTGTCAATCATCGCCATGGCTTTGTTTTTCGCCTCGCCCTCGGTGGCACCCGCATATTGATTGTCGGAGATCATTTGGATCCCAGGGTATTTCTTCATGACACTGAGGAATCCGTTTTCGCGATCCACGGTGCTTGCGGAACCCACTTCGTAACGCAGAAGAACAACCTTGCCCTTGTAGTTCAGCAGTTTGGCGAGATATTCCCCGCCAAGTTCGCCTCCCTTGGTGTTATCGGTGGCGCAGAAGGATACGAAATCCTTGCCGGGAGTTCCCTGAAGGGCGGAATCGATGATGACAACAGGTATTTTTTTGGCTTTGGCATCCTGAACCGGACGTTGCAGAGCCACGTCGTCAAGCGGCGCGAGTACAATGCCGGATACGCCTTGTGAAATGAACTGCTCAACGATGGAAATCTGCTGAGCGCGGTCGTTTTCCTTCAACGGTCCGTGCCAGATGATGTTCACCCCGAGGTCCTGCCCGGCCTTTTCCGCACCGGCTTTGATCGATTTCCAGTATTCATGCGTCGTACCCTTGGGGATGACCGCGATGGTTAATCCGCTCTTCCCTCCCCCTTCCGCGCCGTTTTTACCGCAACCTGCGGCAAATGCAAGGAGCGCGCAACAAGCTAATAACAGTACCTTTTTCAATTTTTCCTCCCTTGCGCTATTACAGTTATCAAGGCAAATACAAAATACCTGCAAACTTGGTTTCCATGGGACACATCCCTATGGGAGCCATAATGGAAAACCGTTCGCCCCCATGGATCATCTGAAATTCCGTTCCGCCGAACAAACGTAAAAAGGATTTCCCAATGGAAGGATGGTAAGATAATATCACTTTTTCACATGAATTTGCATATGTGCGGCTTAATCCATTCCAACGTCGTCTTGCAGCGCGAACTAAGGGTCGGGCGGAGAGCGAAAGCAGGCGATTTTGGCATTGGTATCGTTACCATGCTCTCCCTGACGCTACGCATCATCCCGCCATTCAGCCATGAAATTCAGGTGAAGACTATAATATATTACTCATAAACCCAATCCGATACAATATCGCCGTGAAATAGTTGCCGCCAGATTCCGTATGAAGCTATGGGAGATGCGAATGCGCGATCCTCTGGATGTCTTTTGATGTATCCAAAAGGATTTCATTTTCGATGGCGACGATTGCCAAATCGTGAAAGGGGGATAGAATGGCTTCCTTTCCGATTGGGGAAGGACACGTATTCCGTTTTTTTTAATTCCAGAGTTTCGATGATCTCTGTTTTCGAACGTCGTGCATGCCTGGGTAAAAAATGTTAAAAGGTCCGTTTTGATGAAAACAACCACTATCGCCAAAAGATCCTATCTCTTCGCAATCCTGATTATCATTTTGGCGTTGGCATTATTGCCTGTTGCGTCCTGCGCGCAAACGCAAGCCACCTCCGCCTCGCCCATGTTGACACTACCTCCCCCCACCCACCGCATTATCGTTTACAACCGCATTTGGGATTTCATCTATTTTTTCAGGAGGTTCTGGCTATTCGGGGGGCTGTGGGTTGCGATCATGATGAATGCCAGTGCTGCTTTGCGCGACTTGGTGAATAAAATCACGCGCCGATCGTTTTTCAGGATTGTTCTATACTGGGCTTTCCTCAGTTTCGCCATACTCCTATGGAACTCCCCAATTAACTTCGCAGGATATATGATAGATCGCGCATACGGGTTCGCACTGCAGACTCCCGCTTTATGGATGCGAGATCAGATGGTTGATTGGCTGTTTGGATTCACCACGGTGATTCCGATATGGCTTTTCCTGTATTATCGGAAAACCTCTCCGCGCCGGGGATGGATCAAGCTTTGGTTATGGTGCGTACCACTTTTGTTCGTGTTGTTCATACTCGAACCCGTTGTGTTTGAGCCTATGTTCAATCACTTCAAGCCTCTCCCCCATTCGCCATTGCGCACCGCTATCGAGGCTTTGGCGAAGAAGGCGGGCATACCCAACGCTCCGATACTCGTTTCCAACGTTTCCATTCGCACCAGTCGCTTGAACGCATATGTCACGGGAATCGGTCCGACTGCGCGAATTGTGATCTGGGATAACACGCTGCATGAATTAACTCAGAACCAGATATTGGCGATCCTCGGACACGAGATGGGGCATTATGTGCTCCATCATATTTGGTGGAGTTTGCTTTTCGCCATTATCGGTTCGTTTTTCATATTGGGGATCCATGCATGGCTTGTGGATAAAGCCTCGGAGAGGTTCAAAGGAAGGCTGCATTTGCTTGGGCGCGGGGACCTTGCCATCATTCCCACGGCGCTCCTGATATTTCAACTCCTGGTTTTTCTTCAAACCCCTATCGCGAGCGCGATATCGAGGTTTGAAGAGCATCAGGCCGACGCATTCGGTTTGCGCTTGACGCATCTGAACAAGGCGATGGCGGAGGACTTCGTCAAATTCGTGGTGAATGATTACGCCGATCCCAATCCCCCTCGATTTATCGTGTTTTGGTGCTACACTCACCCACCGATAAGACAACGGATTGATTTCGCGCTGCATTATAACGACGGTGTGAAAACCCCGAAATAAATGAACGCTGTCTCTCTCATCGAGGGGTTCGTTTGGTTCCCGCCATCAACGCCAAATCTGATTTTTCACGAGTGAAATAATCTTTGAAGCGCTCGCGGAGGCGGTGACCCACTTGCCGTACCCCCCCGGGGCGGGCAGAAAGATGATCGCTTCGGGATGAGTCGCTTCAACGGATTTCAATAGATTGCCCACGCTTTCCGGACCGTTCTCAGATTCCCCCATGAAGAGAAATCCGTGTTTGTGCAGGGTATCGCGGGTTAATAGGAAATTCTCAATCTTGCTGGTATCGAAAAGCGCATCGTCATCGAAGATAATATTCCGATCACCCGTCTCCTTCGAAAAACCGTCCACGTATTTCAACAACGTATTGAAGGCGTACGCGGTGCATCCCACGGTCGTCGCCAAAATGGGTTTCATGTAGGTTTGAGTGTTTCTAATCCAAATATGCTTGTCCACCGCAATCCAGTACGAAGGCGATTCCTGATGTATCAATCGCGACACCGCCACAAAAGCCACGCCCAGGCGGGATTGAATCCAATCCTCCCATTTTCGCTGCAACGCCATGGGCAGCGCTTCAAATTCCGCCACATTGCCGGGAGGGGTTGGGCTTGCATGCCAATAGCGCAGTGCTGCGGGGCAGAAATCACCGAGCAACGCCTGCGACGGGGTGTTGGTGATTATGTCCCAGCTTCCTTTGCATAAACGCCCGTTAAAAGCCGTCCACGGGAACTCCACCCCCGCCACGGATGGGTCCGAGCGCATCGCTTTTAGGCACGCTCGAACAAATCCTTGGAACTCCGTCCAAGCGCGGGTGCGCCGCTTCGCTTGTTCCCCCAGCCACGCCAGACTTAAGGTGTCCCCGGCGTTTTCCTCGGATGATCCGCCGTATCGCATCAGAGCGTCGGGATGCTCCTTCAGGAACCAATTGGGCGGTGTGAGGAATTCCAGGGAGGGAAAAGCGTACAGCCCGTTCGCTTCGAGAATTTGTCTGTCGTGATCCCAGTTGCTGAAATCAAACACTCCCGGGGTTGGCTCCGCTTTACTCCAGTCAAAATCCCCTATGAGCTTGTAAACGCAGGTGAACCCATTCCGCTTCCAGAGATGCACTTCCTTGTCGTTTAACGGCCCCCATGCAATGAAAAGGGCTTGTCCTCGCATGGAGGGAATTGGCGGCGAGCTATTCGCCTGTGAAACCGACGCGCAGACAAACGGAAGCAGGAAGGCAAGACACATCACGATCTGCGCGAAACTGATTTTGGCGGTATTCATGGACGACTTGATATGCATCGTCAACGCATCCCCTCCCCCTGCTAGCGATTTCTCGGTTTGCCGATATGTCGATAGTGTAGCGCCTTTGAAATGGGAGTTTCAATTACACCAGGTTTGAGAAATAAACGCAAAGACGCAAAGACGCAAAGATCGGGTTTCAATTCCACGCTGGTTCTATTAAAAGAGCGACATCTTGAAAGACAACATCATTACCCATATCTTGAACCTTGACAAGCCTTTTTGATCGTTTTTCGTAAATTTGGCATGTTCTGTGCGCGAATTACCTTTCAACCCCCCTCGTGGAGGGCGCTTCAGGGGGGTTGACGCCGAACGGGCATACGGTGAATTCGACCGTCGGGGGTTGGGTTCGGGGTCGGTGGTTTTGGGCTGATCGGGACTGAGCAGGCTGATCCGACAAAACAAGGGGGGCGTTACCGGTTACGGTAACGCCCCCTTCGCTGCAAGCTCCATGCCACACGCCAGCCCGGATTCAATCCTCAAAATGGCGAGGCTCCGTCTCCCTTAGAATACGAGCCTTTTCCTCAGCCAAGGTGTCGTTGATGAACGCCCCGGCGCCCGCCTCGGATCCGGCGAGGAATTTCAGTTTATCCGGGGTGCGATAGGGTGGATAAAATTCGATGTGGAAATGGTAATACGGATACTCTTCGCCATCGGTGGGCTTTTGATGCATCACCATGATATACGGCAAGGAGAAATTCCATAGATTGTTGTACTTTCTGATAACAACCTGAAGCATTTCCGCCAATGCGCGTTTTTGCACAGGTGAAAACTCCGAGACCGCCGCGTGATGCTCCGTGCAGAGGATATGGACTTCGTATGGGTAACGAGCGTAAAACGGCACCATCGCCACGAAATCGTTGTTTCTGGCGACGATTCGCCTGCCATCCTCCAGCTCTTCGCGCATTATGCGGCAAAGCAGACACTCCCCCTTGGAGTCGTAATGATTTTTGCAACCTCGCAGTTCTCTCTGCAGCGTTGGAGGAATGAAGGGGTAAGCGTATATCTGACCGTGAGGATGGGGAAGCGTGACTCCTATCTCCTTGCCCTTGTTTTCGAAGATGAAAACATACTTAACCTCTTCCCGTGTGCCCAACTCCTCGAAACGATCCGCCCACACCCATACAAGCTTTTCGATCTTTTCAATTGGCATCTTGGCGAGTTCCGTATTGTGCTCGCTGGAGTACAGAACCACCTCGCATATTCCCTCAGCCTGACGAACGGGGTACAGTTCCGTCGATTCCACGCTGGGCTGAGGGGAGTTTCGGCGCAGACTGGGGAATTTGTTTTCGAAAACCACCAGGTCGTAATCCTCCGCCGGCACCTCCGTGGGGAAAGCTCCGGGTTTGGTGGGGCATATGGGGCAGTATTCCGGCGGAGGGAAGAAGGTGCGATCCTGTCGATGAGTTGCCGTAATGACCCATTCCTCAAGCACGGGGTTCCAGCGTAATTCAGACATTTTTGGTGGTCCTTTCCTCCGGCTTGGGGTTGGGAGTTTCCGATTTACGGGATTTTTGATCGCTATTCTCGGAATCCTTTGTTTCAAATTCGTAAAATATCAGATAACGCCCGTCTTCCTTTATAATCTTTTCCTTGTTAAGTTTCATTTGATTACCATCTTAGTCTATTCGTTGTTGTTGGTGTTTTTCAAAAAACGTACTGCATGGAGACCTATGATATGCTGGTCATTCGCAAAATTCCTCTTGCAGGCCTTTCAGCGCGACGGGAATGTGAAGCGCAAGCCGTGTTTTCCCGATCTTGCAATTGCCCGCTGCATTTTAAAATCAGGAATTCGGCGGCGGATTAATGTTTTAAAACGGATAGATTATACCCCTTCAGCCTTTCCGATCGCACGGAATATGACTTAGCGTGATCCGCCAAGGCGCGAGAATGAAACGGAAGTCGAACTTATTAGGTATAAAGACAACAGAAAAGCATTACGCCTCGTGAAAATTTGGATGTAAACCAAACTTTGGCATACATCCGATCCGACCTTGTGCCGTGATATTAAGCCAATAGCCGAATGGAGAATAAGCTTGCTGGAACGACTGGTGGATATCACCGATAACGCTCTTGCTCCTGATAATCTCTATGAAGACCTTTCATTTCCGGATGCCGGTGGGGATATTCCGTATATCTACGCGAACATGGTGTGCACTATTGACGGGAAAACCCTGCTGGGGCCTCGAGGCTCCTCCGCCAAAGGGCTGGGCAGCAACGTCGATCAACTATTGATGCGCCGAATACAGAACTGCAGCGAGGCGGCGATCGTGGGTGCATCCACTCTCCGCGCCGGTCACGTGATCTACCCCCCGCATTTGATCAGAGCCGTGGTGACGCGGAGCGGGGAAATTCCGTGGAACAATCGGTTCTTCACCGATCGCCCTGAAAAGGCGATAGTTTTCGCTCCCATGTCGGCGATGGAGGAAATATTCCCATTCTTGCCGAAAGGGGTTCGCATGAGCCAGGTTGGCGAAGAGGATATGGATGTGGATGTGGAAATGATTGCGAGAATTCTTCGTGCTCAATTCAACATCCGCAGGTTGCTTTTGGAGGGCGGAGCCATCCTTAACGGGCATTTTTTCCGAGCGGGTTTGGTTCGTGAATTTTTCCTTACGCTCGCCCCAAAGTTGAAAGGCGGCGGCGAATCGCCCGGATTGATGGATGGAAAGGGATTTGAGAGGAATGGTTTCATGGAATTAACGCTTTTGTCCCTCTATAGGGCGGGGAGCGAATTGTACGCGCGTTACAGCGTAGGTTCGGTTAAAAATGATGATTAACACAATTGATACGAATCGAAAGGATGACACAGAGATGCTTGAGGATCTCTATAGGGAAGTGTTGAAGCAGATCGGGGAGGATCCTGAACGAGAGGGGCTGCTGAAAACTCCGACCCGCGCCGCGGATGCTCTGCGTTTTTTGACACTCGGCTATTCGCAGGATATCGAGGAAACCCTCAACGGCGCCATATTCGAGGAGCCGTATGAGGATATGGTGATAGTGAAGGACATTGAGTTTTACAGCCTATGCGAGCATCACATTCTCCCTTTTTTCGGCAAGGTGCACGTGGCGTATATTCCAAAAGGGAAAATAGTGGGGATTAGCAAGCTGGCGCGGCTCGTTGATGTATTCGCAAGGCGCTTGCAGGTTCAGGAAAGGATGACGGTGCAGATCGCGTCCGCGCTTGAGAACGCCTTGCATCCTCTGGGAGTTGGAGTGGTTGTGGAGGGACGGCACATGTGCATGATGGCGAGAGGGGTCGAAAAACAAAACAGCCAGGTTATCACCAGCGAAATGAGGGGCGCATTCAGGAAGGATCGACGCACGCGCGAGGAGTTTCTGAACCTCATCAACCGATAGGCATCACGTCAGGAAAGGATGATTGCAGGTCAAATCCCTCCATAGGCGCCATTTTGATATTGACAACTGACGGATTTCATGCAATCCTGCATCGGAATATCCGGATGGGAATGAGCCATCCACTGGGAGCGAGGTTGCTTTGAAATGACGAATACCGGGCGTTTGTTGATATCGTGTCCAGACAGACCGGGAATTGTTGCGTCCCTGGCGCAATTTTTATATGAGAGGAACGCCAATATCACCCATTCCGATCAGCATAGTTCGGATCCTTCGGGCGGCGTTTTCTTTATGAGAATCCAATTCGAAATGGAGGGGCTGACGGAACGTTTCGATGCATTGCAGCGGGAGTTTGCGAATGTTGCAAAGCGTTTTGAGATGAAGTGGCGCATGGAAAGGGCTGCGAAGCTCAAGAGGCTAGCCGTATTGGTGTCTCGCGAAGAGCACTGCCTCTTGGAACTCATATGGCAGCAACGGTCCGGGGACTTGAAGGCGGAAATCGCCATGGTGATCGGCAATCACAAGTCTCTCGGGCAGGTGGCGCAACAGTACAGCCTCCCTTTTTATCACGTGGATGTGAAAGCCAATAACAAGTCCGAGGCGGAAAAGAGAATTCAGGAACTGATATCAGGAAAGGTGGACGCCATTATCCTTGCAAGATACATGCAGATACTCTCCACCGATTTCATCAAGCCGTGGGAGTACCGCGTCATCAACATTCATCACAGTTTCCTTCCTGCGTTTGTGGGCGCGAAACCCTATCAGCAGGCTTACGATCGGGGAGTGAAGCTTATAGGGGCGACTGCGCATTACGTTACAGCCGACCTGGATGCGGGGCCCATTATCGAGCAGGATGTGCATCGGGTGGATCATCGACACGATCCGGAGGATTTACGACGCATCGGAAGGCAGATCGAGAGGGTGGTGCTAGCGCGCGCCGTATCCTGGCATGTGGAGGATAAAATATTGGTGCTTGGTAACAAAACCGTCGTCTTTGCGTGATAATAATACAGGTGAGCGCAAAATTCGGGTTTAAGGGTTTTCACGGAGCGTTCAAACTCCATCGCCGTTTCACCTGTTGAATTTTGCAAGCGCATTGACACATATCTCAAGCAAGTTGCTTTCGTTGAAATCAAGCTATGTGCGAGGAAAGGGAGACATGAATGCCGTTATCGTGGCTTGAATTACATGGGGCAATGACTCATTTTCCTATCGCTCTGTTTTTAGTCTCCGCTTTTTTTGAAGTCGCCGCGTTTATTACCAAGCATGAAGACTGGCGCAAAACCAGTTATCTGCTTCTGTTAATCGGCGTGGTGATGTCGATTCCAACTCTTTATTCCGGATGGATGAGCGTTGAGACTGTTTTCGTGGGAGCGATAGCCCTGCCCCAGATTCTTTTAGTCCATAGAACCTTGGCTTTCGCGACGGTCATTCTGGCGTTGATACTACTGATAGTGCGATGGACCACGCACGATAAGCCCTCCATTACGGCATTTTCCATTCTATGCTCCATTGTCATTGCCGTCATGATCGGAACCGTTGGGTATTTAGGCGGGAAGATGGTGTTTGGCGGGGTTACGGTTGACATTATATCCACGCATCAAACGGCGTCCACCCCGCATAACGGAACAACCGCCTCCAATACTCACGGGAGCCAAGCTCAAGTGCTGGCAATCATGAAAAGCAATGGGTGTTTGTCTTGCCATAGCATGGATGGCGTCGGAGGCATTTCCGCTCCTGATCTCACCCATGAGGGGACGCGACACCCGGATGTATCCTGGCAAATCAAACATTTGAAGAATCCCACATCGGTGTCGCCTGGTTCCTCCATGCCCTCCTTCGCCGCTATGCCTCCAAGCCAATTGAAGTTATTGGCAGCATTCCTTGCCGATAAAAAATAACGATACGGCGGGATCATCCGCCGTATCGTTATTCGTATGGCTATTCCTTTGTGAATCTATTTGATTTCAGCGGGTTTCAAAGTGGCGCATCCAAACACGCCTCCCGCGATGCTTCCGGGATGAGGAGTGAAGCGGACGGTGATCAGAGTTTTGCCCTGCGTGAGGGATTGCGGAATGGGGTAGGTCACATCGAACACTCCCTCGGGTTTGCCGCCGTTTAAGCTCTGGGTGGCGATTTTGACGCCATCCACCGTAATGTCGAACACTCTGCCCGAATCCGGCCCCCAATATTGGCAGAGAAGGGTCATTGGAACATCCGGCAAAACTTTCAAATCCCATTGGAAATATCCTCTGCCGTCCCTCCAGGGATATCCCGATATCACCCCCGCGCCGCTCTCCTCGCTTTGCAGGTTATGGGCTTTCTCCGATTCCGGATTGTTCGGCAAGACCTTGTCCACAATTCGTTTTTCCATCTCCGCTTTCAGCTTCGCCTCTTCGGCGGCTCTTTGGAACAGAGGGCTGTTGGGTTTTGCAAATGACCAGTAGACGGCGTAATGCTGGTTCACGATCTTATATAACGGCAGAAATGTGATCTGTTCGGGTTGCCCCACGGATGTGAACGTCAAGGGGGACCCCTTCACGGGCTTTAACCATGAGTTGGGGTTGTCGGATGTTATTCGGTATACGAAGGTCGCCCCGTCGCCGTGTATGAACCGCAGCCTGTCGGTTACTCCCGCAAGAACCAACGGTCCGTACATCATCGCCTTCATGTCGGGATTATCCGGCATCGTGGAGGCGTGCAATGTCATGGGGAGGACGATCCTCACTTGGTCTCCGTTTCGCCAAGTGCGATTGATGGATGCGTATGATGTGGGCTTCGCGGGAATGTGCAATCTTTTACCATCGAGGAATATTTGACATCGATTTCCCACCCAGTACGGCACGTGCAGCCGCAAGTCAAAAGAAGCGGGTCTCCTCACGCGAATCGTGAACTTGGATCCTTGCTCCACAGGGAAGACGGTGTCTTGAATGAGTTTGATTCCTTTGGCTTTCCAGTTGACGGTGGATGTCACATAAAGATTGACATACAGGCTATTGGAGTTGTGGAAGTAGATGCTGTCGTTCAGTTTGGCGAAGGATTCCACCCCCGTTCCGTAGCAGCACCAGAAGGAATCATATGGCGTTCCCCACGCCTTCGTAAATCCTGACGCCAACGGAAGGTAGTAGATCATCATGCCATCGTTTGGATTTTGCGCGGGCAGTATTCCGTTCCAATACGCCCTCTCATAGAAATCCGCATACTTTGGATTGGCGGTCCAACGGATCAGATCGCGGGTCACCTTCAGAATATTGTAAGTGGTGCAGGTCTCCTCGTTGTTGGAGACTAACGTGTTTGCGAGTTTATCCGGCGTTCCCCAGAATTCGCCTTCGTTGCTTCCGCCCGTGGCGTAGGAACGATGGTTGGCGATTCGCTCCCAGAAATACTCGGTTAACCGTCGGTAAGGCGTGTCATCGAACAGTTCGTATCGGCGAGCCGCTCCGAGGATTTTCGGGATATGAGTGTTGGCGTGTATCCCTGTCAGGTCGTCTTGATGGTTCATTAAGGGATCAAGGAACGATTTTTGATCGAAGCGGTGCGCAAGGGTGAGGTCGGCGGGGCGATGGGTGATTGAATAGAGCAAATAGAGCGTGTCCGGCATCCCGCCAAACTCCACGGTTAAAACCTTGTTCACCCATATGGATTGGCTTATCTTCGCGTCGCGTTTTTCGAAATAGTCCGCCATTCGTTCCGCCATGCGCAAAGCCCGTTTGTTTCCGCAATATCTGTACATATCCAACAACCCTTGCATGATTTTGTGGATGGTGTAATAGGGCGCCCATACCGGTTTTCCCGCCTCCAGTCGATCGAAGAAGGAGGTTGGGAATGCCGAGAGATACTCCCCTCCTAACGCCTTTTGACACTTATCCAACTCATTGACCAGGTAATCCGCGCGTTTTTTGATTGCGGGGTTTTTCGTGGATGCGAAGAGGTGAGCGCACGCGGAGAGATAGTGTCCTTCGAAATGCCCCCTCAGCTCGCAATTGGGCGCCTCCCAGCCTCCGAGCGGTTTCCCCGGAGCGGGCAACCCTGCGTTCACTCGGAAATTGTACAGGAGTCGGTTCGGATCCAGGCTCACAAGGTATTTTTGATCCATCTCCCGCGCATGCAGGCAAGGTCCCGGCAGAAGTTGGACATCCCCTAACGGGAAAGGTTGCAAAGCCATGGGGGCGGATTTGCCTATGTCGCATTTAGACGGGGAGGTGGTAGGTTTCGCTCCCAGGACGCTCTGACAAAGAATGAAAACCAGACACGTAATAAGCGGACGGACTGCTTTGAATTTCATGCGATAACTCCGAATGGGTAATTAAAGGCATTATATCACATCCCCAAGCATGAATGAATTCATAACGCCCGCTGAAGGAATGCGCCGCATAAGAATCCAATGGCAATGGGGATGCACTCATGTAAAGTTTGGGCGCACGCCATAAATTGACTCTCGATGAATGGATATGCTTGAAAGCATGGGAGTGAAGGGGAAAATGAAAAAAGAGAAATGCCGAGGACGAGACTTGAACTCGTATGCCTTGCGGCACACGGCCCTCAACCGTGCGCGTCTGCCAATTCCGCCACCTCGGCAAGTGTAGCGCCACGGAGAATTGAACTCCGGCTTACGGGTTGAAAACCCGTTGTCCTAACCTCTAGACGATGGCGCCGAAACCGAGGGTTATTATAGCCCGAGGGGCGCGTTGATGTCAATAGGCAGTTGCGTTCGTCTTAATGATTAAGCTTACCGATGATTGGGACCTTTCTCATCCTGTGTTGCGCATAGCATACGATGAGAGATATCGGCAGCCATTACTGATTTTTGCAGTTTTCCCATGGAGGCGTTATCACCGTGAACCAGCCTGCATTCTCTCGTTGCTTATCCATTCCATAAAGCTCAAAAGGGCGTTCATCCCGTGTGTAACAGATGATATTCACGCCATTCGCAAAATTCCGCAACCTAATACATGTCTGGTAAAATAAACACATGAAAAATATCGTTATTTTGGGTTCCACAGGCTCGATTGGGGTTCAAACGCTGGATGTTATTGACAGATTGCCGGGAAGGTTTCGCGTCGTAGGATTGTCGGCGAGGGGAAACACCTCTCTTTTAGCCGAGCAGTGTCTTAAGTATTCACCTGAGTATGTTTCCGTTGGAACGACTGAAACTCAGGCGGAGTTGCGAGACAAACTCAGGAACTGGGATGGAAGGATACTCAACGGGCTTGATGGGATGTGTCAACTCGCCTCGCTTCCGGAAGCTGAAACGGTGGTCGTTGCGGTGGCGGGCGCGGTGGGGATACGCCCGACCCACGCCGCCATAGAAGCAGGCAAGGATGTAGCGCTCGCCACGAAGGAGGCTTTGGTCGCCGCAGGAGAGCATACCATGCGTTTGGCGAGGAAAAGCGGCTCCCGAATACTTCCCATCGACAGCGAGCATTCCGCGATATTTCAATCGTTGCAGGGGGCGCCGCAAGGATCGGTGGAGAGAATTTTCCTAACCGCCTCGGGAGGGCCATTCCGGAACACCCCCAAGAAGGAGCTAAACAAGGTCACTCCGGAGCAGGCTCTCAAGCATCCGACTTGGAACATGGGCGGATTGGTCACCATAAACTCGTCGACCCTTTTCAACAAAGGGCTGGAAATCATAGAGGCGAAATGGTTATTTGACATGCCAACGGGAAATATCGAGGTTGTGGTTCATCCTCAAAGCATCATACACTCCGCAGTGCGATTTCGCGACGGTTCCGTTATCGCCCAACTCGGTATGCCGGACATGCGCTTGCCAATCCAGTACGCGTTGGTGTATCCTGAACGGCCGAATACGGAGTTACCTCGATTGGATCTCGCCATGGCTGGATCTCTTACATTTGAAACACCGGATGAGGACAAATTCCCCGCTCTGCGGCTTGCACGGCGAGCTGTCGATGCCTGCGGGACGCTGCCGGCGGTGATGAACGCCGCAAACGAAGTTGCGGTGGCGCGATTTTTGAACCGGGAGATCGCTTACACGGACATCATGAAAATAGTTGAAAAGACAATGAACGATCACAAAATCGTCATTTCCACGTATGATAATGTATTGCAGGCGGATGCCTGGGCGCGCGAACATGCGAATTCCTCCTCTTAAAAAAGAGGTCGCATGCCCATAATAATGAAAATTGGATCTTGGATCCTCAGGGAGTTTGAATAATCAATGGATGTAGTTACCGGAATAGCCTGGCTTATTTTGATTTTAAGCGTTCTCGTCATTGCGCATGAATGGGGGCATTTCATTGTGGCGAAACTGTTTAAAATGCGTGTTGACGAGTTTTCGCTTTTTTTCGGCCCTCCTTTGCTGCAACTGGGTAAATGGCACGATACCGAATACAACATTCGCAGCTTTCCCCTGGGCGGCTATGTAAAGATCGCAGGGATGGAGGCGGATGACATATCCGGTGGCCGACCGATATTGGAGGCGATCCGCTCTCCGCAACAGGAACATCAGAGCATGGACGATATTCTACGCAAGTTGAAATCGGACACCATGAACGATGTGAACGTGGAGAATATCGGCGCGGAGCTGCGTGACCGCGTTCGAAATTCCATTGGGGAAGACGGATTATTAACCTCCGAAGCCCGGAAGGATTTTCAGGCTCTTCGGTTAACCCCGCAGGTCAACGCTGATGAGATGAAGTTTTTGGATATGGCGCTCTCCTCCGACGAACACTTGAGAGATAAAGGGTTGTACAGCAACAAACCTTTGTATCAGAGAGCCTTGGTGATCTTCGCCGGGCCCTTCATGAGCTGTTTCTTCGGATACCTTCTGTTCGTGTTTATGGGCATGACCCTTGGGATGCCAAGCATGTCTCGCAGCACAAACCAAATCCAAGTCATTCCTAACGGCGCGGCGGAGATGGCGGGTTTGCGTACCGGCGATCGGATCATCGCCATAGATGGTAAGCCCACTCCCAACGGAACTGCATTGAAAAACATCATCCATAACGCCCCTAACCATCCGATGCGGTTTCGGATTGACAGAGAGGGCCATGTTTTCGATGTGCTTATGAAACCGAAGCCCTTCACATTCACGGATGTTGTGAACGGTGTGAAGGTGAAAAAAACCATTGGCTTGATAGGGGTTTACCCCAATCCTGTATTCGTGCGAGTGGGGCTCATCGAGTCCATCAGGGGAGGAACGATAGGTACCATCAACACCATTTACGAACTGCTTACCGGTCTTTTCAGCAAGAACGTGAAGAACAACGTGGGCGGTCCGATCATGATCGGCGAAATGACCATCTCCCTCCAACGGTTGGGTGTCGCGCGGTTGGTGGAGATGGGCGGGATGCTCAGCCTCAGCCTTGGGGTGATGAACCTGCTTCCCATCCCAATCCTCGATGGCGGGCATCTACTCCTGTTAGGCATTGAGAAGATACGCCGACGAAAGCTCTCCGCAAAAGAGATATATCGCGCCCAGATGGTGGGACTGGGGCTTTTGGGCATCCTCATTTGCATGGTGATGTATAACGATTTGATTCGCACAATCTCCGGCAAGGGTTTCCAATAATCACTCTTAGGAGAAGGACGCCAACGAGATGTATCGCTTTTGGCGTCCTTCATGCCCCCTGTTTTCAGGTTTCATTCTGTTTCATGTGAGTTGCGCGCACCTTTCTCTATCAATGCCGTAAAGGAACCCTCCGCATGCAGACAATGCATCGAGTCTTTTTTGACGACTCCGCCAGACTCTCCTTTCTATCCGACGAATCGGTTCATCTCGTTGTCACCTCTCCTCCTTATCCCATGATCGAAATGTGGGACGGCGCCTTCTCGGATAGGAACCCGTTCATTCGTGATGCTCTTTCCGAACAAGATGGTGACGCCGCATTCGAGCTGATGCACGAGGGGTTGGACAGGGTGTGGCGCGAACTCTTCAGAGTGTTGTGTCGAGGAGGGATCGCATGCATCAATATCGGCGACGCAACGAGAACGATGGGGGATCGCTTCAAGCTATACCCAAATCACGCACGCATTCTCCACGCTTGTCATAATATCGGATTTGAGGTTCTGCCTTGCATCATATGGCGAAAGACCACCAACGCTCCGACGAAGTTCATGGGCTCCGGAATGCTGCCGGCTGGCGCCTACGTGACACTCGAACACGAATACATTCTGATCCTTCGCAAGGGCGGCAAACGATCCTTCATCACCGAGGAGGATAAGCATAGACGGAGGGAGAGCGCAATCTTTTGGGAGGAAAGGAACCGCTGGTTCTCCGACATTTGGGATGTCAAAGGCGTCTCGCAGAACATCGAAAATGCATCTTCCAGGGCAAGGAGCGCCGCGTTTCCGTTTGAATTGGCGTATCGCTTGATCCAGATGTACTCCGTGCGTGAGGATACCGTTCTGGATCCGTTCCTAGGCACGGGCGTGACCGCCGTGGCTGCGATTGCGAGCGGGAGGAACAGCGTCGGGGTGGAGATCGATGATAAAATGGAGTCACTGATTCGACAAAACATCTCTTCCGCCAAAGCGATTGGGAATGCCTGCATTGTCCAGCGCATTCAGGAACATGCGGATTTCATTTCACTTTATACTGGCGATAAAGGGCATACAAAACATCAAAATTCTGTTTATGGTTTCCCCGTGGTTACAAGCCAGGAGAGGGAGATTAGGTTTTACCTTGTGGATTTCATAGCATATTCCGAAGAAAGCACGAAGCATGCGGCTAGTTATTATCCATTGGAAAACCAGTTACGGTTGTCAACCTCAATGCAGTCCGTCATTTCTAATGCGATTCCCCGGTCCGAATAACCATCGTTGATATTCTGAACGAATACGAAACGCCAGCGAAATTATAATAGAGTTGAAATGATCTCCACATTTCCGTTTTTACTTTCGTCCAGTGCGGAGGATTTCAGAAAGGCGGGTTATGATTACTCTATCCAGTGACAACGCTTCCAATTGGCGGATTGTCTCCTCCACCGGATACTCCGCTTTCATCAAGCGTGCCTCGCCATCTTCCCAAACGGCGAAGGAGGAACGCGGGTCCCCCTGCTTCGGCTGTCCCACGCTCCCCGGATTGATTACCGTCTTGCCGAGCACGTGAATTACGGATGGGAGATGGGTGTGCCCCATGAGAATAACATCGGCGTCAACCTTCTTAATCTCTTCGGAGAGGTTATCTTGCGTTAGAGGATTGGGAAGGTATCGATGAAGAGGATCAAGCGGTGCGGCGTGAACGGCGTAAAACCTTGCTCCGCCAAACTCGAAAGAGAGTTCCAGGGGATTATCGCGCAGATACGCCTTGTCACTCTCCCCCAGGATGCGCCTATGGAGGTCCTTTGTCGCCAAAGCCATCTCGCGGTAGGCTGCGCTGCATTGCGGGTCGGCGTCGAACCCCACGGCATGATCATGGTTGCCTCGCACGATTTGATCCGCATGTTCTCGCGCCCAAGCGATGCACTCCGCTGGACAAGGTCCGTAATCCACAAGGTCACCAAGGCAGACGACGATATCAGCTGACTCGGTTATTGCTTGAAGAGCCATCCAGTTTGCGTGGATATCCGACACGATCAGCATTTTCATTAAAACGCTCCCAGTCTTATTCGGCGATCTTAGTCGTAATCATGCGCGCCGCCGCTCTGAAATTATTGAGTTGATACCATGGAAGAATGATTTCAAACGGTGGAGCGTTTCCAGCGGATTGCAATGTGAATCTTCCCCTAAGAAGAGCGTGACCGATTCCAACCGAGGCGATTTGCTTGTAAGGATAAAACAGAGATATCACACCCCATTTTTGATTTAGGATTACGCTCTCACCCTCTTCCAAGCAAAGAACTCCCCTCCGGATCATTACGATTGACTTGGATGGAATCCATTCAAGAATATGGGTCGATGGTATGAATAGCGTTGCCTCAGGAATCTCCTCCGTATGCAGCCATTGCCGCGTGGTTTCTTCGAATTCATAAGGCATCCATTGAGAGAGATTCAAATTCGTATCCGGAGGCTGCTCGGTCTCCGTTTCAATAGGTATCGATTTTTTGCCAAAGAATGACGCCCATTCTCTTTTATTCATCCGCACCCTCCGATAAATTACACATCCTCGATATGTCGCATCAAAAAAGAATCGGATATTCTCTGAATGTTTCCACCAGAAATCTTCTCCATCGCGCGGGACCATGCGTTTCCTTCAGTTCCAATTGGCTCCCCCAGAAAACGGTAGTCAGATTTGCGAATGAATTCTCCTAACTCATCCATAAGGAGACGCATCTTTCTCTCTTCACACATTGCGAGCCATTTCGCCGTCTCCTCATTGCAATAGCCATATATTCCCTCCAAGTGAGGCAGGCATAATCCAAAACCGTTCTGATAGAGCGTTCGAATGTCGCTCTCCCTGAGCGCAACCCCCAAGGCGTAAAGATAGAGATGTGTGTCTTCCCGCTCCATGACGCATAAAGGGCACTCCGTGCGCTGTTCCGTTGGTGCGCCGTATCCATCACGCTTCGTATGATGCAGGAACTGCATCAGTAAATCCCTTGAAATGATCGTTAAGCCCAAAGCGTTTCCACAGCGCACAGCATCTGCGGCGTGTCGGGAACAGTAGCCCATGGAAGATCGTAACTCCTCGCGAAAGCCCGGATCGTTCACATTTTCATGGAAGAGATAACCGAGCCTCTCGTCCGTGGAAGCTTGCAGCAGCGTGCAGATAGGGCAATGAGGGATCACGAGCGTTTCCCTCACTTCGTGATAAAGAGTGTCATGATCGGGGAAGAGGTTGCCATTCCTCTTTCGAACTGGTTGAAGTCGCTTCCAGATAGAACGGATGTTGGATTTCAAGCCATGCTCCTTTTGAAAATATCGGATTATGTGTGGTTGAGCTCGATGCATTTATTCAAGGCGCATAGAAGAGGGTAATAAAAAAGCCCCTCACACACGCATCCGCATGTCGGTAAGGAGCCATCAGCTTATTGAGGGCGGTTCGGGTGGATACTCCATCCAGGCGGTCTCCATCGCCGGATAAAATCGAACCTATTATAACGCGCTTCATCGGGATTGTCAATGCGGCGAGCGGGCAAGACCTTGCGTTTAATGGTTAATGCAAATGCTAACGTGTTCCATCTAAGATACCCGGAAACCTTGTATTTATGTGATTTCCGCATCTGCTTTGTAAATACTCCGAAAGAGGGAGTGACTGATATATGAATCGAGCAGATTTTTCACACATTGAAAAGAAATTACTTGCATAAGCTTCCCCTAATATGGAATATAGGGATGAAATACGCTTGACATGCGTTGGAGAGGACACGCTGCAAATACCGAATTGCCGACCATACTCCGTTTTCTTGTGTGAGTCGGGAAATATAAAGGATAAGAAAGGTGTAAGACCCTATGAAAATCAGAATCGTATCATCGTTGGGAATGATTCCGCTTTCATTCCTATTGATGTTTTGTGGCGCCATTTCCTACGGGACTTCGATTACCGTAAGCATGGGAAATCAATCCATTGTTTTTAATGGCGTTGGGAAAACCGGTAGCATTGTGGCGGAGGCAAACGGCATGGATGCGATAAATCCCGGATATGATTTTGAGAAAGGCGTATCCACTAGCGGATGGACTTCGAATGACGTGCAGATGCAAACGGATATGCAAAACCGACCCACTCTCAGCGGAAATCTCGTAATGGTGGGATCCGACGACGTAGCTGCGCCTTTAAGCCAAGGAAGCGTGGAGGTGTCTAATGGCGACAAGGTATTGGTGCGTGATAAGGCGGGTAATTATGTGTTGATGATGATTACCAACGCCACACCGCAGGAGGTGGACTTCAACTTCCTCTCGGCGGCATCCGTGCAAACCAAATCGACATCATTGCAGCCAAAATCGACTTCAATCTCTTCCCCTTCCTCATCATCCTCCGCTTCCAATTCCTCTGCGACTGATGGACGGGAGATAGACGGTTCCGCACCCAACGGCACTACGCCTGCCAACGGAACAGGACTTATTTTTTACGCTCGATACACGCCGACAGGAATGAGTACGAAATATGTTAATTCCAGCGGGGATACGGTAGGGCAATCCACCTCTCAGCTAATTGAGGTTACCGCACTGAACCCCGCCACCGGAAAAACAAAAGACACCGGACTTGCGGCGGACACTTTCCCTCGATTCAGCCTGGATGGACACTATGCCGCGCTCTATTCCCCGGGTTCCTTTACCGTGCTCTCACTGAAAAACCACAAACGAAAATACGAGGTGAATAACGCCGTGGTTTACGGGGACGCCTCCGCAAGTTGGTCGCCCAACGGACGCTATTTGGCGTTTCAAGGGGGTGGAAGCGGTGGAGGATACGATTGGGAAAGCGGTTCCCTCTATGTTTTGGACCGCGTGACCGGTATCGTGCATACGATATTGGATCGCTCCCAAGCGGGGGTGTCCGTCCAAGAGGTTCATTGGCTACCCACCGGGGAGTTGGTCTTTTCAACCAAGGAGGCGTTTTACAAGACCACGAATCACCTGGCGAAATTCGTGAAAATTCCCGTCACTCTTACAGGACAGATGGAATACGGCGGGCGTTTTGATTGTTCGCTCGACGGGAAATGGCTCGCGTTTATCTGCAAGGATGCAAACGGACATGATCAGGTGTGCGTCGCCTCGATGGACGGAGGCGCCGTGCGGGTGGTGACGCACCATAGCAAATCCTCCGTTCGCTCTCCTCGCTTTTCGCCGGACGGCGGGAAGATCGCGTATGTCTCCGCCACAGGATTGGATGGGGAACTGAGGATCGTGAAAATTGATGGCGGCGATGACCACGCGATTATTGGTCACTATGGCAAACCAATTTCGCTGGTGAATGACCTTATTCAGTGGATTCCATTGAGCTTGAAAACCGCTAATAACGCCCGCAAGTGATAACATATCGTCGATGGTGTCTATTTTCGGCAATATGGGGTAATTGTAAGATGTGATGTCGAGTCCGTGATTTCTCGATTATCGCACTCAAACAGTTGCCCCATATTTACGTGCCATTCGACATATGCCAGATGGAAGACATGAACATGAAATGATGTTCCTTATTTTTGCTCGCATTCGCTCTGATAATAGCCCTCTTGTACCCTGCGCCCCGCCCATCCTTTGGCAAAACCCCTTCACATGACCCGACTAAGTCATCCAACCCTAAGTTTCTCCCTTTGCGAGAAGGGGTGGTCTTTTTCTGTCCGGATAATTCGGATGAGGCGATTAAGCAATTGGAGCAGATACAGGCTCAAGGCTTTAATCTTATAGAATTCGCATCATGGGCGTGGACTCTGCCCAAACCGGGTACGCCCTTTCAACAACGAGTGTCAGCGGTTTTAAACTGGTGCGATCATCACGACATGGCTTTTTTCCTCATGCAAAACATTCAATATAACGATGAAGGAGAGGGAGGGGGGCTGGACGATCAGGTGCAAAATCCTCAAAAATCGATCCCGCTTATATCCGACTGGGCGAATGCGTTGCATGGTCATCATTGCGTGAAAGGAGTGATACTTGGAAACGAGGTCGCTCCGACATTGGGGGATCCGAAAAAATCACCGATCATGTGGTCGCAGTTTCGCGCTTGGCTGAGAGATAGATACGGTTTGGTCGCTAATCTGAATTCACACTGGGGTTCCGATTACGCCTCTTTCGAGGATGTTTCCACACCTGAGTCGGGCAGTCCCGGATTGCTGGATTACAATCGCTACGCGGAACTCAGGTTCGCAGGATTTTACGATGCGATCGTGAACAAGGGGTTGAAGCCCGTACTGGGAAATGCGCTTTACGGGAATAAAACCAACCTTGATCCTTTTCTCCATCAGGCGTGCAGGGCGATGACGATGTGCTGCTGGGATGATCTGAACTCTCAATATCCCATGTGGCGGATCAAACTGGCGGCGGACACCACCGGCAAGCCGCTATTTAACGCGGAACTGCATCTTTATGAGGACAATTACAATTACGGAGCTTCCATTCCGCATTCCCGTTACCGTTATTTTATGAGCGCCCTTCTCGGTGAGCATGCCACTGCGAGTTTCGCTTGGGGACAGTGGAACAAGCCGGAGACTCGCAAGGTGGCGAATGCCACGCCGCACATTCTATCCGACCTTAAAAATACGCAAGCGGCGAGTGCGTTGATCGCACGGGCATATCAAAAATCCGACCTAATGGTCCTCGTGACACGGAGGGTTTACGAGGATGAAGCGGATGGAAAGGGCGGAGGAGTATTGGAGAGCCTTTACGCGCACATGGGGGCTCTCGGGGAACCGTGGAGGTATTTATTGGAAACGGATATTCGCAAAGCGCGGAAAGGAACGCTGATCATCCCCGAGGGCCAAATATCCCAGCAAGACGCTCAGGCTATTGTGAACCTCCCTCCCTCGGTGCGCGTGTATTATCTGCATGCGGTTCCAACTGAGGACGAATACGGCTTGCCTCTATCCAAGGATATGATTCGGTCCTTGCAAAAAAGTGGGCGAATCCTCGCCATCAAGCATCTGATCTCCGCAATCGCTCCCAATTCCGGATTGCCTCAAGATTATCGGAATATTGGCGATGTGAGTTATCTCGGTTGGCGTCCGTCGCGAGGATTCTTCGGTTATCCCGTCTCTTATTGTCTGGCTCAGGTGTTTCGAGCGAGGACTAGGAATGGGTGGGTGATGGCGGTGGTGAACAACAGTGATCACGATATCACCGCCCCCGCGCCATGGAGCATGAATAACAAGGTTATGGACATTCTCACCGGCGGCGCCCCTCGAATCGAGCGAAACCGTGCCCTCCTCATGCCACCTTTTTCCGTTCAATTATTCCAAGGGATGCGAAGATGACGGGTTGCGATGGATTGAGATAAACTTCCATCATGCAATCGAATAGCAAGTTTATAATTCCATGCGGAAAACGGAACTGGTTGGGGATAATATTAGGGAATCATTTTAATTTCCCACGGGAGGAACCACCATGTCGTATCTACTTGGAGTTGACGTTGGAACGAGCGGAACCAAAGCCATCCTCATCAATGAGGAGGGAACGGTCATTGCGCGCGCTTTGGCGGAGTACCCGCTATACGTCCCCCGCCCCCTCTGGTCGGAACAGGAGCCGGAGGATTGGTGGCGAGCGACGCAAACCACCATTCGCCAATGCCTGACTCAGGCGAATGTCAATCCGCGAGAGATCAAGGGCGTTGGTCTTTCGGGGCAGATGCATGGAGCGGTTTTTCTTGATTCGGATAATGCTCCTTTGCGCAAGGCGATCCTTTGGAACGACCAACGCACGCAGTTGGAGTGCGATTGGATCATGGAGACTATCGGCAAGGAGAAAGTGGTGGAACTCATCTCCAACCCGGTTCTCACAGGTTTCACCGCAGGCAAGATCGTTTGGGTTCGCAACAACGAACCGGAAACTTATGCGAAAGTGCGCAAGGTGCTATTGCCCAAGGACTATATTCGCTTCAAGCTGACAGGCGAGTTCGCCACGGAGGTTTCCGACGCCTCCGGCACCGCGCTTTTTTGCGTGAGGAAGAGAAGCTGGTCGTCGGAGATGCTGGATGGGTGCGGTATTCCCCGGGAATGGATGCCAACGTCGTATGAATCGCAGGAGGTGAGCGGAAGAATCAACGAGTCCGCAGCCTCGCTGACCGGCTTGGCCGAGGGCACTCCGGTGGTTGGCGGCGGCGGGGATCAGGCGGCAGGCGCCGTGGGAAACGGCATCGTGGAAACGGGGATCGTTTCCTCCACGGTGGGCACCAGCGGGGTGGTGTTCGCGTTCAGTGACACCCCCTTGGTCGATCCAGCCCTCAGGTTGCACACTTTCTGTCACGCCGTTCCCGGGAAATGGCATCTGATGGGAGTGATGCTTTCCGCAGGGGGATCGCTTCAGTGGTATCGCGACACCTTTTGCCACGAGGAGAAGGGAGTCGCTGGATTGGAGGGAAGAGATCCGTATGAGTTGATTACTTCCGAAGCGGAGCGAGCGCCGTTGGGATGCGAGGGGTTGATCATGCTGCCCTATCTTACTGGTGAACGCACCCCCTATCCGGATGCCAATGCGAGAGGCGTCCTCTTCGGCATCACCCGACGGTGCGACAAGTCCTTTTTCGCACGGGCGGTCATGGAGGGTGTCTCTTACGGATTACGGGACAGCTTCGAAATTATGAAGGAGATGAAACTGCCCATCACTCAGGTGCGAGCTTCCGGCGGGGGAGCGAGAAGCCCGTTTTGGAGGCAAATTCAAGCCGACGTGACCGGATTCACCCATGTGACCATCAACGTTGACGAGGGGGGCGCACTCGGAGTGGCACTTCTGGCGGGCGTGGGAGTGGGGGTTTACCCGAGCATAGAGGATGCATGCCGATCTGTCATTAAGGTGGAGAAGCGGACGCAAGCCAACGCTCAAAATCATCAGCTTTATGACAAGTACTTCACCGTTTATGGAGACCTCTACGCCCATTTGAAGGGGGATTTCAAGAATATCTCGCGGATCGTGGGGTAAGGTTGAAAAGAAAACTCCCCGAGGTTCCTGGGAATCTCGGGGAGCTTTATCATGAAGCAAATGCGACTACATGTCGTAATCACCGCCGCCCGGAGCCGGGGCGGGAGGTGTTTTCTCCTTCTTTTCCGCAACCAACACTTCCGTGGTGAGAAGCATGGAGGCGATAGACGCTGCATTCTGCAGCGCGGAGCGAGTGACCTTGACAGGATCCACGATTCCGCTTTTCACCATATCCTCGAAGGAATCCGTCAATGCGTTGTAGCCTTGTCCCTTCGGGAGGGCTTTGACTTTCTCGGCGATAACCGATCCCTCTTTTCCGGCGTTTTCGGCGATAAGGCGCAGGGGTTCTTCGAGGGCGCGTCGAACGATGCGCACGCCATGCTCTTCATCCTCGGTCTCGCCTAAACCATCCAGAGCTGACAGGACATTCAGATAAGTCACTCCGCCTCCGGCGACGATTCCCTCTTCCACCGCCGCTCGCGTGGCGGAAAGAGCGTCCTCGAATCGGTGCTTCTTCTCTTTAAGCTCCGTTTCCGTGGAGGCGCCAACCTTGATCACCGCGACTCCTCCCGCGAGCTTGGCTAATCTTTCCTGCAGCTTCTCGCGGTCGTAAGAGCTATCGGTTGCCTCTATCTGTCGTCGAATCAGGTTAATTCTGCCGGTGACATCCTCCGGGGAGCCCGCACCTTCTATGATGGTAGTCTCCTCCTTGGTCACGATGACCTTGCTTGCGGTTCCTAGCATGCCCATCTCCACATGCTCCAGCTTTACACCAATGTCTTCACTGATGTACTCGGCGCCTGTGAGAATGGCGATATCCTCCATCATGGCTTTGCGGCGATCTCCGAATCCCGGGGCTTTGACAGCCACGCAATTAAGAATACCGCGCATTTTATTCACGACCAGAGTTGCCAGAGCTTCGCCATCCACATCCTCGCTTATAATCACAAGAGGTTTGCGCGATTGGGCGAGTTTTTCAAGCAACGGCACCATATCCTGGGCGGAACTGATCTTTTTCTCGTGGATGAGGATCAGCGGATTTTCCAGCACCGCCTCCATGTGGTCTGAATCGGTGACGAAGTAGGGGGAGACATATCCTTTGTCGAACTGCATCCCCTCCACGACTTCCAGGCTGTCCTGCGTGCCCTTGCTCTCTTCAACGGTGATCACACCGTCCTTGCCGACTTTGTCCATTGCGTCCGCGATAAGCTCGCCGATGGCTTCGTCGTTGCCCGCGATGGACGCCACATTCGCCACTTCGTCGCGTCCCTTAACCTCGATAGCGTTGGCCTTAATGGCTTCCACCGCTTTTTCCACCGCGAGGTCAATGCCTCTCTTGACGCGTATCGGGTTGCCCCCCGCCGCGACGTAACGCAAACCCTCGGTCACAATGGCTTGCGCCAACACGGTTGCGGTCGTGGTTCCGTCTCCCGCCACATCATTCGTTTTGGATGCCACCTCGCGCACGAGTTGAGCTCCCATATTTTGGAAGGACCCTTCCAACTCGATCTCCTTCGCCACTGAAACACCATCCTTGGTGATCGTTGGGGATCCCCATGACTTACTCAGCACGACATTCCGTCCCCTTGGCCCGAGCGTCACTTTCACGGCATTTGCCACGGTATTGACGCCTTGCTCCAGGGCGCGGCGCGCCTCTTCTTCGTACAAAAGTTCCTTAGCTGCCATATTTACCTCCTTGGCGCATCCGGGCGTCTGTCATCGACCCGTACCGCGCATGCACTATGCTTGAATTGCGTAAATCTGATCTTCGTCCAAAATGACATAGTCCTTGCCCTCTAGATTCACCTCGGTGCCGCCATAGCGGCTGTAAATAATAGTGTCTCCGGGCTTCACGGCGATAGGAGCTACCGAACCATCGTCCAGCACCCTGCCGTTACCAACGGCGATGACTTTTCCCTGTTGGGGTTTTTTCTTCGCGGAATCCGGAAGAACGATCCCGCCTGCGGTCTTTTCCTCCTCCGCAGCAGGTTCAACAACCACCTTGGTTCCCAATGGTCGTAATGGCATATTTCCTCACCTCCATTGTTTAATAGAACAGCGGCAATCATCAGACTGCCAGCATGTATGAATTGATTGAAATTGGCGCTCATCATTTGAGAGCGCTAACTATAAGGATACAAAAAAAACGGTGGAAATGTCAAGTGAGAAGAGAGTGAAAATCGATATTTGTAGTCGTGAAAAAAAGTTGTGTTTGCAGTTTTTTCACCGCGCGATGTCCTGACGGACAAAAAAAACAAGAAAAAAAAGAGATTCCCCTCGCAGGTATTGACACCCCCGGGAAAAGTATGCTACATTCCCATCGCCTGTCGTGGCGGATTCTAAAAGGTCACACGCTACACTTCCACACGGGAAGTGAATCAGGGAGTTCGTTGGCAAATCCAAAAGGGCTCTCGTTCCATGGACTTATGGGACGAGAAAGGAGGGATGACTGTGTCAAATCCTGCATCCGCCCAAGCGAGCTATCCGAAGAGACATAAGTTGATGGCGGCGTTATTGACTTTCGCCATTTTGGCTCTTGGGACTCCATCATTCGCGAAGGGCGACAGAGCTCAGTCCTCCGAACAGGTTACTGTGAAGAGAGTTGAGCTGCGCATGCCGATCCCCTATCCCACCCTCAGGAGAAGCAACTCCGAACTGTGCGATGGTTTGAGCAAAACCATTCGCACCGGGATAAACGGCGAAAAACTATGCATCTACAGGGTATGCATCAAGGATGGTAAGGAGATCAAGCGCGAGCTAGTCTCCTCCAAAATCTTGAAAAAACCCGTACCGGAAGTAATAGCCATCGGAAACAGAGGGGACCTGCCCTCCCGCGGATATTTTTCCGGACGCAATACACTTATCATGATCGCGACCGCTTACAGCCCCGCCGCGTCCGATAACGGAGGTTACTCCGGCGGAACGGCTACCGGCATTAAAGTTGGTCACGGCGTGGTTGCAGTAGATCCAAAATACATTCCGCTCGGCACAAGGCTCTATATCGAAGGCTACGGTTATGCAATCGCAGCAGACACCGGACGTGCGATCAAAGGGGACCGCATCGATCTCGGTTTCAAAAACCGACAGGAAGCGAGCAACTTCGGTCGGAGAAAGGTGATCGTTCACATTCTGGATTGACGAAGGTTACACGTCAACTCGGGTAAAATGAGGGTTGATCCTCATTTATCGATAGAAAGTATAACACTGAAGTCCATCCGACACGAACATGAACGATCCAGCGATACCATCGAATGCCAACGCTCTTCTACGCGAGCAGGGATTAAGACCCCGCAAGCGTTGGGGGCAAAACTTCCTTTGTGACCGTAATGCGCTTGATCGGATTGTTAGGGCGGCAGCCCTTCAATCCGACGATCGCACCTTGGAAATCGGCGCGGGACTTGGGGCGTTAACCCGGTCCCTCGCCGATTTTTGTTCTCTGGTTACGGCGGTGGAGATAGACCCCCTGATGGAACCGATACTGAAAAAAACCCTGCAAAACCATCCCAATGTCCGTTTAATCTTCGAAGACTTTCTAAGGCTTGACACTCCGTCGTTACTTAATGAGGCATTTCAGGACCGGCGCGGCTTGGTGGTGGCGAACATCCCTTATTACATCACCACCCCGATATTGGAACGGCTATTGAGTAACAAGCATAGTATCAGGCGAATCGTCTTGCTCGTGCAGGAGGAGGTCGCCGGAAGACTGTGTGCTCCTCCCGGTGATGAGAATTACGGATCGATGAGCGTTTTCGCGCAGTATCACGCGAATGTATCCTCTCTATTTAAAGTGTCGCGCAACTCGTTTATGCCGGTCCCGGAGGTGAATTCCATGGTGGTTCAACTGGAACCTTACGCTGCGGGGGCGATTGATGTCAAGGATGAGGACGTTTTCTTTCGTGTAGTGCGCTCGGCATTCGGCAAAAGGCGTAAGATGTTATTGAACGCCCTCTTAGCCGACTTTGGCAAAGAGGGGAAGTCGGGCTTGGAAAAGGCTATGGATGATGCAGGCATCGACTGTTCCCGTCGCGGCGAGACGCTTTCTCTGAAGGAGTTTGCTAAATTAGCGGAGTGCATCGAGCATCTTGGAACCACATAACAATCCGTGATGCTGGAATTATTTTAGAGACCTTTGCGACTGCCGCTTATTGAATTTCCAAATTGATGACATGAGTGCGTAACTAAAAGGGGGATATATGAATACGAATATATCGAATAGGCTCTACCAGGAATCCTTGGCGAAGATACCCGGCGGCGTGAACTCTCCCGTTCGAGCGTTCCGATCGGTGGGGGGAAACCCGCTGTTCATTGAAAGAGGCGAGGGTGCATGGATCATCGACGTGGATGGAAACCGTTTTCTGGATTGCGTTTGCAGTTGGGGACCTCTAATATTCGGTCATGCTCACCCGCGCATCGCGGAGGCGTTGCGGCATCAATTGACGTTGGGATGGACCTTCGGCGCTCCGACGGAGTTGGAGTTGCGTCTCGCGGAGATCATTACCAACATGGTTCCAAGCGTGGAGAAGGTCCGTTTTGTCTCCAGCGGAACTGAAGCCACCATGAGCGCTATTCGCCTTGCGCGAGGATTCACCAAAAGAAACAAGATAATCAAGTTCGAGGGATGTTATCACGGGCATGCCGATTGTCTGTTGGCAAAGAGCGGATCGGGGATCGCCACGCTCGGCTTGCCGGACAGCGCAGGGGTTCCCTGCGGAACAACATCTGACACCATTCCCCTGCCCTACAACGACGTGGATGCGGTGAGAAAGGCGTTCGAGGATTATGGCGCGGACATAGCCGGGGTGATTGTCGAGCCGATCGCGGGCAATATGGGGTGCGTCCCTCCAATGCCCTCCTTCCTGCAATCCTTACGAGATATCACCAGTCATTTCAAAGCCCTGTTAATATTCGATGAGGTTATGACTGGATTTCGTGTTGCAAAAGGCGGCGCTCAGGAGCTATATCATGTCAAGCCGGATATCACCACTTTCGGGAAGATCGTTGGCGGAGGCTTGCCAGTGGGGGTTTATGGCGGCGGAGCGGAGATCATGGATATGGTGGCGCCTGTGGGACCGGTTTATCAGGCTGGGACGCTATCAGGCAATCCTCTCGCGATCACTGCGGGCTTGGAGACTTTAATGATAATCAACGAAGATCCTGGCATGTACTCCCGTTTGGAGGAGACGAGTCGCCGCGTGGCTCAGGAATGGCGCTTAGCCGCGCACGAGGCGGGCGTGAGGGTTACGATCAATCAAATTGGATCCATGTTCACGCTGTTTTTCGCGGATGGACCTGTGCGCAACTACGCTCAAGCGTTGACAAGCGACACGGAAATTTTCTCCAAATTTTTCAGACTCATGCAGGAGCGCCAAATCTATTATCCTCCTTCGCAATATGAATGCGCGTTTCTCTCTGCAGCAATGGGGGATGGTGAGATAGAACATCTGATTCGAGGGGGAAGTGAGGCTTTAATATCCTTAGGAAAGCAGTGATTGCGGGCGCCGCTGCATGAAAATGTTCTTGTTAATAGTGCATCACGGTGATAATGACGCACGTTATAGCGGATATGGAATCATTTGCAAATTCCAAACAAACATAAAGTTCCCATTAAAGAATTCATAAAAGAACCAAATTCGCCTTGAGGAACTTTCGTTATGTATATGCTCCTTTTTCCAAATGAAACAGCCACCTCAATTAGTTAATTTCGACGAATATAAAAAGGATTGAAAATATGCTTCTCACACTCGATGTAGGAAATACGAACATAGTTCTTGGGGTTTTTTACGGAGAGTCGCTTCAGGCGGATTGGCGTGTTCGCACCGACAGAGAACGGACGACTGACGAGCACGGTTTGCTGATAACGCATTTATTGGAAAGCAGGGGGCTCCACAAGGGGGATTTGGACGGTTTCATCCTATCCAGCGTGGTGCCGACGATGACGGAAACTCTTGCGGACGTGGCGCGTAGTTATTTTGATATGGATCCCATGGTGATTGGGCCGGAGACGGACTTCGGGTTGAAAGTGTTGTACCACAATCCATCCGAGATAGGAGCGGACCGCTTGGTGAACGCGGTGGCGGTTAAAAAGAAATACGGCGGTCCGGCGATCGTGGTGGATTTTGGTACAGCCACGACTTTTGACGCATTAACCACCGAGGGGGATTATTTGGGCGGCGCCATCGCCCCGGGCATAGGCATCTCCGCCAATGCTTTGTTTCAGGCGGCGTCGAGATTGTACAGGGTTGAGTTGATTGCCCCTCAACGCGCCATTGGCAGGTCCACCATGGAGGCGATGCAGAGCGGCATCATCTTCGGTTTTGCTGGCCAGGTGGACGCGCTGGTGAGGCGAATCCGCAAAGAGTTAGGGGAGGATGCGCAAGCGATCGCCACCGGGGGACTGGCTACGCTGATCAGCAAGGAGTGCGAGACGATACGAATTGTTGATGAGATGCTAACATTGGATGGTTTGAAAATTTTATGGCATAGAAACCATTTTAACAAAAAATTCGCTTAGTTAAGTAAGAGTGCGTCACTTTCGGATATCGGTCTCGTAAAGAAATGCATAGGATGTACGGATTATGATCCGAGGAGTATGGCGATTGAGTTTATCGGGTGTGATGAGGGTTTCATCAACTGAATTCACGTCATCTAATAAGTTAATCATTAGATGCTTCGAAAACAACGGGAACTTGAACGCATCTTTTATCCGTAACCCAAAACAGAAGCATGCAGGATAAAAAAATCATGGAATATACCGGATCTTACATTGAGCACGCGCGTGTAGACAAAAAAGAATTTGAAGAATTGGTTCGCCGCCACCATCGTCAAGCATACAACATCGCTTATCGATTTGCGGGAAATCACGCGGATGCCGAGGACATTGTGCAAGAGGCTTTCTTGAGAGCCTACAGATTTTTTGATCGATATAACCGATCCATGCCGTTCGAGAATTGGTTATACCGTATTATTTCGAACGTGTATGTGGATGAGTTGAGAAAACGCCCGCGAGCGAAGATACAATCGCTCGACCAGCCGATTGTGAAGCAAGGGCAGGAGATGGATATTCGTCTCGAAATACCGGACCCGAAAGGGGATCCGGGAACTCAACTCATGGAAAAGGCGTTGGACGAGCGGATTCAGAACGCTCTGGATAGTCTTCCGATTGAGTTCAAGAAATCGGTGATATTAGCCGACGTTGAGGGGCTGTCTTATGAGGAGATCGCCGAGACCCTGGGATGTTCCCTTGGAACAGTCCGATCTCGGTTGCATAGAGGAAGAAAAATGCTGCGAAGCAAGCTTCAAAGATATATGGATGCTAGCAGCGGGAGATTTCAAAGTGAATTGTCGTAGGGTTTGTCACCTGCTCGATGCATATATAGACGGGGAAGTCAATCGTTTTGATCGAATATCCATTCGAGAACATTTGAAGAATTGCCCTGATTGTCAACTTGAGTATGACTCCATTATGGAGACGAAGAACATCATGTCTTCGCTTTCCGTGATTAATCCCCGGGAGGATTTCGAGGAGGATCTCATCAGCAACTTAAAGCTAGATCAGCCGGCTTACGCTTCCTGTTCTTATCTATACAAATGGGTGGGGTATTTTGAACAACCGAAGATGAAACTTCGCTTGAGCATTGCAGCGGCTACCGTTTCAGTCGCACTGGCGGTTGTTTCGATTTATACCCACATACCCTCAAACACCCCCCAAATAGGGACTATGACGGCAAATCTGACCCCAACATCCATAGATCGTCCCATACTGGTGATGCCCAAGGACTATCTTTACATACATCGTCCATACGATTGGGACAACTCATTGCCGGTATTTAATGGTCCGTCCATCGCCCCTGCGGATTCCGTTACGATTCAACAGAACACAACCTTTCCTAGGTTCCGTTAATCCATATACTGCAAGTAATTGCAACTATTCACATCCCACGTGACGTTTCGGCGTGGCGAAGGTATTGAAAATCGCTGAATGAAGCGTTTTGCAATTACACACTGGTAAAAAATGATGCTTGCACGGAGAATTAGGAAAAACATAGGGTTACTCCTATTGTTGCCATGCGCGATTATCGCGCCTGTTTGCGTTTTGCCCGTATACGCTGAATCCGCCTCCGCACATCTGATGGATCGTCTCATTTATCATTTCGTGACTGATGGTCGCGATCTGAATTATCGCGGCGATCAAATGGTGATGACATGCTTTCGGGACGGGATATCTCAAACCGTTATTCGAACCATAGTTCATTCCCGTTCGGGGAAGACAATAATAAAGGACCAATATCCTTTTTCCAAAAAAGGGTCGGTGATTGTGGACGACGGGATGTGGATGAAACGCTGGGAGAGCCATACCCATTCCGTTATCATCATGCGCTCCTCTCACTCCAACCTCGATGAGAAACAGATTGAGTGTCGGATAAGACTCATCGTGCGGAATTACAGGTTGCGGCAACTGAACAATCAGGTGATAGCGAACAGGGATTGTTACACAATCGAACTCATTCCCCGTTATCATCCCATGCGTATCATAAAGGTATGGTTGGATAAATCCACCGGGATGCCGCTTTGTCACCAAGTGAATGATATGTCCGGGAACACACTTGGACTGTCGCTTTTTTCGTACATCAGCTATGTTAAAGACATCCCTTCCAAGGTGTTTCAATATCACTTTCCGGACCGGTTGGTTCGGGTGAATCTTTCCAAGTCTTCGATCTACCACACGGTATCCCCCATTTCCAAACTGGTGAAATTCAATGTCACGGTTCCCGTGCGGATGCCGCCTGGATTCGATTTCGAGCAATGCGAATTGATGGACCTTCAGGGAGGGGCAACCGTTTGCCTTCGCTACACGGACGGTCTATCCAATATCACGGTATGTGAATCCAAGGACTGTATGACCCTGCCTTCCAGCGCCTCCATCATGCAGGCTGGAAGATATTCCGACGGAGATTATATAGTGACGTATCATGTCGGTTGCATGGATTACGCCGTGATGGGACAGAATGACCCAACGGATTTGCAATGGGTTGCGCGAACTCTGGATTCTGAGATTGCGCACTACTACGCTTCACGATTGATCTCAATGCATCCCAAATTCAGTTCGGTCATTATGAATCTGCGGAATCAAGGATTTGGGCTTGATGACATCGACGCTCTCATGCTGATTTCCAAGATATCAGGGGATCCTGTGCGATCTCTCGCGAACCTACTCCGTGAGGGGTGGGGATGGGAGACCCTCGCAAGATGGAAAGGCGTAAACCCCGATCCGCTTTCGCGTCGAATTGACAGCCTCTTCAACCCATAGCTTCGTTTGCAGTACACATCCCAGTCAATATAGGAACATCATTTTCGGCTGATTCGTATACCCTAGTTACTAACGACAGGCTCTCCAATGAAAGGAGGGTATAATTGTATATCGATACGAGGGAAAAGGATGAGATTTGAGTTGGAGTTGACAGATGAAGTCCGTAAATGCTGGAGCGAAATTGAGAACGATGTGGTGAAGTATCCCGACGAGGCGCTTCGACAAAAAGCCGTTCCGATTTCAAAACCCACTGCGGAAACGAGAGCGTTGGTGGATAGGATGAAAGCCGCAATGGCTGAGTCGAACGGCGTGGGTTTCGCAGCGCCCCAAATCGGGGTGTCTCAACGAGTCATCATCTATCACCTTCCGGGTGAGGATCAACCCATCCGAGTAATATTGAATCCCCGTATTATCTCCATGAAAGGTGAACAGGTTGGTCCGGAAGGATGTCTCTCCATACCGCTTTTGGAGGGGGATGTCAAGCGAGCGTACGAGGTGATCGTCAAAGGGATGGATATGCTTGGCCGTCCTTTCCGAAGGCGAGCCACAGAGATGGAGGCGCGTGTGATCCAGCATGAAGTGGATCACTTGGACGGCGTGTTGTTTATTGATCGCGCCGACCCTGAGACACTTCAATGGCATTTGCCCGTGGATGCGGAGAGCGGTGAACCTGAATTAGCGTTGGATTGAAACCTCTCATTTCGGATTGTATCAGTTCCTTTCGCCAACCTTCATATTTGAATGCGGATTCTATTTTTTGGAACCTCGAGTTTCGCCGTTCCGACACTTCATTTGCTTTCCAAGTCGCCCGAACATGACATCCTTGGAGTGGTGACCCAGCCTGATCGTCCTCGAGGACGCGGCAGGCAACCCGGGTATTCACCCGTCAAGCAGTTGGCGCTGGAGATAGATGCGCCTATTTTACAACCTGAGATCGTGAAATCCCCCTCCTTTGTGGAGGAGGTTCAACAAATTGCCCCAGAGGTGTTTGTGCTCGCCTCTTACGGTCAGATAATTCCTAGGAAACTCCTCAATATACCAAAGTATGGTCCAATAAACGTGCACGCCTCATTGTTGCCTGCATGGCGCGGTGCGGCTCCCATACAACACTCCCTCCTCAACGGGGATCGCGAGACAGGGGTGACCACCATTTGGATGACCCCTTCCTTGGATCGAGGGGATATCCTGCTGCAAAGATCGCTCCCAATAGATCTCGAAGATGATTCGGATACTCTTACATCCAAACTCGCCGAATTGGGCGCCGATCTATTACTTGATACATTGGATAGGATTAAGGAAGGGAGTTGTCCCAAAACACCTCAAGACGATTCCCGGGCAATCTACGCCCCTTCCCTGCAACCTGCGGACGCCGTCATTCGATGGGAGCAACCGGCGGAGATGTGCCGCAACCGCATTCGGGCGATGTGCTCCAAGCCAGGCGCATTCACATCCTTCGCAGGGAGAAGGGTGAAGATATATCGCGCGGCGATTTCGGAGGAGACGAACCTGGCTCCCGGAACCGTCATATCGTTTGGGCATGGCTCCGTAGTGGTGGCGTGCTCGGACAGGGCGATAGAATTGCGTGAGGTCCAGCCAGAAAGCGGCAGGAGGATGAGCGCGTCGGATTGGGCGAGAGGAATACGAATCAAGGCGGGGGAGAAGTTTGACTTGGAACCCTCCCCCGCTTAGGAGTTTACTCTCCTATTTATTGAACGATATTCCAGAACGCCTCAGCCTCTGGATTAACCTGATCCGCGCATCCGGGGCATGGATGATCCGGGTCGTCATCAGCGGCCATCGGACTGACTTGTGATGGGGCCAGTGTTTTTACATGTCCGTCCAGCATAATGTAATTTCCCTTTCCGCCATGCCTTACCCCTTGTGTGTGATCGCTATGCTTGGTGTATAGTTGCTCCCCGATTAAAGCTCCTCCCACAGCGTTGAGATTCTCAACATTCGTTCCATCACTGGCGTCACCATCTCGCACCAAAATGGTTTGACTGATAATTGGCACCGCCGCATTCGCCACGCCGTCTCCCGAGGTGATCTCGTTGTTGACATCCACCATGGATCCCGTGAGGTAGATGCTGAGGTGATAGCTTGTCGCATTCGCAATGGAAAGCGAACCGTTGGGGCTAAGGACACTTGGGTCCCAAGTTACCGGGTCGGAGGGACATCTCCACACTTGCACGTTTTTGACATAGGGAAAAAGGAAGCCTGTAATTCTACCCTGTGCTGTGTCCGCAGGGAGAAAGGCGTTATCCCCCGCCACTTGGGGTGTGGCGGTAACGGTTAGCTTCCGAGAGTTGGAAGCGTTGTTTACGGCGCGAGGGGTTCTTTCATCGCAGTCCTGAATATACATCATGATACACAGAGCGATTTGCTTTTCGTTGCTCATGCAAACCGTCTTTTGCGCCGTCATGCGCGCGACGGCGAAAACAGGAAAGATGATGGCTGCAATGGTGGCGATAATAGCGATAACGACAAGCAATTCAATTAAAGTGAATGCATTCGACAATCCAAATCTCTTCGCGGACATTTGATTCTCCCTTTCGTATCATACAAAATCATAAATTGTATTTTGGAACAGCATCTGCTGACTATAGATGCATATTGCGGGTTCACTCCTTCAAACGCCATATGACTCGGATGGAATAGCAATGTGTCTGCTTTGATGGCGTGGAATCCTAATAATGCATAAACTGCATATTTTATGCCATCCATGTATACATTTGATGGGTCATCCATTATTTTTTCGTTCCCAGGTATTTACGCAAACCCTCCTCCAGAGAGGTTAATTTGAGGTTTGGAAAAGCCAGAATTAGCTGGGTATTGTCCCCGATGTTATCCTCCTGCATCATCAAGAACTGGTCCTTGGTGAGGGGGGCGAGTGCGGGACTGATCTTTTGCATAGGGTCCGTTATTTTGGAGAGCGCTCCCATGATGAACAGTGGTGCAGAAGCCAACGGTTTACGCTTTCCCGAGACTTTGATGGCGGTCTGCATAATCTCTTTGAAGGAGAGTTGCGCCGGTCCGCCGGCGTCGACGGTTTTGTTCAGCAAACCCTCAGTCTCCAACGATAATCGAATGATTTGAGCCAAGTTATCCACATAGATCGGTTGATATTTTTGCGCTCCCGCATTCGGCAGCGGGATTACAGGCATGGATAGGAATTGGTTAATGAATTTATCCTCCGGTCCGAATATGATGGAGGGACGAAGAATGATGTATTCCATGCCGCTTCTGCGTATCATCTCCTCCGCATCCCACTTGGTCTGATGATAACGTGACTTCGCATTAGCTCGCACTCCCATGGCGCTCACATAGACGATGCGACGCACCCCGGATTTGACTGCGTTTTGTACCAGATTGAGCGTTCCGTCCCTGACTATGGACTCGAAACTCACCCCCTTAGGCTCCATGATTATTCCGACGCAGTGAACGATCCCCTCAATCCCCTCCACCGCCCCTCCGAGCCACTTTTCATCAAGTAAATTCCCCGTAAATGTATCGCATCCCTGCGCTTTCATCGCAGCAAGCATATCGGAGTTACGCCCCATGGCGCGAACCGTATGTCCGCCGGATAGCAGCGCATTAACCACATGTCGTCCGACAAACCCTGTCGCCCCTGTAATGAGAGTTCGCATCATTCATCTCCTTTTCGATGAGAGATAAAAAAACGAGGAGTGGCCGCATCCTCATATCGGATAATCTGTTATATCCGGAGTGTCAGATATCCAATGAATTACATGAGTAATATAATTACGTTAACAAGGATACACTGTTCCCGGTCAGGATGCAAGCGAAACATGGGCATGGAATAGCCATGCCCATGTTTTCCGTATATCAACTTCATTTAGTTCGCCCTATCACACATCAACCGGCTGGCAGCAACGAATCAATCAATCTTGATTTCGCCAGTTGGAGAAATATTCAAACTATGCGATCATTCGTAATTTCACCTCGTTTGGTGCGGCAATGGAATCCTCGAAAGTGAAACGGCTTATCACGTCGTTTAACTGATTCGCCATGATGTTGAGTGTGTTCGCCATCGTCGTGATTGCTTCCATATCGGCGGATTGTTGGGTGAGGCTATCCGTAACGTTCCGGGCACCGCCGGCAACCTCCTCCATGGACGCGCTCATCTCCTCCACACTCGCTGCTGTCTGTTGTGTGATGGTGGCAAGGGCGGAAATGGAGGTTGTGACCATATTCGCATTTTCGGACATCCGTTGCACGCTTGAAAGGTTCTCGCGGGCGGTTTGCAGTGTTGACATCGCAACATCATATGCTGCCTGAATGGATGAGATCAAGCCATTATTTGTTTTCTCGACTTGTGTCACGCCTTCATGGATATTATCCGCCGATTTCACCACCATTTGGATGGATTCACCGGCTTGCTCCGCCATCTTGACGCTGATATCAACATCCTTCTCGCTTCGATCCATCGCCTCAACTGCGTGTTCGATACTCTCTCTTACGGTTTCAATCAAGGATGCTATCTCCTTGGTCGCCTTTGCTGATTTTTCCGCAAGCTTTCTCACCTCATCCGCCACGACGGCGAATCCCCTGCCGTGTTCACCTGCTCTGGCGGCTTCGATCGCGGCGTTTAACGCCAAAAGGTTGGTCTGTTCCGCGATTTGATTGATCGTTTCCACGATTTGACCTATCTCTTGGCTATGCGCATCTAGTTCACCGATCCTTTTCGATGAACTCAGAATGTTCACGTGAACATCTTTGATCATACTTATCGAACGAGAGAGCATTTTATTTCCTTCATGGGAGTTTCCTGAAGCGTTTTTCAGGATATCCGATAGATGCCGTGCGAGGATTGTCATATTGCGAACGCTGCTTTGAGCTTTCTCAAGCTCTTTTCCCGCCATTTCGGCTTTTTCGGCCTGTCGGGTTGCGGACTCGCTAACAAGCTCGATTTCCTTTCGCATGAGTTCCGCGCCATTCGCCACATCGGATGCGGATCCCGCTTGTTGTTCGCTTCCTTTCGCCATCTCCTGCGTCATGACGGCTGTCTGTTCGGTCGCTTGGGTGATATCGTGCAGGCTGCGGATGATATCATGGACGCCTTTGTCATATCTCGCCGTTGATTCCGACACCTTGACGGACGCATTGTTCAGTGTAACTGAGCTTTTACACACCTCTCCCACCAGCAAGCGAAGCTTCTCAATCATATTGTTGAAAGCCTTACCAAGTTCATCCTTTTCTCCTCGTTCCTTGAAGAGAGTATTCAGGTCGCCGTTTGCAACCAAACCGGCGACTTCCGCCAACTCTCGACGATAGCTCACCGCCTCTCGGAGGCTATTCGCCAACATGCCGGCTTCATCTTCGCTATGGTATGTTATCCGCTGGGAGGTTGATCCTCTCGCCACATTGCTTGTGATTGCCGCCATTTGGCGAATAGGAATAGCGATCGTTTGATATAGCGCTTTGTACAGGAACAGGATCAAGGCAATGGCAAAGAGAAGTGTGAGAAATATCAGTAGCCTTGCGACATGATACGCCCCGGTTTGCGCCGTGATGATCCGATTATTGAGATCGCTGGTATGTTGTCCAATTCTCTCCAGTTGATTTTCAAGCGAGGCGAAGCCCGAGCTTATTGGACCGCGCAGGAAAATGCGCACCTTGCTGATTTTGCCGGATCCTAAGAGCCCCATCGCTTGGTTGTGCAATTGAATGTAGTGGGACCAGGCGGTTTCAAAACTCGTGAAATCGTTTCTCTCCCGATCGGTCAACGGGAACCGCTTGTATTTGTCGATATCATCGCTAACGAGAGTGAAAGATTTCTGCATTTTTTCTTGCAGGTAGGAATTTTTTGCCATTGCGCGGTCTAGGAGAATAAGCGTTTCGTAATTCCGGATTTGATAGATGGAAGCTGATATCTCCGCCAGAGTGGATGTTTTAGGCATGCTAATGCCGTATAAAAGCTCCATGTTTCGATTGATACCGTCCAATCGACCTATGGATACGACCCCAACCATAAGCATCAGTGCGATGGTGACGCTCATGCCAAAGATGAGTTTGTGAAGAGTCTTGAGGTTTGCAAACCAGTGCATTTTATTTCTTCCGCTTTATTAAAAAGTAATGTGGATTTTGAATCACGCCTCCATCCACAGGGAACATTCTGACAGGGGGTGAATGACTGCATCCGGAGATAATATGTCATATCTCAAATTGGGGCAATTGGATAACGATTCTATCTTCTTCCCGAATTCCATGAACCGTCATCCAGTTCTCCAAATACAGATTATCGGTTGACCTTGGCATGAAAATAAGTCTGACGTCGGTGAAAAAAAACCGAAACCATCATCCAATTTCGTTCGTTAACAAACGTGAAACCAAAAAAATGATATATGAGGTCATTGCTGAATTCATAAAATCAGACAATTGTCACAAATCTTTCAGTTGGAAAAACTTCTGTTGGCGAATTACGCAATCCCCTCATAGGATTTAACTGTAACAATTTATGGGGTTTTCGCATCTCAATAAGAAACAACTGCTTGAGCGAATATCTTATTCGGATCGAGTGACGGCGCAATGGAATACTTTCGTTGCTCGGTGAGGAAGCGCGGAGATGCGAGGAAATCCCAGTAATCGGCTCATGTTATAAACGAAAAGAGAGGTTCACGATGTACAATCAGTTAACGACAAGCTATATGGATGTCCTGAGAGACCCATCTTCGCATCCATCGCGCCCTGACGCCGAAAGGTCGTTTACGAATGATATTAGCGTAAGAATAGCCTCCGGGGAACTGGATAAGGAGGAGTGTTTTCAAATACGCAGAAACGTGTTCGTTAGCGAATTGGGGATTCCATTTGAATGCGATCAGGACCAATGCGACGCCATTGCTGTGCATTACCTTGCGATTTACTATGGACGCCCCATAGCCACGGTAAGGTTGGTGGATAAGAGGGACGGAGTGGGCAAAATCGGCAAATTGGCGGTTCTACAAGAGCATCGCAAACATGGAATTGGAACGGATCTGATGTGGTATGTCATGGGGGCCGGTTTCCGCAATTTTCACACGCTGGTAATCGACTCTCCCATCGAGTATATCACGTTTTTTGAAAAACTTGGTTTTGAAACAGACGGCGAGATAGCTTTAGTCTTCGGGGTAGGGCACACACGGATGTATGTCAGGCGGTAATGAGGTCATATCATACTGGTGGAGGAATGGGCGGAACAAGGATCGTTCCGCCCATTTTCTTGAATTACCGTGGGGATATTTCATGAGATGAAGCGGGGTGTGGTATCCGACTTGCCCCTAAAATCGAATACAATACATATGCTAAGATGGCGACGCAAATCATAACCGCGTCGCCATCACATAAATACACTCTAACGGGGTGTTCCCGGATTTGGAGGAATGTTGCTTTACCTCTGAAAATCGATGGTTTTGTTGTTCTTATAACATATATACGTTATGACAAGGCGTAATGTTCATGTTTTTTTTGAAGGCTATATCCTACTCCGCGAAGATACATAAGAATTACAATCGTCATTCAGGCGCATTGATGGCTGCGGCGATCTCATTTTTCGCTTTGCTCTCCTTGATACCTATATTAAGCCTTACGTTGGCGATCCTTGGTTTGACCCTAGGCACCTCTCCGGTGATGCTGCATAAAATCCAGGCAGGCTTGACGGACTATTTTCCCTCTAGCGGGATGATCCTTTACGATGCTCTCCAAAACGCGCATCAACATCAAGGGGCGCTGGGAATTCTTGGAATCGGGGGCTTGCTCTATTCCGCAAGCGTTATTTTCGCGAATCTTGAGAGCGCCTTCAACTCCATTTGGCATGTCAAGAATCAAAGAATGTGGATTCGTCAAAGATTTGTGGCTATCTATACTGCGTTGCTTACCATCTTTATGGTCTTTTGCTCCTTTGCGATCACATCCGCGATTACCTGGTTGGAGAGTAAGCATCTCCAAATCATGGGCTTCCATAGCGGTAATATCCCATTCCTTTGGCAAAGCGCAGGGCATGGTGTGCCGATCCTTTTCTCCATCGCCCTCTTTACGTTTCTATATCGTCTCGTACCGAATCGTCCGGTTCCTTGGAAGAACGCTTTGCTGGGAGGGTTATTTTCCGGAGTGACTTGGGAGATCGCGAAGAACCTCTTTGCCATTTACATGGTGCATTTCTCAAGCTACAACAGGATATACGGTTCCTTGGGCGGGGTGATTATTTTGATGGTGTGGATGTATTTCAGCACCTTCATTCTATTGCACGGAGCGGAGATTGTGGCGTGCTCCATGCATTGCTCGGATGAGTGAGGGAAAAAGTCGCGAATGAGACGCACTCGATGGAACGGCGGGGGAATTAAGGGTTGGTCGCCGATTTTTTGTATTTTGCCATGCCATCAAGCTATAATATCCTATGCGGATTTTACTAAGCAATGATGACGGTGTTAACGCCCCTGGGATTTTAGCGCTCAAAAAAGGCTTGGAGTCCCTTGGAGAGGTGTTTCTCATCGCTCCGGAACGTCCCCGAAGCGCATCGGGGCACTCAATCACCCTGCATAAGCCTTTAAGGATCGAGGAAACCATCCTGCAGGATGGGTCGAAAGCCTGGTCATCCAACGGAACCCCATCGGACTGCGTGACATTGGGATACGATGTGCTTATGGAGGGACGAGTGGATCTTGTAGTGTCAGGCATCAACGCGGGGCCGAATTTAGGTTGGGATTTAACCTATAGCGGAACCGTCGCCGCCGCGACAGAGGGCTGTATCCTGGGTTCTCCGGCGGTGGCGATTTCGGTGGCGGGGGATACGGAACCCTATGACTTCTCCCTTTCCTCTCAATTCGCTCGCTTGCTTGCAGTTCGGATACGGAAAAACGGATTGGCTCCGGGTATCGTGTTGAACGTGAACGTGCCTCAGGTGGATAGGGGGAAGATAAAAGGGGTTGCAATCACGCATCAAGGCAGGCGGGAATACACGGACCGAGTGGAGAAAAGGATCGATCCATGGGGGAGAGCTTATTACTGGGTGCATGGAACCATACTGGATGACGTATCCGACCCGGAATCCGATGTGCACAAGGTGATGGATAACTGGATATCCGTCACGCCGATACACCTTGACCTCACCGCCAATCAACAAATGGAGGTGTTGAAAGGGTGGGATCTGACCGTACTGTCAGATGAGGACGCTAATACATAAGCCTATCCCCATTGACGTATTCCAATAATTAAAAATGAAACACCGATCGACCATATGAAACATCAAATTGAAGCACCCATCTTGGCGCATTTTCAAAGAAACGCGTATGAATTCGAAATCATACTTGAGGCGCCGCAAATCGCGGAGGAGTCGCGTCCGGGCAATTTCGTTCAGATCCTCTACGATCAATCTTTTAACCCCTACACTCGTCGGCCGTTCAGCGTTTTTCACTCGGATCCGAAAAGCGGAAGAATCTCCATCCTGTACCTCGCGAGAGGGGTTTTCACTAAAGGGCTTCGAGATAAGATCCCCGGGCAAAAGCTTTCGTTGATCGGTCCCTTGGGCAACTCTTTCCAGCCATCAACCAAACTTAACGTGTCTCATATCCTTGTTGCGGGAGGCGTGGGCGCTCCCCCGCTCTATTTTCTGGCTCGGGAGATTAAATCCGACCCCTTCAATGAGTGTCGCGTGGCAGTGATAAACGGGGCGAGGACACAGGATCTTCTCATTGCCGTGGATGAGTTCTCGGAACTTGGCGCGGAGGTTCGCTGCACCACTGATGACGGCTCGCGAGGGGTGAAAGGAATCGTAACCGATGTGTTGAAGGAGATGCTGGAAGAGCGTTCCGGCGAGGCTTGCGTCTACTCCTGTGGTCCCACGCCTATGCTGAGAACGGTCGGGGAGCTATGCGTTCAACAAGGAGTGAGTTGCCAGTTGAGCGTGGAAACCATGATGCCGTGCGGGATGGGGGTGTGCATGGGCTGCGTGGTGAAAATCAAAGACTCATCAAACGAAACGGGGTGGGCGTACAAGCGCTCCTGCTGCGATGGTCCGGTATTCCAGGCGGACGAGATAATATGGGAATAAGGAGATGGCATTGGGAAGCGAAATGAAGAACATATCTCCGGATCTCTCAGTGCAACTTGGCAAGCTCAGGATGAAAAATCCGGTGACCACGGCTTCCGGCACGTACGGCTTCGGAAGCGAATGGGCGGACTTTTATAATCTTTCCAAACTTGGAGCTATTACGGTCAAGGCGGTGACCGTAAAGCCGAGGATGGGAAATCCTATGCCTCGAACCGCCGAAACCCCTGCGGGGATGCTCAATTCCATTGGATTGCAAAACCCAGGGTTGGACGCCTTTCTTTCGGAAAAATTGCCGTATCTTCGCAACTTCGATGTGCCGGTGATTGTGAATATCGCCGCGGACAGGATCGAGGATTTCATCACCCTTTCTGAACGTTTGGATGCAGCAGAGGGGGTCGCCGCGTTGGAGGCGAACATCTCCTGTCCCAATCAGGCGTGCGGCGGAATTGAGTTCGGTACCGATCCCGTTTTAACGCGGCAGGTGATTGAATCGATCCGGAAGCACACGAAGCTACCGCTTATCGCCAAGCTTTCCCCGAATGTAACGGACATCACCGTAATCGCCCGAGCCGCCGAGGACGGAGGCGCGGACATCCTCTCACTTGTGAACACCTTTGTGGGCACGGCGATAGACATTCGCAACCGCACCTTCAAACTTGCAAATCGTCGCGGGGGGCTTTCGGGCCCGTGCATCAAACCTTTGGCACTCTACATGACTTGGAGAATCGCCTCATCCATCAATTTGCCGGTGATCGGCATGGGCGGAATATCGTCCGCGGAGGATGCGGTGGAATTCTTGCTCGCCGGTGCGTCCGCAGTGGCGGTGGGAACGTCGAATTTTGTCAATCCCATGATCGCCTTGGATGTGGTGAATGGCATCCGCGAATATTTGATAACACAGGGCGCTGAATCGGTGAAAGAGATAATCGGAACGGTGCGATGATTCTGGCAAATACCTCAATCATGCGTGGATTTTGGCATCCTTGAAACCATTCCGCCATTGCGATTCCCCGAGAGCCCGCCTTCACCTGGATAAAAACTGATGAAAAATGCGGGTGAGTGTGGCATAAATCGATATATGGATCGTGACATGCATGGTTGAGGGTGAGACTAATAATAGCGAGTAAGGAGGCGGGCGGCGGATCCGTTCCATAATCCGGAAGTCTAACGCTATGGATTGTCCTTGAGACGTCCCCTAACGACTCACCAGTAAGCCGCCCGTGTTGATATTATCGGCATGGGCGGTCATCTTTATTATAGAGTTTTTGCCTGGAATCTATCTTTTGCATACCGAGAATGGAAATCTGGATACAATCCTCCATTTAGCGCGTACACCTCTTGGAAAAGTATTCGATAACCGTTTGTCGAAAACACTTCATGCAAACATTTGGAGACTCGGCTAATGAAAATCGCGCGCATGATATCCATTATCCTCTTACTTGCGATGATGCCGCTCAATTCCCTCGCTTTGGTGAGAGATGATACGAGCAGCCCCGCCGATGCAATTTCATCAATCTCCCCCATTCGGAAGCAATCCACCGCGAACGCGGAGCTTAAAAAACTCGCTTACAAATCCTTTAAATGGTTTCAGCATTACCGAAATCCCGACACAGGGCTTGTGTTGGACCGCGGTTCCAATTGGAAGGATGCGGAAAAGCGAAATACGATGGCGTCCATCGCTTCGTCGGGCTATTTCCTCTCCTTGCTTCCCGTATGGGTGCGTCTTGGCTGGCTGAGCGAAAGCGAGGCGCGGAAGGAGGCTTTGCGGACGCTTCGGTTCGCTTGGACAAAATTGCCCACTCATTACGGCTTGTTCTATCACTTCATGGATTGGAAGACCGGGCGGCGGTGGGGCGATTGCGAAGTGTCAGTTCTGGATAGCGCAATCTTTCTCAACGGGTGTATGACCGTTGCGGAGGGGTTCCGAGGGGATGTCGCCCGAGTGGCGAATGAGCTTATGGATCGCGCTGATTGGACACAGTTCCTCGTGTCATCCGGAAATGGTCAAGTGTTGGCTTTGGCTTGGAGCCCTGAAAACGGGTTGTACGGAAGAGCTGATGTCCGATCAAGTGAGATGTCCATGCCATATCTCCTCGCAATCGGATCCGACGCCCATCCTATCCCGAAGAATCTCTGGTATCACATGCGCACGGATTTCGGCAAGCTGGAGGGATATCGCATTCTGAACCCCGGTTTCCCGCTCTTCACAAGTTATTTCGGTTTGGGGTGGTGCGAATTGAAAAACATGAAGGACAAGGATGGCGTGGATCTTTACGAGAACGCCAGGCAGACCGCCTTGGCGAACAGGGCTGCGTGCAGGGCGATAGCGACACGCTGGAAGACTTTCCGACAGGATGAGGGCGGATGGTGGGGGATCAGCGCGGGCGATTCGCCAAAAGGCTACGTCGCCGCCGCACCTCCCGATGGCGACGGTGACGGCACCGTATGGCCCATGGCCGCATTGGCGGACATAACTTGGATTCCCGATGTTATCGATAAGGACCTAGTGAGATGGATGTCCTCCATGAATTGGGACGAAGTAAACGGCGCCTACGGGTTAGCGCCCTTCAGCTTGGATAAGAGCTGGGTGGGAGATGACGTCATTGGTATTGATCTGGGTAGCTTCAGCGTCAATTGGGCGAACTACAACACGGGATTGGTGTGGAAGCTATGGGGCGAACATCCCGTGGCACGAAAAGCGATGGAGCGAATAGGGTTTACCTCGGATTCCAACGGGAAGCAGTCACGAACTCACAAGGGTTTTTCCATATTGGCTGCAACGAGAAAATGATATGAGGCCTGTATTCTTACCACGTCTGTTCGTTAACGCCGTGTATATCCTTGCGATTATTCTCATGGGGGTTTTTCACCCCGAACCGAGCCGCGCTATAGGCTCAGGGTTCGCCGATAGGCCCTACATGGGATGGAGCAGTTGGAGTCTTGAAGCCACCAAATTCCCGGGTTACGGGGGAATGGGCTGGCTTACGGCGGCGCACGTCAAGGAGCAATCCGACGCGATGCACCGAACATTGCAGAAATTCGGATACAAGTACGTGAACCTGGATTCGGGATGGAGCGGCGGGTATGACGAGTACGGCCGGCCGATTCCGGATGGGAGTAAATTCCCCGATGGAATTAAGGGAATAGCCCGTTACGTGCATCGAAATGGGCAGAAACTGGGGATATACTGGGTGCCGGGAATCGCAAGAGACCTGTATGATCGCAATCCCCTCATTCTGGACACGCCCTACCACCTTCAGGATATAGTGGCGAAGCCCCTCGCCCCTGCGAACAGTTGGGGCTGGCATTACAAAATAGACTTCTCCAAGCCTGGCGCCCAGGACTATATCGATTCCATCGCCTCCCTGTTCGTCTCGTGGGGGGTGGATTTCCTAAAGCTCGACGGTGTGGTACCCGGATCCGATCATGACAATACCGTTGACGCTCGCCCGGACGTGGAGGCGTGGGCGAAGGCGATTAGTAAAACACACCGCAAGATATGGTTGGAGCTATCCTGGCGTATCGACAGCCACTACGCCGATTTTTGGAGCAAGTACGCCAACGGCTGGCGTGTGGGGGATGACGTGGATAGTTACGAGGATACGTTGACCGACTGGGGGAATATCCGCAGAACCTTCGGCGCCGTGGCGGCTTGGTCGGGGCTGTCGGGAAAGGGGATAGGCTGGGACGACCTGGATTCCCTTGATGTGGGGAACGGCGAGATGGACGGCTTGACGGACATAGAGCGTAAGACAGCCGTGACCCTTTGGGCGATTTCCTGCTCCCCTCTCTACACCGGCGATGATTTGACCAAACTCGATCCATACGGGATCCGGTTGCTCACCAACAAGGAGGTGATCGCCGTGGATCAATCAGGAGTTCCCGCCGTGAGGGTTGCGAGCGGGGAGAAGCAAGTGTGGTGCATATCCCGAAGAGATGGAAGCCGGATCGTCGCTCTCTTCAACCTCTCCTCGACCCCATCCAGCGTTGCGGCGTCGTGGAGCGAGATAGGCGTAACCGGCAAAGCGAAAGTGCGAGACCTCTGGAGCCACAAGAACCTCGGCGTCTTTCAAGGGGAGTTCCAAGCGAACCTCCCGGCGCATGGATGCGAACTGGTGAAGATTGTTGATTTTTGATCGTGGATTAAGGATTTTTGATTTTGTATTGTAAATTGATGATTTCGGCGACTATGGTACTCTGGATTTATAGGAATGGGGGCGAAGGAAAAAAAAACACCTTCCAGAACTGATCGTGCTTTATGGCATGCCTCCCTGTGTGTTCCAATATATCGATCTTTACCTATTGTATCATAATCGTATCCACCCGAAGGGTGTGGCTTTATTGAAGGATCTCATCCAGACGCATATCGTCGAGTGATTTTGCATCCAACACCCTGTCTGCAAGCTCATCCAGGGAATCCCCTGCGGTGATTTGTCTTATAGACTTGACCGCACCTTCCGGCAATTCACCGAATTTTCGTCGCATCAAGCGAAGTAAAGTCTCCTGCTTCCCTGCCTGAATTCCTGCCTGAATACCTTCTTGAATGCCTTCCTGAATGCCTTCCTGTCTTCCCAGCGATCTTCCACGCTCGTGCCATTGTGTCAACATTTCCCTAACCTCCTCGGGTTCCGATCTACCAATCCTTTGCTCCAGTTCCAACTGCTCCAACGTATTCAATACGAGGTACTGATCCACCACGTTCATTAACATCGTGCCGCGAGCCTCGTCCAGATGCGCACGCGACAGGCGTTCGTACGCCTTCAATTTGCGCGTGACGCGATCCACGCCCTCGGAGCGCATCAGCGAACTGAGCGCGGGCGCCAGCGCGTTGTCCAACTCCAGATACGGTTCCGCCGGCAAGTCCGGCAAACTGATCGCCGAGTAGCGGAATAGAATAATCTCCATGCCGAAAAGCCTCTCGGCGTACTCCTCCTCCGTGATGCCGCCTGCGCCGGGAGCGAGATACAGCACAACCGGAAAAACCGGAGCTTTCTTGCGCATTCGAAGCAGACTGTAATACTCCCACATCCGGAAGGGCATGTCACTCCTCCGCTCAGCCTGCACCTCCACGTGAATCAGTATAAACTCCGTGTCGCCATCCTTGGTGTGCACCTGAACCACCAGGTCCGGCTCCCGAAGTTCGCCATCGGGTGTATCCGTGAACACCTCCTTGTCAAGCGGAACTATTCCGTTGAAATCAATGCATTCTGCGACTACAGGAAAGAACAATTCCAAAAATTCGCGGAGGAACGTCAGAAGAACCTCCTTCCAGAGCTGATCGTGCTTCATGGCATGCCTCCCTGTGTGTTCCAATATTTCGATCTTTACCTATTGTATCATAATCGTATCCAACCTCGGGGGTATGTTCATAAAACTCAGTAGACTTCCTCCAAGGCTCATTCTTCCATCGACGCCGTATCATTCTCCCCCCACACCCTCGCAAGAACATTCTGTATCTTCTTCTCCATGCGCTCTATAAGCTCCTTGTTGGCGTTCACGAGTGCCTGCTCCGCTTCGATCTCGGCTACAATGGCATGCTGAGTTTCGAGTGGTGGGAGGGGGATTTTGTATTCTACTAGTACGGTGCGCGGCACCCGCTGTAAACCGCCTGTACCAGTCATCTTCTTTGCGGCCGTGGCACGGAATGTCTGGTTTGCGATTGCGAAGTAGACCCACTCGTACAGCATTCTCTCCGAGCAACGGATTACGAAGAACTCGCTGGACCCAAATCCGATATCGTTGGAGAGATTACTGGCGATGCCCGCTTTACCATTTTCGAAGCACGGCGTCACCTTGGCGATGAGTACATCGTTATTACGGAAATAAGTATAGTTCACCCCTACCTCAGAGAGCTTTCTTGTCTCCTTGGGTTCGAAGGTCATCGAGTGTTCGCCTAGGTCCGCCATCGGGACGAAAGAAACGATGGTGTCGCCAGATAGCCCGCCTATTTCACTCTTCTTTGGATTGATCTCAGCGACCTCCCCCAACTTCACCAACGGCCACTCGGGGTCCACGGGGATGCGGGGCTTGTAGTTTTCCACCACCGCCCTGGCACCGTCAATCACCTTCTGGTAACCCTCTATCTCCTCCACAATCTCCCTTTGCACCTCCAGTGGGGGGAGTGGGATTTTGAATGATTCTATATAATGTCGAGGAATACGTTGTAAACCACCTGTACCAGTCATTTGCTCAATAGCTGATTTTCGAAATAGTGGGTTGGTAATGCAAAAATATAAGAATTCAGACCGAATGCTATTGGATGGGCGGAGAACAAAAAATTCGCTAGAGCCAAAACCAATTCCATTTACCAGATTACGTGCAATCCCTGCTTTTCCATTTTCAAAACAAGGAGTTACCTTCGCTAAAAGGATATCATTCTCTTTAAAATATGTATAACTTGTGCCAATTTCACCGATTTTTTTTGTCTTTTGTGCGTTAAAAGCAATTCGTTTTTCTTCAAGATCAGCCATAGGAACGAAAGAAACAAGCAGATCACTCGAATAAGCTTGTATTTCATTCTTCGACGGATTGATCGTACAAATATCCGCAATTGATACGATTGGATATTTATGTGAGTAAATGTTATTCTCCCTATATCTCTCCCCGCTCAGGTTGTAGTCGCCGTTTGCGGCGATCTTCTCCTTCGGCACCACAAGGAATCGCTTATCCTCGGTTGCCGATTTATCCTTCCATCCGCAATCCGCACTTCGCTGCCTGCACTCCTCCATCCAATCCTTGAGCAGGCGCGCCGTATCCGGAAGGTCGTTCTTGTCGAAGGCTCTCCGCTTTGCGCCGAGTCCGAAGCCGTCGTTCTCCACCTTGAAGAAGGCGATGCTGTCGTTATGCGGCGCCAGCGCGTTGTCGAGGAAGAGGATCGAGGCTTGACACCGGAGTAGGGATTGAAGACCCCCGCCGGCAGCGAGACGACGGCCACCAGATGCCGCTCCACCAGCATCTTTCGCAACTGTTTGTAGGCGGATTGACTCTGGAAGATAATTCCCTCGGGCACGATGATTGCCGCCCGGCCGTTCGGCATGAGGTGTTCCGCCATGTAGTCCACGAAGAGCACCTCGCTCCGCTTGGACTGCACGGAAAAACGGGTATGCGGCTGAATGCCTCCCTTCGGCGACATGAAAGGCGGATTGGCGAGAATGATGTGGGCGTATTGGTTCCAGCGATCCTGGCTGGTGAGCGTGTCATACTCGTAAATGTGGGGGTCGGCGAACCCGTGCAGGTACATGTTGACCAGGCTGAGCCGCACCATGTCGGGGGAGATGTCGTAGCCTTTGAAGTTTTCCGCGAGATACTTTCTTTCGTCGGGAGTGAGCGTTCCCTGTCCGTTCTCGTCCGTGTTCGCCTTCAGGATGTGCTTGTAGGAGGAAATCAGGAATCCGGCTGTTCCGCATGCCGGGTCGAGCACGGTTTCGTTCTTTTTCGGGTCTATCACCTCCACCATGAAGTCGATGATATGCCTTGGGGTGCGAAACTGCCCGGCGTCGCCCTGGGAACCGAGGATGGACAGCAGGTATTCGAAGGCGTCGCCAAGCCGTTCGGAGTGGTCGTAATCGAACTCATCGATGATACGCAGGAACATCCGCAGGGTCTCGGGATCTCGGTAGGGAAGATAGGCGTTCTTGAAGATGTCACGAAAAAGCGGGGGAACACCCGGATTCTCCGGCATCCTGGCGATGGCTTCGGTGTAAAGGTTCAAGGTTTCAAACCCACCTAGCCCCAGGCTCATGAGATTCGCCCATCCGTAACGGGCGAAATCCCCCGCGAAGAACTTGCCCATTCCGCCCAGTTCCTCGCTCTCCGCATCCATGTCATCCATGAACTTGTAGATGAGAGCGATGGTGATCTGCTCCACCTGGCTCTTGGGGTCGGGAACCTTCCCCACGAGAATATCGCGGGCGGTGTCGATGCGGCGTCTGGTGTCGATGTCTAGCATGATATGATCCGATCTAGGATTTATGATTTTGGATTGCTGATTTTTGATTGGGCAATGTTGGATTTGGCGGTGCGACCGGAGGCGATGAAGATGGCGGTCAACTCTTCCGCTTCCTTGCGAAGCGGCAAAGTGCGGCTCTCCTTCGGAAAACCGACGTCCGCAATGATCTCCATCCAAAACGCTGTCTCATCCGCCTTCTCAGCCATGATACCAATTTTAGCCACGAACTCAGACATCGAACGGCTTCGGAAGGCGGCGCGATAGTTCGCACCCACGGAAGCACGCTTCTCACCAGTTCATTGCCAATTGCTCTCCCCGCAATCGTATTCAGCAAACTCTCCACAAGCTTAATAACTTGCAGCGCGAACCTCTTGGTACTGTCTTTTAATTCCTGCTCATTCCTCTCCTCTCCCTCCAATCCCTAATTAGCAATCAGCAATCCAAAATCCTAAATCTACGTTTCAAACAACCTTTTCACCATCCGATTGCCTATCAAGTCGGTGTAAATCTTAAAATTCCCGCTCTCCTTTCGATAGCGTCCCGCCACGATGGCGGGGTGAATACGGAGTTTTGAGGCGAAGGCCATGATGTCTTTCTTGGACGGAATATGATTTTTACCCAATTTCAGCCAGACGGATTCCGGGATCATCGCTTCGGAGGCTAATCGATCCGCATCAAGCTCCCTTTGGTCGTCACCGTTCGCATCCTCTTCATCTAGGAAATGCATGCTCACATCTCTTTTTAAGTGCAGCGCGATATGAGCCAGTTCATGGCATAGAGTGAACCAGAAATAGTCAAGGCGATCATAACGCAGCGTAAGCGCAAGTATGGGGGGATTACCCTCCAAACGCATGGCGGCTCCGTCAAGCCGAGTGTGAGGCATATTCGGCTCGATCACCATGTGTATGCCTGATTTGGCTAGCATTTCCTTAGCAAGGAGAGGTCCGGTATCCAGCATGCTAAGTCTCGCCACATCGGTGATAAATTGCTGATTGATATTTTCCGGGATGTAGTGATCCACAATCTGTTTTTCCGCCAGATGCCACGCTCGCGATTCCCACGCCAACAGTGCGTTTTCATCAAAGGAATGCTGATCATCAACTCGCTGCCTCAGATGAACGGATACAGGCAGGATTGGAGCGAAATAGGGCGATAATATCTCTTCCGCTCTGTCCCTAAGTTCTCTGCTGGATTTGATCTCATCGCCAAACCATCGCCGCTTAACCATCTCTGCGAGCGGGAAATCCGCCCAATGAATGCAATCCGTGGAGCGGGAAACCGATTTTACAGGCGGCGAAAGAAGGACATCGGCGGGGATTCCCAATCCTTTATGCAGCTTTTGTATCATATTCAAGCTGAGCTGCCTTTTACCGTTTAGTATTTCGGACACCTTGCTCTTTGATCCGATATACGGGATGAGTTCCGCAGGTCTCATCTCAGGCTGTTCCATCCGAAAACGTATGGCGGAGATTGGGTCTGGCATGGATATTGGGTAATGATTATCCTCGTACGTCTCCACAAGATGAACCCAAAGCTCAAGCTGTTCAGTTTCAGGGCTGTTTGGACGGGCGGACATCAGCGCATCCACCTGCGCCAAAGCGTTTTCATATTCCGATTCGGTTTTTATAAGTTTGGGTGTCATTAAATTTTCCCGTTGATTTTGAATTGGAAATGGGATGCGGCAAACCTTAATCCTCAATCACCAATCCTCAATCCACAATCCAACCGTTTCAATTCACAAACTGGTTCAGGGAAACGTAATCCTTGACGTACTCGGGAACAAGCCGGCGATATTTTGCGGGCACGGCTTTGTAATCCCGTGCTGAGAATACGGGATTGGTCGCCAGATCGGTATACTGCTTGGACTCTATGATATGCCGCACCTCGTCATTCGTGATGTACGCCTTGAAATAATGCTTGATCGCCGGAATGGAGGCGGGTTCCTCCGGTTTGCTGTCGGCGACGAACTTGGCGAACTCCTCTTCCAGCAGTTCATCCTTCGTTTTGAAATGCGGAATCAAACCGAATATCTTCTCCAGTATCTCGCGAAGGGTGATTCGGCGATCCACCGCCGTCGCTTTTCGAAGTTTATTGATGTCGTAATACTCCTCGGGTTTGTTGAAAACCTCCTTGTTCACATAGTCCACCACTCGATCCCACTGACCCGCCTCCACCGCAGAGACTATCTCCGGGTCCCCCTTCACCGTATCCTCGAAACGCTCGAAGAACATCCGGTCAATCTTCATGCCTATGTTTCCGATGGCTACCTCCTTAACCGTTGTCAGCATGTCTGGTCCCGGATAATAGTATTCGCCTTCGATTGGGGTTGGTTGCGCCCCGCCATCACGTCCATTACGGGATACGGATATTGGTGGGAGCTTGAGAACCTCATCGTAATTAAATTCGGTCTCAAAATATTCGCAATTGGCGAAGAAATCAAAGAGCTTGAAGGATGTTTTGTCAGGATTAGGGTTGTCTCCTATGATGGTCTTATCGAAAAGCTCGTTCGGGAAGTGATGTTTGCGTGTACCTCTCCCTTTAATTTGGATGAAATCGGTGGGCGAGAAGATTGGGCGGAAAAGACCAATGTTGAGGATATCCGTGCAATCGTATCCGGTGGTCATCATTCCGACCGTGACGCAGACCCTTGCATGGCTCGTTTTATACGCAGAGTTGAAGTTTCCGGAACCGAGCAGATTATTATTGGCGAATTGCACCGTGAGCTGCTGCGCATCTTGGATTTGCGAGGTTACCTGCACGGCGAAGTCTGAGTGATACTTGCCCGGAAACATGCGATTTGCATGCTGATTAAATATCTGCGTTAGTTTGGCGGCGTGATTTTGGCTGACTGCAAAGACGATGGACTTTCCAATCTCTCCGCTGATCGGATCGCGAAGGGCACTGTCCAGAAAGGTTTTGCAAAAGAGATGGTTGGTGGCGTCGGAAAAGAAACGCTTCTCGAATTCGCGCTGATTGTACGCATCCTTATGATCCTCGCCATCTTCATCGGTGAATGATACAATGAAGCCCTGTTCCGAAAGCAATTTTGCGGTTATGTCCGTGCGCGCATCCACGACGGTGGGATTTATTAGGTATCCGTCATTAACCCCGTCTATAAGAGAGTAACGAAAGGTGGGCTGGCCGCTCTCGCAGCCAAAAGTGCGGTAGGTGTCAAGCAACTGTCGGCGTTCCGTCGCGCGGGGATCGTTCGTTACGGCGTTTACAGGATTGAAACGCTTGAGATAATCCTTGGGCGTGGCGGTAAGACCTAGCTTGTACCCTACGAAATAGTCGAAAACCGCTCTTGCATTGCCTCCGATGGAACGATGTGCTTCATCGGAGATGATCAGATCGAAATCCGTCGGGGAGAAGAGCGCTTGGTATTTATTATTGAAAAGAAGCGATTGGACCGTAGTCACAACGATTTCCGCTCGACGCCAATCGTCACGATTCTCCTTGTAGATGACGGAGGTATAATCAGCCGACAACAATTCCGTGAAGGCTTTCTTCGCCTGCTCCTCAAGTTCAAGGCGATCCACGAGGAAGAGTGCACGGCGGGCGTTGCCGGTTCTAAGGAAAAGCTTGATTATCGCCGCGGCGATCAACGTTTTACCGGTGCCTGTCGCCATTTCGAAAAGATAGCGATCCCTGCCATCCTCCGCCGCCTTCTGCAATGAATGAATCGCTTTGAGTTGATAAGGGCGAAGTAAACGGAGTTTATTGGTCAAAAGATAGACGGGACGTTCCTTCTCGATCCCCCAACCCGCCTCCGAACTGTAGGAAGGACGTTGGGTGAGAACGATGTAATCCTCTTCGACTCGCTCCGAAACAAGCCTTCGGGGATTTGGTGCGACTTTTTGGTATTCACTTACGGACGCATGTGTTGGAAACGAGGTGATGAGATACGGGTTACCGCGCTCCAAGTCCCAGAAATAGTGCAGGTTGCCATTGGAAAGGATAACAAACCTGCATTTCATGGACTTTGCGTATTTGCGCGCCTGCTCTTTGCCGGAGAGAGGATTTCTCGCCTCCGATTTCGCTTCAAGAACGATGAGCGGGAAGCCCTTTTCATCCAGCAACAGGAAATCTATGAAGCCCTTCTCATATCGTTCGAAATCATCGCCGAGGGTGTCGATATCATGGCGCTTAAGGGTTACTTGGGGTTCCAAACGGATATTCGCCGGCCTGTTCCCTTCGGGAAAGAATCTCCAACCCGCCGATTCCAGCATCTTATTGATTTTAATCCGCGCCGTGGCTTCCTTGTTCGCCAATTGCAAACTCCCTTATAGTGTAAAAGATCGGATATCCAACGAAACCGTCGCCTATGGACTGAACTCATTTTCGCGTTATTTTTTAGAAGTATACCGTACTGTTTATTGCGAAATTCGCCTCTCGTCTATATTTCCACGCATGAGATAAGCGATATCAGCCTCGTTTTCCGAAAATAGCAATTACCATGTCCACGGAAGGTTATTGAATTTGACATTCCCCCATATATGCACCTGAGTATTATTCACTTAACGGCATATCCTCGGGTATCATTCTTTGAAATGAAACGAGAGCGAGATCCACGTTCACACGGGTCATAGCGCGGTCAAGCCGCTGAATCAATGAGTCTGATTTGATGTTTGCATTCACCTTGCGGATTTTCAATCAAGGGAACCCCAAGCGACCAGTTCACTTCAATTTTATTGTTAAGCAAAAGGAAGGGCGTATCATGTGCGACACGAGTACCATCAAGCCTTTAAATTCACCATTGAAATCCGTGCCGTTCACCAATATTCGGATACAGGACCGTTTCTGGGCCCCGAAAATCAAGATAAACCGGGAGGTGTCCATCCCTATCAGTTTTGAACAACTCGAAAAATCGAACACCCTACGCAACTTCGAGTTGGCGGCTCAAGGCAAGCATGAAGGGTATAGCGAACCTCTATTCCGTGATTCCGACCTCTACAAAGCAATCGAGGCTGCGGCGTATTCGCTCTCCACTGACCCCGACGAGGATATGGAGTCGAAAGTGGATGAGATCATAGAGAAAATCGCCGCCGCGCAGATGCTGGATGGATATCTCGACACCTATTTTCAAGTGCTTCATCCCAATAAACGCTGGACCAACCTTCGCGACGCACATGAACTCTACTGCGCCGGTCACCTTTTCGAATCCGCCATTGCGTACTACAAGGCGACCGGCAAGCGAAAGTTGCTGGATGTGGCGATAAAGCTGGCGGATCATATCGAACTCACCTTTGGCATGGAAGAAGACAAGAGGATGGGATATCCCGGTCACCCGGAAATCGAACTGGCGCTGATCAAGCTATGGCAGGTCACAGGAGAGAAAAGGTATTTCGATCTATCTAGGTTTTTCGTTGAAAACCGTGGCTCCAAGTTTTTCGCGACGGAACACAACACCCCGTTGGAAGCATACGATGGAACCTACTGGCAGGATGACGTGCCCATTCGAGACCACAACGAGATAAAAGGGCATGCGGTGAGAGCCGCCTATTTGATGGCGGGTGTAACGGATATCGTTGCGGAAACTCGCGACTGCGGACTGTTGGACATGATGGCAAGGGTGTGGGATAACACCACTTTGAAACGATTGTACGTGACCGGAGGCATTGGGCCTTCCGCTCATAACGAGGGGTTCACCACCGATTACGATCTTCCCAACCGCACCGCCTATCAGGAGACGTGCGCTTCAGTGGCGTTAATGATGTGGGGGCATAGGCTGAACCTGCTGACTGGGGATTCCCAATATTACGATGCCGTTGAACGGGCGCTCTTCAATGGATTTTTAGCCGGAGTTTCAAAGGATGGCGCTCTCTTCTTCTACGACAACCCGTTGTCAAGCTATGGAAACCACCATCGAAGCGAATGGTTCGGTTGCGCCTGCTGTCCGCCGAATGTTACGCGCACGTTGGCGTCGCTTGGGGAATATCTCTATGCGGTTGGCAAAAACGCGATCTATGTGAACCTCTATGTGCAGGGATCGGCGGATGTGGAGATGAATGATACCAACGTCCGTCTCGATGTGGAGACAGCGTATCCTTGGGAGGGGAATGTGACCATCACCGTTCACCCCGCGAACGCCGGAGAGTTTAGTTTGATGCTACGAGTGCCCGGATGGAGCAAGAAGACTGAAATTAAGATCAACAGCACGTCTGTCAATCCGGAAAGGGACAAAGGATACCTGATTTTGAACCGTAACTGGCGGGAAGGCGACAAGGTGGAATTAACTTTGGATATGCCGGTTATTCGACTGGAAGCGAATCCGCTCGTGCTGGAGGATGCGGGAAGGTTGGCGACGCAAAGAGGACCGCTCATTTATTGCATGGAGGCTTGCGATCAGACGGTTCCAACGGGAAGCGTGATTTTGCCGGAGAACGCGGATATCAAGCCGATCCCCGGTCCGGAAGGATTGGAGGATGTGGTGGCACTGCGTGGGAGCGGCCTTACTATCCAAACGGGGAAATGGGATAACGTCCTGTATCGCCCGGTGACTCCTCCTGCAAGGGTGCAGGTGACCCTTATTCCTTATTACGCATGGGATAATCGCAAGCCCGGGGCGATGTTTGTGTGGTTGCCTCGGTAGGCGCGGTGTTACGCTCCAGCCAAATATATCCGGCTTTTATTCCAAGTTCGTATATCCGAAAGGATATACCGAGGAAAACTATAAGTGATAGCGGGAGTTTTCCATTTAAGTTTGAAAAACAGGTTGATTTCCCGCTATTGATGTGATACAATAAATAGCCGTACAAAAAAACCTTATCAAGAGTGGCGGAGGGACCGGCCCTTTGATGCCACAACAACCACCCCGACAGCCGACGGGGCAGGTGCTAATTCCGGGCCCGCATGGGGCGAGATAAGAGTGCGATGGCAATTACCCAAACGCCGAATTCAAGCCTCTTTCCCAGCGGAAAGGGGCTTTATATTTGCCGTTTCCTTTGCTCCCGCGCTCGTTTGACATCTATTCGGCAGAAAGGATCATAGGTTTAATGGCTGTACTTAATCTGTTCACTTCTGAAAGCGTCACCGAAGGACATCCGGACAAACTGGCGGATCAGATCAGTGACGCGGTATTGGATGAAATGCTTAAGCAGGACCCGCATTCTCATGTGGCTTTGGAGACATTCCTCACACGGGGATTGGCGGTTGTTGGCGGTGAGGTTACCACGGAGGCGTATGTCGAGATCGCCGACGTGGTGCGTGCAACGATTAACGAGGTGGGCTATACCAGCACCGCTTACGGTTTTGACGGGGACACCACAGGAGTGATGCTCGCAATTCAGAAACAGTCCCCTGATATCAACCAAGGCGTGGAGCGTGGCTCCATTGAGACACAAGGTGCGGGGGATCAGGGAATGATGTTTGGATTCGCCTGTAACGAAACCGAGAACTTCATGCCTTTGCCAATCACCATGGCGCATCGTCTCACCGCGAAATACACCGAGGTGCGCAAAACCAATCCCAATCTAGGGTTCCGTCCCGATGGCAAGTCGCAAGTGACCATCGCCTACGACAAAGGCGTGCCTCAGTTTGTGGAAACCATAGTTTTCTCCGCACAGCACGACGAGTCCCTCTCTCAGTTGGATGTGGCGGACTTGGTAAGCAAATATGTAATCTCCCCGGTGATGCAGGAGTTCGCATCGTTCGACAAAGGGAATATTCATTACCATATCAATCCCACCGGAAAATTCGTTATCGGCGGCCCGCAAGGGGACACCGGCGTAACAGGGCGCAAGATCATCGTGGACACCTACGGCGGGTACGCCCGTCATGGCGGCGGGGCTTTCTCCGGTAAGGATCCCTCCAAGGTTGACCGATCCGCATCCTACATGGCTCGTTACGTGGCTAAGAACGTGGTGGCGGCGGGGTTGGCGGATAAGTGCGAAATCCAACTCGCATATGCGATCGGCGTCGCTCAGCCGGTGAGCGTTTTCGTGGAGACATTCGGCACCAATAAAATTCCTAACGCCGAGATTTCCGAGCGGATACGCAAAGTCGTCGATTTGAGACCAGGCTTGATCATCAAGAATCTCACCCTACTCGATGCAACAAAGATTAGTTATCGTCTCACCGCGAAGAACGGTCATTTTGGCAACCCGGTCTTTCCTTGGGAATCCACGGATCTCGTACCGGAGTTGAAAGGGTAAATCCTTACCATAGCGAATACGAATCTGATAGTTGAAATTGAAGCCGCCATTCGATCTTGCATCGGAAGGCGGCTTATTTTCAACTAAAACTATTTCATGCGCGGAATTTGCCATGAAAAAGTCGAGCAATGAACGGCGGGGGATTCTTCGGTCATTATTTGCCCTCTTCGAGTATGGACAGAACAGCTTCGGCAATATAGTGAGCCGCCTTTTTGTCATGCACCTTTACCCCAACTCGAGCCAATGCGATTGAATTCATCGATCTGACCCAATCCGGGGACCCTTTCCTGAGGTTCGCCAACGCCCCTTTGCCGTTGCATGGATTACCCGCCGCTAGGTCGAAGTCCTTACCCTTCGCTCCTTCAAGGCAATTGAGAACATGATGAAGGTGCATCTGTATTGTCATAAGTGTCGTTGACGTTGCCGCAAGCTTCGCATGTACGATTGCGGTTTGGTAACAACTTGGGGGAGATTGTTTGGAATGCGGCTTCGCAACTGCAAGCGCGGTCAGGCACAATGTGAGTGTCGCTGCAAAAGCCAGTTTCATGGTGAATGATTTGCAGCTATGAGATAGGTTCTGAGAAATCATGGTTTACTCCTTTGGTTAGTCCCCATTTCACGGAAGGATCGCTTTTCCGAGCCTTAACTTCTCGGAGATCTCTATGTGAACGTCGCTTAGCCTATACGACTTTTCGTTGCCAAGTAGCTCCATTCCGCCTAAATGAATGTTTGACATCCGTAAAAATCCCAAGTATTCTGAAAAGTGTGCAAAATTCTTGCTATCATGCTTTTGAGTATCCCTTTTTATGTTTGAATGACACCAAGGTTATGTTTTTTCTGTGGTATCCGGTACGGGGAAGGGACCAAGATGTGCGGTTCTTGCATTGCGCGAAGACATTTTTAGATGGAAAACTGCCAGTCTTTTATGACGATCCTTAATCCTTACATTTGAACGGTTCAGGGAGTGACGGAATGAAATCCTTTGTGCGATCAAAGCGTATCCGATATCTGTGCATCGCAGTTTCCTTCATAACGCTCATCACGCTTCTTATTCCCTCGGGCAATCGTGGGATCGTGGAGAATCAAATCTATTTATTAAACCCCCTTGAGAGCAACTCCTCCGCAAACTTGCCCGATATTCCCGCCATGGTTAAAACGACATCCGCTGCAAATCAATCCGTTCTCAAACGTTTGCATGATATCGCATCGAAAGAGCCGATGGATATGGGGGCGCAAATAGGATACTTATCAACGTCGACAAGCCCTTCTCTCATCGAACTGAATGCGATTTTTCAAAGGTTTCCCAATCAGCCCGCCGTATGCTCCGCCATTTTGATATGGGCCATATATTATGACCAAGGCAAAGATCCGGACATCATGGATTTTACGATTAAAGTGGCGTCTCAAGGCGAGCGAGTGGATCCGGACAACGCGTTCTTTCCCTTCATAATGGCAAACGCTTTCTATCTGCATCATGACAATAAAAAGGGTTGGCTGGCGTTTAAACGAATTGAGAATTGTAAAAAGTGGGACACTTATGTCAACGACGCCGTGCGGGATAACGCCAGGCTAGTCGGGATGGGATATGGATACCAAAGCTCGTTGGGACGTTATTTTGACGCCCGCTCCATTCAAAACGGGTATTCGTTTCTCTCTTTTTCCCTAGGCCTACATATATTGATGAAGAAGAGCCGCCAACAGGAGATAAAACTGGCGTTAAAAAACAGTCAAAACGGGTATGGCCACAAGGAAATCGCAATTCAAACCCTTCAAGAACGGCAAATATGGTCACATCTGTTGGGCCTCGTGATACAAAATCCATCATCCTATGGCGCGGATAGGTGGGGCATGGCGACTTTTTATATTGCGGGATGCATTGGTACGCAAAAATATATGAGTTGGTTGATGCAAGCCTCGAAGTTGAAGAACGATCAGCGAATGCAATGGATATTGGATAAATTCGCAACATACACGCGCAGTCATCCATCCGGAACGGGATCGCGGTATTCCTCAGAAAATGTATCCGTTTTTCTGCGCGAGATGAAAATGGAAGAAATTCGCGATAAGTGTATGGCGTATCTACCCGCCCTTTGCTTATGGTGGGCGATAGGCGCGGTGACATTGGCTCTTTTGCTCTGGATTGTTCTATTGGGCGGGCTGAGTTATCTCTTTCACCCTAGCGGACGGCTCTTCTCCGCCAAATCGGGCTGGGCTTCCGCAGGTTCCATATATTTACTCTCAGGCATTGTTTTGGATGAAATCGGAGTTTGGACGCATTTTGATATGCGCTATGTGATCTTGCTGGGGATTTGCGCGGTTATTTTCGCACTCATCGGGATGTTCTCCGACACATGGTTATGGAGAGGGATATGGATAGGCGGGTTGATAATAATCCAGGAAATGCTTGGCACTCCTGAAATCTCTCTTACCACGCCCGAAATAAACATATCCCACCTTATTATTTGGTGGTGGGTGATCGCAGTCGTTTCGTGTATCGTTGCGATTATCCGTCATTTTGTTCGGCATCGGAATAAGGAAAAGGGTGCGCCAACGCAAAAGGTGAGCGTCATGTGCATTTTATGGCGTCTTGTTTTAGGCGTGCTGCATGGCGCCTATGTGTTTCTTGTATCCATGCTTGTTTCGGGTTTTATTTTTGGTTTCCTCTATATCTCGTGTTACACACTGAACGCGCTTATATTCACCACGTTCATCTCTTCTCACCACCTGGATGTCCTGTATCTATGGAGCGACACTTTTTCCAATCTCTATAATCTCGCTCAATGTTATCTCCTGCGATCCAGTTATTTCGGTACATCCGCCTCCATCCACGCATCCTCGGTGATCCTTTTCATTATCCCCCTGGTTATCCCCATTCTGTTCTTCGTTGGATTACTGGCGAGAAAGATACGAAATCATATCACTTTGTCCTCCTCGATGATTGGCGGGATTCGCAAATACGGTTGGTGGTGCGCGTTTCTTCTATTATTGGTTTACGGAACCCTGGTTTTACTCACAGCGCGGAGGGAGCGTATCGTCACCGACGCGCTGCTGAGCCAACCCCCTTCAATCTCGCATATTAATAATACATAACACCTCTTTACGAGTCCGCTCTTTGCCATTATAATAATTTCCATCAGGAATGAGTGGACCACTATTTCAAGTATTCCACTTTGAAGATTATACGTGCGGATAATGACTAGCAATGACGCTGTATTTCCCCATGCGACTCTTACCTTGTCAATCGCTTCCGAGTATGCTTATCACAACTGGAGTAATATATGTTATCACCAAGAATGAAAGTCTTTGGAATTAACGTTAGGGTTGCATGTATTTTATTCATCGTCACTTTGCTTTTCGCAATGCGTCAAACGCGGGCGGGTATCACGCTCACGGGCGACACCTCCAATCCGATCATCAGCACTTTTATCCCCGGGGAGCCCGTTTCCCTCGTGTTTCATGTTTCGGGTCTGACCGCAAACGACACGGGATTAAAGTTGCTACTGGATTTCGAAAACGAGTACGACAAGGTGTTGCTGCATAAGGAGATCGCCATTTCGCCCGATGGAGACGGGAACTGGAGCGCCACGGTGCCCGCTCTCACGGATCGGCTCGGTTTTTACAGGGTGAATGTTAAGCTATCCAATGGGGTGGTCATGGCGCCGCTCGGCTCGCGCAAGGGAAGCTATCTCACCTACTGTATCGTGCCGGATCCCTCTCTTCGCAAGGATTATCCAGAAACACGCACGCGCTTCGGGATGCAAGGCGGGTTCAGCGCTAACCTGAACAGCCTTCTGCCCCTCCTCGGAATAAGATGGGTGCTGGGCGGCTACTTCTGGAAGACGATGGAGCCGGATCGTGCGGGGCAATACGAAACGACTTTGAACCAGGAGCTTGCAGCGGCTCAAAAGGCGGGGAGGCCGTTTGGCGTCCCGGAGGATACGCAGGGGGAGGTGAAACCCGGAGTTCCCTGGCAAGTGTATCCGTTTCCAACATTGTACGGTCCGCCCAAATGGGCTGTTCAGGACCCCAATACGAAAGTCCTGAACGCCGTAATCAAACCGGAGGATTACGCGGCGTGGACCTCCTACGCGGGGAGCGCGGCGAAAGGATTCAGCCTGAAGTATCCCAATATGGATCCGAGAGTTTATCAAATCACCTGGGAGCCCAATTACCCTTGGGGATTCAACGGCGATCCGCGACAGCTTGTTCAAATATTCTCGCTAAGTTATCATACGATTCACGAAGCCGATCCAAAGGCGATGGTGATGGGCCCCACCTATGGCGGCTTGGGCGGGGATAACGATGTGCAATTCGAAGCCGATCTGGAAAACGGTTTGGGCAAGTATCTGGACGCCTTAGCCATCCACCCCTATTTCGCAATTAATCCGGAACAGAACGACATGGTGGATATATATCGCCATCAGGATGACATGATACGCCAATATGTGGGTCATGACATCCCCCGCATCGGAACGGAGGAGGGATATGCCACAGGGGAGCATGAGGACAAGGAGTTGCTGCAGGCGCTAACCCTTACGAGGCAGAATCTTATCACCCTAGGCGAGGGATACTGGATCAATGTCGCCTTCGATATCGCCGATTACCCCAGCGAGCCAGGGTACGGATATTACTACAATCTCAATCCAAAGATCGCATTCGGCACGGATAAAGCCGCTCCGAAGCCTGCAGCGGCGGTTTACGCAGCGCAATCCTTTCTGTTGGATGGATCCAAAAGTTTGGAACCTGTTCAGTGGCTGGGAAAAACGGTCCTCGGCTACGTGTTTGAACGGGATGGGCAAATCACCATTGCGCTCTGGGATTGGGGAGTGAATGGCAAAAAGGTATCGCTTCCGGTGGGAACATCCAAGGTAACCGTTTACGATTGGATGGGAAACCCAAGCATGGTCGATGCGAAGGACGGAATGGCGGAACTCACTCTCGGGCAGGCTCCTATTTACGTCGTGGGCGCCTCTCCCGAGATATGGGGCGTAAACCCCTCCTTGAACCCTCTTTCGGTGTCCTCGACACGGTTTACGGCATACCCTGGTGACACCGCGCATCTTACAGTGAATATCAAGTCCCCGAAAGCGATAAAGGGGGACTTAACCCTCGGCGCCACCGATTATCGCCTGGGACTTAAGGAGATTTCGAAGAAAGTCAGCGTGAACGCGAACGGAAACGATTTGGTCGATCTCGATATACCCGTGCCATCGGACACCCCCGTTTACGGATACACCCTGATTTTAACCTTGCGTAACGGAAAAACTCCGATTTCCGGTGCGACGCTCCGCCTTCTAGTGCGACAACCCGTCTCCGTCATCTCCGTCAATCCCACCGTTCGAAACGGGCAGACGGTTTTGGACGTCGCGCTGAAAAACAACGAATCAGCCGAGGTGAAGGGAAGCCTCTCGTTTCGGATAACGGGTTTTCCAGGCGCCGACAATCGCGTGAACTTCACTCTGCTCGCGCAGGGGGACGAGACTTTCCCGATGGTACTAAACGATCCCAACCTCGCCACTGACAAGACCTATCAGGCTGAGGTGCGCGTCGCCACAGGCTCCGTCGAGGGGTTCGCGCAGGATTATCCCATACATTTCGCCATTCAGCCCGTAATCAATTCAGCACCCTCGCCCGCGATGAAATACTCCGGAATTCTCGGACAAAGCCAGCCTGTGGGCGCCGCCCCGATTCCCGTCATCGGGGCGCTAGGCGCGGCGAACGATTCCTCCGGAAATCTGTGGACGGTTTTTGGCAATCAGTTGACGGAATTGGCATCTCAAAACGGACGCTATGTCGTAACGAAGCAAATCACTCTGCGCACGCCTCCGCGACTTGGATTGCAGAGCGATGGCGCGAAATTCTACTACGTGGGGCAGGATAACCGGGTCTACTCCGTCGATCCGTCTCAATCCGCTGCGCCACAACCGATCTGCTCCGTTGATCCGAAAACGCGAGCCTTTTCCGTTGCGCCGGACGGCATGTTCGGGGGATACGCAGGGGTCGCAAAGATATTCACGCTTGCGGGAAACACCGTGTCGTTTTACAAGGCGGACGGATCCAGCGGAGGGGCTCCTCTCACACTCCCGCCGCTCATCCCCGCAACCTGTTACTACAACTCCGTGGGATTGGATCCCAACACCGGCGATCTCCTTGCGGGGGGATTTTATCCGGTTTCCAAGGTGTATCGCTTCGATCCCTCCGGGAACCTTGTGACGAATGTTGATTGGCCCAGACCCGGGAATGTGAATACGATCGTGAATGTGAACGGCGTCGCTTGGGGGACGCTTTACGGTGGAGGGGCGGAATCTCTGCCCGACAAATTAGCGCCGCACGCACCGAAACTGGAATCTGCATGGACGCAATACCCTTCCGGAATTGCCACGGATAAGAAAGGTGACTTTTGGATGGCGACCTCGCAGGGATTGTGCGAGTACGATTTCACGGGCAAATCCCTGGATCGTCGAATCGGGGGATTGAACGGCGTGACAACACTCGCCATGTCGCCTGACGGCGTGATCCTCGCCGGTGTGGACGTGGGAGGACAGCAGGCGCGCCTCTTCCTGGATGACGGCGCGGATTCAGCGATTTCGAGCAACGCGAACGAGCCATGGAGGATCGGACAGGGATGGACGGAGAAAGCCTCCTCCGTGGTTGCGCATGATAAATCCTTTCTTGCCCTCGATCCAACCGCCAGGGACCTCTGGACGTTCACTCCTTCGGAACAGGATGGCGGTACGAACACCTGGGTGAAAACGCCGCTGCCCGCAAACATCACCATGCCTCGCGCGATCGCAGCGGGGAAAACCCTCCTGTGGGTGTTGGATAAGAGCGCTCTGCTGGAAGGCGATCTTGCGAACCTCTCTTCGCTACATCCCGTGTCTCCTCCGGATGCAGGCGATCTCGGAAGGGTGATCGCGATCTCCGCCTCAGACGATTCAATGATCGCGCTGGCGGATTCAGGGAGTGTGATCGCCTATTCCCGAAACGCGGATGGATCGTACAAGCTTCTGTGGCGCAAAGGCTCCTTTTCGAAAATCGCGGGGATCGCCGTTTGCGCAGCGGGAGTGTTGGTGTCCGACGCCGGTGAGAAAACGGTGTTCCTTTTGTCCTCTCAATCCGGCACCACACTGGGATCGATTCAGGCCCAATCGGTGCCAGGCGGATGGGTGCCGGACATCGTCGCCGCTGCGGGATACTGGGCGGTTGTTGATGACCCGCAGGGGGACAGATTGATACGCCTAAGTCTTTAATGACGGGAAGCGCCGGGCGAGAGAATCGGTTCGCGATGACGAAACGGGTTATCGCCTAGGCAAATTAAGGCTTGATCGGGAGAAATGACCCCCTTGTACGGCGCGGAAGGGGGATTTCTCTCACATGAATGGCGCTTGTAGAACCGATTTATCCTATTTATCCTCTCCGAAAACCAATCCCCCCGACACTTGGCCCTCGCGAATTCACTTCATGCGAATGCAAAGGAGCTTTTCATCGATGCATTACCGCTTCTGATCCATGCATACGCGCTTTGCAATTGAGTTTGGATACTTTTTCCTTTTGCATAGACGCTTTGCAGTCATGCATATGCGCATATGAGACGATGGAACACACTTTTGATGATGCATATTCACTTTTGATCCGTGCATGGACGCTTCAGATGGATGCATTTCTCTAATGCATTACTAAAAAGTGAAGATGCAAGGATCAAAAATTCCTATGTATTCATGAAACGTTCCTATGCAAAAGTAAAAAGTTTTTTAAGTAACGTCTATTTCCCATATGCTCGTATCAAAAGCTTCCATTCAGAGGCGAAAAGCATCCGAACAACGATCAAAAGACATTTCAATCGATCTGATTTTCACCATGATGGAGTAAAATGGCTCCGAAGAGGGTGTGATTCGATTCGCCGGTGTGTTAATGCGAAGTGTCATCGGCTTACGCGAAGGCGCGAGAATCGTTTCCGAGGCGAATTATCCGCATGCATCAAGGGTTAAGCTTTCTCGGTCGTATTAATCCGCGACATCGTCCGGTAGATGTCTTATAACGCTTTTCGGCAGCACTCCCGTGTTCGCATATCTCCCCTACCCATCCCCCGCTGATACTCTTAATAAACTCTTATTAATCCTGGACGGCTTAAGCGGGTAGAATTAATCGTGACAAAGCTTTTCAATGACAATCCGCGCCCCACGGAAACGGCGGCGCAATTATGCAAACGGAGCGTTTCATGCCAACACATGCGGTGGTTCCCATCACCTACTTGCAAGCGGTTCTTCTCGGTATTTTACAGGGCTTGACCGAGTTTCTCCCCGTCAGCAGCACGGCGCACATGGCGGTCATTCCGCAGATTCTCTTCAGGATGCGCGACCCCGGCGCGGCGTTCTCCGCCGTGGTGCAGCTGGGGCCGATCGTAGCCATCATCACCTACTTCCGCGAGGACGTGTGGAGGTACATCAAGGGTATTCTGGAGACCAGGACGCCGGCGCGGGGCTTCAAGGGGAGCGTGGACGCTCGGCTCGGATGGTTCACCATTCTCGGCACGATCCCGCTGGTGATCTTCGGGGTGCTGCTGGAGAAGAAAATAGACACCACCTTCCGCAGTCTGAACTACATTGGTGTGAGCCTGATTATACTGGGGCTGATCCTCTGGTGGTCTGAGATCGTCGGGAAGCGGAAGATCGCTTTGAATGACATCACCTTTAAGCAGAGTCAGGTGATAGGCTGGGCGCAGGTGCTCTGCCTGGTTCCAGGTGCGTCCCGATCGGGCGTAACGATCACGGCGGGGCTTTTCGAGGGGATGGATCGGGAGAGCGCGGCGAAGTTTAGCTTCCTGCTGAGCATCCCGGCGATCACTGCTGCGGGACTCTACAAGCTTTTGGAGGTGCTGCACCGCACCCATTTGGGACATCAGGTGTTTCCATACCTTCTCGGCTCGCTCGTGGCGGGGATATTTGCATACATTGTGGTCAAATGGTTCATGGGGTACATGCAAGAGCATAACACCGGCATCTTCATCGCCTATCGCATCATCCTCGGGATTTTAGTGCTCTTCCTTCTGCACGCGGGTTATGTGAAGGAGCGTCCCCCGAAGACTGCGATGAACCCGGTGACGCATCAACGGATGATATCGCGACACACATAGTGCCGTATCCATAAGTAACGCATGCCGCGCCTTCCCGCTCCGTGAAAACCGCCGTCGGGATTGGAGGGGGCGGCTGTTTCCATAACTGCGAAGGAGCCGAAATGCGCCGCATTCACAGCCTGCGCCTTCTGGTAGGGATACTTCTCGCGATACTCCCATTAGCGTCCTTATCCAGAACATCCCCGCCTTCACAGGGATACCTGTTGGTGCGAGGATTGGATATCGTGAATGCGCAAGGGGAACCGATTCGGCTTATAGGCATGAACCTTGGATGGCCGAAATATATCACCTACGAATTGCAGTTGCCTTCGGAGATTGAGGACAATCAAGGCGACCTGCAGCGTAACGTTCTGGATAAATACCTTTCCGCGAAGCAGTCGACATCCTTTTTCCCCCTTCTTGAGTCGAAGTTCATCACCCCGGTGGACTTCCGTCACGTGAAGGAGATGGGGTTCAATCTGGTTCGTGCGGACTTCTCGTGGAGGGATTTCGACCGGACCGTGAGCGGTATACCCGAGCCATACTATTTTCTCGACAAGGTGATCCTGCCGAATGCGCGGAAAAACGGACTGTACGTGCAGATTTGCATCTTCGCGGGGGATGATCTGCGCCCGCTCTTTTACGTCGATACTCCGCAGGCGAGCGCGTTTCGAGCCGAGTTCGTGAACCGCTGGAGGGAGATCGCGAATCGGTATCGGAATGACAAGACGGTTGCGATTTACGATCTTGTGAACGAACCGAATTCGGATTGGAAGGAGAGTTCCATTCGGAATTACAACCAGCTCTTTTACGACACAATCCTCGCGATCCGCAGCGTGGATCGGAACCACCTCATCGCCTTGGAACCGGATCATTGGGCGGCTCCCATGCCCGACGGCGGGAACTTGCGCATTCTCACCCAGCCGCATCTTCTAAACAACACTGTCGATCCCGCTCACAAGATCATATGGGATTACCACACCTACAAACGAGGGGACTTCGCCGCGGGTGATGGGATCGCCGCAACACAAAGCGCATGGACGGCGATCCGAAAGCTTCAGATGAAATACGATACGCCGATACAGGTCGGGGAGATCGGGGCGCACTGGGGCGAGACTCCTTGGCTCAAAGCCAGCCTGGATATCTTCGATAAGTATGGATGGAGTTGGTCCTACTGGACTCTGAAGGAGATACACCCAGGATACTTCTCGCCCTATTTCCTGGTTCCATGGGATGCGGATAAGGAGAGCGGAGGTTGGGGGTATTACGATCTTGCCCGAGACCTGCAAACTGCATATCAAAACAAAGCCATGCCTCGCAAGTGGACTGATGGCAGGTTCGAAAGAGCCATGGACCAGTTGGATACCAATGTCGGTGTCGAAGGAAAAGGGTGGCTCACTTGGGATGCGTTGCGCGAGATATTCAAGCGGTATGTGCCCTCGGCCACTCGGTCGGTAGAATAACTCCGATACCACGTACTTTCATCGAATTTGGGTATGAGCTGCCAAACGTATCCACAATATCAAATACTCTCTCATCTCTCCCGTCTGAGGAATTCCACGAAACGAAAC
>DAIDHP010000013.1 GCA_027459625.1 Chthonomonadales bacterium
TTCATCGTTGAGAGAATCGCGGAGGCGGTGGTGCGGAAGATTGACGAGAGGGACAAGATAAACCTTCTTGCGGAGGCGGTTATCGCCCGTCTGCAGCAGCTGGGACAGACACCCGTACCCGAGAACGAGCAAGCGAAGGCTAATGAAAAAAAATCCTAGGAAAGGAGCGACTTTAATGGAGGAGATAGAGAAAAGGAACGAGGCGGGGAGCGAAACATCCAAGGAGGACACGAAATCCCGGCGCGAGTTTTTGAAATCCGCCGCAATCCAGGGCGCGGTGGCGGCGCTGTTCGGAGCGGTGACTTTCGATTCGATGATGGCCAGGGCGATGGAGAGAGTGAGTGAGATTCAGAAAATAAACGAGGTTGGGGGAAAAGCAGCATTAAAGTCTCGTTCACTCGGATTGATTCAACCATTAGATTATAGCTGTAAGATATTTTCGTGTGTTGGTTCTAGTCCCGTGTGCAACTCTGGTTTTTCTTGTGATGGATACAATTGTGCTGGAGGCGGAGAAACTTTTGGTTGTTATAGTTCAAGCAGTACTGATACTTTTGATTGTGATGTTTTCACTTGCAATATAGATGTTCTATGTCCTAAAGCAGGATACTTCAGTTGTTCTAATCGATATGTCTGCTGATGATTAGGTTATATATATACAATACGATATTTGGTTCCTCGCTGTTTTGTGCGGGTAAATCGTAATAAATAATCATTTAAATGAACATATTACAGTTTTAGAAAAGTCAAAAAGAACGAAATAATCACGGTTGAAACTAACTTGATCGTTAGATATTGTTAGTCAAGACATTGTATCATTTCAAATAATGACAATTTTTATGTGAATTTGTTTTTTTTGTCATTGCTTTGCCATTGCGATAATTGTATATTTTTATTATTTAGATGGCGAGGAACCAAATATTACATTAGTATAATGAAGATAATCACGCTTGTTTTTTAAGTAAGCATAGGAGTACATAGGTAAATGAAAATAAAGACAGAAGTGTCTGAAATTGTAAATAACAAACAATTGATATACAATGGAGATAATTGCAATATTCAAAATAGAATGCTTAAATTAAACTACTCACACTTGTGGAAAGATCTGAAAAGCGAATTTGGTAATTACCCGAATGGTTTCACTCTGATTGAATTGCTAGTTGTTATTGGAATCATTGCACTGCTCGCCGGATTGCTCATGGCAGTTTTCACTCGGGCGAAAGCGAAAGCTAGGCAGACCGAGTGTGTATCAAACTTGCACCAACTACAATTGGCTGCTACAATGTATGCCGAAGATTACAATGGATTTTATCCTCCTTATGATAATTCCATTCCCGGCGCAGATTGTAACATCCAATACCCGAATGCGGGACCACCGCTTTTAAGGACTAGTTCCATCGTCTGTTCTCCGGATAATATTCATTCCTCCTTGAGTCCATACGTACATGACAATCTTATTTGGTTTTGCCCAAATGATCAGTTCGCCGGTCAAAATATTCAGGTATGGCGTGTGAATCATCGTTTTTCCAGTTACAATTTTATTTTCTGGGTAGCGATTGGCAATGCTAGCACGGATTTCAATTTGAGACGAGACGATGGCACTTTCTACGATATAGTCAAGCATGCTTTCTCAAAGATGCCACCTCATTCAAATATGCCACCTTTCAATCCACCGATCATCGCTGATCCCAATACACAATATCCATGCTCTTCATCTTTCCGTCCGATTCCCGGTTCTACTGATCCTTGGCCTCCACCCCCTGGTGGTCAGCATATGGGTGGTATTAATGAATGCTATATCGACGGGCATGTGAAGTGGAAAAAGATCACCTGTCCTTGATAAATTGACACATAGGGAGTTTTGGTTGCGGTGCCAAATATTATTGTTTAAACACTATGGAATGTTCCATTGAGTATAGATGTAATAACGGATATGCATGCTGACTTTTTTCAATCATTGATATTATAAGGTAATTGCAAAATTCGCTTTTCAGGTATTTCGCCGAGCATGAAATGAGCGATATTAGCCTCATTTTCTGAAATTTGCAATTACCTCTTATGGAATAGGAACCTGTCAGAAGGTGTGTATGAATTTAAGAATTCGCGGATTTACACTGGTTGAGTTGCTTATTGCGATGGTGATTATTTTAATACTCGCTGGAATTGTCATGGCGGTAATTAGCAGAACGAAAGCGGATGTTCGTAAAGTTGTTTGCCTCTCCAATCTGAAGCAATTAGGGGAGGCGGAATTGATGTATGCCCAGGATTATGATGGATATTTCCCATCGTTTTTGAATACATTGCCTGGCCATAATAATGATTGAATTGATTCAGTGGATATGGCGCCCTCTTATTGTTCCCAAAAAAATCTCTGGATGGCTTTACAGCCTGATATTCATAATGTATCTATTTGGTTCTGCCCTGGCGATTTAGCTGCGAAGCGGTCCGTTTAAAATTTCGGCGTCTATCATCGTTATTCCAGTTACTATTTTGATAATTTTTGGGTTCGTTCGGATACTATTGTTATCAGGAGTATTTATGATTCTGAACCTAGTAAAATGGGGATGATTTCAGATCCTTATTTTACCATAAAAGGTAATTATCATGATTGTCCTCTGCCTCCAGGAGCAGGGCATATGGGCGGAATCAATCGATGTTATGTAGATGGTCATGTAAAATGGGGACCTTGCTATTAATTTTTATTTTAAATGATAATATGCATCTTAGGATTGAATTGGCATGTTTACACAAAACTCAACACCACCGCCTCATTTCGCACCCAAGACAATGAGATACGGCTCCCCCCTTTTAACGCCACTCCACTTCGCTCATCCCTCGCCTCCTTCACGGGGGATGCGAAGCGCAGTGTGATCTCCGTCTTCCCGGTTTTCAATCCTTCGGAGTTTCCACCTCCCAACTCCCCGCCTGTCGTATCCGGATTCATGCACACATATAACAAGGTTCTTCCGTTCGGCATGCTGAATCGCGTGATCTCATAACCGAAAACATCCTCGTTGGCGTTCTCAATCCACACCTTCGGCTTGCATTGCGGATTCAGATGGCGCATGAAAACGGAACGTTTTTTGGCCTCCTCCATTCCCGCCGCGCGATAGGCGTTGTACCATTGAGGGGAAAGGTTCATCAAAACGGCAACCCCATTCCCGAAGCGATTTACGTTATCGACCGGCATCCTCCGCACCGCCTTGTTATAGCCGCTTGCATCCATGATGCAGGTGTTGCCGTTGGCAAGCATTCCGTGGTAGGTTTTCCAATCGTAATTGGCGTCCTGATCCACCTCGCACCATAAACGGGTTCCGAACACATCCCCCTCGCGCATATTCGGATTGTGTTTCACTCCGAACATTTTATCCAATACCCCGCCCTCTTTCCGTCCGCGCCCATGCTGATCCCACACTCCCGGAAGATAATCCGCGATCACCGTGCCTCCCCTTTTACAAAAAGCTTCGATTATCCGCGCCTCTGCCTCGGAAAGGCAGAGACAAGCGGGAAGGATCAGCGTATGATAGTCCTCGGAAATACCATTTCGGATCAAATCCACATAGCTTACAAAACTGTACTGCACTCCCGAATCGCGCAGCATGTTCTCCCAAGCTTGCCGTACAAGAAAGGACGCCCCCAGGCGTGAATCCGCCTCTCGATGAATCCATGTCTTTCCATGCGCCTCGGCGTCAAGAATCCATCCGATCTGTATGGAGGGATGACTGTAATAAATCGTCACGCCGTCGTGAAGCCACTTGGATCCGAGCATCAACGGTCCGATTTTACCGCCTGCCTCCAAGAGATGCGGAGCCAATTGATCCAGCCAAGGCGCGGGCTTGTCCCCGTCGAACCAACCCTCCACCCATCCGATATGTCCACGATTCCCATGTGCCAGGTAGTACCACACCTGCCAGATGTCATCCTCCACAGATTGATGAAAGAGACTTGTCACCGACGGAATGGAATTTTCCGGGTTGAAGGAACGGATGATCGCCTGAGAGGAGCCAATGTTATACGCCTCTATGTATTGCACCTTGCGCATCACCTTGGCGTAGTCATAACCGCCGAAGGCGTCCGGAGCCTGCCCGCCCACAAAGCCGCATGGTGTACGCGGGTCCAGTGAGTTGGCATACACCACAAGATCGCCGATGAAATTGCACCAGTAGGAATCATTGAAGCTCCACTGGTCTATTAACGGACTGGCGTCGAACTCCTTAACGCTCCACTCCGCTAGATGCGGTCGAATTTCCTCGTAGGTAATCCATTTATCTCGGCGGGGAGCGTTCGCCTCGCCATATATCTCCTTCAGCCAAGCGGGGTAGGCGGAGGAATCATCCGTGATGCGCCACATCGTGGGATGCACGAAAGTCCCCCAGGATATCTCGTCATCGAGGGCGTAGGCGGCGCGATAAGGAGAGGAGATCACCTGCTCGATGTTCCGTTTGATGAATCCACGTAACTTCTCCCCCAAGGCCGCGTTCACCGGCTTCACGCGTATTCCATTTCCGGACAAATCATCGAGATATGGTTGTTGTTTTCCGCCATCCCAAAGATGAAGATACCCCTTGTATGCCGAATGATCCATATAGAAACGTAGCCCAAACTCATTGATCCAAGCCAGCTTGCCGTGAGGGTTATCCGGGGCGCCACCGTTGCCGTCAAGAAAGGCGCCGTTGTATCCGTGCTCTTTGCTCCACTCGCCGGAAGCGTGGTTGTATCCGATGGTCCATTGGTAGGTCCAAGGCATGAAAAGCCATCCTGGAAAGTTGGATTCACATAACGTTTTGGATTGATTAACAGGCTGAAAATCCCGGGAGGTGCGGATGTAGCGAGCGTAGGGGTCCTCCTTGGAGGGGGATACGGCAAGCGCGAAGGTGCGCTCGTCGGTAAAAACGCTTTTAACCCCCATAATCACACCGGCCAGGGTGAAAAGAAAACGGCGCCTGCTTCCCATTCCAAAAGTGGAATAATCCCCTTCATTGCGCTTCATCCCAATCGGTCCTTTCGCATCTACATACGCATTAATCCCCACTAGTTACCTCTTTCCGCATCGGCTAAGAGGAGATCACGAAAATTTCATCACTTTCTAAATCTCATTCAGACGCATCTCCTCCAATGACTTGGCATCCAGCACGCGGTCCGCCAGTTCATCCAAGACCTCAGCCTTATCCACATTCTGGAGACATATGATAACATTTTCAGGCAAATCCCCGAATTTGCGCTTCATCTGGCGAAGCAGGGTTTCTCTCTTACCACGGGTCAGTCCCTGCTCCATTCCCTGTATTATCCCTTTGGATACGCCCTGGGATACGCCCTTTTTCATCGCCTCTTCCTCCCATTCCGTAAGCAATTCAATCACCTCCTTTGATTCCGTTTGTTTCATCCTTCGTACCAACACAAATTTCTCCGATTGGGCAAGAGGTATGTATTGGTTCACCACATTAAACAGCAAGGAGCGTTTCGCTTCGTCCATTCTCAAGCGCGCCAATCGCTCATACGCTTTCAGTTTACGTGTGACACGATCCTCCTCATTGCTGCGCATAAGAGCGCTCTATGCAGGAGCCAAAACATTGTCTCGATCAAAATACTCCTCCGCAGACAGATCGGGCAACGCAATCGCAGTTTATTCGAATGTCAAAACCCCCTCGCCAAATAGAGATTCCGAATAACGCTCCTTCACAACACCACCCGTTCCGGAAGACAGATATACCACGATGGGAAGCACAGGATGTCTCTTGCGCAAACGGAGCAAGCTGTAATACTCCCACATCCGGAAAGGCACGTCACGCTCGCGTTTCGCCTGAACCTCGATATGGATCAGCAACAACTCAACCTCTCCTGTTTTTGTACTCGCCTCCACCAGTATGTCCGGCTCACGCCTCAACCCCTGCGGAATATCCGTGAATAGCTCCTTTGCCAACAAACGCAAGTGATCAAAATCGATATGGTCGGCAACATTTGGAAAGAAAAGCTCCAGAAATTCACGAAAAAATGTCCATAGCACATCCTTCCACAACTGATCATGCTTCATGGCATGCCTCCCGGAAGAGCGTCTTCAATCGTCGCTCTCCCCCGTATTGTACCATAGCCAGGCTTTGCAAGTGCGGCAGGGAAGGGGGGGGCGTCGTGCTGGAAAATGAGGAAAGGAACGGTTCACAAGACGTAAAAAAGCGCGGCTGTCTGTAATTCAGAGGAGGGTTACAATCCGGTCGGTATCCAGCACATCCCGGGAGATCTGATCTTTCAGTGCGTCCAAAGTGTCATAACGGCGCTCTTCGCGAAGACGCTCCACTAACTCCACTTCGATTAACTCGCCATACAAATTCCCGTTGAAATCCAGGAGGAACGACTCAATGGTTCGCTCCGCCCCGTTGACAGTGGGACGAAACCCTATGCTGACGGCGGCTTTCCAAACCCCATCCCCCCACCGCACTCTTCCGGCGTAGATTCCATCCGCAGGAAGTATCTGTCTTATGCTAAGAGAGATATTAGCGGTCGGGAACCCCATGGTTCTTCCAAGACGCTTGCCCTCCACCACGCTACCCTCCAAGGAATAGGCACGTCCAAGCATCTCCCGCGCCTTGCCCACCTCGCCGCATTTCAGCAATTCACGAATCTCGCTGCTTCCCACTTTTTTCCCGTTAACCAATTTAAGGGGGAGGGCGTGTGTTTCAAAGCCATACCGGGTTTGGAGACGGGCGAGGCACCTCACATCCCCTTGGTGATTCTTGCCGAATCGAAAATCCTCCCCCACAAATATGGCGGAGGCTCCAAGTTTTTGCAGCAGAATATGCGTTACGAACTGTTCCGGCGTGGTTTCCCGAAGCGCTTTGTCGAAATGCGCTATGACAAGATGATCGCATCCTAATTTGTTGATCTCTCTTATCTTCTGATCGAAGGTGGCGAGATAACCATGAAAACGTTCCGGGGCGATGATCTCCAAGGGGTGATGATCGAAAGTGAAGACAATCGATTCCACGCCGCGTTCCTTCGCCGCCTCAATGGTGGAACGAATAAGCAAGCGATGTCCCAGATGCACTCCGTCAAAGGATCCCACCGCCACGCATGACCGAAGAAACGTCGTATCAATCTGCTCCAAACCACGCCAAATTCGCATTCCCTGATCTATCCCTCGTATACATTTTTTTGTGTTGGTATTACGGGCGCATAATCACCCTCATACCAACACTTTAAAAGGCGAAAGTGCGCCTTCTCGATAATGTGCCAAGCTCACCGCCTCGCCCTTATCATCTAGTAAAAGCACCTTTTCCTCCGCATCAAAGGAGACGGGAGACTGAATTACTTGCCCATGCAATATTCGTTCCAGCAGGATATGATCCAAAACCACGCTTCCCCATTCCTTCAACGCAATTGGGATGGGTGTGAGCGCCTCAGCCAACCTTCCGCATTCCCGCAGATCCTTGATATGATCCAAAGTGAGCGCGTTACCGATATCGAACACACCCGTTCTTATTCGCCGCAAGGAGGACATGGCGGCGCCGCAGCCAAGCTTTTCCCCGATATCAGCGCACAGGGATCGAACATACACTCCGCTTGAACACTCCACACGCCATTTAGCCACAGAATGTTCTCCCGGATGGAACTCCAGCAACTCCATTTTGCTTACAGTAACCCTGCGCGGTTGTCGTTCAATCCGCTTGCCTTCCCGGGCGAGTTCATACAGGCGTTTTCCCTCGTGATGCACCGCCGACACCATGGGCGGTATCTGCAGTATCTCCCCGACAAAACTCCGAGTTGCGGCAAGAATATCCTCCTCACCAACAGCGGAGGCGTCCGCGCTGTCCATCACCCGCCCCGTAGTGTCCAAACTATCCGTTACGATGCCGAACACGGCTTCGGCCACGTATTCCTTGTCATTCGAAGATAGATATTCAGCTATACGAGTTGCCTTGCCAATGCATATCCCAAGAACACCCGTCGCCATGGGGTCAAGAGTCCCGGTATGCCCCACACGCTTCACGCCAATAAGCTTTCTTATTTTCGCCACTACGTCATGCGAGGTTACGCCTTGGGGTTTGTCGATGATAAGGATTCCGTTGATATCCATCATTCTCCGCGCGAGGTATGGGAAGAAGATGAGACGGGTTGGAGGTTCATAGTATTCGTTGGGTTGGAAAAACCTTCGCGGATTCGTTTTAGCATTCGAATAATGGCATCATCCAGCGGAGGATCCATCGAGCATCCCGCAGCCTGACGATGACCGCCGCCATCAAAATCCTGCGCCACGAGGTTAACATCGTACCCCTCGCGCGATCGAATGCTCACTCTTATTTTCATGCCGGGCACCTCCCGAAACAGCACCCCCACCTGAGCCCCTCTCACGGCGCGGATATGGTTGACGATTCCTTCAGTCTCCTCGTCGCTAGCCTCCAACTCGAGAAAATCGCTGGCTCTCAGAAACGACCAAGTGATTAATCCATCATCGCTCACGCTTAAGGCGTCAAGGGCTCTGCCGAGCAATTTAATGCTCGCAAATGAGCGGCTTTCAAAGACGAGTTCGCTTATTGCCGCCGGGCACGCGCCAAACTGCATTAATGAGGCGGATATGCGGAAGGTGTGGGAGGTGACATTCATGAAACGAAACGATCCGGTGTCCGTAATCAACGCGCATAACAGATTCTCCGCAATGGCTCTGTTAAAAGGCGCGCGCATCTCTTTTAACAAAGAGTAAACCAATTCGCCCGTGGCGGCGACGCGGGAATTCACCACGCGTATGTCACCGAAATCCCCTTCCGCAAGGTGATGGTCGATCTTCATGGTGGTGCGAGCGGAATCGATAACGGGGGCGATATCTTTTCCAATGCGTTTCGTGCAACCGGTATCGCATATGATGCCCAGATCAAAATCCCGCTCTTCCGTATTCGTCCTTATCAACTCCGCCCCGGGCAACCAGCGGTATATTTCCGGCACTCCGTGCTGGGATAATGGTATGGCGATTTTATTCATGGAGCGTAAAGCTTGGGTCAGAGCCAGCATGCTGCCAAGCGTATCCCCGTCCGGGTTGATATGCGAAGCGAGCGCGATTCTATTCGCTCTGAAGATCGCCTCCGCCGCTTGCTTCAGGGTTGATTTCATTACTCGTTAATTCCGTTTTGATTTCATTAAGCAGTTCAAAAATTCTGGCGCCTTTGGCGATGCCCTCATCGAAACGAAAGATGATTTCGGGTGCGAAACGCAGATGAGCGCGGCGCGCAAACTCCCCGCGAATTCGACCCGTGGCTCTCTGCAACGCTATCATGCTGTTCTTTCGCTGTTCCTCATCACCAAATACGCTAACATAGACCTGAGCATTCCGCAAGTCACGGCTTATCTCCGCGCTTGTAATGGTGATGAAGCCCAGGCGAGGGTCTTTCAGATCGCGCCTTAGCATTCCGCTGATCTCTTCAATCAGCCTGTTTTGGATCTGTTCCTGACGTATTGTTGACATCGCCCTCGCACCGCTTTCCATTATGGCGAAAACTCGCCCTGATTTACTCCAGCTTTCGCTCCAACTGCTTCATCTCGAAGGTTTCCAAGATATCTCCAACCTGGACATCCGTAAAATCGGCCACAACGATACCGCATTCGAAGCCCTGAGCCATCTCCCTCACATCATCCTTGATATGCTTCAGAGATTCGATTTTACCTGTAAACACCGTCTCCTTGCCGCGAATCACTCTCACCTCGGCGTTTCGCGTCACTTTTCCTTCGGTCACCAGGCAGCCGGCGATGATTACACCCTTCGGAGTGCGGAAGGTTTGTCGCACTTCCGCCTTACCCATCTGAATCTCTTCGTAAACAGGCTCAAGCATCCCCTTCATCGCACGCTCGACGGATTCCGTCAGTTCATAGATGACCTGATAAGTGCGAACATCAATCTTCTCTCTCTCCGCCGCGTTCTGTGCGGGCTGATCGGAGCGTACATTGAATCCAAGCACAATTGCATCCGAAGCCGAGGCTAGCGTGATATCATTCTCGGATATCGTCCCCACTCCGCTGTGGATTACATTCAACTTCACCTCGTTTTGTGGTAACTGCTGCAACTGACCGACAACCGCTTCGACGGATCCCTGCACGTCGGCTTTCACTATGAGGTTCAGATCCTTCGCCTCACCCTCGTGAATTCTCCGATAAATATCCTCCAAGGTCACTCGATGGCTTGCCGCCAAACGGTTCAAGCGTTGTTTCTGCTGGCGCTGTTCCGCGATCTGGCGAGCGGTTCGCTCGTCCTTCACCTCTTCCAACTTATCCCCCGCTTTGGGCACGAGCGACAATCCGATAATCTCGACGGGCATTGCGGGAGTGGCTTTGTTCAACCTTTCACCGCGGTCGTTCATCATCGCGCGGACCTTGCCGTAAGCCAAGCCGCACACCACGTTATCGCCCACTCGAAGCGTACCTTGATTCATCAACACGGTGGCGACGGGTCCCCTGCCAACCTCCTGCTTCGCCTCCACGATCACCCCCGCAGGCTTTGCATGCGGATCGGCTTTGAGTTCCATCAAATCCGACTGAAACAGAATATGCTCGAGCAAATCTTCCATGCCCTGCTTCTTCTTGGCGGAAATTAAAACGCATTCCGTTTCTCCGCCGTAATCACGCGGTACGATGTTGTATTCCGTCAATTGTGTTTTGATGCGATCCGGATTGGCGTCGGGTTTGTCGATTTTGTTAATCGCGACAATGATGGGGACTTCCGCAGCGCGAGCATGATCGATAGCCTCGACCGTTTGCGGCATAATGCCGTCGTCCGCCGCAACCACGAGAATGGAGATATCGGTGACGCTGGCGCCTCTGGCGCGCATCGCGGTGAACGCCGCATGCCCGGGAGTGTCGAGGAAGGTGATTTTACGCTTCTCGCCGTCGTGGTCCACCTCCACTTGATAGGCGCCGATATGCTGAGTGATTCCTCCGAACTCCCCCTCAACCACGTTTGTGTGACGTATGGCGTCAAGCAGGGTGGTTTTGCCATGATCCACATGCCCCATGATGGTGACAACCGGCGGGCGGGGCTGCATGCCTCCCCCCGGACTTTTATGCTTAGGCGCATTTACCGGCGCTACGGACTTCTGCTCCAACTTCATCTTGACGTTAAAACCGTAGACGCCCGCCAGTTTCTGTGCCGCGCTGGCGCTTAAACGCTGGTTGATCGCCGCCAAAACCCCCATTTTCATCAAACGTTTCTGAACATCGGACGGAGGCACCCCCATTGCTGTGGCCAAGTCCTTCACAGTGGCTCCTGCGGCTATCTCCACAGTCTTTCGTCCCTCCACGCCTTTACCGAACATCTCTCGGATCGCCTGGGCGGTATCCATATCAATAATGGATGCAACCCCCGTGGCGGGCACTCCCAAATCCTCAAGAGCGCTCAGCAACTCCGTGTTGGACATTTCAATCTCTTTCGCCAGTTCGCTGACACGAATTCCCATCATAGTTTCGATTTACCTCATTTCCGTATTCTCCCTGCGTTAAGGGCGATCGATGCGATTTCCAATGCCATCGTTCGCAATTCCACGCGTTTAGGCATTCCCTTTAAACCGTGCGACATTATAGTAATCGTGTTAAAGGTCGCCCTCGACAAGCCGCATCTTTTCACATGGCGAGCATCCAACCAGGCAACCGTTTAAATTCCATTAAAAAGAGTGGGACATCGCCCACTCTAACACTTATGAATCGAATGCATTAATATTATACCACTATAAGAAGGAACCTATGGGGGGAGAGGCTTGACGAATACAGGACAGGGCTGCGATTGCACTATCGAATGTGAATATTCTATGAGACGTTCGCCTATTATGCAAGGGGAGAAAATTGGCGTCTTAATTTTCTAACCCTGCAGACCACACACTATGTATTTCCATTTCGGTAATGAACGAGTTGATAACGATGTATAAATCGCCCGAAACGCATTCATTCATTCTTGCCAAAAAACCAGTCCATAATCCTAGCGCATAAGCTTCGAAATCGAGCGAATCTGGAAGAGCTGGTGGCGGCATGCAACGCGGACGGACTTGATATCATCTGCAGTTCCAACCGCCCATGACGCCGTATCATCACTTCCATTGCAAGCTGCACTACCTCAACCCGTCTGTCGAACTTGCCTCTCCATCCGCAGACGAAACACTCCTTGTTCTTCGCAAGGTTAAGCGCACCGCATAGCTCGCATATCTTTAAATTGTTCGCTTGGAAGGGGCCAGCTTCCTGATGGCCAATCTGTCGCCATGACATCTCTCGACCTCCGACGAAGTCAAGACTTAATCCCTTTTATTTGGTCGTTGCATTCGTCCTTAAATTATTAAACGTCTTTTTTACTTCTGCAGTTCCGAAAATCATGATTAGTTTATTGGCATAACCGACCCCTATGCTCAGAGTGACAAAGACATTACTTTCGAATGACCGTGATAATTTTATCGAGCAAGGTGGGATTTGACTGCTCCTCCTGCTCGTTAATTAGCCCTTGCCGCCTCAGCGCGCTCGTTAAATCTTGATCGGAAGGCTCGATGAGAGTCTCCTCTCCTATAATCAGCGTGGGCACCTTGCCCGAGCCGCCGTTGAGGGATCGCATCTTACCCTCTGCGCCGCTCTCTCTGTCTATGTCTATCTCTTTGTATTCAATACCGTGACGCTTCAACACCCTTCTAGCCCGGGAGCAGTCCGGGCACCATTGAACCCCATACATGACTATGTAATCCGGCATATTTACTCTTTCCTTTTCCTTGCATGTAAATCCAGAAATGGCGAAATTCATCTAAAATGATGGCAACGCTTCTTTGATGCTTGATGATCAGCTTGAAAAGCGGATATCACAGCACCCAACACTCATATTGACTTTTTCCGCGTATCGGGCATGTCACGTTGGAATGCGATTGCCCGGGATCATAATCGCCATGGCTCCAAGCCCGCGCAATTGATCCCGAATGCTCTCCGCCTTGATGTAAGGTATATCCTGAGCCACAGGGGCGGGCAAACGCTCGATGACCATCTTCGCCTCTTTCAAAGTGCACACCATGATCGATTGCAACGCCATTGCAACCTCGTCGGCGTTTCGTCCCGCTTGGGTCAATATTACATCGTAATAGGTATCCGCACGCGGCTGGGCGGCTTCCTGCTCAGCGGTCGTGGTTAACTTGATCACTTGATTGCATCTGTCGCAAGTGTAGGACTGCGCCTTGATGGATACCCGATGTTTCGCGGAACAGAAAGTGCACTCGACCACCTGCACAGGCAACATAAAGCCATCTTCGAACTGAACATGACGATGGCAATAGGGGCAGTCGAAATCCGAGGTTGGCTGAGCGGTGAATTGCACCGGTTCGTCGCAATAAGGACATCCCACTGTAACATACGAAATTCGATTGGATTGTATTACAACCCATACCGCCCAGAGTAGGATGCATATCCCAAGTGTAATCAGAATCATCGGAACCGCAACCGCGATGCTTATCCACATAGAGGACTTAATCATGGCGACGACGGAATGTTCCACCCAAAGGAGTATCAAGCCCACAACCAGGATGATCGCTCCTCTTATAGCGTGAAAAATCGCTTTTTCATAATAACTCTCACGAGCTTGGGAAATTATCATCGCTTGCTGAAGCATTTCAGACGCCTCCCTTGTCTCAACCAACGGCGGTTACCGTAAGCAACACAAGTAAACCACTAATCCTCGGAAGCAAATCCAGTGGTCGATATTAGGACGATTCCAATTTTCTAACTTGAGTATATCCATACAGCCCTCGCTTGTCAATAAGGCGATGGATGTAATGCCCAACGTTTTTTTTGGGTTTGCGTTCATGATGTGTAATTATTTCCTTTTGCTAGCGGTATAATATGACTAATAGACGTTTTTGGTCATTAGTCAGAAGGGCGATTAATGCGCATCCATCGTTTTGAAACCGATATCCGATCCATTATCCTCGACGCAGCGGAAAAGCTAATCGAGCGGTACGGCTATAAAAAAACGACAATGGAGGATATCGCAAGAGAGGCCGGCACCGGAAAAGGCACCCTGTATCTCCACTTTAGAAATAAGGAGGAACTGGCTTTTTCCATCTTGGACAGGGAAACGGCGAAGGTGCACGCCAAACTGGAGGCTATCGCCCGATCCTCGGACTGCCCGGTGAATCGCGTGAGAACCATGCTGTGCGTGCGTGTGATGGAGCGGTTTGATAGCGCCCAAAAATACGCGCAGAGTTTGGACGATCTCTTAAGCACCCTGCGAGTCGAACTTCTTCAACGTAGAAGCCAATATATTGAGAAGGAGGCTCGTATTATCGCCATGGCGATAGAGGATGGCATCAAGGATGGCTCAATTAAATGCCAGGATGCGTATCGCACCTCCCAACTCCTTTTAACGGCAACAAGTTCTCTGCTTCCACATAACCTGAGTCCGAAGGAATTAGGGGGAAGAGAGGATATTCTTTCGAAGACGATACAAATCGTGGATCTTATGTTCCTTGGATTGCTATCGGAGTTTCAAAGGAAAAACTATAAGTCCAACTCTTCCGCCGAGACGATATTGGCGAACTATTCGATGCAAAATGACACGAAAACAGTTGAATAATAAATTCAAAAAAACGAGGCTCGTCACCTTTCCTCGCGAGCCCGAATATGGATATGAGGCGTATATCGTAACAATCTGAATTGGAGAATAAATATGGCTTCCGAATCTAATCCTGACGCCAACCAACCGAATACCGAGCCAGCAAGCGCACCCACATCTCCAAGCAATGGAAACGGCGGGTTCAAAAAAAGAATGGTCGTAATCCCCATTGTGACGATATTGGTTATATTCGGGGCGATTTACGGATATCACTTCTGGCGTTACATAACCACTCACGCCGACACGGATGACGCCTATCTCACCACCGACGTAATCCAGATTTCCCCTCAGGTTTCAGGAACAGTCGAGAAGGTCTATGTGGAGGACAACCAGTATGTGAAAAAGGGCGATTTGCTGGTATTGCTGGACGATTCCACCTTTCGTGCGGCGTATGAGCAAGCCAAGGCAAATCTTGACGCAGCCATCGCTACGGCAAAAGGGGCCGGGGTCAATGTGGCTCTCACCTCCGAAACGGGCAACGCTCAGATCATGCAGGCTGAAGGCGGTTTGGGACAGGCGAAAAGCGGCATCCTTGCCGCGCACGCCAACACTCTTGCCGCTCAGGCGGCGGTGAAATCCGCCCAGGCGAACGCCGCAAGCGCTCAGGCGGCGGTTCAGACGGCTCAAGCCACGTTGAACGCGGTTCTGGCGAACCTCGCGCAAACCAAGGACGCCGTGACGGGAGCCGAGGCTCAGTTGCAAACGGCGAAGGCTGCGGTGAAGACGGCACAGGCGAACATGGCGTCCATCGAGGCTCAGGAAACCAAGGCGAAAAGGGACGTGCAACGTTACACCGGATTAAGGGCTCAGGGAGCCGTGAGCGAACAAACGCTGGATCAAGCCGTGGCAACCTATAAATCTCTTGATGCCCAGGTTCAAGCTGCAAGAGAGCAGATCGCTCAGGCTCGCTCCAATGTCGGCTCCCGTCAAGCCGAGTTAAGCTCCGCAAAACAAGCGGTGTCCGCTGCGGAAGCCGCCGTCAAGGAAGCGCAGGGAACCATCAACATGCGTAAGCAAGAGGCTTTCGCCGCCCAGGCGCAGATCGGACAAAGCTTCGCGGCGTACGTTGCAATGAAAAGAAACGTGATGATCTCCATGTCACGACGCAAACAAGCCACTGGGTCGCTCTTTCAAGCGAAAACGGCGCACACTCAGGTTCGTTTAAGCAAAACCGCACAGTCGCAAGCGTTGGCGAAGATCGAGCAGATGAGAGCGGCGCTCCACGAAGCAGCCATCGAACTCGCTTACACCCGCATCTACGCACCCTGCGATGGAAGAGTGAATAAGAAGACCGTGGAGCAGGGGGAGTTGGTATCCATCGGCACTCCTCTTATGGCTCTGGTGCCTCGAAATGATATTTGGGTCGTCGCCAACTACAAGGAGACACAGTTGCCGGGAATTCTTCCGGGCGACAAGGCGACGATTCAAGTGGACGCCATACCTGGTCGCACTTTTACCGGCGAGGTGAACAGTATCGCGGCGGCTTCCGGAGCGACCTTCGCACTGCTACCCCCGGATAACGCCACCGGTAACTTCACCAAGGTGGTTCAACGTATCCCCGTCAAAGTCGTGTTTGATTCCGGACAACCGGATATGGATCAACTCCGGGCGGGAATGTCGGTGGAGACATCGGTCGCCACAAAGTGAAAGTAATAAGGGGGAGTGTCCGCCCGTAAACTCCCCCAATCCATTATCATGTCCGTCACTTCCATTAAACAATCGGATGTAAATTACGCCGGATACACGGAAGCCATGCGCTGGATGGTGCTCTTCGCTCTCATGCTGGGCTCGATTCTCGAAGCTTTGGACACCAGCATCGTGAACGTGGCGATTCCCACAATGATGGGCAACTTCGGAGCTACGGTGGATGAGATCAACTGGGTATCCACCGCCTATATGATTTCCAACGTGGTTATCCTCCCTCTCACCGGCTGGCTATCCGCATACTTCGGTAGGAGGAACTACCTCGCCGGGTCCATCATACTCTTCACCATCTCGTCATTTTTCTGCGGAATTTCCACTAGCCTAAACATGCTGATCCTCTTCCGAGTGTTGCAGGGCGTGGGAGGCGCTGCTCTCCTATCCACGGCGATGGCGACACTTCTGGAGATATTCCCGCCTGAGCAACAGGGCATGGTTCTGGGGGTCTTCGGCATCGGGGTCATGACGATCCCCACCATCGGACCCGCAATAGGAGGGTGGATTACCGATAACTATTCCTGGAACTGGATATTTTTCATCAACATCCCCATAGGCGTTCTTTCGGCGACACTCACGCTCCTTTTCATGCGTGATTCGATTCATGCTGAGAGGGGCGCATCCAAGGTGGATTGGTGGGGGATGCTTTTTTTAACCGTAGGGCTGGGGTGTCTGCAAACCTTCCTTGAAAAGGGGACTCGAGAGGACTGGTTCCAGTCAGACCTCATCTGCTGGCTCTTCACCATCGCTGTAATTAATTTGATCCTGCTGGTGTGGCGCGAGCTTAGCATCGATTACCATGTGGTCAATCTTCGCGCATTGAGGAATCGCTCCCTCTCCGCCGGATCCGTTATCTCCATCGTCCTGGGCGTCGGACTGTATGGCAGCATCTTCCTGTTGCCCCTCTTCCTGCAGAATATTCGCGGCTACACCGCCTTCGACACAGGGAAAATGCTTATCACCATGGGGGTTGCATCGGCAATTTCCATGGGTGTCGTGGGGAAACTCACCAATCGGTTCTCCGCTCGGAGTCTGGTGGCGGTGGGTTGCCTTAGCTTTTTAGCCGCAATGTATCTTCTGAAGTCGGTCACGATGGATACCGGACCGGAACAGATATTCAACGTATTTCTACTGGAAGGATTCGCACTTGGATTGTTATTCATCCCGTTGTCTCTCGCGACACTGGGCGGTCTGAAGGGGCAGGAGATGGCGGACGGGTCGGGAATATTCAACCTCACCAGACAATGGGGGGGCAGCCTCGGCATCGCCCTGCTCTCCACATACCTGGATCACCGCGTGTCGTATCACCGCGCCATCCTTGTAAACCATGCGAATATCTACAACCCCCTTCTCCGCGAACGCATCCAGGCATACACGCAATACCTCATGCACTCCGGATCGCCCTACATCGTAGCCTATCATCAGGCGTTCGGCATATTGGATGGAGTGATTCAGCTGCAATCCAACATTCTCGCCTTCGAGGACGCCTTTCTCGCCATTGGTATTGCATTCATTCTGATCCTCCCCCTGCTTCTTTTCCTAAGGAACACCAAAGGGGGAGGAGGCATGATGATGCATTAACATCAATCCCGCCTGTTACTATATCGCAAAATTCGATTGCAAAAAATGGCGTTTTAGAGGGTAAATAAAAGATCAGATAACGCGTTTGATTCCTGCAATTACCTATTTCATTTTCCAATGTGACGAAATCGACACTCAGAAGGATGAGCCCCCCCATGAATACCGATGTTCCAGCCAAAAGATGGATGCATATTATCCCCGTGGCGATGGTGATGTACATCCTAGCCTACATGGATCGAATCAACGTTGCGATGGTTTTACCCTATGTCGACAAAAGTTTCGGGCTGACGAGCGCGGACGCCGGTTTCGCTGCGGGCATTTTCTTCGTTGGATACATGGTGTTGCAAATCCCCGGAGGCATACTCGCAAGCCGCTGGGGGGCGCGGAGAGTTGTCGCCGTCTTGATGGTTTTATGGAGTCTTTCAGCCATGGCGACAGGGATGGTTGAAACGAGAAATGAGCTCTATGTCGTCAGGTTTGTAGTCGGCGTTTTCGAGGGCGGGGTGTGGCCTTCCGTGTTGGTGCTATTGTCGACATGGTTTCCCCAAAAGGAAAGGGCGCGAGCTAACGCTTTTTGGATGATTTGCATGCCTGCATCAGCGGTCATCATGGCGCCAATCACGGGCTGGCTGTTAACACTTGTCTCGTGGAGATGGGTGTTCATATTGGAAGGTTTGCCTCCGTTGATCTGGGTTGCGGTTTGGTGGCTGCTCATCGCGGATCGACCAAACCTGGCTCGCTGGATTACAAATGAGGAGCGCGAATATATCGAGGAGCGTCTAAGAGCGGAAAACGCTGTCAAACCCCTATCCGGAGGCTATGCGGCTGCGCTGTCCGACCGCAGAGTGCTTGGGTTGTCCTTGGCGTATTTCTTTTGGATGGCGGGGATGTACGGATTCACCATGTGGGCGCCGAGTGTCGTGAAAGGGTTCAGTGCCTCGGAAGGCTCCTCCGTCGTGGGGTGGATCAGCGCCATTCCGTTCGCGTTTGCATTGGTTGCGATGATCGTCAATTCCGTTTGGTCGGATCGGAGAATGGACCGCCCAACTCACGTGTATGCACCTTTGGCGGTGGGCGTGGTGGGTCTGATCGGAGGACAATGCGTGGGGCGCTCCCCGATACTGGAACTGATATTTCTAATTCTTACCGCCATAGGAGTATACGCACCGTTCGGTCCCTTCTGGGCGATCCCCAGCGCCATGCTTGCAACTGAAGTTGCGGGAGCGGGCATTGGAATCATCAACGCCATAGGCAACTTGGGCGGGTTCGCCGGCCCATACATGATCGGATATGTTCACCAGATAACCCATAATAACTGGACGGGACAGTTCATCCTTGCGCTTGCGTTGCTCGCCACAGGGATCATAACCATCGCTGCATGTGGAAAGGGCGTCCTTAAAAAGGCTTGAACTATTTCGAACATCCAACCGTTTTCCAACGCACATCTCCCTGTATTCATTCATCTTGTTCAACTCATTTATGATACAATTTAGACGGGGTACCAATCCGATCCATAGGACAACATGCATGAACAACTTGGAGAAAAGAGTATTCCAATATCTGATGGACCTCAAGGAGAGCCGCAACTACTCCCCCCACACGCTCCACGCCTATTCAAGCGACCTAAAACAGTTCGCTCAGTTTATAGCACTCAAGAGGATCGACAATATCGAGGATGTCAACCTCGCAATCCTTCGCGATTTTCTCTCATCCCTCTACCATCGCAACGCTGCTCGATCCACTCTCGCCCGCAAAAAAGCCTCGCTAAGCGCGTTCTTCCGCTGGGCGCGCCGACAAGGTCTTGTCTCCCACGATCCCTCGAAAGGGCTTATGGCTCCGCGTAAACAACGCTCCCTTCCAAAGTTCCTTCAACAGGACGAAATGGAATCACTGCTGAACAGCCCCGACACCACTCCCGCCGGTCAGAGGGATCGGGTGGTACTGGAGGTTCTTTACGCAAGCGGCATAAGGGCGGGCGAGTTAGTGCGTATCGATCTGAAGGATATCGACTTGGAGGAGGGCGAAATTAGAATCCGACACGGCAAGGGCGGGAAGGATCGCATAGCTCTGATCGGATCAAGGGCGTCCGCGGCTATCGAACGATACCTAAAGGACGGGCGAATACGCCTTGCCTCTCGCTGCCTTAAGGGGGAAAGCGCGGCGCTCTTGTTAAATAAATTCGGCGAGAGAATCTCGGATCGCGGAATAAGACGAATTTTTGACCGGTATGCCGGCGTTACGGGAGAGAGGCTTAAGATCACCCCCCATGTTCTGCGTCATACCTTCGCCACTCATTTGCTTGAAAACGGCGCCGATTTGAGAGCGGTTCAGGAGTTGCTGGGACACGCCGACCTCTCCACCACCGAAATCTACACCCATGTCACACAAACGCGTATGCGAGAAGAGTACGATCAAGCGCATCCCAGAGCGAGGAAGGACACCTGAGGGGACAGAGAAGCGGCGTGATGATTCGTGAGCGTTTTGATGAAAGACGAAAATGAGATGCTTAAAAATAATTTGTAACCTTCCAATCAATCGCAACGTCTTATTCGCGTTCATCACTCACACTCAGGAAGGACAACCGCCATGAAAAAGACCATATTTGGAATATTATCGGTTATCCCGTTGCTGCTATGTCTTCCGCTCGCGATCTCCCTCGCACAGGGAAACAACCCATTGATCCCCTCTCCTTTGGAGGTGCGAATTATCGGTCAAAACCGATGGCTTATCGGAAGTCCGGTGGCGTTGCGGATCATCGTCACCAACCATCAAACGGGCAAGCCTGTCGCCTCCTCGGTGAAGCTTACTATAGCCTCAACCGGTCGGGGACACTCGACTTGGCAACTTATGACCTCCAAGACGGATTCACTGGGCACATTGGACGCGAAGCTCAATGTTCCCCCCGCCTCTCCAGGTTCCTACACACTCGACATAGATATCGCGTCGACGATTGGAGCGGATAATCTGAGTCTGCCAATCACACTAACCAAAGGTGCGCGAATCCTCCTCACATGCGACAAACCGCTCTACCAGCCCTCCCAAACCATCCACATGCGCGTGCTGGCGATGGATGAAGGGACAAATCGTCCCATTTCCGGAGAACCGGTGACTTTCGAAGTGGAGGACGCCCGCGGAAACAAAGTCTTCAAAAATACGGGGAACCTCTCCCGTTACGGGGTGGCGTCGGCGGATTTCGTCCTTGCGGATGAAGTCAACATGGGGGTATTCACTCTACACGCCATCCTGCCGGACGCAAGCGCTGAAAAAAAGGTGGAGGTTAAGCGTTACGTACTGCCCAAATTCAAAATCACCTTCACACCGGACAAGGAGTGGTACCTCCCAGGCGAGATACTGCATGGAACGGTGCACGCTGAATACTTCTTCGGCAAACCAGTGGCGGGTGGAACGGTCACGGCAAAGCTCTCCACAATGGATGTGACTGTTTCTGAGTTGAAAGATATCACGGGCAAGACGGATGAGAATGGCGACTGGAAATTCGATTATGAACTGCCGCTCAACTTCATAGGCCAGCCTCTCTCCCAAGGTCAAGCATCTCTCGACGTCAATATTAATGTGAAGGATACGGCTGAGCATTCACAGGAGATGGATAAAATACTTCCCGTGGTGAAAGACCCTATCTCGATTGTAACCGTCCCCGAGACCCAAACCATCGTGCCGAACGTGAAAAACCGCCTCTACATCAGCGCGGCGTCACCGAACGGGGAACCTCTAAAGCATATCACGTTAAACGCCTCCTTGGATAACGGCGCTCAAAGCCAAAAGCTTCAAACGGATGATTTGGGCATAGCCGTCTACGAGTTCACTCCTGCGCCAAAGCATGATTACAAGGTTGTGATCAATGCGGAGGACCGTTCGGGGCGGAAAATGCATTATGAAACCACTCTGAGACAATCCTCCATTCCCGAAGGTATCATCCTGCGAGCGAACCAAACGATCGCGAAAGTTGGGCAAAAGATACGATTCACCGTCCTTTCGTCAATTAAATCCGGTTCCGTTTATCTGGATGTGCTTAGAGACAACCAAACCATACTGACCAAGGCGATGGATATCAAGCAAGGCGAAGGTCGCTTCACGCTAACCGCAACCCCGGATATGACGGGCACCATCCGCGTGGACGCCTACCAGATACTGCCTAACGAGGATATCATTCGCGACATGCGTACACTCGTCATCTCGCCTGCAGATGATCTCAAGATAACCGCAACTGCGGATCAAGCGGTATATAAGCCCGGTTCAGACGCAACCATTAAATTCCTGGTCAAGGATTCTCAAAACAGACCGATCGCCGCAGCGCTGGGGCTCTCCGTGGTGGATGAAAGCGTTTATGCACTCGCGGAGTTGCAACCCGGTCTGGAGAAGATATATTTCACTTTGGAAAGGGATTTGATGGAGCCCAAGTATGAGATACACGGATTAAAACCAAGCTTTCTCATTCACCCGCCATTACGCAGGGATATCTTCTTCACCGACCCTGAAAAGCAACGCGCCGCCGCGATGCTCTTCGCCGCAGTCCCGGAACGGCCATCCAATACCATTAACACGAACACATGGATGCAACATTGGGAGACAATCCGCGCCAAAGCAGTCACCATCATGCAACGCAGTTGGCAACAAATAAGGGACGCCATCGCTGAATACAATAAGAATAATCAGGCGCTTCTTACGGATAAAAACGCATTATCGGCGTTACATCAAGCGGGTTTTCTCACAACGCAACAGACTTTGGACCCGTGGGGGCATCCTTATAGAATAAACTCAGGCGGCGTCTTTCCACGCCTGGGATACTTCACTATCTCCTCCGCAGGGCCGGATGGCAAATGGAATACGGAGGACGACATCTCCGATATCACCCCATGGGAAGGTCCCATCGGAGGAATGGCAATGGAGGATGGCGTTGGACCCGTCATGATGCCCCGTGGAGGTGCGATGGCGGGCGGATTCGGAGGGTTTGGTCGCCCAATGGTGTTAGAGGAAAAAGCCGCCGCACCTATGATGCAGATGCCTGTTTCAAATGCTGCGATCAATACGGTGAATCAAGGAGCGTCAAAAGTCTCGCAGCAAAACGCGGCTCCGCGAACCAGAGAGTATTTCCCTGAAACCATGTATTGGAACCCAACCCTCATCACCGACGATGGCGGCCGAGCGGAGATTAAAATCCCAATGGCGGATTCCATCACCACATGGCGTATGAGCATGATGGCGGATTCGGCAACGGGACTGCTTGGCAGCGGAGACGTCTCAATCAAGTGCTTCCAGCCTTTCTTCGTGGATATCGACCTGCCGATCTCCCTCACTGCAAACGATCAAGTGAGCATACCCGTGGCTCTCTACAACTACCTCAAGGAACCACAGACGGTCACTTTAAATCTATCCAAAGGGGACTGGTTCACCGTTTCGGGATCATCCTCGGTGAAAATCCTGATGAACCCGGGGGAAGTGAAGGTGCACTACTTCCCGATCACAGTGCAGCAGATCGGAAACCATGCATTGAAAGTCACCGCAATCGGACCGAAATTCTCCGATGCGATCCAGCGCAATATTCAGGTGCTCCCGGACGGCAAGGAGAAGAGATCCGTTATTAACGACTCTCTGTCGGGTTCCGTTCAAAAGTCCGTGACGATCCCCGCCGACGCCATACCGGACGCCTCGAATCTCTGGGTGAAGCTCTACCCGGGCGTCTTCAGCCAAGTGGTTGACGGCTTGGATTCACTGCTGCGCATGCCCAACGGTTGCTTCGAGCAAACCAGTTCGACAACCTACCCGAACGTGCTGATTCTGAACTACCTGAAGAGCATTAAGAAGATAAATCCTGAGATTCAGATGAAGGCGGAAGGATATATCAACATAGGCTACCAAAGACTTGTCACATTTGAATGCAAGTCGGGTGGGTTCTCATGGTTTGGAAACGAGCCCGCCAACCAGATCCTCACGGCGTATGGGTTGCTGGAGTTCACCGACATGTCCCATGTCTACAATGTGGACCCCGCCCTTATCACTCGCACGGCGCAATGGCTTGCGAACCAGCAAAACGCGGACGGCTCCTGGCTGGAAACGCATCAGGGCATCGCGGAGGGGATCATCAACCGTCAGACCGGAGCCCTGAGGACCACCGCTTACGTCGGATGGGCTTTGAATGAATCCGGTTACCAAGGGCCCGCGCTTCAAAAGGGGCTGGACTATGTGAAAACACACATATCGGAGGCGAAGGATCCTTACACTTTGGCGGTTATCCTCAACTTCCTGGATGGAGCCGCAAAAGGAGACGCCATCACGGACAAGGTGGCTAATGATCTCATCTCCCTTGCGAAAACGGACGATAAGACGGCGTGGTGGGAAAGCGACACCCAAACCTTCACCGGCGCCGTGAAAGCGTCCGCCGACTTGGAGACCACCGGGCTAGCCGCTTACGGGTTGGTGAGATGGGGCGGCAATCCGACGTTTGCGAACAAGGCGCTTGCCAAGCTAGTGCAAAGCAAGGATAGCTATGGCTCTTGGAGCACAACTCAGGGGACGGTTTGGTCGTTGAAAGCGCTCCTGTATGCAAGTACGAATGGAACGGGAACCGCTAACGGCAAAGTGACCATCGCCGCGAATGGAACTCAAGCGACCTCCATAGACATCACGCCGGAAAACAGCGATGTGATGCATCAGGTGGATTTGACCCAATACCTCAAACCCGGCGACAATCAAATCAACCTCCAATTCCAGGGCAAGGGAAACCTCTCTTATCAAATTGTGGATAGATACTACGAACCTTGGAACAGAATGGCGATGCCGACGCACCCGATTCTCTCCATCGAGGTGAATTACGATAAGCGTCTGCTGGCTCAAAACGACGTTGCCACTGTGACCGCCACAGTGAAAAACATGACAGGTGAAGTGGCGGAGATGCCTCTGATCGATTTAGGGGTTCCTCCTGGGTTCACCGTTCTTCCGGATAAGTTGGACGCTCTCGTAAAGCAGGGAACCATCAGCAAATATACGATAGCCGCGCGGCAGGTGATCATATACATGCAGAAGCTTGATCCGGGGCAACAAGTCGCCATATCCTATGATGTGCAGGCGAACTACCCGATCAAAGCCCTCACACCGTTAAGCAAAGCCTATCCATACTACAATCCCGAGGATGTGGCGATCTCATCGCCGCAGCAAATCACGGTAAGGTAGAGGGACCGTATGGATGAAGAATGGGGTATGAAGTGGCTTCATGCTCCTTAAGACACAGGCGAGACGGGATTCCTTCCATCCCGTCTCGCGTTTTATTGTTAATCGCAAACGGATTATCCGCTCATAATCGCGTGTGCGCGAAGAATTTCACATTTGTAAAATGTGTGGACATTTTCATCGGGATTCCGGTAAACTACCTTTAGGTAGTCGTGTAAATAGTTGTGAACCACCAAAGAGGATTAAGTGCATGGAAGCGGAGATTAAATCCAAGTGTGGACTCACGGGACAGGAGATGTATTTTCTGGAACGCGCAGGTTATTTTGTTCGCCGAGCGTGTCTGAATATCCCTGTCGAAGACTGCATCTCTCCGGATTTCATCTCATTGAAGTTCGCACTGGAATTATTCGCTCTCCCGGAAGTGTCGATTGCGGAAAGAGAGCTCTTTCGGAACGCGAAAGCATTGAAAGTGCTATATCGCTTTTCGAACGCTCTCTCAGGGGAAATAACGAAAACACTTTATCATGTTCAACCACCGAAGGATGCATATTACGAGGGGGTGGACATAAGAGTTGTTCTAACGGATAACCTGAATGTGGAAGCAATATCCGGATCGCATGCGGATTTATCCTCCGATAGAGTTTCGCTGGGAAATCGCGTTCCGACGGAACCCGTATGGACGGTGTTATCATTATCCAAGGGGGATGTGCTCTTCGCCGATTCCAAACTGTCCGTAAGGGAACGCCCTGCGTCCGGCGCTAACGAGGCTTCCATACTTTTACAACTATCTTCGATACCCGCTTCATCGGGGTGGCATACCCCTCCACACACGGAGATTCCGGAATTGATTCGTTCTTTTTTTACGGTTATTTAAGATGGAGGAACGCGAAAGGGCGTTACAAATCGCGTATCGTTATTTAGACTACTCAGCGCACACGCGCTGGGAGGTTCATAGAAAACTGATGCAATCGGGCTTTGAGGAGGATGTGGTCGAGAAGACGTTGACCGCTTTGGAAAGCATCGACTTGATCAATGATCATGCATATAGTCAACGATGGATAGAAAGCCGGAGCGTATCCAAGGGGTATGGAAAAGTCCGTTTGGAATCCGAATTACTACAAAGAGGGGTTGACAAGGACGTCATAAGAGAAGCCCTGCAACAATTATCGGAGGAGGAAGAGATCAATAAAGCGTTCTCGCTAGCACGCAAACAACTTTCCTCTGGCGCACCGATGAATTTGAAGGAAAAAAGAAGGTTATTCGCTTTTTTACTAAGACGCGGATATAATACGGGAATAATTGAAAAGGTATTCACCCTCTTGGGGGTGGACAATGATTAGGTGAATGGAATCTGCCAGCCATCGATGGTTATTATCGACCGTCGATCGACGCTTTACCTCAGACATATAATGTCTGGAGGTGTTTTATAAGTGGAATATATACCGTTCATAGCGACACTGCTTCTTGGCATTGCGGCGGTGGCGTACAACATCCATATCTATAAGAAAAATGCAAATCTCTTAAATCTGGAAACCAAAAAAGCTCTCGCGGAAGCGGAAAGGATCAAAGAGGAGGCTCTCAAGGAGAGCGATGCGTGCAAACGAGAGGCATTACTTGAAGCAAAGGACGAAGCCTACCGTCTGCGTGCGGAGATGGAACGCGAGAATCGTGAAAAGAAAGCGGAAGTTCAGAGGTTAGAGCGGCGACTGGCGCAGAAAGAGGAGACACTCGATCGACGGCTTGAAACCGTTGAGAGGAAGGAGCGAAATCTCCATAATTTGGAGGCGTCCCTCCAAAAAAAAGATAACGAAATCACACAGATCATTGATACGCAAAAGACGGAACTGCAACGGATATCCGAATTGACGGTGGACGAGGCTCGTTCCATCTTTCTTAAAGCGGTGGAGGACGAATCCCGCAAGGAAGCGGCGAAGTTGATGCGGGAGATTGAGGATGACGCTAAAAAGGATGCGGACCGCAAGGCGAGAAGCATTATCACCTTAGCCATACAACGATGCGCGGTGGACCAGACATCGGAGACCACCGTCTCCGTCGTGCCTCTGCCGAACGACGAAATGAAAGGAAGGATCATCGGTCGGGAGGGGCGAAATATTCGCGCGTTTGAAACGATGACTGGGGTGGATTTGATCATAGACGATACACCGGAAGCGGTGGTTCTATCCGCTTTCGATCCCACCCGAAGAGAGGTGGCGCGTATCGCGCTTACCAATCTCATTATTGACGGTCGGATCCATCCGGGGCGCATCGAGGAGATGATCGCAAAAGCTCGCCAAGAGGTGGATCAACGCATTCTTGAGGCGGGCGAGGAGGCGGTGATAAAGTCTGGCGTCACCGGCATATCTATCGATATCATCAAATTACTCGGTAAAATGCACTATAGAACCAGCTACGGTCAAAACGTCCTCGACCATTCGGTGGAGGTGAGCCTTCTTGCCGGTATGCTGGCTGCGGAGGTGGGCGCCAACGTCCAAGTGGCGAAACGCGCCGGACTGTTGCACGATTTGGGCAAAGCCGTGGATTTCGAGGTGGAGGGGCCGCACGCAGTGATCGGAGCGGATATCCTTCGACGTTACAAGGAATCGCAGGAAGTAATTCTGGCGGTGGAGGGACATCATTACGATGTGGACCCAAATTCGCTGGAGGCTATTCTGGTGATCTGCGCGGATAGTATCTCCGCAAGCAGACCCGGGGCGAGAAGGGAATCACTGGAAACCTACGTTAAACGTCTAAAGAAGCTTGAGGAGATTGCTGACAGCTTCCAAGGGGTGGAGAAAACATTTGCGGTGCAAGCGGGTAGGGAGATCCGGCTCATCGTGAAACCGGAGCAAATAGACGATCTTGCCGCGATTAAACTCGCTCGGGATACCGCTCATCGAATCGAGGAAGAGATGGAGTACCCGGGGCAGATCAAAGTCACCGTCATTAGAGAGACGAGAGCCATAGACTTCGCCAAATAACATAATGCGGATCACCACCGCGTTCACATAACATGCGTTCATGCCGTACGGCAACAAGGAGAAAAACGAAAGCGGATGCGGATTTAATGAGAATTCTGATGATTGGGGATGTGGTCGGAAAGCCGGGAAGAAACGCACTATTACAACTCCTACCCGATCTACGTAAATCGCGCGACATAGATTTCGTGATAGTCAACGGTGAAAACGCAGCAGGGGGAATGGGAATAACCCCCGAGATCGCTCTTAACTTTCAGGAGGAGATGCGGGTGGATGTGATCACTCTTGGAAACCACGCCTGGGCTAAGAAAGAGATTTACCCATTTTTGGATTCCAACGAAAGGATACTCCGCCCCGCAAACTTCCCACCGGATGTTCCGGGAAGAGGAATGGATATCTACGAAACGTCTAAGGGCAACTTGGCGGTGGTGGTTCTGCAGGGCAGAACCTTCATGGAGCCGACCGATGACCCATTTCGCTTGGTGGACGCCATTATTAAAAAGATGGGCGATAAGACCACGTGCATCTTCATTGATTTCCATGGAGAGGCGACATCGGAGAAAATGGCGTTCGGTTGGTACGTGAACGGAAGAGTGAGTGCGGTGATTGGAACGCATACGCACGTTCAAACATCCGATGAAAGAATTCTGCCTGGGGGAACGGCGTATATAACGGACGTCGGAATGACGGGGCCCACAGACTCGGTGATCGGGATGAAGTGCGATGTGATCATACCGAGATTCACTAAGTTGCTCCCCACCAAATTCGAAGTCGCGGAAGGTCAGGCGCACCTTTGCGCGGTGGTCGTTGAACTGAACCCCATTACGGGAAAAGCGCTTCAAATTGAAAGAATCAAAATGGAATGCTAACATGTCCGCTTGCAATCAACTGCAGCCGACGAGAGGCGGGAGGATTGGTTATATGAACCATCGAGCACGTTTCATTTTAACGGGATGGATTGCGGGTTTCCTTGCATTCGCAATCTCTCCTGTCGTTCTTGCACAGCCAAAATCCCCAAGCGAGATCGACTTCTACACGGGGAACAGCCTGTCACAATCCGGAATCACCCTAAGCTCCTGGGGGAGCGGTCAAACGGGCTCCGTTTCGGATATCGTCTACACAGGATCCAATTCCATCAAGGTTATATCTCAAGGTCTGTATCAAGGAGCGTGTCTTACATTCACCAATCCGGTGGATATTTCATCGGTGGTGAATGACGCCGACGCCTATTTTCAGATGTATGTGCTGCCTCCCACCACCTCCAAATCACGCTCTAATCGATTCTACTCGCCTTTCGGCGGTTCAGGCCCAATGTCCGGCATGCCGAACTCCGGCGGCGGTCGCCAGGGCGGAGGTGAATACGGGGGTGGCGGTCCGTACGGTGGTGGTGGTCCATACGGTGGGGGGCGAATGGGAGGGGCCTACGGAGGAGGACCAAACAACCCTTACGGAAATAACAATAATCAACAGACTTTGAAACCAGCGCCAAATCTGAAGAGCATTCGAATGGTGCTGGTAATGGATAACGGTAAGATGACGGAATGCACCATGTCGCTTGAAAACGCGGGGAGTTCTCATGACAACTGGGAGGAGCTTGCCATTCCTTTAAAAGCCATCCCGGGATTAGCGACCATGTCGGATCACATCAAGGAGATACAGATATTCGGCGATACATCCGCCACGTTTTACATTGGCGAGATACGCATCATTCATGACGACACTCCCATTACGATTGATCTACAGTCGGATCAAACCATTGCAGTAAACGACATCGTCACCTTTAGAGGTTCCGCTGAAGCGGGGCCAACCCTGCTGAGATATGAATGGAATTTCGGCACGAACCCCGGACCGGTCGAAAAGAATGGGGAGTTCATGGTGGATGCCGAAGGTAAAACAGTCCAAAAACAGTTCACCAAGAGCGGTGACTACGTTGTGACCCTAAAAGTCAGCGACGTATACGGAATCAAACCGCCCGCATACGAAAAGATCAACATTCACGTAACTCTCTAAACCACTCGGGGGATAAGGATCGAACCTTATTCCCCGATCTCCGTATAGGTCGTGCGGCGGATTCCAAGTTCCTCAATTTTACGTCGCACTTTGGCGCTTAGGAGGGCGTATTGGTCCACGTCCATTCCCTTCTCACCGCCATTCAAAGGTCGTGCATGTAACGTTCCAGGGTGAAAATACATTTCATTCACCTCTCCTCTCAACCTCGCCAGCAAATCCAGCACGTATGTCTCATTCATATTCCCGGTCTCCTGCTGTCCGTATACGCGATCCGCTACGTATATCGATTTTCCGGAAAGCGACCTGAGATTGCGTTTGCGTATTGCGTTGAAAAAGGTTATCTCAACCCTTCGCATGATGGGTCTTTCCCTATTTGCGGGATGAAACTCCTCGTATGGGATTCGAACGGATCGAACGCCGTACTCCTCGCAGAGCGGAATGAGGATATCCCAAACGATAGGCATCATATGCATATGTTGGTGCCCGTTAACATGATCGAAAGGCAATCCAAACGTAACGTAACGCTCGAACTGCGCTCTCATCTCCGCTTTCAATTGTTTGCGAAACCCTCGATTCAGGTAGTACTTCATTCCCGCGCGCACCGGGTCTGATGGAAACCTGTTGGAATCATCCGTTAACAACGGAATATCCGAATGCGGTAAGGTGGCGCTCCCATCGCTAAGGGTAAGGTGCAAGCCAACCTCTAAATTCGGATGCTCCTTCCGCAAGTCCACAGCCGCTTGCGCTGCGGGCTCGTTCACCATAAGGCTTGCGCTGGTTAACACACCCTCCAGCAGGCAGCGTATGATCGCCTCGTTTGTTTCGGGACGCGCCCCGAAATCGTCGGCGTTGATTATCAGTGACAGGGTCATCTTGTGCCAGTATCTTTCCATGGAGACATATTATATATTCATTCCATCCGTTCTATTATGACATCCCCCTACGACGGATGATCTTCGAATGCGAAATATGGAATTGACGATTTGTGCGTAAGGTGATAGAATTTGCAGGTATTCCAAGTCGATGAGGTGAAAATCCTGAAAGGTGTCATCCATGAGCGAAAAGAACATGAATCGAAGGGACTTCATACGGTACGGAGGACTGGGAGCGGTTCAACTTGGTCTGGTCGGATATCCACCTATTTTTCGGTTATCTACACTGGCACTCCAATCAAACGGGGGTTTGGGCGATAAGCCAAACCCGCTCACGGTTCGTGTGTTCACCCTGAACGACACCCCTCGGTTGTTGGTGAACAAAACGCCTGTGAGAGCGAGGATGTTTTTCGGAGGGCCCGCTTCCTCGCCTATCCATGCATTGCCCGAAGGAGAAAAGAGAAACTTTGAGTTCGTTGCTCAGAGCGGTGCAAACGGGGATGGCACGATGCATTTCCGATTCGGACACATTCCAGGTGACATCTTTATCGACAATATTCGAGTGGAGGACGCGACAACGGGTGAAGTGATCCTTCATTCGAATTTCGAAAAAGGCGCACAGTCATTCACGAATGATTGGACAACCTGGCCTCCGGGCAAGCTAAACACGGTGGGAAATGTGGAGGTCGAACCAGGCGCGGGGGAAGACGGATCGGCGGGTCTGCATGTCACCTTGAAATCCCCTCCCGATGGCGATTGGCCCGATTGGCATATCTACCATATTCCAAATCTCACCATCATAAAGGGGCGTACATACAAGGTGAGCTTCTGGATCAAAGCGCAACCCGCGCGTGATGTGACTGTCGCATTCTATCGGCCAGGAACGCAATTTACTTACCTTGGCGGACCTCCCGGACCATTCGAACGGGAAATCCGGTTGGCGATGGCGGCGAAAGTGAATTTCATCAGTTTCCCGATACCGAATCCATGGTTTCCGCCATCGGAAAAGGAGGATTGGAGCGCGGTTGATTCCATCTGCCAAATGATATTACGCACCAATCCAAACGCTCTGCTGATCCCTAGAATAGGCTGCGATCCTCCACAGTGGTGGCTGGAGGCTCATCCCGATGATGTGATGACATGGGAGGACGGTTCCAAAGGGAATGTCGCCGTGGTGGCGTCTCCTACGTACCGTCAAGACGCGTCGGAACAGCTTGGCAAACTCATTAGGCACCTTGAGGACACATTCGAAGACCATATGGCGGGGTATCATCCCGCAGGGCAAAATACGGGCGAGTGGTTTTACGAGAACACCTGGGACGCTCTGTTAAACGGTTATTCACCGGGCGAAGCCAAGGCATGGAGGCTCTGGTTAAAGGCGAAATACCGCGATGATAAAACGCTTCAAACTGCTTGGTGTTCCCCAAACGTCACACTGAGTTCCGTAACCGTCCCCTCGCCGTCAGAGAGACGGGCAACCCCTAACGGTGTCCTTCTCAACCCCCGCTTCCAGCGTTCTCTGATAGATTTCGCCGAGTTCCAGCAGGATGCGATGGCGGACTTGGTCTGCGATCTGGCCCATGCGGTTCAAACGGCCACACATGGGCGGAAACTTGCATTGTTCTTCTACGGTTATGTCTTCGAATTCGGGGCTGTCAGGCTCGGTCCCGCCACCAGCGGGCATTACGCGCTCGGACGCGTGCTTGATTGCAAGGATGTGGATATCCTATGCTCCCCAATCTCCTATTTCGATCGAGGCGTTAGCGGGAGCGCTCCTGCGATGACCGCTGCGGAAAGTGTCGGACTCGCGGGAAAGATGTATCTTATGGAGGACGACACACGCACCTACATCGCCACCGGCTCCTTGGCGGAGCCCTTGCGCGAATCCGGCGCAAACAACCTTATGGAAACCCGCGAAATCCTTTCACGTAACGTCGCTCAGGAGGCGACAAGGAATTTCGCCACTTGGTGGATGGACCTGGGGATGACAGGCTGGTTTAACGACCCTCGCATTTGGGATGTTATGAAACAGATCGCGAAGATGGATCAGTACTTCCTCCGTCATCCCTCCCCCTTTCACCCCGAAGTGGCGGCGATATTGGATGAAAATTCCATGCTCGCCACCTCCATAAACGGATATCTGGTCACCCTGCCAGGGATATATCAGGTACGCGACCCGTTGGCGCGCATGGGAGCCCCCTATGGTCAATACCTGATGGAAGATGTGCTAAGAGGACGAATCAAAGCGAAACTATTGATCTTCCTCAACGCATGGCTTATATCCACTACTCAGCGCAAAGAGATACTGAAGCATACACAAGGAGCGACGTGCATGTGGTGTTACGCTCCAGGATGCTATGATGAGCACGGCGCCAATCCAGAGGCTATGAAGCGACTAACCGGATTCTCCTTGCAGCCGGTCAAGCCCGAAAACGCCTACGCCACCCCCACTGCGATTGGCGAACGCCTCGGCTTAAAAACACCGCTCGGGGTGAACTACCCGATAGAGCCGCTATTCGCCGCAATCGACGCGAAACCGGAGGAGATTCTCGCCACCTATCCCGACGGATCCGCCGCCGCTGCGATGCGCCGCACCTCTCGTGGATTGTCGCTTTTCCTAAGCCCTCCCGGTTTAACGGTTGATCTGCTTCGTATGATAGCCGCAAAGACGAAAGTGCATTTGTACGCCGATAACGAATGCATCGTTTACGCCAATGGTCCTTTCATCGCCCTCCACGCCACGAAATCCGGGGAGGTAAGTGTGAATACGGAAAACAAGGAGGAAATACGGGATGTAGTCTCCGGATTGAAACTTGGCAAAGGACCGATACTGAGAATCCCGATGACGCAAGGGGAGACGAAACTACTCAAAATCCAATAGGACGTTATTCCCTGAGATGTCTTCCGTAGTGGATCCATACGGGTTAGCCTCTTTCGGTCGCAACATTGTCTGTATCTCTTGTAATTCAGGCGCTTCAAAACAAAGGGAAACGATACAAGCCCTCTTACGGGATCTGCAATTTCGTCATGTTAAAATTATTTTCATCCCCGGCATTGAGAGGCATGCGTTCTCGCAATGAAATCTAGTAAACTCATAGCCTATAGGATTTGCAAATAGGTCATCCGTTTTTGAATGTCCCGGTCGCGGAATAACGCAACTATCTGACCCTGTACGATCTTTCATGATTCGCATCCTTACAAGGGTGGAAAGGGAATGGATATGACACGTCGCACTCTTCTTTACGGGCTCATCACCGCAATTCTTTTGTGGCCGCAACTTTCTTCCGCAGCGCCAAACAACCTTATTGGATGGTACCAGTTCACCCAAGGGCGGTCCATAAGAAAAGACCTCAGCGGCAAAGGGAATGACGCTCACACGATTGGCGAAAAACCGCCGATTTTGAACCAAAACGGTCTGGTTTTCACCGGAAACGGTGGTCTTGAAATCCCCTCGTCTCCCGATCTCGTCGCTCGAAACGGTTTCACAGTGGAGATGTGGGTGGAGTTCAGCGATGTCAGTAACGTTTGCGACCTAATCTCCAAGGACGGAGCCTATTTCATTCGTATCGATCCTCCCAGCGAGGGCGGAAAGTTATCTTTTTTCGTGATCGCAGGGAACACCCTGGAGCCAAGGATATCCGGTCCGGTTCCGAAAACGGGTCATCTCTATCACATCATCGCCGTATGGAATCAAACTCGCGCCGATCTTTGGGTGGATGATCATCTCTACAGCCAGGATCGCCTCGGACCTCTTTCCTATGAAAACAGTCCCATTCTGATCGGATCGTTCTACAAATGGGCGCCAGGCGACTTAAAAGGCGTTATTAAAAAGGTTCGGATATATGATGCGGCATTCGGGCGAGGCGAGGTGATGGCGCATATTTACGGCATCGACACCTCTTCCGCGCACCATGTCACCTCGCGAAAGAGTTTTCAATTCTCCTCCGGTTTGGAAGGGTGGAGAGGGCGTAACATCGATTCGCGGAACTCCACCCCTCAAGGATTGGAGTTCCGATGTCGAGGCGAGAGTTCGGCGATTATCAGTCCCCTCCTGAATATCCCCACAATACCAAACCGTTACGCCTCCATTCGAATGGCGATGAACAAAGGGGAAACGGCTCGGCTTCTTTGCGTCACCACCCATGGAGCTTTTCTCGTTCCGTTCGACATTCAACCGGACGGATTGATGCATTCCTACATTCTTGATCTTGCGGATTATATTCGCTGGGGCGGGAATTTGCTCGCAGCAGCCCTTCAGCCGTGCGATGCGCTTTCGAAAGTTCGCTTGGCATTTATTCGCTTCTCCCCTTCTCCGGACGCACCTGCGGATCTATTTGTGAAGGAAGCCTATTTGCAACCTCCTTTGTCGCGAGCGGGACGCAATTGCCCCGTGCTGATCAAACTGGTAAACCGAGGAAAAATCTGCGAAGATGCCAAGGCGACGCTGAAACTTCCGGTCGGGATATCCTTTTCCGCCTCGCCTCAGAGGATATCGATCCCTTCAGTGCCGTATAACAAGAGCGTCACTCTCTTATGGAATGTGAAAGCTGTCAAGGCGATGCGCGCTCATTTACGCTTAATCGTCATGGATCGATCGCGCACGCTTCTGAACATGCTCATTCCCGTTTCCTTCGCACCGCCATTTCGCCAATACAAAGCCAAATATGTGCCGCCCCCGATGGTGGCAAAAAGCGACTTGATGGTGGGAGCCATGATGTGTCCGCTTTGGACGCAGGGAACTCGACAGGGGGGTTGGCAGGAGATTCAGCCATACCCCAATCGCGAACCGCTTCTGGGATGGTACGACGAAAATAGCCCGGCGGCTACGGATTGGCAGATCAAATGGTGTTTGGAGCATGGCATCTCCTATTTTGTCTATTGCTGGTATCGAGTCGGTGTGAACGGTCCGGTAAGGCAGGCGCTTGGGGAGGCGCTTCATCAGGGTCTCTTTAAAAGCCGATTTGGCACCATGTTTAAGTTCGCCATCATGTGGGAAAATGCTAATGGCGCGGATGTTTCCTCGCGGCAAGACTTAATGAACAACCTCTTGCCATTCTGGATTAAAAACTACTTCAACCGGTCGAACTATCTCAAGGTGGACGGAAAACCCCTGTTGTTCATTTACGATCCGCCGAAGCTGGTGCAAGACTTGGGCGGAACACTACTGGCTCGTCAGGCGATTGAGGAGATGAGGAGGGCGTGCCGCAACGCCGGATTCGCCGGCTTGACCGTCCTCGGAGAGTATCGCGGCACGGATAAAACCTCCTTTCGTCAAATGAAGGATATGGGCATGGACTACTCTTTTGCTTACTGCTGGCCCATATCCGGGGAACCCGCTCCCGCCAAAGCGGTTGCAGAGCAGGTTCGGATTTGGAAGGATCGCCGAGATATGAATATCCTTCCCTCGCTTGTCACCGTGTCGATGGGATGGAACCCAAGCCCATGGTATCCCACCCGAAACCGTTGGCGGCTCACCCCCTCCTACTTCAAAACCCTCTGTGAAGACGCCAAACAATTCATTGGTAACTCCAAGTCACCCGGTTTGCAAAATCGCATGGTGCTCATTGACAATTGGAATGAGTTCGGCGAAGGTCACTACATCGAGCCGACACGCCAATACGGCTTCGGTTATTTGGACGCCATTCGAAGCGTATTCACGCACACCAAATCCGCACCGGACGATATCATTCCACAGGATGTGGGTCTGGGTCCCTATGATCACCTTTACAAGAAGTATCTGCAAATGCAAGCCCTGTGCTCCAAACGCGTTACAGCCCCGGGAGGAACCGCGCCCGGACTGATAGGCTGGTGGACCTTTGAAAAGGCGGGAAACTTTCCTATTTCTTACGATTATAGCGGACACGGTCATGGAGGGCAAATCATTAACGCGGACATCGTGCAAGGCGAACATGGAAACGCGCTCGTATGTGACGGGGGATGCGTATCCGTTCCCGCCAATCGCAACCTGTGCCCCGCCACGGCAATCACCGTGGAGGCGTGGATAAAGGTGGAGACTCCCAATCAACAAGACCGATGGTTTCTCAATTGTGTGGGGGGAAACGGTGAAAACGGATATCGAATGGGTGTTTCCGGAGGGAAACTTTGCTTTGAAATCCCGAAGTCCGCTTGGAGCCATAGTCTCTCCTCTCCTACGCCGTTGCCGCTCAACAAATGGATATTCGTCGCTGGTACCTACGACGGAACAACCATTCGGCTATACGAGAACGGACGAGAGTGCACGCAACTCTATCGGGGCGGGAGAATAGGGATCACCAATCAATCGCTTTGCCTGGGCAGCTACGCAGTGGGACATCCCGCACATTTCATCGGACTCATATCCGATGTGAGAATTTATTCCATATGCCTAACACCAACCCAAATTGCATCTGACGAATCACGTTGAAACGCATTCAAAATGATATCCATGCGGCGATTAACCTGAATCACTCTAAAGGAACAGATGAATGGAACAACCCAACACCATTTGCCGTCGTACATTTATCATCTCAGCATTGATGGGAGTCATTTCGGCAATGACGGAAAGAGGTTCCCAAGGATCAATGAACGCATCCTCACAGAGAAAACCGTTGCGCTTTAAGCAGGATCGTTTCTGCATTAGCTTTTGGGTTGATCCTCCTGCGGATGCGGATATGGATGCCCATTACGCTCAGATTGCAAACGCCAATTTCACGGTGGTGATGGGTGGATTCGGTGCGAATACTCCTGAAACCGATAAACGACAGCTTGACCTTTGCCAAAAGTACGGGATGAAAGCTCTGGTTTACCTCAAAGGATACGAAGACGGGGCGGTTCGGGGAGCGTCGCAAATGGTTGAAATCACGCAAGCGGATCAATTTCCCGACCATCCCGCATGCTGGGGATACATGCTCCATGATGAACCCGACGCATCCCTTTTCCCCGCCTTGCAATATATGGTGGATCATCTGCGCTCCAAAAGACCGGGAAAGCTTGGATTCATCAACCTCTTTCCAACCTATGCATCGACAACTCAGTTAGGAGTGCAAACCTACGAGGAATACGTAAGGAGTTATATTAACGAGGTCAATCCGGATGTGCTTTGCATGGACAACTATCCCTTTATGCAGCCAAATCACGACACCCGGGATGACTATTGCAATAACTTGTCCGTTTTACGGAAATACGCGTTAGCTCAGGATATTCCGTTCTGGAATTTTTTCAACACCATGCCTTTTGATAGCCACACAGATCCTACCGAGGCTCAAGTGCTGTGGCAGGTTCAAACCTCCCTGGCGTACGGTGCGAAAGGGGTGCTATATTTCTGTTATTGGAACAATGCGGGAGGGGCCATTATCGATCCCAAAGGACAGCCCACCCAGCACTACGACCAAGCGAAACGTATTAACGCGAAGTTGCAAAAATGGGGACCGGTCTTGATGCGATTAAAAAGCCAAGCGGTTCATAGGGTTTCGAGCCATCCGAACTCAGCGGAATTACCTGCGGATATCCCCTTCCAAATATCATCCGGGGATTTCTTAATTGGCATCTACAAGCACACCGATGGGAGAACCGCGGCGCTAATAAACAACTACAGCTTTTCCGATGCGGCGAATCCAACCGTGCTGTTTAAGGATGGACGCAAGAAAATCGTCGAGATAGACCCCGAAACGGGAGACGAGGTTATTGTGCCAAATCAAGCAGAGGTGCAACTGCGGATAGACGCCGGGGATGGGCAACTCTTCCTCATCGGGTGAGCGAACAAATGATAACTTTGTTGAAGCATATCGGTTTCTGGCGGATTCGCCACTCTGCCCGCTCAACGCCGAAGAGGATACGAAATCTTCTGTTAGTGAAGTGTGATAATATTACCTTGACATTTTAATGTTTTTGTCATACAATCATGTATCACATAAGTCAAATTATCGTTTGAAGATGGTCACTGCGATTTCCACAGAGGCGATGAAGGGTGCTTCCTCAATCGAAAAGAGTGAAATGTGGAAGCGAGGTTCAATTACTTACGCTGCTAATATTTAATGAGAGGTAATTGCAAAAATCAAAAATGGAGGCAGATATCGCTCGTTTTCCATCGAAGACAATTCGGAAAATCAAATCCCGCAATTACCCGCAATATGGCAAGGAGGTGATAAAGGTATTTTGAAGTGTTTTCCCGTTGGATCGTAATATTTATTAGATTTTCTATCTTTTAATGAGAGAAAGGAACGAATTATGGATCGCAGAACATACACTCGTAAGGCGTTTACATTAATCGAATTGCTTGTGGTCATAGCTATTATCGCGATACTCGCCGCGATTCTGTTCCCCGTTTTCGCCCAGGCTCGTGAGAAAGCTCGCGCAATTAGTTGTCTTTCAAATGAAAATCAGCTCGGTCTTGGCATTCGAATGTACTGTCAGGATTACGACGAGAGAAATATTCTCGGTTGGAACTGTTGCTACGTGAACAAATACGGGGAGGGTCCGGGGCGTGCATGGTGGCAATTCGAAGTCTACCCCTATGTGAAATCCACGGGCATCTTCGCATGTCCTGACGTGTCCAACCCGGTATTCGTGGGTCAAACTGAATCGGACGCTCAGGCGGGCAACCCTTTCCCGCCAACCGATAGTTCCTACAGATACGAAAGCGGCATCGCACTGAACTGGTTCATGCCGGCGGGAGGGACGCCTGCAGGGAATGCAGAGGGAACATATCCCTCGGACGCCGGATGGTGGGGAAGAGGTCAACCAGGCTCCAACGAAGGCTTGTCGGACGCGGACGTGCAAGCCCCATCGGAACGCATCATCCTATTGGAAACAAATAATGCGGTCGTTGGAGGTCCATCACCAGAATTGGCCACTGTGGGAGTGTGCGGTTTGACGATGCAGGGGTGGGTTAATGGCAACTGCGGCTCCTATTTCGGATACGCTCGCCATAACGGCACGATGAACGTGAGTTTCTACGATGGTCACTCACACGCTTACCATATGAACGCCATTCCCGAGATCGATTTTGATCTCAAGGCTCCGGACATTACGATGTCACCGGGGCAAAAATGGGGCGAGTAAACAACAGCAACATCATAGAACCAAAGTCGGCTAAGATGGGATGTCGATAGCGGGGTGTTCTTCAATCGTAAGATCACCCCGCTCCGTCCACGAAAAAATAGGAGATAAAGGATTATGAAAAAGGAGATATCGCCGCTTACCATGGTAATAAGTGTGTTGATAGTAGTGATCTTGATCGTTGGCATCTATTTCTTAGTTGGAACGCATAATAGTGGCGGGGCGAATGCAGGGAATGGCAGCCGAACCGAAGGGATGCAAGCTCTGCAAAAACTTAACACCCAAGGTGCCGGGTCGGCAACCTCTGCCACATCTCCGGGATTGAATGCAATGAAAAATCTGGCGCCCGGCGGTTACGGCGGAGCCACAACGGTAGGGAAATAAAAACGACATGGCGAATAAAAGCATACATCCCGCAGTCGTGGTTATCATCGTTGTCATCGTGTTGGCGGCTATCTGGTTCGTCTACACGCATGTCATGACCGGTCAAACCACCGGGTTGGTCGGCTCGCCGGGAGGAGGCTCTCACGGAGCCTCGCAACCCGTGAAACCGGCTCATCCAAAAAAGTGATTCGTATTTGCGTGCACTCCATGTGATACGCCGCCGAGCATTCCTCGCTTGGCGGCGTATTTTCACGGCAATTCCATAAAGAACAATAAAAACATATTGATGCGGGATGATTCATCGTCACATGGTATGCAAGGTGAAATGTTGATTGTGAGCATACATCTCCGAACGACGCAGTTTAAGCGCATGCAAAATGGCGTCGGGAGCGGGGTTGTTCTCAATCACATGCCCTAATAACACATTCGGCTTTGTGGATCCATGGAAATCCGAACCGCCAGTCACCAATAAGCCAACTTTAAACGCTTTAGCGAGATATCCATCAATCTGCTGCAAAGAATACTGACTATAATAACACTCCATCCCATCCAATCCGAGGCTTTTAAATCGAATCAACGCGGTTACAAGCTCCTCATCATTTAGTTTCAGAGTGGAGGGATGCGCCAGAACCGCCACCCCCTTGGATTCATGGATCAGTCGTATCCCCTCCTCCAAGGTGATTTTATCCTTCGGCACGTATGCCTTGCCATTCTCCCCTAGATAGAGGTCAAAAGCTTGCTGCACGGATTCCACCGCCCTTTTTCGTTCCAGCGCCTTCGCCATATGGGGGCGTCCCAACTGACCTCCGCCGGATTCCGCCAAAACCTCCTCCATCGATAAATCCACACCGCACGCCCGCAACTTCTCCAGCATTCGTGCGTTGCGCATGGCTCGATTCTCCTTCAGGCGTGTGAGGCGCCGTTCCAAACCCGGAATTTTCCAGTTGATGTAATAACCCAGCATGTGAAACCTTCCATGCGAATAATCTATGGAAAGTTCTATACCGGGAATCATCTCGATATTCATCTGCCTAGCGGCTTCCGCAGCCTCCTCCAATCCATCCAACGTGTCGTGGTCGGTGATCCCCAATCCGGTAATTCCAGCCTCCGCTGCGGCGACAACCAACTCCGTTGGCGTGAGAGTGCCATCCGAGGCGGTGGTGTGCGTATGCAAATCCACAGTTAACATCTTATTCATCCCCTTTGCGGGATTAATTTGTTGATTCAAGATATCCTCTATTACTTAGGTAATTCAATATTCTACGAACGGATTCCTGCACGGATTCCGAATCAGTTTTCACCTCCACGTCAGGATTGAGAGGATGTTCGTATGGATCCGACACTCCGGTGAAATGCGTGATATCCCCGGATAATGCCTTACGATACAATCCCTTTACATCCCTTTCGATCAATGAGTTCAAACTGGCGTTTGCATATATCTCAACGAAATGGGTGCCCTCCCTCAGAGCCTGCGCCTTTATCTCCTCGCGAATGTCTCTGTAGGGTGAAATGGCGGCGGTGATGGTGACAACCCCATTCCGAGCCAATAGACGAGCCACGTATCCAATCCTGCGGATATTGGTATCCCGATCCTCCTTTGAAAAACCCAGCCCTTTGGACAGATTGGTGCGAACATCATCTCCATCCAACAACTCCACGCGAACGTCATTATCCTCAAAGTACCTAACCAACTCCTGAGACAGGGTGGATTTCCCTGCTCCTGACAATCCTGTGAACCACAATATAATCCCTGAACTCATTTGAATCTCCTTGATCTGAATTTGAAAACATAATGTTTATTTAATCGATTGACTTTATCGAGTTTATCTATTATAATATAAACAATCAGTTAAGTCAACATTATGGAGAAAAAAATGAACCAACTGTTGGATCTGGAACTACACTATATGAGCGCTCAATTGGAGAGCAGAACGCCGCAACAGATTCTCCGTTGGGCGGTGCACACCTTTCATCCGAAACTGTGTATGGCGACCGCCTTCGGAGCGGAAGGATGCGCCATTATCTCCATGCTGGCGGAGATTGAACCGGATGTGCACGTCTTCAATCTCAACACCGGATATCAATTCGCTGAGACTCTGGAGTTGCGCGAACGGATATTTGAAAAATATGGCATTCTCGTTAAAATGGTGGAATCCGAGGAGAGTGTCGAAGAGATGGAGAATCGCTTTGGAGGTCCGATACATCATATCATGCCGGATGAGTGCTGCCGCCTCAGAAAGGTGGAGCCTCTGAGAAAGGAGGTGAGAGGATGGTCCGCATGGATATCCTCCATTCGCCGACAACAGTCACCTCACAGAGCCAAATCCGACATTGTGGAGTGGGATACCAAGTTCAATCTTGTGAAGATCAATCCATTGGCGAACTGGTCAAGACAAGAACTATGGGATTATATCCTCGCCAACGATGTGCCCTATAATCCCCTTCATGACAGAGGCTTTCCTAGCATAGGCTGTGAGCCATGCACCCTGCCGGTTTGCGTGGGCGAGGACGAGCGATCGGGGAGATGGTCGGGGTTCAACCGCACTGAATGCGGGTTGCATACCCGTTGAGATATATGGTTATTCCGTCTGATCCGTTTAACTCTTCGGATCAGGCGGATCCCCGACGTAAATCACCTCTTCCTGCAACTCCACCCCGAATTGATCTCGCACCCTTCTCTTGACAATCTCTGCCAAACGGCGGATATCTCCCGCCATGGCGCATCCCCTGTTCACAATGAAATTGGCGTGTCTTTGACTGACTTGTGCATCCCCCACTCGTAACCCTTTGCATCCGCAAGCGGCGTTCAGATATCCTGCGGGAACCACTCCCGCCATCTTCAAAGGAACAGGGAGATCAGGCAGCGATTGAGCCAACTCAGCGTCGTTCACGTTCTTGAAAAAGCTCCCGGCGGAGGGATACCAAGGTTGTTTGAATATGCGTTGCCGTTGGTTCTCTCTTGCACGCTCGATAATGGCGGAATGATTGCTCGGTGTTAATTGAATCCGAGCCGACAACACAACGGGTTGCGGCGATAGCCCCCGTCGGAGTTTGCTGTCTCGATAGGAAAACTCCATCCAATCCGCCGAAACGGTCTTGCAAACTCCGCCTTCCACAACCTCCACGTCGGATATCAAATGACCGATATTATCCCTGTACGCCCCCGCATTCGAAGCCAGAGCTCCTCCCAAAGTGCCGGGAATGCCAACTGCGAATTCCAATCCGGAGAGGTTGCTTTTGACGGAATCCAAGAAGAGTTGCATCAATGAATACCCCGTGTCACAGTGAGTGATTTCACCCAAATCCACGGATCGACAACCGTTGTGGATCGTCAATCCGCGCACCCCGGAATCACTGATGCAGATATTGCTTCCCCCTCCAAGCAGGAAATAGGGCATACCGAGGGTTTGAGCGATCTCAACGATCCGCGCCAAAGCCCCTCTTTCTCTGGCGAGGTAATAGATGTCCGCCTTTCCCCCCACCCTTAACGTCGTGAACGGGGATAACGGAACTCCAAAGGCGATGTCGCTCTTCATGGAATCCGGAAGAGCGTCCAAAAAAGCTTTCAGACGCTCTTGAAACCTCTCGTTGTCAATAGCCCCCTCCGATCCAGGCATAATCTTCAGTCTCGCACCTCGAAACTGTAATCTCCCGATTGTATCTCAACAAGAGCCCAATCCTCTTCCCTTCCCAGTGGGGTTACGCACTCCGCGTGATCCAAGGGTTTGCCACCCTCGGTCACAACGGATGAGGATGAGGCGGGTATTTTCACGGTGGCGGAGCAGTTCGCGGGGATGGATACTTTCAAGTGAAAAACGCCCCCCTCTTTGCGCCAATCCGAAACAATACGGCCATGCATGGAATCGTAAACAGCCTTCGCCCATGTGAGATCATCCACGGGGGTGGGGCGAATACGAATATGAGCGAACGCGGGAGCCTCCGGATCCAAACCTATGCCCGCGAGCCATTGGAAGAACCAGTTGCTGACATCCCCGAACATGATATGGTTCAGAGAGTTCCCCCCCTTCCAATCCTCCCACAGAGTGGTGGCTCCCTGTTGAATCCACCATCCCCATCCGGGCTGTTCGGTGCAAGAGATAATGCGATACGCCAAATCCGTGCGTCCGTTTTCGGCAAGAACCCAGGGAACGGATTTCGCCCCTAAAATACCCGTATCAATATGACCAAGACTCTCCAAATTCTCAGTCAAGCGTGCAAACACCGCATCACTGTGACCTTCCGGAGGCATATTGCAATCCACCGCCAAGGATAGCGCCGTTTGGCTTCCATTGGCGTAGATGCTCCGTTCCGAATCGAAAAACTTTGCGTTGAAAGCTGTGCGTGTGTGTTCGGCGAGAGCGGCGTATTTTTCGGCGTCGTCGGTTTTGTTCAGAAGCTTCGCAATGCATGCCACGATTTGGGCGTCCACATAAAGAAAAACGGTGGAGGTGAGTTGACTCGGCGTAACGGTGGACCATGGCAACCAGTCTCCGAGGCTGTCAAAAGGCACCACGCCATCCTCCGTTCGCCCTGAAAGGTAATCCACATATAGCCGAATGTTATCGTAATGCCTTTCCATAAGGCGGGTGTCGCCGCAATATAAATACAGGAACCATGTCACAATCGGATAGGCGCTATCCCATGCCGGATGACAATCCCCTCGTCCCCAGCCTCCCGTTGGTACAATGATGCCCACCTGTCCGCTCTCCAGCATGTTATCAGCGAAGTCATCGAGCCACTTTGAATAGAAGGTTGCGGAATGGAAATTCATCAACCCCATTTCGCATGCCAAATGAGCATCCCCCGTCCATCCGTTTTTCTCCCGTTGGGGACAATCCGTGGGGATGCTTTGAGCGTTGCTGAAATACGCGTTTCGTGTGGCTTCCTGTATTTTGTTAATCAGGGGGTTGGAGCATTCGAACGTACCTGCGCTTTCGAAAACGGTGTGAGCGAACCGGCCCTCCAATTGGCTCGCACTCGGCTTATAGGGCAAGCCGGTTATCTCCGCATATTGGAATCCGCTATACGAAAACCGTTGCTCCCACACCTCCTCGCCTCCCCCTTTACAGATATACATATCCTGCTGAAAGAGCTGAGGCGGCTCGGTTTTGACCATGAGTGTGTCTATGTTCGATCTATCCAAGGAACCATCCGGGCTCGTTTTCTCCCCATACCGTATCGTCACAGAGGTGCCTGCGGGAGCGTTCACGCGAATTCTCAAATGCCCCGATATATTCCTCCCCAAATCCGCCACATAGACGCCAGGCTTGGGCTCCCTGATGGCTATCGGGGTGATGGTGTGCGTAATGGCGACTGGCGGGCATACGCGCGCCGTCATTCGCCCAGTTGGCGCTGACATGAGCGAAACAGGGGCCCAACGGGAATCGTCGAAACCGGAGAGGTCCCATCCCGGCATTTCCACGCGGGCGTCATATATCTCGCCGGAATAGATTCCATCCCTGCGGATGGGACCGATCGACACCTTCCAAGAAACATCACTGATGACGTATTCCGTACTACCATCCGCGTAATCCACTGCGAGCACGAGCCTCATACGTGGACGTCCCCTCCAAGGGGCTTTGTGAAAATCCCATACGGCTTCGTCGTGAACATCGTACCAGCCAGTACCGAGTATCGCTCCTATGGCATTATCGCCCGCATTCAGCTTGGAGGTGACATCATAGGTTACATAGAGAGTGCGCTTTCCGAAATCCGTATACCCCGGCTCTCTCTCGATATCACCCCCCACCTTTTCTCCGTTCAAATGCACTTCGGCATACGCCAAACCGCAAACGTAAACTCTGGCGCGACGAATGCCGGGGGAGCAGTGGAACTCCTTTCTCAGATACGGGGCTGGCTCCCCCTCTGCGGTGGCGGGAGCCTCCCTGCCGATCCAAGCGCTTTCCGCCCAATCCTCTTCGCTCATCAGCCCCATCTCCCAAGACGCCGCCTCGCTCCACGCGGAGGGAGTATCCTTCTCATCCCACACTCGAACCTTCCACCATCTCTCCTGGCGAGCGAGCAGTGGTTCGCCGTCATACGCAATATGGATTGATTCGGAGGAAGCCACCTTGCCGCTGTCCCAAACATCCCCTTTATCCGACGCGAGTGCGCTCGGGCTTGACGCAACAAGCGCCTGATACGCCGTTTGCCTCCATCCCCGACGCTTGCAATGCGTATTCCAACTCAATCGGGGCGCTGGCTCATCCAATCCCACCGGATTTACCGTATATTCACATCGTAAATTGACCGGCAAAGCTTCATTTTCTCGGCTCATCTGCTTCTCTCTCTATGATATTTGAAATCAAACTTCAGATGATGGCGTTCCATGTCTCATACACATTGCGGACATTTGCGGGTTTGGCTCCCGCGCCGAACTCGCATTGCGCGATGCATCCGCCGTTCGACCACAGAGTCTCTTTCACGCTTTTCACGGCGTTCTGGATTTCCTCCAATGTGCCCTCGGGAAGAAGATGCTGTCGGTCAATCTCCCCCCAAAAAGTGATCTTTCCGCGGAATGGCTTCAGGTTTTCCAGTCCCATGCAAAATAGCTGTGAGTTCACTGCGTCAAGACCCAGTTCGATCAGATGCGGATAGATCGCCAAAATATGACCGTCGGAATGCATGAACATCTTTTTGCCGTGACTATGGGCGATATCGATGAAATCCTTGTAGATCGGCTTGAAAATGCTGACCCAGAGTTTGGGATTTATCAGAAGCCCCCGTTGTGATCCCCAATCGTCCATGAACATCAGCGCATCTACATCCGTTTTCGCCCATACTTCCAATAGGCTGCAGTAGTAATTGTGCATCCTTCGAATTAACTCTTTAAGTCCATCGGACTGAACCATAATGTCCACGTATAGCTGATCGGTTTTCCGCAGGAACTGGAGCCTTTCGAAGGGACGAGGACATGCGCCCGCCATCACGAATTTATCCGTGATGGCGCAGAATTCGTTCACCTTCTCGATATCAATAGTCAGGTTCTCCACGGGGATTCTAAGCTTGTCAATATCCTCGAAGTTTTCCCCTTGGATGAGAGCCTCCTTGATCTCTCCGATCACCCCTCGCTGAACATTTGTGAATTTACAGCCCCAATGATCCACGAACACCCCGATCTCATGAGGCTCCCCGACGGTCTTGGGATACTCCTTGTTAAATCCCGGCGCACCAACGATATCATCCGGGAAATCGGCGCGTATGCTTTTTAACTCTTCGGGATAATGAATCTCCGCCCAAGGCAAAGACCATTGCTGACGCGGAGCCCTTTTCGGTCCGTCGAACTCCAAGGTTTGATATACCAACTCTTTAGAATTCATCTAATCCCTTTCGGCACAGTATTACTTCAAATGATCCTCTAGTATTATTTTAGCACTTCATCTTCCAGTTGATGGATAATGTAAACGAGGGAAATGATGCGAAAACCGAGCGTGTTACGTAATGAGCGAAAAGGATATGACAAATGGGGTCGGAAATCAATGCAGCCGCTCATTTTTGAACTGTTTTCACCATCGCGGTATTGTAAATTTCAAGGGAATATGCAAAACTTCATTGAGTTAACAAATGTCCGACAAATACGCGACATGATTTAACTTCATCATTCAGACCTGCGATGCATGACCGATATCCTTGCCTGCATCGGGAATTTTATCGAATGCATCTTATATTTTCCTGAAAGGAGACTTTGAGGATGGACAAAGCGTTTGATTTGGCTAAGGAGCGATATTCGGAACTCGGAGTGGATGTGGAGCTTTCAATGAAGCGACTGGCGAATATCTCCATCTCCCTTCATTGCTGGCAAGGGGATGATGTGTCCGGATTTGAAAGCGAAGAAGGGCTAACCGGTGGCGGCATCCAAGCGACGGGTAACTACCCTGGCAGGGCGAGAACCGCAGAGGAACTCAGGCAAGACCTTAATAAAACATACGGCCTCATTCCAGGCGCTCACCGTCTAAACCTTCATGCAATATACGCGGAAACCGGCGGGAGGAAAGTGGATAGAAACGAAATCGACTCTTCTCATTTCACAGCATGGGTGGATTGGGCGAAGGCGAATCGGCACGGACTTGATTTCAATCCCACGTATTTCTCCCATCCATTGGCGGAGAGCGGCATGACGTTGACCAACCCCGATCCTCAAATTCGTCAATTCTGGGTGGAGCATGGCATCGCCACACGAAAAATCAGCGCGTTTTTCGGCAAGGCGTTGGGCGCCCCCTGTGTCAACAATGTGTGGATTCCGGACGGATACAAGGATATCCCGGCGGACCGAAAGCACCCAAGAGAACTTCTGCTCCAATCGCTGAACTCGATTTTCGCCGAAAAGCTGGACACCAATTACAATCTCGACGCCGTGGAGTGCAAACTTTTCGGTATCGGTTCGGAAAGCTATGTTGCTGGCTCGCATGAATTCTACATGGGCTACGCTGTGCGGAATAACATCCTGTTAACCTTGGACGCCGGACATTTCCATCCCACCGAGGTCATCTCGGACAAACTGTCCTCCATCCTGTTCTACGTGCCGGAAGTGCTGCTGCACGTCAGCAGAGGAGTGAGATGGGACAGCGACCATGTGGTGATCCTTAGCGATGAACTCAGAGCGATCGCGGAGGAACTCGTGCGGGGGGACTATCTTAATCGAGTTCATATCGGGCTTGACTTTTTCGACGCGAGCATCAACCGCATCGCCGCCTGGGTCATCGGCACCCGCTGCATGCTCAAAGCCCTGCTGATCGCGTTGCTGGAACCGACGGACCGTCTAAGACAATCGGAACTGGAAGGGGATTACACCACCCGCCTCGCAATCATGGAAGAGCTTAAAACCATGCCTTACGGCACCATCTGGGATGCATACTGCGAGCGCCACAACACCCCTGTCGGTATGAAATGGATGGATGAAGTTAAGCGTTATGAAAGTGAAATTCTAACCAAGAGGTGATGAAGAATGAAATTCTGCCCCCATTGCAGCCTTATTCTGGAGCAGGCTGAAATCAACGGGAAGCCCATGTGGGTATGCCATAGCTGTGGCGGCATATGGGCGTCATCCCTTGGGGATGCCTCTCGATCAGGGATATCGGATGACGATTTGTATTCCTTGAATGTCCGCAACATGACATCGCCATCCTTGTCCGTATATGAGGGGCTGACGGCGAATTGCCCGGATTGTCGAATGGCGCCCCTTCAACTACAACCGGACGACACTCATGAGAAATACAAATTACTCATATGTTCCAAATGCGGGGGGATGTGGTTCGACCCCATCCCCCAAGCTGATATAACCTCCCCCGCATTGCCTACATACACCACAACCACGGTAATCGAAACACAGGGAGCCGAAGCGTCGCCTGAACCTCCAGAGATCGTTACAACTCCGCAAACGGGAGCTGTCGAGGGACCTCAGACCGCTCCCATGGACTCGGCTCTCTCTCTTTTAAAGCAAGGAAACATCCGATTCTCATCCGGTCAACTCATTCACCCCGATCAGGATGAAATACGCCGAAACGCTATCGCATCACAACCTTCCCCCATTGCGATTGTAATCTGTTGCTCCGATGCGAGAGTGCCTCCTGAAATCGTGCTGGATCAAGGTTTGGGTTCGTTATTCGTCATTCGAACTGCAGGGCTGGTGCTGGACCAAGCCGAACTTGCCACCATCACCTACGCGGTCACCCAATGGCGTCCCCCGTTGGTGCTTGCATTGGGTCATAGCCAATGCGCCGCAGTGACTGAAGCCCTTGATAGCCATCGGTTTAGCTCATCCTTGCAACCGTTGCTGAAGGTCTTGCAACCCCGATTTAACTCCCTCCCGAGCGACAATCCGGACAAGGTGGGTGCGGCGGTAAGGGTGAATACGCAATATGTCATGAACCAAATGCATGCGATTTCCAAGGATTGGAAGCAAAATCCTGAGGATACACTTCCATTAATCGCAGGAGGAATTTACGACATCAACACAGGTTTGGTTGAGTGGCTTGAGTACGCTCCGCCGCCTCAGCCATCCATCCCTGAAAAACCAGAAAACACGGGAGCACCTAATACGTCTATGGTGCATGTGCTGAACAAGCCATCGTTTGCTGAACCTCCTCCCATACCGCCCACAGCCCCGCAAGTGAAGACGAACATACAGGAGACCACTCAAACAACCCGTGTCTCCTCGCCGCCTAATATCTCGCTCTGGTGCCCCAGATGCCTTACAGGGTATCCCGACACCGTCCAGTTCTGCACAAGATGCGGTGTGGCTCTTGTTGGCCCAAATGCGCGTATCAAATGCGCCAGCTGCGGCAAGGTGAACACGATCAATGCGGAGCGGTGCTGGAATTGTCAGATTCTCCTTCATCCAACTCGAAACTCCTCACCATCTCGCAGGCAAATACCTGTTTCAGACACAGATAAAGCCGCAGGTTGCACCACAGGGGTTTTCCTCGCAATGTTAACAATGGTCGTAGTACTGGCGATGACGTTATTGAGTTTCCATTAAATGGAAAGGATCTTTTTTAATCCGTTACCATCAAAATCAAATGATTAACTGGGAACACTTCACAAGTAGCGACTTCTACATATTTGAAATTGAGGGTTTTGAATCACGAATGAAGCGAATTCGCAAAGATATCAGCCCGAAGCTGAAGGTTTTAGGAGATATACTTGCACCGGAACTGTGCGCAATGGCGAGCACAACTCTCTATCCACGCATCGCACTCCACATGCGCCGACGAGTGAATCCGCCGGAAGAGACATGGGTGGCATTCTCGCCTGAGCCTAAGTCGTATAAGCCATATGTCCACTTGCGCCTCACCATTAACGCCAATGGCATACGATATCTCTGTTTTCTTGAAGCCGAATCGAAGGATAAAATAGCTTTTTCGCACGCTATTCGCTCCCATGCAAGCTTTTTGCTGAACTACTTCATATCGAACCCGGAAATCATCTGTTTCGACATTCCGTCAGCGGAAGGTACCCCGATTCATGGGAAGGATTTGAATACGGAACAGCTTTTGGCTTTTGCGGAGAGATTGAGTCAGGTGAAAAATCAACACGCAGTGTTTGGACTATTGCTGCCAAGATACTCCATGGATGCGACACAGACGGAGCGTTTCCTTGATATCTCGACGAAAAGCCTGGCGAAAACCCTTCCCTTGTTTCATCTGCTAGACATGGATTAGAACCGCGCCGCCTGAAGGCTGAAGAACATTCTATGATTGAAAGTGGAATAGGTCACCAACAGATCTCGTCCTAGAATCGTTCTCGCAACACCAATGTCATAGTCACGATATTGGGAACCGGAAAACGTTTCAAGCGTGGATGTAAGCATAAGACTCCAACGCGGAGCCAACTGATAGTTAAAATCCGCCGTCGTACTTGAACTCGTGGCATCCAATAAGAGGGTGTTATACAGATAGAAGTTCCATTTACTCCCCATGGAAGCCATGAGGTTCAAGCTCAAACGATGGCTTCCCCCGCCAAGTTGATAGGTTTGCCGGGAGTAATCGTAAGTTAACTGCATATTCGCAAACTGAGTTATCTGTTGGTTTAGCCCCACTGTTCCCAATATGGAAAGTCCGCCCGTTCCGTAACTCCCTTGCACCCACGAATTCCCGACCGATATTGAGTTATTCAAAGTGGTGGATTTACCGAGGTGAAACTGGGAACTGTTAAACTGCAGGTGAACGTCCTCCGATGTGCCGTTGCTGACGAACCCAAACGAATTGGAATGGGTGTTAGTGGTTGTGGTACCGAGAGACATGGAATATCCCGAAGAGCCCACCTTAATGGGATTCGTTTGCAGGTAGACCTGTCCGTCGAAGGAGTTGGTGGGGATTCCCGAGATGCTTTGGTTCTCAGAAATGCTCAGACCCGAGTACAAAGACCCAAGTTGGTGGCTAAGGTTCATCGAGCCGAGAATGGATCGATGTTGCGGCAAACTGAGAAAGAATGAGCCTCGGGTGTTCGAATCGAACTCCTGACTATGAGACCAATCCGCACCCCAATCCGTTCTGGTAATGCCTGTCAATCCAAATTGACCGGAATATCTTTGATCGACTCCAGGTGAATTGTACGATTGGGTCACGTCCATGGACCATCCTGGTTCCGTTGCGTACAAACTGTCCCCGGCGGCTTCTGCATGGGTGATTCGGAACACTCCCATGGTATCGGGCGTTAGGTCGTAATACACAGGAATGTTCATGCTCACCCCTTGACTGCCGACACTGACAAACTGATCCGTGAAAAGTTGGTTGGAGTATAATGGCAGGGAGTAATAGGACATGGATAAAAGAGGCTGACCATCCTGATAAAACTTGGGATGCTTGAACTGGAGCTTTTGCCCTGGAAAATAGACAATCTGGCTGCAGGTTACTAATAGCTTGGCATTGGATATATCCATCAACTGGTAGAATGCCGGAGAGTATGTGACGGGTTTTTTGAGTATCTTTAAATCCAAAGCTCGGATTTCCACAGGTTTCAGATGACCATCCACCTCTGTAATGGCGTACCCGTCTCCGGACATCAATGGGAATATCAACTTGTCGCATTCCAATCTATCCTTGCCCTTGCGTATGATGGTTCTTCCTTGCGTCTTGACGGTGTTAGTATTACAATCCAATTGCAGCGTATCCGCAAATATCTCAATGTTTCGATATGATAGCACGGCGTTGGGAAGTGTCGTATCGTAATGATGCTCTAGTTTTCCGATGGCTTGTACAACACGATCGCTGGCGCTATAGATCAACGCCCCTTTGGATTCTATCGTAACATACATATTCCCCTGCACGGTATCCGCCGGATTATTCGTGAAAATAATATCCGTTTTCGCCAATCCACCGCCTGGAATGATCGCTTGCACCGTGGCATCGCCCACTTGAGTGGAGGAAATCCTTACTCTCGCGGCACCTCCTTGAACTCGCACCACGGCGGAGGGGCTGAATGTGCCTAAATTGGTCGTGAAGGTGACTTCCGTTCCATCAGGCATGGGAGAACCTGTGCTGTCAATCGGTTCGGCGATGATCTCGGCGTAATCCTTTCCATCATCCAAGACCGCGGAACGAGTGCAGGTTAAGTGAATCATGGGAATGCCAAAACCATACGCGGTAAATGACGCAAATAGCAACAACAATGCAAAGAGGATTACTAAAATGAGGCGGATATTCATATCCTTGAAAATTACTTTTTATCCGAGCGGTGAAATTTAAAGATATCCAGCACTTTTTTTAAATTTAACACGGGTTCATCTTTTCATTAGGAGAACGGTTATAAAAGTCACACTATCGATCCGCACAAAGATGTGGCATCGATATCCTCTCAGGTAGTTGCGAAATCGGAGAAAAATATGCTTTTGGATCCGTTGAGGCTAGATCAGATAACGTAAATCGAATTTGGCATCCACCTGTTTCAGGAATGAAATTTACAACTATAGGGCAATGCCATGCTTATTTTTTCAGAGTGGATGTGGTGGATTTCTCCTTTTTAGGAATCGAAAGCAGATCATTCATTAATAGATCCCCCGCTTTTCTGGCTGTTTGAACCGCGATTTGATTCTCTGTCATACTCATTTCGGAGGGGGAACTGATCGTCCTCGCAGCTAACTTAAGCACCACTTTCTTAGTTACATCCACTAATCGAGCGCTTACAGTTATCTCCAGCGTATGCTTGTCCGGGTCATAGTTATATTCATCTACGGATCCAACCATGGCGATGGTGTAATCCAAACCTTTTGTTAGCTTCACTAACTTGATGTTATCATCGGAGAATGGGGGTTTGGATCCGTCCGAAGTAATCACATTATCCGCTACCATCCTTTTAATGGTTGGGAATGACCAACTATAGCGCATCACGGAATATTCTTTGGTCACTTCCAGTCGGGATATCGCCACATCGTTTAACATATTGGTGACGTTTGTTATATCGTTCGTAATGGAAGGATCCACATCAAAAGGAAAGAACAGTAACCTTGTCCTATGTATCTCCACCGTCTTCTTGGATACAGCTTTGGCGTTGGCGGGATTAATGCATATCACAACTAATGCCATCGCCAATCCAAGGGCTATGAGTGACAAATAACGTAATCGCGGAGATGACGTTTTTTTCATCTTTAATCCCTTCTTCAATTGATTAAGGTGATTGCAAAATTCATATAATAGTCTAAAATCGACTCTTTATTCATGCCGAATAATCGGAATAATGAATTTTGCAATTCCTTACAATATAAGTATATATAAGGAATAGATCCGTCGAGCGGCACTCGACGGATCGGAATTAGCGAATGATTAGGTGCGGAATTACGATGCGAGCGGATTGCCCGTCGGGAGTAACTCCGGTAATTTGCACCAAATAGGCGCCGCTTGGAACTGATTTGCCTGAAGCGTCCTTGTAATCCCAGCCGATTTGAACTGACCGCGATGTCATCGGTTCCGAACCAAGATCGCGAATGGTTTGACCGCTAGCATTCAACACCTTGATTGTGATCTGAGCATTCTGCGTCGCTGACAGGGATATCGTTGCGGCAGTGTTCCCTCTGGTGGGTACGATGTTCCAACTAGTGAAACGGAATGCACCGGCTGCCATCCTCGGCTCGGATAGTATGTTAAGGTCTTTTATACCTGTGGATCCGCTGGATATGGTGACGGATGAGGTTTGATTCATTACCCATCTCTGATTTGAAGAGGGATCTTCAAGCACAAGTTCGTTGGACCGTGGCAGATTTTGAATATTCGGCCAATTCAATATCACCTGCGTATTCGGTGTTTTCGTTGTGATTTGAATGTTCCACTGCTTCTGCGTCACGGATGCCGATCGAATATCCTGAGCGTATAGCCCGCTTCTGGATCCCCAGTCCTTGTGCACGATGGATAGCGATACATTACCAATGGACGGTGGCTTTGCGATATCGGAAGTATTATAGCCATCCGAGCCATTTGACGATACGCCGATGAAATTCCATGCGTCCGTGCTGTTTTCCGCTTTTGCAACCAATTGCAGCGTCCAGTTGGTCGACACCATCTTGCTGGATGTAGTCGTCGTGGTCGTGTTTGTCGGTGGGATCAGCAGATTGTCCGTCGGCTTGTTAAATATAAGAGTGACATTTGGCTGATTAGCCTTTACCCAATATCCGACAAACGGCTCCATTGGTGTGTTGAAATTCTGATCAAAGCGATAATCCTGAGCATTCGAATCAAACCAATAGAGAGTGGAATCTATCCAGTTATGCTGCAGGTCTGACGCGGTTTGCACAGGCAATGGAGTGAACGTCGCTCCGGGAGCGTTCGGATTGTAATATTGGACCTGAACTTCCGCCCATCTTATCGGATATAGGAATGGGTTGCCGATGATATTCCACCCTTGGTTGAGCTTCAACGAGTAAGAGGAGGTGGTGGACGGGAGAGGTGTCGCTCCCTGTAGATTAACGGTCGTCTGGCTTGGAAGGTTCAGGAAATACCCCTGCCCGGGCTGAAGCAATTGAGCGGATTGATAAGCTCCAACATTTTCATTCCATTGCAGGAACCGAGTGATGGAAGGCAGCCCGGTTGCAGTGGCAGGTGTCGGATCCGTAAAATTGTACGGGAATGACACCATTTGCAGCGCGCCTTGGAATGTTTGAATCGGCAAGGCGGGAATATCAATGGATTTAGATAGGGATTTCCCCACTCCAAATGTCGCATCCGCGATGCTTACCAAGATGGTTTTCGTACCGGATGATGATCCGTCCGCCTGTGCCTGCCATGAGAACACACCCTCGCTATAGGGGGCAATCGTTGTGATGGACTGTGTTGCGTTCTGCCCCGTGAGTAAGTTTAACCCCGAAGGCAGGTTCAACGACACAGTGACATTATTCAGTGCGGTTGAAGTGGTATTCTGCACATATGTGTAGATTGTGATGGGGTTAGGCGAAAGTTGTGCGGCTAATGTTGTTTGAGTCGGATCCGGAGTGTATTTTATCGCGTCCGGCGCATCCAGACATACCGCGTAAGGGTCGTCAAAATTATATACCCCGTGCTGTCTGCCAAACGTTGCAGTTATCGTATTGCTTTGCGTTGGAAGATACAGGGTTGGGTAATAATACAGAGCCGCCTCGGCGTTTCCGCCGGCTGAGGAAAAGTTGTTGGTCGGATTCGGTGTGAATGACCATAACACGGACGGGGGGGTTCCCTGCCCGTTCGCAAATTTCGTTGGCGCGGCGAAGCCAACCTCATTTGGAACAGTTGGAATAATGCTGCCGGAAGAGGGCGGAGCTAATGTGGCTCCAACGCTATCGTTCGTGTTAGGATCCACAACTCGATAATAAGATGGCATCGGAGGAGTTTTCAGGTCCGTTTCCACATTGATCGGAGCCTGATTATCTGTCAACACCGGTCCATCCGGAACGCCATTTGGCCCCTGATAATCCTGGCAAAATCGCAAACCGATGGTATGTACCACAGTATCCTGGTTGATAATCGTGAACTTGTAGACCACCATATCATGGACCAGATACATATCCAAATCCACTTCAATTTGGGGAGTGGTTAGTTTGTTCACGATGATCGGCAATGTTTGCCATTTCGCCACAATATGATTTTCACCTGGAATGACAGTCGGAGGCTCAAGCCATTGACCCGTAGCCGCGAAAGTGGATGTTCCGGTGTCTCCGAATATCAAATCCCAGCCCGGAGCCTGAACAGTGGTGGTTGTTCCAGTACCAGTACCAGTGCCCGTTCCGGTGCCTGTTCCCGTGCCTGTTCCCGTTCCGGCGGTGGTCACCGCCTGCGTCCCTCCGTCAATACGGATAGTCACATAGCTCTGTTCCGTCGCGCTTACAACCGAATTCATCAGTGTATTGGTCGAGGAACCAACTTCAGCCACAGCAAAACGACCCGCAACATTTGTTGAGTTTAACTGACCACTAACCCCAACTGACGCGGAAATATAATTGTTTTGTATGGTAACGAAAACTTGCGCGAAGGAAACGGTCGCGCATACAAGCATCACGACAAATGCCGCAGTGAATAAACCAATTTTACGGGCAATATCGCCAGCGCAATTGCACGCCATGAATATGGTCCTCCCTGATGTCTCCGTATATGCCCGGAGTCTTCCCCGTCTAACAGCAAACATGAACAAATCGCTCATTCCTCATACTCTAATTCCGGAATGAATTTGAGTCGGATTGGGAGAGCGCTTTGGCGATCTCCCAACCTACCAACTATCTCAATACGGTGAAGGGCTGAATAGCTCTTACAACCTCACCGTTTGAATTAACGGCGGTAACTTCCACGAGATACGTGCCCATAGGCACCGACCTCCCGTTCATATCCTTGCCATTCCACACCATGTTTACGGTTCCGGTGCTAACGGCGCGGCTCGCTAACTCAGATATGGCCTGACCGGTGGCATTTATAATCTGCACTTTACAGGTAGCATTACCGGAGATGGTGAACCCGATGTTCGTCGTGCCAACCCCTCTTCCTCCAACGGAATTCGCAAAGAGATTCATAATCCGTATCTCGTTATTGAGACTTGTATCGGATGTGATTGTGTATTTACGTGATTGCGAACCCGGGGCGGACTGGAACGACACGGATGATGTGGATCGCATATTTGTAACTTGCCCTGTGACGTTATCCTTGATTAGCAATGTGACGCCCCTAGGTAACCTGCTGGTATCCCAGCTTACAATCACGCTTTTATTAACTTGGTCCGTGCTTACCTCGATATTCCAACTCTTTGAACCGCTCATGGACTGTAAGTCTTGTGAGTAAACGCCAGACCGGTTCCCCCAATCCGTATGCACAGCGCCTATGGACACGTAAGGCGACACGAGCGGAGGCTTGGGAATATCCATTCGGGTCAAACTATCGGACGCCTGAGCGTTCTGACCTATGTAGTTCTGAGAATCCCTTAGGCTTCCACATGAGGCGATTAGCTGCACGGACCATCCCTTGCCGGTATTGGTATTTACCGCAGGAACGGTAACGGACCGCGTTAGCGTTAAAGGTGGAACCACAAGAGAGATATTACTGGATGTCGTAAGCGCAATCCAATATCCCTGCCAAGGTTGAAGTAATCCATTAGGCAATGTCTCCACTTGGTACCCGGCGGAGGTGTAATTGTAAATATCTGGAAGCAGGTAACCCGCATCCGCAGCCTGTCCTATGGTCATTCGTCCTCCGGGAGTATCCACCAAAACGGAGTTGAAAGGCACCGTGTAGGGGAATGGATCACCGATCATATTCCAGGATATAGCGATACCATTGCCCGTGCCGGGGGTGCTGCTCGGCTGCAACGGAATGACGACAGGCGAGTTGGTCAACGGCTGCCCCTTGGTAAGCACCGATATGGACGTTTGAAAAATTCCAAAATATCCAAGCCCGATAGGAGCCACGGATGTGGTCGAGCCATCGGGATGCGGCTGCGCCCCAGGCGGATTGAAGGATGCGAACGAGTTTTGCGTCCCTGAGGAATTGTAAAACTCATAGGATTGCGCCGCGTTGTTCCAGCGAGATAGCGAGAAAGATGAGCCGAAATAATTCGACGGAGTCGTGTTTGAAGCGTAATACGGGATGGAGAAAAACTGCAATCCCGTTGCTAATTGATGCGGCACGATAACAAACGTCACCGAATCGGTAACGGGAGTGGTGGATATCGTCGGATTCACCCCCGAAACGGCTATCACATGCTTTCCGGGTGACAAAGTCTCATTAGTGATAACTACATCGTATTGTACCGGACTGGAGCTTGATGATGATGTAATCGCGTTTTGGACTTCCGATTGGGTCGGAGTATAATTCGTTCCATCGAATGTGATGGTGAGGTCCGCAAGAGGAACCTGGTAAACTCGTATGTCCACATAGGGGTTCAGCGACTCCACAGGCTGCGGTGTTACCGCTCCCGCTTGCAGAGAGGCTTTCCCGCCTGCGCCTTGTGGTGAAAGAATGATGACATTGGAAACCACTTTTTGCAGAGCCGCATTCAAATCCACAATTCCCGCACCATAGAAAGCGTGGGTTGGGTCGGGAGTTGTGCCGGCTTGGACGGTGGATGTAAGGTCGCTAACCACTTGATCCGGGGTCACTCCCGGAACGGATAGTAACAACGCCGCCGCACCGGAAACCTGCGGGGTCGCCATGGAGGTGCCCTCAAGATAATCATATCCAGGCGTATTCACGCTCGATGTGGCTGCCATTGGAATCGTGCTGTAAATACCGTTGTCCGTTGGCTCATCCCCTCCAGGAGCGGCTATTGTAGTGTAAGGCCGCGCCTCGGAATAGGATGAATGCTCCTTTCCTTTTCCGCACGCAGCCACGCACATGATATGAACCGGGTCCACTTGGCAAAGATAGGCGGGATCGGATGCCCAATTCTGCTCGGCGACGCCTCCATCCGTTCCAGCATAATTATTTCCGGCTGCGATGCAAAATATGATTCCTTCTTTTGCGAGAGTCAATATCTCTTGATCATGAGGGGACAAATTGGCTAAGTCGGGCGTATCGTTTTGAACCAATGCGCCGAGACTCAAATTCACCACAAACTGCATGGTTGGATTTGCCTGTTTCTCTTGGAGGATATACTGAAACGCGCTAAGCAATGCCGCGTCCGTAAAGCCCCCGTTTTCGGTGCCTGCGCAAATAGGCAGGAGTTTCACATTATTCCAATCCACCCCGCATATCCCAATTCCATTGTTTCCTTGAGCGAGTGCTATCCCCGCCACGTGAGTTCCGTGTATATCCACGGATGGAGTCACGGGATTAGGGTTGTTTGTTATGGTCGGAGTGTTAATGGTATTGATGCCGGGCAATAATCTGCTCGCAGGAAATTCATCGGAGTGGTTGGCTATATCCACGCCGGTATCCACCACGCATACCGCAACGTTCGATTCCCCCTTCTCCATCACCCAAGCCTCGGGGCAATTCATCAGCAGCTTGTCCCATTGATTAGTGAACCCTGGATCGTTTGGGGTAACGGAAGGAGTGGTTGTGGTAGTCGTGCCTGTCTGATAGATATACAATATATTGTTTGGTCCCGCGTATATAACTTTGCCCGAAGCTTTCAAAGCGGCGACAGCATTAAGTGTGTCGGTATCCGTGGCGGAACTTCCCAGTTGCAAACGATATGCGATTTGATTTCCCGCCGTATCAACCGCCCCGAATGACTGTACCACTGTAGCGTTAACGGTGGACGCAAGAGTCGTCACGTCATTGGGAGACATGGCCTTGGGGACCGTAATCATGATTTGTCCCGTTACAAACGTCTTACGATTGCCGCCGTTATTAACAGCCATGGCGGAATTGACATTGACGATCGTGCATAACAGGATCGCCATACATATGAGTAGAAATTCTCGGATACCTGACCTCATTATTCAAACTCCTGTCAGAGTAACTCGGTCCGTCCGAAGACGGACTCGAGTTTCTTTGATGCGTAGCTACGAACTTCAGGTTTTAGGGGTGCGCCGGCGGAATCGGAGCCGGTGTGAACATTCTAACAGGCGAGTATATCCAACGGAACGCTCTGTCCGGATCGTGGGGATCGCCGGTAATCCAATCGACAGGACCAGGAACATCCTGGCTGTTTCTCGCGCCCACTCTCCAATATAGAACAGGTTGCGCCGCACCCGCAACTGGTTTGACGAAATTGGCAAAACTAGGATTGGACAGCAATATCGAGTTGGTCGTAAGGTTGAACGGCGCGGTGTATTCCTGTAGTACACCGGGGGCGCCGGAACTGGTCGACCAAATGATAGGCAATTGAGCGATGGTGGACTTGTTCTTGAAAGAACGATCCATAGACACTTCCACTACGAATTGATCGGCTCCGGCTACGCTGAACCAAGTCGGGTTGAAGTTGGTAAGGTCAACGTTAGTCGCTTGGTCGGCAGGCGTAGAGAGTACGGTCTGGTTGATCGGGGTAGCTTGACCAGAATTGACCGGAGTGGTTTCAATGTCCTTTACCGTCGTGTTGGATGTCGTACCAGTGCCCGTACCGGTGCCCGTGCCCGTGCCATTTCCTATCCCGGTGTTCGTACCGGTATTTGTGCTGCTATTGGAAATGGAAGTGGTTTCCACCACGGAACTAACTGAGTAAACATACGATTGTCCTGTTGTAAATCCAGACACGGCATCGGCCGCCGGAACGGTTTGCGTTGCTGTTCCGCCGCCGTTGTTATTTGTTCCTCCGCCACTCGGAGGATAGGGAACTTTCAGGTAGCTGTGGTTCGTGCCGTCCCAGTAGGTGTAGGGTACTGGCTGATCGTTGTATTGGGTCACACCCACTCCGACCGCAGCAATGGGTACTCCTGCATAATAATAGGGGTCACCGGGTGAACGCCATATGTGATACTCCAGCGTGTTCCCTCCAAAGAGGTTATCCCTCCATATGACAAGAACGCTTGGATTGTTGTTATACAATGTGGGCTGCGCCACGACGCCCGTGACGGTCGTATTGCGCCCGCCCTGAACCGCAGAGACAATCAACACTCCGAGCAATGCCGCCAACGCCAATGTTCCCAATGTTTTAAGTACGGTGCTGGAACTTCTTCTTCCAACATTCGCTACCTGCCCGGGAGTTACGTTATAAGCAGGCATAGGAAATATCGCCTGGACGTGATCCTCAGGCGCGATACCTGACATGTTCTCCAGCACTTTGGCTTCGGAATCCGTCGGGTTCACCAATGTGATTCCGAGTTTGCCAACTTTCACCCCGTTACGGGTCACGAGCATCTGCATTCCTTCGGAAATACCATCGCGCGAACCGCGATTGATGATGACCTGCAGATTGTTGCCGCTGCCGACGGAGCTTAGCACGATACCGGTGGGGATATTGTACGCGAGTATCTGATTAACGCAATGCGCGGCAGCGTTGGTCACAGCCTCGTTCGCCATGGCGAGAGTGTCAGTCAAACCCGGTTTTTCAGTGGCGACGCCCACTTGCGCCGCACCGTTAATCAAGTCTCCTGACGAAGTTTGGTGCATCAGAATTTTGAGACCAACTTCGACGGTCTTGGGAGAGTGCTTTGAATCCACTCGTATAAAGTCTATTTCGCCGGTGATATAGGAATTCGCCTGGACCTGTTGGGCGATCTTGCTTAACTCAGTCTCGCCAAAGGGAGGTACAAAACCCAAATCCTTCGTACCGCGATTGTACACCTCCTTGCGATCGATCACTTCAAACTTGCCGGATGAGGCAAGTTCCTGAGCCACCGCATCGGATGCGTAATGGGCTAGTGTGTCCCCGCCAATGTTGGTTTTGTTCACGAAATCATTCACGATCACAGTCGGTATGGAGTTGAGTGTTTCCAATGGCTGTTGAGCCCATGCGGCGCGGGGTTGAAATAGTGCGCCGGATATCGACGTGATCATCGTCACGGTCAGCAACCAACATAAAAACCGTGCTGCCTTGCTTTTTCTGATCCTTTTCACTCTGAGGTGTCCTCCAAGTTAGGCGATTTTAAAAAACGGCATTCGGGATGAATAACTTATTTGGATGTGATGCAAAAGTCAGATCGGTCACCAGCACCGAAATCAGGCTGTAACCTCCACTCAGAAGTTAATCCGACTTTTGCATTTGTCCTATCTAAGTTATAGCAGATTTTCCCTGAATATCAGTTATCGATTGATAATCACAGGAGCCGTAACGCGACTCGTCTGTGAACCATCCAAGGATGTCGCTTGGATTTGAACCATGTAAACACCCATCGGGAGATTGACCCCGTTATTATTCTTTTCATCCCATACAATCTGGTTCGTTCCAGCCGAACGAGACGCTCCGACACTTAGATCGCGAACATCGTTTCCTGTCGCATCCAGTATCTTCACCTGCACGTTGGCGGAATCACTAAGATTGAAGTTCAGATCGATTCCGGCGCCTCTCGCTCCGGCGGAGCGAGCAGTTACATTGCTTATCACAAGGAACGTTGCCGTTGCCGGTGTGTACACCAATTTGAAGTTACGCGGTGTTGGACTCTGACCTGTTTCCCACTGGTACCCCGAATTGGATCTCAAATCAACCACTCTGCCATTTGAGAGATCATAGAGTTTCAGCGACACTTTCCTCGGCAGTGTGGCGATCTGAGGAAGCGTTAGAGTAGCCGTTGTATTGGCGATGTTCGTTGACACTGTGAAATTCCATGTCTGAGTTTGATCGGCGCTGGATCGAATATCGATTCCATATCCGCCAGACTTGGCTCCCCAATCGCTGTGATTGATATTGACGTTTACGTAGCGGCTTCCGAACACCGGCGGTTTCAGCATCTTAAATCGGTCGAAGCCGTCCGTCGCCTCCGAACTGACGCCAAGAATGTTACCGTCGTCTGTCATGGAACCGACATGGACTTGCAAGGCTGACGCCCATCCGCTGGTGCCTTGCAAAGCGCGCACCGGAATGGATTTGGCAACCGATTTGGTAGAGATCACATCAATCGTCGGGTCTATTATCAACGTCATGTTATTGTAAGCCAGCATCCAGTACCCCTGCCATGGTTGCAGACTGTACGCCGGGTCCACCGTGCTGCCGTTGAAGGAGTAGAGAGCGGAGCCGATATCGCCGTTGGCTATGGCTTGGGCGTATGTTACTATTGCGCCGGATGCGGTCTTGAACGCGGTCTTTGTGATGTCTACGTTTAATAGGAACGGATCCCCGATAAGATTCCAACCAGGAGTCAGCGAGATACTGAATGGCTGATTAGCCGGAGCGGCGGTTCCTTGTATGCTCAAAGGCAAGGCGCGAGTGTATACGATGAAATATCCCTTGCCCAGACGGAATGTGTTGGATGATGCATTCGGAGCAAAGAGGTATTGATCCTGGTTCCACGTTGCAAACATGAACCTACCGCTCACCTGGTCCGATGACGGTACCGAAAGCAGATTGAATATCGTCTGGCTCGGGTAATCGTAAGGAGCGGACACCAACGATGTTCCCGACAGGAACGTGTAGAGTGGCTGCATCGAGAAATTCACTCCGCTGGAGAGCTTTCCGGAATTCACCGTAACGCTCTGCGAAGAGGGATTCGGCGTGTATCCGGTGGCGCTCGCCGTCAGCGTGTAGGTCGCGCCTGCGGGAACGTTGTTAATGATATAGTTGTAACTCGTTCCATCCGACGCTGTCTGCGAGGTTGCCGAAGTGGTCGTGGTCGAGACCACGTTTCCGCTTGAATCAGTCACCGTAACCGTTACGCCCGCCAGTACCGCCCCATCGACGGATCGTGTGATCAACCCCGAGATGGAGCCCGGTGGTACCGGAGTTAACAGGATATTGGGGGCCGTCGTCGTCTGGTTGGTGATGACGCTCACATTGATGGATGTGCTTGCGTTAAATCCGGCAGCTGTGGCAACCAACCCCCACGTGCCCGGGTCCAGACCGTTCGGTGTGGTATTCGCGTTATTGAAGCTGTAGGAACCATCCGAAGCCGTCGTCGCTGTGACCGTCACCGTACCTCGCGTGGCTGTCACTGTCGCACCTTGAATGGGTGTGTTTGGCGTTACGGAACCATTAAGCACCTTGCCAGTCACGATACCAGGCGCGGCTTTCAGCTCAAAGTTGAATCCCGCGTAGGTCTTCTGAGGAGCCACAACCGTGTCGCGCTGAGAAGCGATGGGGTCGTTCGGGTTCGGACACGGCAGGCTTGGCGGAATCGAGACACCGTACCCGGTTGCCGTGACTGTAACGACATATGTCACTCCTGCCGGAACATTCTGAATGTTGTAGTTGCCGGAGCCATCCGTTGTCGCTGTAAATGTCGGTGGAGTGGTGGTTAGACCGGCAGCGTTCTGTGTCGCGGTGACTGTAGCGCCTTGGATCGGAGTCACGCCATCCGTTTGAGTGACGGTTCCGGTTATTGTCGCAGGTGAGGCTTTGGTCATCAAAACGCCGGAAATTGATGTCACTTTCCCACCATGAATTCCGGATGCGTTGATCTTTTGTACGGCGTAACCAGCCTTGGTCGCGGTTGCATAGTAAACACCTGCGCTCACGCCGTCAATTACAAACTTGCCCGTTGAATCGGTGAGTCCCGTGTAGTCCGCTGCAGTCTGCGTGGATGCATCGTTCACATTAAACAGGCGGACAAGAACTCCAGGAAGAGGCTGTGTATTACTCGTATCGGTGACGATACCGACCACCGTTCCCGATCTCAGCCAGCAGACGATATTGTGCATGATCTCCGCGCGGCGGTTTTTCGGATAAAAGGCGTTGTAGTTGGCGGTGTCGGTGGAGATGTTGGTTACTCCGCGATAAACCTCCTCGTTGATCCCTTCTATACCGCAAGGCGCAAAGACAACGCGCTGCCCCGTGGTGGTGTCTCTGTAGTGCATGATTCCCGCGCCGCCGCCGGCGTAGGTGAAATCCGCGACGGCGTTTTGAAGCGGTTGCACCGCATCCGGGTAGGCGTCACCTGGAGCCCCCCAGTAATAATAGGTCACATTTCTGCCTGAATCCACCACCATGTGAATCGGGCTGTCATTTGGCGGACTTGTGGCGTAAATGGTTGGCCAATATTGCCCCGGGAAGAAATGCATATCGCCCAATTGCCATGGCATGAAGGATATGCTCGTGTCCGAAGGGTTAACCGCACCGTTCAGTATCTCTCCTCCGTCATCACGCAGGAACTGAGCGCGCAGATCGGTGGCGAGGAAACTGCTTTGAGCCGCGCCGTTCAGGCTAAGAGCCCATGCTACGTCCTGCCCGTTCATGAACAGGCGACCACCCGCCATTAGGAAGTTATGCAACTGCTGCTGTACTTGCGGGTCGGTTATGGTGCCTGGTCCCGTAAAGACATCTCCGGAGTATGGCGACTCCCAAATAACGCATTTAATGGCGTTCTCGACGGTTCGAGGAGCGGTCTCTCCCGCGATGGAGTCCGGGGGTTGCTGCTCCACGTTGGGGAGATATTGCTGCAATACGGAGTTAGGCAACGGACCTCTGGAGAGAATGCGCCACTGATCATACTCCTGTGTGGAATAAAGATCCGAGCCGTTGCTTGTCTCCCCGTCATAGTATGAGTGTTGACCAAGTGAATTCCAATATATGCTGCCTGCGGCGAAACCTCCAACCGGGTAGGTTTTGGGAGGATTCTGACTGTAATCCGTCCAAGTGGTAGGCTCATACGAGGTATCGAAATCGGTCATCCAGCTTTCCATTCCCCAATAGGTGAAATAGGTGCTACCGAGGAATTGCCCGCTGAATCGACCCTGATAGAACTTTTGCCCTGCCGCGTAATCATTCACGAACAAAATATTGTGGTTCGCAAGGAACGGCTGCGTGGTGAAGCCCCATACGTTGTCGTATATCTTCCAGTTAGAGGTGTGCCCCGTGTTAACCGGATCAACCGCGTTATTGTAAGCGATGACATCAATGTAGTAATCGCTTGCGTTCGTCGGCGTCTGCCATTTCGCAGTATAAGTGCTTATGCCGGTAGTCGGGTCTCTGCTGACAAATGTCAACGGCAGCCAGCCTGGAGCGGGTGCGTGAGAGTAGCCGCTAAATGCGTACACATCATCCTGTCCAGGGGTGTATAGCGGTGGGGTCGCTTGATTTGGATTGGACCTAGGATAGGTGTTAAAGCGTGAATCACCCGTGGAGCTTGTTCCGTTGGAGTTTGTCGGCCCGATAAAAATAGGCTCGGAATCATATTCGTCCGGAACATTGTTCACCACGTGCTGATAATTTCCATCCGTTTCCGTGCCATTGTACGTAAAGACCTTGTGCTCCATGCCGTCGGACGACTGATAGATGCTGTTCGGATTCTTGATCTCCAAATAGACACCGGTGATTTGCGATTCGAAATCCGCCACCTTCACATTGAAGGTCACCGTCTGACCGGGTGCGACCGTTCTCGACGGCTCCACGTCCACAACCGTGCCGGTGGTATCATCGTAGCGCATAAGCGACGGGGCATCCGTATCCACTGCCGAGGAAAGGAACACATCGTTCGCCGTAGCGGGATTGGACGGCGTGGAGACACCGCTGCCTTGATCAAATCCGGATCGGTTGGTCTGATATGCCACACGATAGGTGGATATGAATTGCGGCCATGCCGGGAATTGGTCGTCGTATAAGCGATCGCCATTAACGACATCGTTGTTGGTGTTGATTTTAAACGAAGGGTTATTGGCGCTCTCCGGATTGGAGACCAAATAGACGCCCGCCGAGTTTTGGGCGATCTGCAAAGGCAGGAACCAAATGGAGTGCTTTCCGCTTGGGCTAACCCCTGTCGCCAAACCATCGTTGTTGGCGTCAATACGCGTGGAGGCGAACACCAATAACGGGTGCCCGTTAATGTATGGGTGCCCTGCGTTTACCAAATCAGGGTTCGCCGTGCTCCATGCCGGTTCGATATTGTTCGATCCCGTGTAGTTCGTCACCTGTATCGCATGATTTTGATCCGGATTAGGAGTCGCGCCCCCTTGAGCGAGGGTGGTCATCACCCACACGTTTCTCGTAGAGGTTACGCTGGTATCCAAGGCGTCAACTCGGTTGGAATCGAATGCGATCAACGGGGTGTTTGTCGTTTGGCTAAGCGAGGGGTTCATGTCATCCGCGATGCCGGAGGTGTACTGGGTTATCTGCGTCGCGGAGCCGTCTCCCGGCACCACCGCCTCGTAAATATGAAAATGGGTGTCCCCGGCAGGCTTTCCCGCGAAAAGGATCGTGCTCGCGTTTGAAGCGAAAGTTGGGTGGTTCAAATCGGTGAACGTAATGGGTTGCCCTGTATTCACCAATATGTTGCTCGACAGCACCGAAGTGATGGAGTTATTGACGATGTTAAGGATTTTCAGGTCAACGGTTGTCCCACGATCCACATAGACGATTGAGTTGTCACCGCTGGAGTAAGCGGGCTCTGTTTGGGATGTCGTGGATGTCGCGGCTTGCACGGTTGTGTTCGCGGCAGCGGGACCTGTGAGAGCCGTCACTGCGGAGCCGGTCTTGTCCGTTACATATATATGGTACAGCGTTCCCGGCGCGGGGGAAACGGAGCCGTCACTGTTGACCACTCTATTGGACTGAAACACGACCGACTGTTCGTCAAATGACCAGCAGGGATGCGAATCATCTATCGCCGCAGTGTTTGGAGTAATATCCATGGTCTGCGGGGGAATCACATCCACCGCTCTGCCGGAACTATTCTTATACCAAACTTTGCTGATGGATTTCGGCAACTCCTGATGGTAATCCACCGTTGGCTGCGTATGCTTGAACATTGGATTGCTCGGCGGTGTGAATACACCCTTTGGAAGGGCGTATGCAAACCCGGAACCAATGAGAAGCGTGGCAAGCAACATGATAAGGAAGACGAGTGTCAATCTCACGTTTTTCAAGATGAGTCATACCTCCTAAGAGCGCGCTACAGGTGGGGATGGGCTTTTTTTCGGGGAGGGCTGGAACAGACTTCACCTTGGAGAAGCCCTACCGACGCGAATTATAGCATAAGCCTGTTTTTTGTGCAAGTGTATTTTTTGATCTGGAACGGTTTTACGGACATTTTCCCGTGTTTTTTTTCTATTTGGGTCGTTTACGGGAAGATTTCGCATATTCCTGGACTTTCACCACTCGCTTCCTAAGCTAAAAAGCTTCGATAGATATTCAAGGAAACGTTACTATTGTTTTACAATGGAAATAATACTCAAACCATGGCTTTTTTGCAATGCATTCACCGGATAAAGTTAATGAAAGATAGTCTATCCTCGCGCCATGGCTTGGATGCTTGTTTGAGGTCGTATAAAGGTTTCGAAATTCACGGAAAAAACTACAACCGCTTCTCCGGCTTCCTTAAAAGGTTAGACACTCTCCCAGAGCAAAAATGTTCCCTTACCAAGTATACTTGAAAATACCCATTGATATCATATCATGCATTTGTTCCAAATTGAAAACATGAATGAAAAAGATATGAATTCATTTCCATCTCTCACATCGATCTTGCATCCGCAACGTTTTTCAATACGGGCGCACGGGCGTATGATCTATCCTCTACTTCTCTTCGGCGCCATGGCGGGGTATCTGTGGCTTTCCATCCTCATCACTTTCCACCGCCAAGATCATCTCGTCACAAGCGTATTCGACTTGGGAATCTTCGATCAGGCGGTGTGGCTAATCAGCCGGGGACATTCGCTTTTCCTCACCACTCGGGGCTTGAATGTTTTCGCGGATCATTTCGATCCCATTCTGTTTTTTCTCGCCCCCATCTACTGGGCGTGGGCGAACCCGAAGGTTCTCCTATTTGCGCAATGCCTTGCATGCGCCTTGGGGGCGTATCCCATTTATCGCCTCACCGAAATGAGACTTGGGCGCTCCGCATACGGGTTGCTCTTTGCGGCGTTGTATCTCTGCTATCCCTCGTTGCAGTGGATCAATAACTTCGATTTTCATCCCGAAACCCTCGCCGTCCCATTTCTGCTTTATTCTTACTGGTATATGGAATCCAAACGATGGGGTCCTTTTTTCATCATGGTGATCCTTACGCTCCTCTGCAAGGAGACTGCGGGATTGACAATTGCGATGATAGGCGCCTACCTGTTTTTCACGAAAGAGCGCAAGGCGGGGGTTATCACGGTCGTCGCAGGCGTTATCGGAATAATCATAGCATTGGGCGTCCTGCGAATGGAAAACCAGGGCCGCTCATCCGCATATGTTAGCCTCTACTCCGACTTCGGAAACTCCCCCGGTTCCATCCTTCTCTATCTCCTAACCCACCCGTTGGATATTCTTGCGCACATCACCACACCGGATAACATGCAATACTGGGTGGATATGTTGTTCCCCCTCCTCTTTTTGCCATTGCTCGCCCCGGAATGCTTCGCCATCGCCATCCCCGCGCTGATGGCGAATATGCTCTCCAACAGGGCGGCGATGCACGGCATCCACTATCAATATAATGCACTGGTGATCCCGCCGGTGTTTTACGCCGCGATTGCGGGCGGACAGGTCGTACTGGATTATTATCATAAAGTGGGAAATCCAAACCGTCGCATCTCCATGAGATCCTTTATACTGGTCATTTTGATGTTGGCGTTTTTATTCAGTTGGACTACGGGCGCGTTCACCGCAGGCGTGGATAAGAATAGCGGTGTAAGCGATGACCGCCTCGAGGCAATACGGCAAGGGTTGGCGCTCATTCCTCCGAACGCCTCCGTTTGCGCGCAGACCGCCATCGGAGCCCATCTCACCGACCGCCAGTTTCTGTACATGCTACCGAATCCATTCCAGGAATCGGCTTGGGGCAACAGCAGAAAGGCGTTACTCAACCAACTAGGGGAGGATTTCACCCCTAAGCCGACCAAGACGCTGATCTCAAGAATTCATGATTCCCAAGTGTCTTATATCGTCCTTGGACCGCAAGACAGTTCCTGTTTTCCGCTTTTGTGGGAGGATTACCACCACTTTGTCCGCATCCTCTTGAATGATCCTGACTACGGGGTTATCTGGGCGAAAGAAATCATCATCCTGAAACGCGGCGCAAACCACGCTCAAGGCATGCGATTGTTAAGAAACGCCGCATGGGGAGATATCTAACCCCTCTCGGAAGCGTACATGCAACAACCCTGCACGGCACTCTACGCCACGCTCCGAAATATAGGTTCCACCCCCTTCGCCTCCGATAGCAATCCCCCCATTTCCCCGGCTGACATGGGCTTGAAGCTTTCCGCGGTATCCAACGCCAGCCGAAACAGGCTCTCCTCCCCGGGGGGAACGGCGGCTGTGACAGGCAGCGAGAGCGTGAAACGAAGAGCCTGCGCAGCAAGTGTCGGATCAGAGACCGGCTGGTACCAGCATTTAGAATAATCCCTGTTCGCGCCCTCCTTCCATTGCGTGAAAGCCATCGCTTTCAACGCGAGCATGCCTATCCCTTTCTCCCGAGCAGCCGCCATCACTTGAGGTCCGAAGTTCCCCTGCGACCAACAGACCCAGTTGAACGGAAACAGAATCGTATCGAAGGGGAAACTGTTCATCGCCAAAATGGCGGCATCGGCGGAATGCGCGGAGAATCCGAGAAATCGCACCTGGCCTTTCTCTCGCGCCGCAAGGAATGTCTCAATGACGCCGCCCGGTCCCAACGCCTGCTGCACTTCGTCCACACTCGTCAATCCGTGCATTTGATAGAGGTCAAAATGATCCGTTCGCAGCCGCCTAAGAGAGCGCTCCAACTCCTCCGCAGCGCCTTGCCTGTCCCGTCTGCCGGTCTTGCATGCGAGAAATACCCCATCGCGCTTCCCTGCCAACCCCGGCCCCAACTTTTCCTCAGCCTCGCCATCTCCGTAACTCGGGGCGACGTCGAAGTAGTTCACTCCACGATCAATCGCCTCCGCTATGATGGCGTTCGCCTTGGGTTGCTCCATCCCCATCACCACAATGCCGCCCATCCCGATCACGGAGAGGGTTTCACCGGTTTTACCCAACGGACGACGCTCCAGTCCGGGGTTTTTCCCATTATCATTGTTGCCCATCTTGTAACTCCTTGCATTTTCATATTAAGGGTCATGCGATAGAAACAATTCATCGCCCCCCTTGAGATTTCTTAAAGGAGGTAATCGCAAAACTCGGAGGAGGATGAGAACACCCCACGCTTCATGGTCACGATAACATGTGACATACGAATTTTGCAATAATCCGATACGACTATTGTAACATAACCAGTTCCCCCGGCGGAAGAGCGACGATATCCTCTCCGGCGCGAATCCACACCGCCAATGCGGAGGGATTGAACACAAAATTCGCGTTCGCCGCATATTGCAGTCGCTTCGCCGCCTCCATGTAATCCGTTATTTCAATCATCGTGGCGTACCAGATATCATCCCGATGACCAATAAACTCGCAAAACTCCTCGATTAAATCCCAATTGTCATCCCTGTCAAACTCGAAGCCATGCCCCCACACAAGCATTAAAGAGAGATATTGCCATTTGGAAAGCTCCGCGAAAACCCTCGCATGCTCCATGAGACGGTTATTGTGATGGCAGGTCGCCATCCATTGATACCAATCCGCGGGTAATTGAAAATCCCCCGAAGAGCCTGTAACTCGCGAATAGACGATTCCCAACGCCGGCAGCATGTCGCGGATTTCCGGCGTATGAGAGCCGTTCGGGTAGGATAGACCGCGGATGGGACGCCCCGTCAAAGATTCCAACGTCTTTCGGTCCTCGAGTATCTCTTGAGCAACCATCGGCAAGGGGCATCGGGAGATCGTGGGATGAGTGTATGTGTGCGCGGCAACCTCGTGCCCGGCGTATAGGGCCGCGATCTCCTCCCTCGGGATGCGTCCTGGCTTATCCAACAACCCACCGTTCAGGTGAAACGCGCCTTTAATTCCGTGGCGATTGAAAATCCCCACAAGGCGCCTGTCGGTTTGATTGCCGTCATCGTAGCTCATCGTCAAGGCTTTGAATTTTCCGTTGGGAAAACAGGTGTAAATGGCTTTCAATTCCGCCCCCCTTCAAAATTCACTCGGCTTCCGACAAATGTCGCGGATTTCACGTCCTATGCCTGCGGCATTGATAATTCGACTTGCTTGATTACATGAACGCGTAGTATGTGAGATTGTACGATTTTATGAATTTTGCTATGACCTCGCAAGATTTTCAATTTCAATTTGATTATTTTCGCGAAAGGGTATAGAATAATGTTTTGTAAAATTCAAACGAGGCTACGCTGGTTACACGGATGAATATGCAAATCACAGTGTGATAGCATCCAGTCATCCGTTATCCATCAGGAGTTTCTCAACACCCAACATACCCGATCAATATCTTGACACACTTATATCTCCGAGCATATTTTAAGGTGTGGTTCCATGAAAATAATCTCTCTGCTTTTTTGTACCGCCATACTCTTTTGCGATCTAGCATATGCGAACACCTACCAAATCACCGTCGGCAAGTCCGATGTGAGTTACGAGTGGGCGCCCCTTCAAGCCATCATCAAAGTTCCACCCGCCGACCTGCAGGCGGTGTGCAGTTATGTTCTCACTGACTCCAAAGGAGAGACTATCCCTGCGGATATCGTTCCGATGATGAATCGGTCCGGACAATACGCCGGAACGGTGGAGGTATGTTGGGTTGCAAAAGCGCTTCCCAAAGGCGAGGATACACTTTATCGTCTCGCGCCCCGGAGCGGCGTCCCCAAACCGAATCCGGTTTTTGATCTTCGCAAGTCTTCGGAAGGCTTGGATATCTCGCTTGACGGACGTCCCATCGCAACCTATAACGTAGTTTCACGCCCCAAACCGGTAATCTGGCCCTTGCGCGATCTGGAGGGCGACCTTATCGTACGAGGTTACCCCATGATTCATGTTGCAGGGGAATCCACCGACCATCCCCACCACTGCGGGATATGGCTCGGGCACGGATCGGTGAGCGGGCATGATTTCTGGCTGGATTCCGGGGGAAGAATCGTTAATGAAACTCTGAAACTACTAACGCCTCGCGAATCCGACGCCATCGGGAAGTTCGAGGCGGTCGCGAAATGGATCACCAGAAAGGGCGAACCCCTTATTCAGGATACCCGCATCATCACCTTCTATCCTGCGGATCATGAATACATGATGGACTTTGATATTCACCTTAAAAACATAACCCCTGGTGACTTGGTCTTTGAAGATTCCAAGGAGGGAACATTCGGACTGCGCATCCCGGATTCCATGCGTCTGGCGGGAGGGGACGGACACATTCTCAGCGTGACGGGGTTGCGGGATAACCAGGTCTGGGGCACTCGGGCGGATTGGGTGGACTACTACGGCACGGTGGACGGCAAGACGTTAGGTTTCCTGTTCATGGACGCACCGGACAGTTACGGTCACCCCACCTATTGGCACGCCAGAGATTACGGTCTGTTCGCCGCAAATCCCTTTGGAAAGCATTTCTTCGTGAAAGGGGCGCCGAAGGGAGCCGGGGATCACACCGTGCCTGCCGGGGAAGTGCTGCATCTTCACTATCGCATTCTCATTCATCCCGGAACACCACGGGAGGAGATGGTGCAAAGGGTATGGAACGACTTGAACCATCCCCCGCATGTGTCCGTCAAGTTGCTGGCGAAAAACTGATATTTCCCGATTACATGAATCATTGAACGCTTGGATTCGCTCGATTAACAGTGTGCACAATTAAGGAAATGCGCCATGTTAACTGCCATACTGGATGCCTTACCGGCTTTAATCACGTTAATAGACCACAATGGTAAAATTGTATTTGTTAACTCCCGCTGGCGGGAAACGGCTATGTTACGACAAATTGAGGCGCCTGATAACTGGGTAGGCCAACATTATTTGAGCATCTTCCAATCCTCGATCGGGAAACACGCCGACATCCAAACGGTCGGCGCCGCCATACAAAACGCCATAAAAGGCGAGCCGACGGGATCCCCAATTGAATATCCTTTTCTTTCAGATGAAGGCAGGCGTTGGTTTGAGATGAAACCGACGCCTTTGTCGTTCCATGGTGAAAAATACGTCTTGCTGGTGCACTCGGATATCACTGAGCGAATGGAATATGAGAAAAGGTTGGAAGAGATCGAATCCCGCTTGAGAGAGACGCTTCATATCACCAGGATGGGAACTTCAACCTACTTTCCCGAAACGGGTGTTTTGGAATGGTCCGAGGAAACATTCCGCATCCTGGGTTTTGATCCCGCCAGACCCGTTCCAACGAGGGAGGAGGTTTTCAGAAGAATCCATCCGGAGGACAATGATATATATCAGCCGATGTATCAGCATGCGATGGCAACGGGGGAGAGTTTCGAAATGGATTTGCGTATCATCTCCTCGTCCACGCCTACGAAATGGATTCGCCTCATTGTGATTCCTAAAAAGAATCAGAACAACAAAGTGGATCAAATCTACACGCTTGTCATGGATATCTCGGAGCACAAATCGATGGAGGACCGGTTATTAAACTCTCAATCGCTTGAAAAAGTCGGGCGACTAGCCGGCGGCATCGCACATGAATTCAACAACATCCTTACGGCGATCGAGGGATATGCGGAGATCGCCCTTTCCGAGTTATCCCCATTCGGTTCCGTGCGAAACCATCTGCAGCAGATAAACCGCGCCGCCGCGCGCGCCGCTCATTTGACAAGTCAACTGCTCTCCTTCGCCCGCAAGCAGATAATGACCTACCATGTGACGGGTTTAAATGATCTGATCCTGCAAATGCAACCCGAGTTAACGAAAATGATGGGTTCTCGCATTTCGTTGGATTTGAAATTGGAAAAAACCCCTTGGAGCATCAAAGCGGACCCGTGCCAAATACAGGAGGTGATCAGAGAGATAGCAAGTAACTCCAAGGATTCCATGCAGGATGGAGGTACGTTCATCATTGAAACCTCGAACATATTCGTTGATTTGGAGTTTGAAAGGCTCCATCCCGATTTGCATACGGGAAACTACGTCTTATTAACCATCAGCGATAACGGTGAAGGGATGTCCCTGGAAACCCAAGCGAGTGTATTCGATCCCTACTTCTCCACCAGCGAATTTGGAATTGGACACGGATTTGGACTTGCGGCGTCTTACGGAATCATCAAGCAGCATGGAGGACATATTTGGCTTTACAGCGAGCCGGGCCACGGAACGACCTTCAAAATCCTGTTTCCGCGCTGTGACGAACCTTTGGAAAATCCGGAGACAATTAATATTAAATCTTCGGACACGGGTATCGAAACGATCTGCGTCATCCTCGGGCAGGATATGCTTCGGGATATCACCGTCGCCACCCTAAGAACCAAGGGATACACCGTCCTTGAGGCTGGAACTTGTCATGCCGCGTTGACTATAATGCAAAAGTTTCAAGCTCCAATCAAAATGATGATCTCGGATACGCTCTTCACATCCGAGCGTGAAACAAGCCTCAAAGACTATATTCTAAGCAATTTGCCTGACATCCGGATACTGTATCTTTCATCCGAATCAAACATTTCCGAATTGGAGAACATCTCTCCGCAAATGGCTTTGTATCAACTGGACATGCCGTTCTCCTCTCACATGCTGCTTCAAAAAGTGAGAGAGGTTCTGGACGAGATGCGAAACCGCAAATAACTCAAAGGAGATTATCCCTGAGGATGGTCTCCAACTTATGCTCCCTTATTCTTCTTCCTCCAAACGCGCCGTTATGGTAAAATAGCCTAACGGATTGAGGAGCATCCATCGCGTTTTTCACTCTGATCATTCGTTGAGAGATTTGCTAAATTCATGAAATCGGGCGCATGGCGCCTATTTCACGTTCGATAAACATACAAACTCGAATTTTGCATGCACCTGAATCGATCCTAAACGATGGTGAAATGGATGAGGCTCCGCATTTCCGCGTTGCGATAAGTATGACTAACGAACTTCCGATTACCGTACAGGAAAAATTAAACTCCCTTCCAGTCAACTCCGGATGCTACCTCTTCCACGACGACGACGGAAAGATCATCTACGTGGGTAAGGCGATCAATCTCCGTAACCGAGTGCGATCCTATTTCCATCCCTCCGCCAACCACTCCCTAAAGACGAAGCGTTTGGTCGACGCCATATGCGACTTGGAGTATATCGTCACCGAAAGCGAGTTGGAGGCGCTGGTGCTTGAATGCAATCTCATCAAGAAGCATCAGCCCTACTATAATGTCCGTCTTAGGGATGACAAGCACTATCCCTACCTTTGCGTCACGGTCTCCGAGCCCTTCCCAAGGCTTCTCATGACTCGCAGGATTCGCCAGGACGGCAATCGCTACTTCGGTCCCTACTCCTCCAACCGCGCCGTCTATGCCACCATGGATATCATCAAAAGAGTGTTTCCGCTTGTCTCCTGCGGCAAACGCTTTGATGGCAGACCGGTGCAAAAACCCTGTCTCTACTACCACATGAACCGCTGTCTCGCTCCATGCGCTGGATTGGCGGATCAAGGGCAGTACCGTGAATCGGTCAAGGAGGTGATCGCTTTCCTTGAGGGCAGGCAGGAGCAGGTCGTTAAGGAGCTTCGCCAACGGATGGAGGAGGCAGCGGAGAGCCTTCATTTCGAACTCGCCTCCCGCCTTCGAGATCAGATTCTCGCTGTGGAGGAGGTCATGGCGCGTCAGAAGGTCATAAGTTCTCAATTGCTCGACCAGGATGTGGTCGCAGTGATTCGTGAGGACGGCGGAGCTTGCGTGCAGATGTTCTATATTCGCGGCGGAAAACTGGTGGGGCAGAACAACTTTCTTCTGGAGGGAACGGAAGAGGAGGAGGGCATGGATGTCTCCGTGCAGCAGTTTGTCAAGCAGTATTACCAGAACGCCCCCTATATCCCGCAGGAGATCATCCTGCCCTGCGATATCGACGAAGTGACGATCGTACAGCAATGGCTTCGTCAAAAGCGGGGGAAAAAGGTGGAGATAACCGTGCCTCACAGGGGCGACAAGAAGCGGTTGCTGGATATGGCGACGGAGAACGCCTCTCATGCCTTGGAGAGAATGAAGGCGGAGATGCGAGCCAGCCTCGGCAACAGAGAGCGAGCTTTGACGGAGTTGGCGGACGCACTGGGCTTGGAAAATCCTCCGACGAGAATTGAATGCTACGATATCTCGAATTTCCAGGCGGATTATTTCGTCGGCTCGATGGTGACGTTCGTAAACGGGGAGGAGAGCAAAACCGATTATCGGCGTTTTAAGATCAAAAATCATGAGGGCAAGCCCAATGATTTCGCCATGATCCGCGAAACGATTACGCGCAGGTTAAACGAGAGCAAGCGAAATAACGAGAAATTCTCGGAGTTGCCGGACCTCATCATCGTGGACGGCGGCAAGGGGCAACTCAACTCCGCGCTTGAAGCGATGCAGGAAACGGGGGTGTTCGTGAAAGCCTGCGGGCTTGCGAAGCGATTCGAACTTTTGTATGTGCCCGAAACCTCAGAACCGGTGGCTCTCCCGCGATCCTCGCAGGCTCTGTTTCTCGTCCAAAGAATTCGCGACGAGGCGCATCGGTTTGCGAACGCCTATCGTGTGAAGCTTCAAGCCAAAAAACAGACTCACAACACGCTTGAGGAGATACCCGGAATCGGTCCGGTGCGGAAGAGAGCGCTCCTGCGCTATTTTGGATCGCTGGATAAGGTGCGGGAGGCGAATCTGGAGGAACTGATTCAGGCTCCCGCAATGACTCGTAAATCCGCCGAGACGGTGATGAAATTCCTCCATCCAGAATCAGCGGAGGATTAACCGTTTTTTTCCATTCGCGCCCGACGTAAACCCCGTCAGCCCCCAACTCATTCTCGTTCGCAATTGACCATCCACGGCGTGCCATATTTGTCTATCAGCATACCGAAACGGTGCGCCCAGAATGTCTCCTGCATGGACATTTGAATGTCACCGTTCTCTCCAAGTGCGGCGAAAATACGTTCAGCCTCCTTGGGATCATTGACGGTAATCGAGTTGCAATACCCGGCAGGCTTGGAGTAATAGTGGGGCGGGCTGTCTCCCCCCATGATGGTATTTTCGCCAACTTCCAGACGCGCGTGGATGATCCTCTTCAGCATATCCGGTGCTGTTTTCTCCACCATGGGTGAATCCTCATATCTCATCATGGCGACGATTTTGCCGCCAAAACATTTCTCGTAAAAACGAAAAGCCTCCTCGCATGCGCCGTTAAATGAGAGATAGGCGTTTATCCGCATCTGCGTATCCTTTCTTAAAACGAGTGAATGATGCGACCGGTTTGGTTCGATACGAAGTGGTAAAACGCGGGATTCCAAATCACTCTTTTACTAATTAACGTCTTGCAAACCGACACATCATCGGTGTAAAACAAACAGATACTCATCCCCTTACGACCCTATCACGGCAAGAATTCCCGTTCCGCGATCAGGTTTGTTTGAGAACTATTTTCACGCATGCATAGTGACGTAATTGCGGCGCCAATATCTTCATCCTTCCGTTATCCGAACTCACAATCACGGGAGGTGTTCCATCAGGAGATAGTGTGGTAATCTTCGCGCCTTCGGTCGCAACGCTCGGAAGATTCATCTCGATGTTAGTCAAGGGAATCATAACGTCCCTCTCCAAATCCACATTGAAATTCACCATGTCTATGAACAAATTCCCGCCATCCCGCGAACGCCATAAAAACAAACCAGCCTCAACCGGCGCCGACGATGCGTCGATGATTCGCTTTACAGGCAGCATTTGAAGCATCTCCCCAAGCATTCCCGACCTTCCCGGAATGTCGAGATAGTAATTCATCCCGAGAGGATCGGGACTCCAACGAACCGCGCCCTTCCCCAGTTTTGACAAGCCGGTATGCATGCTCCCCTTGAACGACGTATTCAGCGGAGAGTTCCTCCTTTCGGCAAAATTCCGCTCCGGACCATGTCTTGAGCCGATCATCCCGGTCGCCACAAGATTCCCACCGCTTTTGGTCCACTGAAGGATCGCCTCGCAGGCGGCATCCTCCAGGCAAATGGCGTCCGGAACGATGAGAGTTTGAAATTCCGAAAGGTGCGAAGCGTCAAGTTTCCAATCCGGCAACACTCGATAAGGCAGGTGGGCGTCCGTCATCATGGTTCCCCAGCCCCAATGCCCGAAGATATGCGGCTGGCGGTCCAAATCAGGAAAGCCCCCGGGCGCCAACTCGAAGAGTTGATTGTCCGGTGAGAAGAGAATGGCGGTATCCGCCCAAGGCACACGAATACCGAACTGATCCTCATTGCTCCTGATAAACTCGTTCCACCATGCGTGGTCCTCCGCGGAACCCGCCACGTTGTTGCCATTGTCGGGCTGGCATAGCAGAAAGGCGCCATTGGCGAACGCCTCCGAGAGGAGAGTTCGCGCAAGTGACGAGCTATTCGTATATTTCGCCGAATCTCCGTTGAGATAATACCAAGCGGAGGAGAAAACCCCTTTTTGGTGCTCCAGCGCGGCACGATACACCACCGTCATCTTGCCATGAGGCGGAAGGGTGGATCCCTCTGCTGCCTGTACCCATGTGCCAGCCGGGAGTAAGCTCGCAGTTCACCATGTCCAGCCAGGCGTCCCGTGTCCATCCCAAGCCGTAGAGCGGTATGTCATTGCCCTGTATGCAGAAATCGGGTCTCCCCTGTTTCGTGGCGACAGTATGGATGTTATCGTAAAACTCCTTTAAATCCTGTCTTGCGGCCTTTTGCCGAAATGCCTTGAACGCATTCCATACGGTGTCATCCCTCCATCGCTTGTCGCGCCAGGCGGGATCGTCGTATTTGGAGGCGTCCTTCGCGCCGAAACGAACGGCGGCTTGCTTGAGTCTTAGTCTTACATCGAAATCCGGCTGGATAGAGCGATAGGACTGATGGAAGCGATGAACCGACCATTCCCCGAATGCTTTCTCGACGGGAGGATACCCAAAATTATCCCAAGGGGAGTAGTTGTCGCACCACACGCCATCCACCCCGGCTTTGGCGATCTCCCTCAAGGATTCCTTTGCGTATTCCCGCCAAAACGGAGCGGAGAGGTCCTTGTGCACGCTGATAATCCCGCAATACACGATCCCACCACCATTGTTTGCGGGAAACCCATCCACGTCATCCTTTTTTGGGTCGGCGGGAAACAAGCCATGGGTCGAAGCGGCCCCTATGCAGGGTGAGAACTGGGGACGCAACGCACCGTTCACATCCTTCGACCCACACGCATCGTAAATCATCGCGCTAAGGGGATATATCTTTCCGGGAAGCCATCCCGTCGCCTTGCTCCCATCCGGATAGCGCGGTGCGGGCAAGCCAAGCCGTTTCGAGGCGAGATAGGGGAGAATAAAGTCCTCGTCATTCACGGTGTTATGGATTCCCACCCACCGTATTTCATTCCCTTTGGGAAGATTGGGGACGTTCCAACTCCAAGCGGTTCGAAGGAGGAGCGGAAATTGCGGATCGGAGGCGTTTCTCTCAAACCCGCCGTTCGCCAAGTGGTTCAGCGCCGCAACGTAGATCATGCAGTCTCCGAACCCCTCGATGTAGGTGATCACCCTCGCTCCTGCTTTCCGGAGGGTGTCGAAACCGGAGCGATCCTCAATCTCCGTGAGCCGCTGCCCGAGAGGCCCCCAGGTGGGGTCGGACGCCATGCTGAAGATATCCATTCGCGCTCGGGCGTTCCGAAGGAGCTTGGAATCCCCTTGGGTGAAGGTGGGGAACCGACACCACCAGTAGTGATCCTCGGGATGCGCCGTCAAGCCGGCGGTTTCGCGGGAGATCATCTTTCGCTCCTCGGCGAAAGACTCCGAGGAGCATAGCAGAATCAATCCCACTCGAAACACAAAGCCAAGGAGTGTTCGACGATCCATAGCCGTTCCGGGGATGGGATTTTTCGGGGGATGCGAGACTGGCTTTTTCATCGACGCACTCCAAAATTAGGGGAGGGATATCGCTTTATGGCATATTTCCGCATCTTTACCAAGCAAAGAAATGGATTGGATCGAGCAACCATTCAAATAGCGCTTGGGACTCTTAACCATGCCGATAAATATAATAGTGGCTTAGTCATCGGCATCAATTAAAATAACCTTCACAGGTACGGCGGGAAAGTGTCTTTTTAATCGCTCGATATCGTATACTAGCTGTTCTCCATAGGAAACTCCTGTGGACATTTGACAATGCAATGAATGGCAGGGAACGATCTCAACGCCGACATCGGCCTTATTTTCGTTGAAGAAATATTGAAACTTAGCCATATCGTAGAACATGAAAGCATACTTCCCGAACTGAACTTCAACGAGAACCTTTTCCTTTACAAAGTCAATCTGTTTGAACGCGCCGTTGATACGCGCCGAACTATTTGGGAGTGTGATGGAATAGGTATCTCGGAGCTCCGAAAAATCCTTATCATTAAATTCCCGAGCGAATTGGAGATTCATATCTTTTGGAGAGTATAGCTTCTTGTCTTTCATAGTCTTCTCTTCGCTGATCTTAATTTTATTCGCCTTGACTTTCGCGATAACTTCGTAAATTTCATATTCGTATTCCGGATAACGAACCTTCAATATTTCGGTTCCTCCCAGATGGGAATACTCATAGATAATTTTCATGGATTATTGTTCCACCTTCCACTAACCCTCTGTTTCGGTAAATAGCGTAGGGGATTCCTCATTGCATCCCAAGGCGACAATTTGCGGGGGAGCGTTTCTTGAAGGAGCATCGGGATCATAAACCGATCTGTCCATAGGACGTATTTTTAGGTTCCCATTTTCCGCTTGATGAACTCTATCGATCGCGATTTCAACGTATTCCAACATGATTTCCGCACCTATGGCTTTTCGGCCATGCATGAGAGCGGCGATAGCGGTCGATCCAACCCCCATAAATGGGTCAAGTACCCAATCCCCTTCCGCTGTCATGGCGAGTACCAGACGTTCTATCAATTCAACCGGAAACTGACATGGATGGTTCGTTTTTTCTATGTGATTTGACTTTACATTGGGAATCTCCCAGACATCCGCTGGATTTTTGCCGAGAGGGTTGCCGGAAAGCTCCCCTTTGAGTGGTCCTTTGAAATGCTTTTTCCCTGGGTATTTTTGGGGGACGCGGACAGAATCGAGATTAAAGAGATATTGGTTACTTTTCGTAAACCATAGAATCACTTCATATCTTCCTGAGAATCGCTTGGATGCGTGCAAACCGTGACCGAAATGCCATATGATGCGGTTCCTCAGGTGCATTTTAAGTGAGGAAAAAACGGGGTACAGCAAAATATCCAAGGGAATGATTTCACCGTTTTCCACATAATTGCCAACCTGCCAGCAAATGCTGCCGTTATCCGCAAGGACACGCGAGCATTCCGTAATGACGCGAGTTTGGTCCTCCATATATTGATTCAATAATAGTTTGCTCTCATATTCCTTGCCGAGGTTGTATGGAGGAGATGTCACAACGAGGCGAACGCTCCCTGATGGCACTTGTGACAGCATGTCAAGACAGTCCCCATTATAAAGGACATAGTCGCTGCCGGGATCATAGTTTTCAGAAATCGTTATTTTAGTCATATATTACATCAATACCGTTCTTTGAGTCATGGGTCCAAGGATCATGCACTGTTGTGAGATGACAATCACGTGAGTGAGCGCCAATGTGTATCGTGAAGATTATTATATGAGCACCCGTCAGATATACGAGTGATTAAACTAATCCAAAGGAAAACCGGATATGTAAATTATATCAACCCGCAGACGAAAAAAGCAAGCATCATTAAGCATAACAGGATTGCCGGCGGAGATGTGCGGGGGCGTTAGTGGGATGCAGTTCATGGATCTTATCATGGGACATAGTCATGTCCAACTATAAGGGTTCAATTATCCAATAAATGAGCATGATACCCCCATGTTCTCCATCATCTCCGCGGACACATATGTTTCCCTGACACATACACATGTAGAGGTCAATTCCCGACACCGGAGTCTGAATGAACCTGTCCAAATCCCGAAACAATCCCGACGATAGCCAGCGAGCAATGAGTTCTAACGTCAGTTTCCTAGTCAGGTCGTAAAACGGCATTGGAGTTATCAAGGATCACAGAGTTCTTGGTTCCCAGCCTCTTGTAGGACTCGAATATGATGTTGTCTACGGCTTTCACCCCGTCGGGCCCAGCTACTCCATTCTTCGCATTTCATCTCATGGGCAGAACGCGCCCCCATTTCCGTCAATCCTCACCGGCGATCGCTCGTCGGTGCAACACGGTATTTAATCACATACTTCCGGGCTTGTATCGATGACATTCTTTATCCTGGCATGACCTACGCAAGCGTCAGATTATGTGCGACTTTTCTAATCCACGTGTATTTCCACATCGCTTAAAATATGGACAAAGCTTCATGATCTTAACGCGGTGTGTTTTGGTTAAGGGAAATTGACTTCGAGGAAAGCAGGGTGTGTTATGCACCTGTCAGGACAAAACATCCTCACTACAGCAGTCAAACCCTTTTTGCATGCCATACCGGTGTTGAAAACCTTCCAGCCCCGCATCTCTCACGAATCTGACTACTGGCAGGTTTTACCGGCAAGTGCGGGATTTGTCGAAAAAATGCCAAAAGTAGAACCCGCTTTCGGGGTAGAATCCCCTCAAGCGTGGGCATCGCCCGCACTTGTCCGGTGCAAACGATGTAGGGCATTTTTTGACCGCGCAAGAGCCTTTGAATATTTATTGACCTATCAATGTGCCAAGTTTTTGTAAAACTTCATCGAATGTTGACGTGGGCAATATACAAATAAATTCCGCTTGCCTTATTTTCCAATCAAGACTTTTTACCTGGTCAGATAAGATTGCGCCGCCTATTGTCAAACCATCAGGTATCAGAACTTCAAAGGGATAATTTATGATTTGGCTGGTAATTGGACATAAAATTGCCAAACCAACCTTGCCGTTATAGGTTGCTGGCGATAAAACTAATGCTGGGCGTCGTCCTGCTTGCTCCTGCCCTGCCTGTGGAGTGAAATACACCCAAACAATGTCGCCGCGATTCGGAATGTATGCCATAGTTTTACCAAACTTCATTTCCTACAGCATTGCCGGTATCGGTTTCATGGTGAAGATTGCTACTATTTACGCCAGATAATAATTGTTCAAGTGTCCAAGTTGGCGCGGCAATCGGTTTAATAACGATTTGACCATCAACAAGCGATACTTCTACAACAGAATCGTTTTCAAGTTGAGCGTCAAGTGCGAAAGCCTTTGGTATTCTTAGGGCAAGGCTGTTACCCCATTTTTGAACTTTTGTGAGCATAAGATATCTCCTTTAGTATCTACAACAAAGATACACCTTTTTGCTCAATTAATCAAGCACTTTTTACGCCAAAAGGAAATGCCCAACGGTTTGCGTTACCTGCGTGTGGGCGGGCATGGATTCTGCTTGGGAGTGGAAAAAACTCGAAGCCGGATAAATGCCCGAAAATGCCGCAGAATCCCACATGTCAGGTGCACGCTTTGTTAGCCTGCATTTCCGCGAAAAGACTCCTGAATTATTCAACCGAAACATCGCCATTCTCATTTACCCAAAAATAAGAGAATTTTGCGACTGGCTTGAACCACGAAATCTTTTCTGCCAAACTATGATGACGGCGATAATCTGGCAAGGCGACTGCGAGTAAAACTTCTTTGTCTTGCTCTCGGTACTCAATCATATCAAAAATAACTTGCTTGAACCAATGCGCCGCTTGAACTGACGGATTAGTTCTGGCAGTACCTTTTGGATAGCCTTTTACTGATACCCATAAAATTATGCCATTTCGCTCCGCAACGATGTCAATTCCTTGTTGGTGACTTGCTGTATCTGCCTGAGAAATGATTCGATAGTTTTGCATGGCTAGATACGTAACTACTTTTTCTTGCACATTTCCTTCCCAAAACCAATAATCAAATTTTGGCATTCCTGTTTCAATCCTCACCGGCGATCACTCGCCGGTGCAACAATTGTACGATTGATGCAAATTCCGTACCCGGTGGGTTTCAATCCTCACCGGCGATCACTCGCCGGTGCAACAGTATACTCATAGCCCCTGAACCCCGAAGGTATCGGTTTCAATCCTCACCGGCGATCACTCGCCGGTGCAACGTTTCCCGTCAGGAAATCCCGGTATCATTTCTTGTTTCAATCCTCACCGGCGATCACTCGCCGGTGCAACATTTAATTTTCTCACTTTTAATTACCCCTCAAACTAGTTTCAATCCTCACCGGCGATCACTCGCCGGTGCAACGGCGTTGGTCAAGGTCATGGTGTTGTAAGTCGTTTTGTTTCAATCCTCACCGGCGATCACTCGCCGGTGCAACAGCGGAACAAAGCTCTCCTGCACCACAGTAGCGGTGTTTCAATCCTCACCGGCGATCACTCGCCGGTGCAACCCGGCCATCTGCCGCTGTCGTAGAGCCATAGGAACAGTTTCAATCCTCACCGGCGATCACTCGCCGGTGCAACTCCATCCTGCTTCCGGTCAAGCCGTGCTTCTGGTGTTTCAATCCTCACCGGCGATCACTCGCCGGTGCAACCGGAGATAGTCGTCCAATCGGAGGAGCCGTCGAGGAGTTTCAATCCTCACCGGCGATCACTCGCCGGTGCAACCTCGTTGAAATCGTAATCGTCATTCATCATCTTTTTGTTTCAATCCTCACCGGCGATCACTCGCCGGTGCAACATATTTGATATGATATGGAGGATAGA
>DAIDHP010000014.1 GCA_027459625.1 Chthonomonadales bacterium
TGAACCGCCCGGTGCGGACCCGCATGCCGGGTGGTGTGGGAGGCGGGATCAGTAATGACCCCGCCTACCCGATTCATGTTACAAGAGCCGAATACAATGGTTTAGTCCTTGTACGCTACCACAAGCGGCGAATCGGAATTGATATGCTTTCCCATCGGGAGTTCCTCCACTTGGCTGAAACCCGCCTCGCAGAGCCACCGCCGATATTCCGGAAACGTAAATGTATTGCCCTCCTCGGTGTTCACAAGCATGTTAAGGGCGAAAAGCAAGGGCCATTCCGGGTCGGTGCGATTATCATTGGGGATTATATCCGCAATGACGATTCTCCCTTTTGATTTTAGGGCTCTGTGCAATTTCCTGAAAAGAATGCATGAGGATCGTTCCCCTTCGGAATGTACGATATTCCCTAATATTACCAAGTCGTACCGGTTTTCCCCGAAGTCAACTGTTTTCAAGTCTCCTGGAAGGTAGTCAAATTGCTGAGCCACCTTGTGTCTCTCCACATATTCGCGCGTAACATTCAGCACTCCCGGAAAGTCTTGGGCGGTTACCCTCGACGTTGGATCAGCTTCGGCGATGGCGATACCCCACACACCAGAACCGCACGCCACATCCAATACCGACAGACCTTTAACCGCGATACCGATTCCCAATGATAACGCAGCCAGCCTAGCAGGCTGACTGTTTAAAACATGCAATCCTCTTACGAGGATGGGAAAGAATCCCTCCGCCGTTTCCTTGTTTTCCACTTTGACCGCAGGACGACCAGTGCGCACAACCTCCGTTAATTGCGCCCAAGTATTCCAGAGCATATCTCCGTGCTCCATCATTGCGCCGATGTAATCTTGGCTTTCACGAACAAGATAACGTTCGGAAATAGGTGTCAAGCCGTATCGGTCTCCGACCTTTTCAAGCAGTTTAAAGCCAGTCAGAGCGTTCAATAGCATCGTCATGCCGCGTAAAGAGCATTTGGTTTGCGAGGCGATCTCTTCGGCTGTTTTACTCTCAGACGTCATTGCGGAGAAAACGGATAGCTGCACCGCCGCGCAGAGCATCCTTGACGGCATAAAAGACATGTTCAACTGAAAAATGGGGGTGGAATCCATTTCCGGGTTCGGATTTTTTTGTTTTGCACTCATGATCAATTCCTTTTTCCAACAAATGATTGAAGCGATAGACTAATATTGACTTTCAGCTTAGGGAGTGAATTGTTCGTTTCCCGCTGGATAACTCGGAAGGGGATACGGACCGATTGCGGAGGATGTGTAAGAGCTTGCCCAGAAATTCGGCGGTCCCTGGCTTGCGGGAACCGAGTTGCTTACAGGTTTGATACCGTATTTCAAGTAAGCCACGATCGCCCAGAGATCGTTATCGGACATGTTACGCGTTGACGGCCAAGGCATTGGAGGTGCCAAATAGTGAGGAGTTGACGGGAAATTCCCCTGACCAGGCGTGGTGGATGTGATGACGACCGATGGTGTGCTCGCGGGATCCAGCCCATATCTTAGGGCGTTGTATATCTGTTGATCCGTATACCCTCCGATGCCAGTCGTTTTATCGGGCGTCAAATTGGCGGCGTAAGTCGTGAATGGACCGATTTGGAATTTTCCCGCACCGGTTGGATTTGGGATGTATCCCGCTAGCCAGTTGGAATCCGAAGGGTTGTTCACGCCTCTGTTGTGGCAATCCACACACCCGAAACTTGTGAGGATTGCGCGACCTTGAAGGACTTGGTTCATTGATGGAGTGCCGTTTGGTAAATTTGACGGACCGTTACCTCCTCCGCAACCATAGGAACTTATCAGAATGATAACCATGGTGGCTGCGATCAAAGTACTGATGACGGAGGTGAAAATGATACGTTTCGGAGATTGGTCGAGGCCTTTATACGACATGGTATTCCCCTTTACATAAAGCTAAATGAGCACTTGGCTCGTTGGTGAAAAGACGGGTCAGGTCGTACAGTGTATCAAAAAACTATCATTAACTATGTATGATAGGTCCATACCTACGGAGAGGTGAATATTTATCGTAGATACATTCTATTATATGCCTCTTTCATATGCAAGTCAATACTTTTTTATATTTTATAAATCGGTTGGAAAAGTTCAATCCTTAATTGATGTTTTCAGTCTGACGGGGTGCAGTGGATTTAGAGGATTGGGTGCGATGCTTATACAGTCATAAAAAAAAAGGAGGCGAAAGCCTCCCATTTGAAAAAAATCGATTTATCGTTTACTACGTACCCATCTCCCAGGAAGCGAGATATTTCACTTGCTCCTCGGTGAGGGTGTCGATTGCGACTTCCATTGCGGTAAGTTTCAACAGGGCGATGTTCTCATCGATGTCTTTTGGCACTGTATAGACTTTTCTTTCAAGGCTCGCTGCGTTTTTTGCCATGTATTCCGCGCAAAGAGCCTGGTTGGCGAAGGACATGTCCATAACGGCTGCGGGATGTCCCTCCGCCGCCGCAAGGTTGATAAGTCTGCCCTCGCCTAAGAGGTATATCCGTCTTCCATCCTCCATTGTGTATTCGTCAACGAACTCACGTACCTTGCGGCAGGATTTGGACATGGCGGTTAAACCCTCTATGTCAATTTCCACATTGAAGTGACCGGAATTGGAGATGATCGCCCCGTCCTTCATCAGCTTGAAATGTTCGGGACGAAGAACGTGAATATCGCCTGTGAGGGTGCAGAATTGATCTCCGATCTTCGCGGCTTGCTCCATCGTCATCACCTCGAATCCATCCATCACCGCTTCCAGAGCCTTGGTGGGGTTCACCTCGGTCACGATCACCTTAGCGCCCATTCCTCTGGCTCTCATGGCGGCCCCGCGCCCGCACCACCCATACCCTGCTACGACGAGATAGTTGCCGGCGAGCAGTCGGTTGGTCGCTCGAATTATGCCGTCTATGGTGCTTTGTCCCGTGCCGTAACGGTTGTCAAAAAGATGTTTCGTGTCAGCATCGTTCACTGCGATAATCGGATATTTCAATACGCCATCCATCGCCATGGCGCGAAGTCGGATAACTCCGGTGGTGGTTTCCTCGGTGCCTCCGATGATCCCCGGAATGAGTTCTTTGCGGTCACTGTGTATCACCCCAACGGTGTCCGCGCCATCATCCATGGTAAGATGCGGCTTGGTATCCAGTACCGAGTGGATATGCTTGTAGTAGGTTTCATTGTCCTCCCCCTTTATGGCGAATGTGGGAATGCCGTATTCCGACACCAACGCCGCAGCCACATCGTCCTGAGTGGAGAGAGGGTTGGAGGCGCATATCGCCACATTCGCGCCACCTGCTTTAAGGGTGATGGCGAGATTGGCGGTTTCCGTTGTTACGTGAAGACAGGCGGCAAGGTTAAGACCTTGAAGCGGCTTCTCTTTTTCGAACCGTTGGCGGATGAGGCGAAGAACCGGCATTTCCATTTCCGCCCATTCTATGCGCAGTTTGCCCTTCTGCGCTAGAGCGAGGTCCTTGACGTCGTAATTCATATTTTCTCCTTTTTGCCTACAGCCTGTGTGTAAGGTTTTCGGATATATCTTGGCGAATAATATTTTACCCGTTTTACTTGATCGGGCGGAAACACTTTCTTCACAAGTCTGCTGATATGGGCTAAAACAGCAACTGTATATTCATCCTCCACATGACAAGCGACGGATTGGGGGAACATTATCGTCGGAATATCGTTTTATATCCTAGATATATTCGATTATTCACGGTTCCTCGGGTTTTTCAATCTTGAACAACGAAAAGGAGAGGATGTTACGGCTTTTCTTAACTCTGACTGAAGCACAATTGGTAAATCCAATCTCGTTACGATTTCGCTCCATCCGCTTAATCGGGCGCCGAAAGCGATAACGGAACTTCCAAATATAGGATGATCTACATTTATGAGTCAATCCCACGAAGGAGAAACGCTATGTGTGGAAAAAGATCGTATCCCGCCTTCACTTTGATTGAACTGCTTATTGTCATTGCGATTATCGCTCTTCTTTGCGCCATTCTGTTTCCGGTGTTCTACGCCGTGAAAGAGGGGGCAAACTCGGCGATGTGCAGTTCGAATTTACGGCAATTGGGTCAGGCGTTCGCGATGTACGCCTCGGATAAGGATGGCTGGTTTCCCTCCCCCGGAGGGCATAGAACCCTTTTAGGTGAGATTGGATCCGGATGGATACAGAGCGATGGACCGGGCATGGGCAAGGATAACGGAGGAATATGGCCCTACGTGCAACAACGTGGCAACGGCGGGATGTCCAACGTTTGGGGATGCCCTCACGCTCTTCCCGGTCCCCCTTGGGCGTATTCCCCAGGTCAAAATTATATCATGAACGATTATCTCCGTTGCTGGCATCCCGGGGAAGAGCGTATCTATCCATTTATAAAGTGGAATATCCCGCTTCAAGTGGAGGCTTACGCCTGCGGAATTAGCCCTGATAATCTCATCGTATCCCCGTCCGGGATCATCCTGCTTTTTGAGGGGGCTCAGCACTCCTCAATGCATAACACCAGCCGACCCGGTTCTCCGTTCTTCAACACCGGCGCCAGCGCAACTCCTCCACTATGCAAGGATATGCCGCAAAACTATCATCACGGAAGGGGAAATTACCTGTTTTGCGACCTTCATGTTAAAGCCCTGTATGCGGGGAAGACCTGGACCGCAGAGGATCAACCCGCTTTCGAGAAGTACAACGGCCCGGGATATAACGAATGTAAGACGCTTGCGGCAATATTGGACTTAGGAGGGGATTATCATGGTTCCGCTGATGAATCGATGTGGAACCCTCGCATACCTTCCGTGGTTTACCCGTAAACTCGTATGCTTAAGTATTTGACATCTGATGAATACGGCATCATAATACATATGAGGAGTTGCAAAAAACTCGATTTTGCCATGATATGAAATGTCAAAATCGCTTTGAACGTTTCATATTATGGAATTTGCAATGATCTCCTAAAACCGATTTTGCGATGGGCGTCACTGGCGCAGCAGGGGAGTTCACCCCAAGGGAGCGTCCATCCGAATTTGCCGAGCGCCTGGGCTTCCACTTTATTAAAAGCGGAGTGTCCGGGCGCTTTTTGATTCCCGAACACGCCACCTTATTCAAGGGTATGAAAGGAGCAAACGATGAGCGCGATAAAGCGTGCGTTGATTAGCGTATCGGACAAGACGGGCGTAGTGGATTTCGCCCGGGAGTTATCCGGGATGGGCGTGGAGATTGTGTCGACGGGCGGAACGGCAAACGCCTTGAGAGAGGCTGGCGTTGCCGTAATTGGAGTGGAGGAGGTAACCCATTTTCCCGAGATGCTGGACGGAAGGGTGAAGTCGCTGCATCCTGCGGTTCATGGGGGATTGCTCGCCAGGCGCGATATTCCCGAGCATATGAAGACAATACAGGATCATGACATCAAACCGATAGACATGGTGTGTGTGAACCTATATCCCTTCGCTAAAACCATTTCAAATCCAGATGTGAAATTGGAGGAAGCTATAGAGAACATAGACATAGGCGGTCCTTCCATGGTTCGCTCGGCAGCAAAAAACCACGATGCCGTTACCGTGGTGGTGAACCCCGCCGATTACGCCGTCGTCCTGCAAGAGATGAAAGATAATGATGGAGAGACCCTTTTGGAAACTCGACGCAGACTCGCCGCCAAAGCGTTTTCCCATACCGCCCGATACGATTCTCTCATCTCTCGATTTTTGAGCAAACGTTTCAATCCGGAGGAGTATTTCCCGGAGGAGATCAGTTTCGGATATGTGAAGGCGCAGGATTGCCGATACGGAGAGAACCCGCATCAGAATGCGGCTTTTTATAAAGAGACGAATGTAATAGAGCCATGCGTCGGGAACGCAAAACAGATTCACGGGAAAGAGCTATCCTTCAATAACTTCTTTGACATCAACGCGGCTTTCGAAACGGTGAAGGAGTTTTCCGAAAGACCCGCCGCAGTGATTGTAAAGCACACAAATCCATGCGGAGCCGCAGTGGCGGATACATTGGCGGATGCCTTTCTTCGCGCAAGGATGGGCGACCCTGTATCCGCGTTCGGGGGAATACTGGCGGTGAATCGACCGTTGGATGTCGCAACTGCGGATGAGATTACGGGTAAGAACACCTTTTTCGAGGCGATTATCGCTCCCTCTTTTGAGCCCAGGGCTTTGCCCGTTCTGACCGAAAAGAAAAAATGGGGCGCCAACCTTAGATTACTGGAGGCGGGTGATCTTGCCTTCCCTGCGAACCTTGCTTCGGAGTTTGATATGAAAAAGGTGGTCGGAGGGCTTTTGGTACAGGAGAGGGATCTTCGGATCGCTTCACCGGAGACATGGAAAACGGTAACCAATCGCGCCCCATCCAAGGAGGAGTTGGAGGAACTTCTGTTCGCTTGGAAGATCGTCAAGCACGCAAAATCCAACGCCATTGTTTTTACTAGAAACAGGAAAGTGGTCGGAGTGGGAGCGGGACAGATGAATCGCGTTCAGTCGGTGAGATTGGCGGTGGAGCACGCAGGCGAAAACGCCAAAAGCGCTGTGATGGCTTCCGACGCCTTCTTCCCCTTCCCGGACGGTCCGGAAGCCGCCGCCGAAGCTGGCATCGTCGCAGTGATACAGCCAGGAGGGTCGGTGAAAGATCAAGAGACAATCGACGTTTGCAACCGGTATAATATCGCCATGGTTTTTACAGGAATGCGTCATTTCCTGCATTAAACGAGGAATCCCATGTCTCCTTGGCAGACGGTTATTCGTGTTTTGAAATATGCGTATCCGAATGCTTAGGGTAGCGGGAGTTCCTCAGATTTCAAGGAGAGTTCAATGGGTAAAATTCCGATTGCATTGCAGTTGTATTCCATTCGGGAACTCTGTGAGAAGGATCTCCCTGGGACGCTAAAAGCGGTCGCCAAGATGGGATACGATGGGGTCGAATTCGCTGGATATTACGGTAGGTCTGCGAATGAGTTGCGTAAGATGCTGGATGACCTTGGGCTTAAGTGCGCCGGTACGCATTTAAGTATAACTGTGCTTTTCGGAGATGAATTCAAGAAGACGGTGGAATTCAATAAGACGATCGGCAATCCTAATCTTATTGTCCCCGGTTTGCCAAGGGAGTTCACCTCCTCTCGGAACACCTGGTATCTAACCGCCTTGCTTTTTAACGAGCTAGCCGAGAAGGCGAAAGGGGAGGGGATGCGCGTGGGCTATCATAACCACCACACTGAATTTCAGCCGCTGGATGGGGAGATGCCCTGGGATACCTTCTTCAGCATCGTTCGCAAGGATGTTATCATGCAGTTCGATGTGGGGAACGCCCGTCATGGCGGAGGGGATGCCTCGGTATTTTTGAAAAAATATCCTGGACGAGCCGTGACGGTTCACGTCAAGGAATACTCCACCACGAATGATACCGCTCTCATCGGCGAAGGCGATGTGAACTGGGCGGAGATTTTCGCGCTTTGCGAGGAGCAAGGTGTTACCGAGTGGTACATCGTGGAGCAGGAGAGCTACGCTCATCCTCCATTGGAATGCGTGGATTTGTGCCTCAAGAACCTTCGGGAGATGGGTAAGTAACGGAGTGCGGATCAATCGATCCTCTCCAAGATCGAGAGCGAATGTTAACTTGCCGTGTCCATTGCAGGAATTTATTGGCAAGTGTAAAACCGAAGGTGGTTTTTTTAATATTAAGAGGATATGCACCTTGACATAATAAGTAGAAAGTGATATGCTTAATATGGTCATAATCCCCACTACAATTGAAGAACAATGGAAGGCAAAAGCGATCCCCTTGTTGCGTCGCCTGCCTCGGTGACTCCGCAAAGCAACATGATGGTTGCCAATGTTGTTCGAAAGTGATGTATTTGGCCCGAGAATACCACATTTTAGGGATCCGGGAGCGTCGCCCTCGACGTTCCCGGATATTCTCCAAAATATTGACACGTCCTCCTTTTCATCGGTAAAATATTCCAGCCATGCCGTCAGCAATAACTTCATCCGATTCCGACAATCATTCCCATGTAACACACCGCATAGCATCTGCATCAATCATCATGATGACGGCGGTGCTTGCTAGTCGTGTTTTGGGTTTGATAAGGGACGCCGTCATCGCCAGCAAGTTCGGCCAATCCTTCAATTCCGATATCTATTTCGCCGCATTTTCCATCCCCGATCTTTTTTCCTTTCTCATAACCGGAGGCGCGTTATCCGCCGTCTTCATACCTGTTTTCACCGAGAAACTAACTCAGGGAAAGGAGGAGGAGGCTTGGCACATCTTCAATTCGCTGGTCTGCGTGATGGTGATCGGGATTACAACTTTGGTCATCTTCGGGGAGATTTTCGCGAGGCCCTTGGTCGCCATCATGAACTTTGGCTTCACCCCCTACAAAATCGCACAAGCCACACCATTGACACGCATCGTATTGCCGGCGCAGTTGTGTTTTTTCGTCGGGGGATTGTTGATGGGCACGCAATATGCACGGCATCAATTCCTTATTCCCGCCTTAGGACCGATCATCTATAATCTGGGCATCATCTTCGGAGGCGTGGTTTTGGTTAGGTGGTTCGGCGTGGCTGGATTGTGCTGGGGGGTGCTTATCGGCGCCATCATTGGTAATCTCGCTTTGCAGCTATGGGCGACGATACGCAACGGCATGCGCTTTCATTTTACACTGGACCTCAAGCACCCGGATATCAAAAAAGTATGGCTTCTCATGCTCCCATTACTCTTGGGACAGGCGCTTCCTCAAGTGAGCATCATCGTAAATAAAATGTTCGCCTCCACGCTAGGAAACGGACCGCAGTCGATCCTGAACCGAGCTAATATGATTATGCAGGTTCCTTTGGGTATTTTCGCACAGGCGATAGCCGTGGCGATTTTCCCGACGCTGGCTACTCAGGCTGCGTTGAAACGCAAGGATCAGATGCAATCAACCACGAGCCTCGGGATCCGCGCCATTTTTTTTCTCACCATTCCCGCATCCGTATTTATGATCGTTCTTTCCCGTTCCATCATCCAGCTTTTATTACAGCACGGTCAATTCACATCAATGGATTCAGTGGATACAGCCACGGCGTTAAGCTATTACGCCATTGGAATTTTCGCTTGGTCCGCTCAATCCATCATCGCAAGGACGTTTTACGCCATGATGGACACCATTACCCCAATCATTATCGGGACGATTGTAACTGCGGTGTTTGTACCCATGAATTGGTTATTCATGAAAACGTTGAATATGGGATACGCCGGTCTGGCACTCGCCACCACCATTGCCGCCGTGTTGAACATGATATGGCTGGCAGAAGTGTTACGAAGACGTCTAAAGGGGTTGGAGGGAAGGAGATTGATTCAGTCCACACTTAAGATCACTGTTTCGTCTCTTATAGCAGGCTCTGCGGCTTATGGATGTCGATTGTTATTTGACCATCGTCTGCACCCTCTCACCACGCACCATGTTAAGGTTGTATCCGGAATAACACTATTGGTGAGCGCTGGAATTGGAATAGCCGTTTATTTGTTATTTGCGATGATTTTAAAAATCGAGGAATTGCAGGTGGCCATTCGGCTCTTGCGCCGTAAAGCCTTGGATAACTAAACGCCGGTCTCCTCGCTTCTCATTTTGACTCCTCTTTTCGATTCATGGTTTGCAGCAACGGGCCAATGGTGATGCCCTGTACGATGATGGAGAATGCAACAACCGCAAAAGTTACGATGATAATATCCCCTCGTTGCGGTACTTCGGGGCTTAACCCCAATACCAACGCAAGCGCCAATGCTCCGCGCAAGCCTCCCCAAACCAATATATGCTGATTTGCGTTGGATACCTTGGACCAGGTAAAGGATGCCATTGCGCAACACCCATAAACCGCCAAAGCTCTGCCCAAGATCACCAGGAGGATGGTGCAAATGATAGGAATCCAATAGTGCTCAAAGGCGTAGTGCGGCAGTCGCATTCCAATGAGAAGGAATATTATGGAGTTGGCAATAAACGCTACATACTCCCAAAATGAGATTACGGCATCCCTGCCTTTTTTCGTAAGTATCCCATTAGTACCGGCATTGCCGAATACCAGTCCCGCTGTCATCGCGGCAAGAACGCCGGACAAATGAAAATGCTCCGCCAACAAGAAGGAGCCATATGCGGCAACGGTCGTAAATGTGATTTCGATAAGATGATCTTCGGTATGGCGAGTAAGAAGCATTACGAATAATGTGAATAAGCCCCCACATAGGATCCCTCCGAATGCAGTGTAAAGGAACGCAATGCATACTCCTGCGGCTGTGATGTGCGCACCCCCCAGGGCGGCGAGCGCCACCATGAAAAGCACTGCGACCGTACCGTCATTGAAGAGACTTTCGGATTCCACAAGTAATCGAAGCCGCCCCTGGATTCCGATCTCCTTGAATGTTGCGATCACGGACACCGGGTCGGTGGCGGATAGCAGAACGCCAAGAAGAATAACAGTGGGCCAAGACCACATTGTTGCGACTTTTAATCCTGTCGCCACCAATATCGCGGACAGCAAAACCCCTAATGTGGAAAGAAGTGTAACAACACCAACCTCCTTGCGAAGATCTTTCCATGGGATTTGAATGGCGGCTTCGAAAATAAGCGGAGGGAGGAGAACATTAAAGATAAGAGTTTTGGTTAAGGGGATTTCTCGGACATTGGGAAGGAACGCTAACCCAGCCCCGGCGAGCACCAAGCCAACTGTATAAGGAAGACGCAAGAGGCGCGCCAACATGGCTACGACCGCCGCCACCAATAATAAAGCCTCAATCTGCTCGATATTCAACCCCATATTATATATACGATACCCTGAATCGCCTTAAGTGGATGCAGCCTTTCTAATATCATGAATGCGATTGGTTCCTGGATTCCATGCTATGCGTACCATCTCGCCGACTTTCAATGGCGGTTCCCCGATAGCGTAACTCCAACTGGATCCGTCATCTTTCTTGATCGCTCCTTGCCCGAATGGGCGAGGCGGTAGCCCCTCTATGGTTATCGTAGGCAATGCAAATGGGGTGACTGCTGTGAAAGCGACGATTCGCGCTTTTGAATAGGCTCGATGCGCTTTGATGTTCGTGGCGATTCCGTTCCTTATGATGACATGAATGTCATCCCCGGCGTTTAATTCTTTGATTTGCGCCGAAGTGGCGGGGCGGTCGTTTTCCACGAGGCTGATTTCAGTATCATTTGAAATTGGAATGGTGCGATTTTGGAAACCCGGGTTATAGGGATTTACGCCGATACTGTTTGAATTCACCCATGTGAGTTCGCCTCGTTCCTCTCGATCAAGAGGAGGAATGCGCCATTCCGGTGGCGGTGGTTGAGCTTGGGGTGAGTGCCTCAGAACGATATTCCATGCTATGCGGCATGCCTTTGCGTAAGAGCCTTTTTGGAAAAGAGACTTCGCCTTTGTTAATAAGTGCTTGTCCGTTTCGGGAAGATGCTCCGGTGGCTGGGATGCCGTCAGACCTAGAAACCATTCCGCATCCGCCCGCCACCCGACTATCGACGCCTCCGCTCGCAATCTTTTCGCATCATAACTTCGGTTCATGGCAATTAAATGTTCCACCGTCCAAGTCTTTTGCAAGGAGAATGCGAAGAGATTCACCCAGTCGGTTAAGCCCAATGGGTGAAAATCGAACTCAACCCATATTTCAGCCGCCCCTTTGGCTATGTTGGTGATATCCGCTTGTAATACACCGCCTCCGTTATTGTACATTCGGCTTACTTCATGAAGTTCGTTCGGTCGAGTTCCAACCTGTACCGAAAGGAAACCGTCCATGTTATCCTGTTTAAATACAAAAGCTCTAGCACGGTAGCTGAGTGCGAGACTGCTGAATGCAGGTTGCCCGATGGTTTGTTGACTATTCAGTTTCAAGAGTAGGATATTATCCTTGTTCAACTCACGCCCAAGGATTTTATCATGTTCGAGAACGATATCATTGCTGACAGTCGCCAATTCCAGCAAGTCTTTAAGTGAAGGGGAGTATAGAGTCTCACGCCATACGGTGGGGGGATAATTATCCCATCCATTTTCAAACGATTTTCGTATATTATCCACGGAGGCGTCCTCTGCATTGAAGAGGGTTACATGGTCGCATCCTGCGGCGTATGCGTCTTGAACCACAGGACCCGCATCTGAACGTCCGCCAAACTCCACATTGACAGCCGCCGGTATTCCCAATTCTCTGAATTGAGTGAAATTCCCATTCACGTCTATGTCCCCTTCGACACCGAGGCGTGAACTTTTTATGACTCCTTCTCCGACCCCTTGAACAATCGAACGAAAGATACCGTTGCATATAGTTTCAAATGAGTGTGTGTAGACATAATAGGACAACGGAATGTTGCCAAGCCCTTTGTGGATTGCTGAGTGAGTCGCATGATAATACTCCGTAAGGACATCCCTGAGGAACTTTTTCTGAGGCTCCGCCAATCCGTTTTTCGGATCCAGGTTGTTCCCTCTTTCTTGCGCCAGTTGCGTCATCGCCGGGTTGAAATCCGCAATGGCGTCAAAAGTATCCCATTCGGAGAAGGGGCTTCCGCCTGGATTTCCTCTCGCCCAGTAAGTGGGTTCATTGTCCAAAACCATTCGCTTGATGGGGAAGTCTCCATTAAAACTATGATAAGCTTCCTGGAGGAGATAGCCGAAGGTTTGAAATCCTGTCTCCTTAAACGAGTTTAATCGTTCATTTCCCATTGTGAGCCATGGGGTGTTGCTCCACTGATTCGGTATGGAGATGCCATACATGCGATGGCTTGGTGAGTAGGTTACCTGCTGATAAGTGACATCGGTCCAATAGCCGCCCTTCCCATCACAACCGGAAGGGGTGCCGCCCCACCAAGTGATGGGATCAACCTCAATGGGGATATCGTACTCTTTTCCGAATGCGATGATGCGCTCCAATTCCCTCTTTTGATCTTCAGGCGGCATCTGCGCTATTGGGAACGTGCAATAGCACAAACCGATTTTCACATCCTTCCTATCGCTCCAGGATTTCCTCCATGCATTGATTCGCGCAGGATCGAGAAGAGCGGTTATATAAACAGTGAGAGGCTGGATCAGCTCTTCTCGGAGCGCATACTCCTCGATATCGGCGTAGAGTGTCGCCTCGGAGATGAGAAGAGGCGAATGAGCCAGGTTTATTAGTTCGACTCGAAGGTCTCTTTGGGTATTCGAACTGTCCGGGATGTCCAGAAAACAGGTGGTAACTCCCATATCCGCGAAGGCCGTGTTTCGAAAAGCCATATCCTTGCCGTTGAGACGTACGAGATACGCGATACCACCGTTATTTTCAGATCGATATTCTCGGATGGAAAGCGTGAGGTTACGAGTGTGACCATGGGTATCCAGGTTGAAAGAGATTTTATCGTTGTCGCCATGCATTTGCATCCCGGATATTTGGATGGATCGTTCCCCAATGATCCAGGAGGCATGCGTTATTCTATGTTTGATATCCGGTGTTTTAAGAGTCTGGTCAAAGGACACATGATCCAGAACGTGCCCGTTTCCCGACGCAATGGATGCATTCTCCCCATCACTCAATGCGGGTGCAAATAGAGATGCACCCGCAAAACACAGGCTTTTAATAAGGAATTCACGTCGCAGCATGGAGCGGCTCTCCTTGAAGCGGGAATGTTACGTCTTGAAAGAACATTATAATTGCGTGGGGTTGCGGACGCAATTCAACTTGGAATTTCGTCGGAGCTTATCCGAACTCGGCGCGACAGATCAAGAGGATCGGGAGGTGACTGGAAATTATCGAAATCCGTTAGAAGAACGCGCTCAATTTCATTGAACAAGTCATCATCCATGCATGGAGTGACTCCCTCCAAAGATATCGGCTCCGCTAATGTAACCCATGATTTGCACCCGGAGTATTCCTTGCGCATAGGGATATCCACATGTTTTGCCAAGCGATATGCACGCAAAATAATGAGATAAAGCGGATCATACGGATTGAAGTCGAATCTAATTTTCAGATAGTTATCGTTCCATATAAAAGGATCGTGGTTTTTTTTCAACGAGTCTTCATCCACGACCTGCAAAACCTTCGTCACTTCGGCGTATAACGAAACTGTAACATGGTCCGCTTCGGGTTGCGACATGGATACTTTCTCCCCCCATGGGGTGCGAAGCGACCCGGCGTTTTGATGTTCAAAAGTAGGAAATAGTAGGAAATCCATTTCCTGAATGCGAAAAACACCGCCCTCCTCTCGAATACCTCCTTTGCGCAAAAGGGCTGTTTGCTCTCCCTTTTCGATAGCTTCGCAAATAATCGCCCATTCCTTCAATGCCACGCTGCATGATGATTTCATAGTCATCCCCCCTAATCCCCCAAACTTGCCATTAGCGCGTCAATGCCCGCTTGGGATACGCTTCGGTCCTGATCGGATGTGCCGCTGCTGCATCCCACTCCGCCGGCGCACTGCCCCTCTATGATGATGGGCAGTCCTCCCCCGAAAATGGTGAAGCGACCTTCATTGCTGGCATGGATGCCGAACGCCGCACCGCCTGCTCCTCCGGTGACGGCGTATTCATGGGTTCCCTTGCGCGTACCTGCTGCGGTAAATGCCTTGTTGATGGCTATGTCAACACTGGTAATCTTCGCGTGATCCATTCTAATAAAGCCTAAGAGCATTCCATCCTCGTCCGTTACGGCGATATCCATGTCCACGCCGATTCTTTTCGCTTCCTGTACGGCGGCGTCTATAATTATTTTAACGGCCTCCATCGTTAACTTGATGCCATCTCTTCGCAGTAACTTCATCTTATCTCCTTAAGAAATGGATTGAATAGTCTTTCGTTGCCAATCGTGGTTGAAGGACCATGCCCGGGATAAACTGTGTAATTATCCGGAAGGGATAAAAGCTTTTTCTGGATGGAATCAAGCAGGGCGCTCATATCTCCTCCGGGAAGATCCGTTCTACCTACGGATCCGGCGAATAAAATATCCCCTGATATTACGAAATCGTCCCCAACGAAACACACCCCTCCAGGCGAATGTCCCGGAGTGCGGATAACCTTCAATTGCTCTTCACCAACGGGTATCTCCTCATTGTCCATCAGCCACCCATCCGGTTCGAATTGGTCTGGCGGATCTATTCCAAACCAGGATGCTTGCAAGGGGATTTCATCAAGTGATTTTGCCGCGTCAGCATGCATGCATAGCATCCCGCCGGAGTTATTCCTGAAAAAAGCGTTTTCGTAGATATGATCCAGATGCGCATGCGTATTAAGTATGAACGTGAAATGATATGGTTTCGCTTTGATTTGACGCCATACCCATTGGCTGTCAATTCCTGGGTCCACTAAAACACACTCACTCTCCGCATCATCTATAATGGCATACATATTGTTATCTGCGGGGCCGACTTTATAGGATCGAACTTTCAAAAAGCCACCTCGGATCAGTTGTTGATATTTCTAAAAGAGGAAGGGTTGTTGCGATTTTTAATCGCCATCACCTCCATTTCCTCCATGCCCTCGGGAACGGCGGAGGATGCCTTACGGGCGCGTGTGAGCGCCCAGTTACGCATTTCGGAGATCTTTTCGCGCATGGTCATGGCCATTGGCACGGATGCGCTGCAGGCGTTTAGGATATCCTCCGTGGTGATGTCTCGCCCTTCTCCGTAAGCGTTATAAAGAGCCTCGATAACCGCTTGCTCTATCTCCGCCCCGGAATAACCCGGAGTGACGATTCCGAGTTGCTGCAGATTGAATTGATCGGGGTTGCGATGCCGTTTGAGCAAGTGAATTTTAAATATATCCTCCCTTTCCTGGATCGCCGGTAGATCAACGAAGAAAATCTCATCAAACCTGCCTTTGCGGAGCAGTTCCGGTGGTAGGTTTTCTATGGAGTTGGCGGTTGCGACCACAAAGACAGGAGCCTTTTTCTCTTGTAGCCAAGTCAGAAAAGTGCTGAAAACCCGTGCGGTGGTGCCGCTATCCGTCGATCCTGAGCTTTGAAGCCCGGAAAGCCCTTTCTCCAGTTCATCCAGCCAGAGGATACAAGGCGATACGGATTCCGCCACGCTTAGCGCGTGACGCATATTCTCTTCGGATGCGCCCACATATCCGGCGAATATTCTGCCTACATCCATTCTCAGAAGCGGCAGCTTCCATAGTGCGGAGATCGCTTTAGCGAGAAGGCTTTTTCCGCAACCCTGAACTCCAAGCAAAAGCACGCCCTTAGGCTCAGGCAAACCAAAATCACGCGCCTTTTGCGTAAACGAGGAAGAACGTTTCTCCAACCACGCTTTCATGTAATCCATTCCACCGACGTTTCCGATCTCCTCCTCCGCAGGAAAATATTCAAGGATTCCGGATTTCCTGATGATCTGCTCCTTTTGGGTAAGGATGGAGTTGATGTCAAGTTTTCTGGTCTCCACAAGGGATTTGGCGAAAACGTCCTTAGCCTCCACCGCTGTCAATCCCTGAGCGGCTTTGATAAGCGCCTCCTTGTCCAATGGGGTGATATCCGTTTGAATTTCCGGCTTGTCCTTGACGGACAAGAGTATCTCCTCCAGGATTTCCGCCAACTCGCTGTATTCCGGTATGTCGAAGTCTATGACCGTCACGTCCTTCTCCAATTCCTTGGGAAGGTGAAGAGTTGGTGACAGTAGAATGACTGTTTTGAAAGAGTTGCGCAGGGTCGAGGCGATATCGCGTAACATGCGAGTCGCGAGAGCATCCATATAGGGATGAAAATCCTTGAGCACAAAAAGCGTGTGATCCGGAGCGTTCAAAATAAAGCTTAATGCGTAAGCGGGATCTCTCGTGCTGTTTTGAATCAGGGTTTCCGCTCGGGTGAAACCTTTTGTCGAAGTCCACATGAGAAGGGTCTTTTTAAGATGAAAGGCGATGGATTTCATAGCCTCTTCAACTCTTTCCTCCTCCCAGGAAACTATGTAGATAATGGGGTAGCGTGCGCGAATGAGGATTTCCAAGTCATTGCAATTTTTCTTCGACATTCACTCCTCCGTAATGAAAGTACGCATTGCAAAATTCGCTCTTGCGAGTTTATGTCAGTGGCATCGCTTTTAACGCGAATCCAATGGAATTTTGCATGCACCTTAAGGAACAGTGTTTACTGTTGCGCCAAATATGGAACACACAGAGTTCAAAGCGTAAATCTATGATGACGCGGCCGCTGAAGATGCGGTCGGCTCCAATTTGCTTAAATCAGCTTTCAATGCGTTTTCCGCAGTCGTGATCTGATTTGCAGCCTCCAAGCGCAGCAGCTCCGACTGATCGCTGGCCTCCTTGCGATTGGACTGAAGATAGTCAAGCATCTCTTCCGTTGACTGACTTAGAAGGGAGGCTGCGAGCGAGTATTGCGCCACGGCGTCTTGCAACGACGAATTTGGTAAGTTTTGGAGGAAGCCATTCAGATCAATGGTGTTTTGTTTGATTGCGGTTATTTTTTGGAAAGCGGTTTCTCTGGTTGAAAAGCCATCCATAAAGTTCTTATGAGCTTGCTGGATCTCCAGAATGATGTCTGTTAAAATGGAATCCGATTTCTGCAGGATAGCGGCGATATTGGACTGAAGCGTGGTGCTGTCGTTAGGCGCCAACAATGCTTTTGCGGTCAGCAATTCCTTGCCAGCATTGCCGTAATCTCCTGTTTGGAAATAAAAGAAGGCGAGCTTGCTATGAGGTAACGGATTATTCGGTTCCGATGCAGCGGCTTGGTGGTAGTCCTTTAACGCTTGGGTGTTGTCGCCCATTTTCATTTCCATATCCGCCAGCGATACGAGAAGATTGCCATCCTTCGGATCCAACGCCACTGCAGTCTGATATTCCTTGAGCGCTAGGTCGTTGTTGGATTCATCCGCGTATGTATCTCCCAAGAGTTGATGCAACAGAGCGCTTTTCGGGGATAAGGCGACGGCGCGCTCGGCTTCATTTTTCGCCTTCTCCGTCCATCCTTTCTCCTCGTATGCTTTTATAAGTTCGCGTCGCAAAGTGGGATCAGTCGGTTTCAGATTGATCGCGCGCCTGAGGGAAACGATCAGATTGGCGATATCACCGGTCTTGCGCGCCTGTTGTATCAGCATTTGATAAGCTTGCATGGAGATAGAGGCTACCGGAGTTGTGGTTCCGGTTGACGCCGCAGGGGTAGAAGGGATTGCGTTAGGCTGGGCGGGCGGATTCACCGCGACGGGTTGGGACGGGGGCGGAATCGTCGATGCCGAAGGCGCAGGCTGCAATGCCATGCGCTGAAGAATATCATCCTTCAGACCATTTATCATATCAAGGAGATTCGCTTTGGTATCGGTTTTCGCCGGTGTAAGATGCAAAAGAAATACGGAACTCCAATCTTGCAAACCCACGCTTCTTTCTAATAGCACCGAGGATTTAATCCCTTTATCAACATAATGAGCTGAGATGGAGAGCAAGAGATCCGCCCCTAGCGCGTGGGCGATCTTTTGCATCGAATCCAAAGTGAGAGGGGGAGTGATATACAGCGCGGATAGTTGTCCCTGCTGCACCGCATTCCGCACTTCGGAGAGCTTCTGCGAGTAGGGAAGGGAGCGGAATTCCCCGCTGTTTTTAAGAGCATGGTCCATAACAACCGCCATGTCAACGTATGTGTTCTTGGGTAATTTCGGATCTGGCTGTGAAAAAATAATGACTAAAGGTTGTTTGGTTATCGATACGGTGTCCAACCCATGAGCCATATTGGGGATGAATGGGATTATCATCAGGGTTATGGCGACACTTAAAAACAGATTCAATTTCATTTGCATGCTTGGATCCCAGCCTGACAAGTATTGATGCCGCTCTGTGCTGCGTCCACGTTCTTCCCTGAGCTCAGTTGAGATTTATAGATGGCGATGGCATCCTGATAGTGAGCGATCGCCTTATCCTTCTCGCCTAGTCTGAAGTAACACAGCGCCATCTGCTGTTGGATTATGCCACCCAGACTTCCAGCCCCATCCAACGCTTTGATATAATTCCTTATCGCTTGGCGGTATTGTCCCTGCATTTGCAAGTCCTGAGCGATCTTCAAGGAGGATTGTGAATCCATCCCGGCGGATGAACCGGCGGAGCTTGAAGTGTTCGAGGATGTCGGAGAGTTAGCACCGCCGTTATCCGGTAACACCTGAATAGAGATTTGTCCTGGGTTTCCCTGAGTGGGTTGGGAGGTTGCACCGCTATCAGGAGCCGCAGTGTTAGTGTTTGGGGAATCCGGAAGGTGGATCGTTGTCGAGCCCTGATTGACGGGTTTTTGGGTTGTGGTTGGTTGCTTTTCAAGAAGCGGGGTTCCTCCACCAACCAACGGCAGTGGCGCAAGAGCCCTTGGCGCGGGAGATTGCGGGACGTATGGGGTTTGCGGTTGCGTTTGCGCCTGCGGACTGTACGTTTGAGTGAAGGAAGGATATTGCCATGTATTTGTGTAGTATCCCGCCGGAGGATAGGGCTGCTGAGTCTGTTGCGAGTCGGCGCCCTGGGCGATCTGTTGGGACGCATATGGATTGACCGCCTGATTGGTGTTGGAGGCCGTAGTTGGATTTGATGGCTGTTGATATTCGGAAACGTAACTCGTGGTTGAGCTTGCGGGTTTGTGAGAAGAGCGCCAAAGGATGATTCCCGCTCCTATCATTAGGATAAAGAGCGTAACGGATACGGCCAGTAAAGCGAAAGCTCCCGGGCTGTCAAGGAAAAATTTGGTTGTGGACTTATGCAAGGAGATGATCTTCTTCGGGGTGACTTTTAAATCCTTGTCCTTGAGTTGATCGAGCTTTTCCCTGTCCGCTATGCTGCCAGGATTAAGCTCAAGTACATGCTCCCTGTGCTTGATGGCTTGCTCCATGTCTCCCTTGCGTTCATATAGAGTGCTTATGAGCGACAATGCGTCGGAACTATCGGGATTGTAATGCAAAGCTTCGGAACATGTGTGGATCGCCTTGTCTATCTCCCCTCTTTCGCTCTGCTTGAACGCTAGAAGCAACAGATCCTTGATGCGTTGCTCCGGATCTTCCATGAAATCAAACTGATCCTCGGCAGGGGGCTGTTCGGTCTCAGTAACCAGTTTCCTGCCGCACTGTTTGCAAAATTTTGAGTCTTTCGTGTTATTGGCGCCGCATTCGGTGCAATACATCGCGTTCACCCTCTTTCAACTATGCAGCGGTTTTGTGATGGACCGCCCAAAACATCCCAAACGATATTACCTCTTTTCGCCAAAATATGCATGAACGGGTCAAGCCAATTGTAAGGATTGGATTTCGTTACCTTAACCAAACGTTATAACATTTAATCGGGAACCCGATGAAACCTTTTCCTGATTATTGCGTTTTGTTGCATATGGCTCTTATCATTATATACGAACTGGTGAAAAATCACGTTACAGGTACCAACGTATGGCGGCACCGCTATCTTATATGACTGAGATTAGGGCTAAGAGTTCCGGTGAATTGCGGTGTAAATCCCGCCGGAGAACAAAAAATAATTGAAAGTCGTCAATAAGGAGAAGACATTGATCATTGCATGTATTCGTAACGCATCATAGCAGGTATAATCAAATATATTTGCACAATTCGAGAGAGAAAACATGCCGCGACGTTTTCCAATCCGCATCCTAATAGGTTTGCATGAATTCTGCAATGAGACGTGATACTAAAAACTAACAGAAAGGAGAAGCATATGAACGAAAGCGTGTTGATGCATCTGAGTTTCCCGCGCAGCGGTCAGAGAATATCCATATCGTTACCGAAGTCCATGACGGATGATCCTTCCGACCGCATCAGCCCAGAGATCATGAAATATCTCAGTTGCTCCAGTGACAGGGACAAACATGCAGAGCATGATAAACCTAGCTATCATGATTAATTTCTACAGTGTATAATCATTCAAACACAAAACGCCTGACCTCCGAGGTCGGGCGTTTCAAATTTATCCCCGAGGGTGCCATGTTAACGAAAGAACGTTTATCCGAACTGTTTCATAAAATCAGAGATTTATCCGTCATCATGGTTGGAGATTTTTTCCTTGACAAATATTTCGTCACCGATCCCCGGTTGTCAGAGATATCCGTGGAAACGGGGCTGGAGGCGCGACAGGTGATTGAAATTCGTTGCAGCCCCGGCGCGGCAGGCACGGTGGTGAATAACCTTTACGCCCTTGGCGTGGGGGAGATCCGGGCGGTCGGGATCGCAGGAGACGATGGGGAGGGGTATGAACTGGATGCAAGGCTCCGGGAGATGGGTGTCAATACCGATTCGCTGTTGCGCTACCCCTTCGTTCACACGCCCACGTACATGAAACCGATGCGTGTAGTCAATGGCGCGGAAGTGGAGATGGAGCGTTTGGATGTAAAGAATCGCGCCCCGTTAACAGAACAGATGGAGCAGCAAATCATCGCACTTCTAAACGAGCAGCTATCGGGAAGGCATGGATGGCGAACTCCGAACGCTGTGGTTATATCCGATCAGGTGGAGGAGAGAAACTGCGGTGTGATATCCGACAGAGTGAGAGAGGCGTTATCGGATATGGCTAGGAAATATCCGAATACGATCTTCTTCGCCGATTCACGAAGGAGGATAGGGGAGTTTAACAATATCATCCTCAAGCCGAATCGAAGCGAAGCGATAAAGGTCTTGAAGAGTGAAGGGGCGAGGGACGCGTATGATTCAGACAAGGATATCTCAATTGCTATCAGTTCATTAAAATCGACTCCGGTATTCCTGACCTCCGGCGAGAACGGCATCTGGGTTGCGGTAAACGGAAAAGCGAGCCATGCGAAGGCGATTCGGTACGAAGGAATGATAGATATTTGCGGGGCGGGTGATAGCGCCACATCTGGAATTGTCAGCGCTTTGGCTAGCGGGTTCTCGCCTATCGAGGCTGCCGAGATGGGGAATTTGTGCGCGGGAGTGACGATACGCAAGCTTGGTACGACCGGAACCGCCTCCGAGGAAGAGATCCTATCCCTCTTGGATTAATTCCCATGGACACATACAGAGGTGAACCCTGTTTGAAATGCTTTTCAAACAGGGTTCTCCGCACTCTTTTTGGTCACTAGGTCATCCAGATTGGGTAATACATCGGGATTGGATATGATGGCGGATCGATTCTCCTCCTCGATCTGTTCATAAACCTCTTTGCGATGGATCATGACGGATTTCGGCGCTCTAATTCCTATGCGAACCTGTTCCCCCCGCACCTCGAGTATTGTTATCTCGATATCCTCCCCAACCATGATGCTTTGGTCCGGTTTACGAGTAAGTACCAGCATCGTATGCCCTCCATGGCGTATTTGAGAAGCCATTAGTACGTATATTGTACCATCAGATTTTAATGGTTCCTTCTCATATGAATCTCTTCCATGATACTGTGTCGTGTGGTATATCTTTCATCCGATAAAACTACCTGTTTTCCTATTTTTCTCAACGGATTTATCACGATTGGCCCCAAAAGATTGGCAGTCATCGCGGCGGGATTGTTTCTGGGCACTGTAACGACGACAAAGACGATTTTCGGAGTGTCCTCATCCATGTGCAAAAAGTCAGCGTCCGCATCCGAAATGGAAAGGCTGTAATCCCTTTTGAAATCCCAGGGGTTGATGATGGGAAACGCCAACGCGCCGTCATCAAGGGATTGAAACCATTTCAAGGGATTGTCGGGATCCTGATGCATTACCACGAAGCGTTTGCAATCCTCGAAGCCGATCATTCCATCAGGCAGTGTGATGATGAGCGATTCCTCGACGGATATTTCACCAAATCGTGAGGTGTTCACTTTCATTTCCCTCTTTAAATTGGTCGTTATCATATGCGTAACCTTTCAAATTAGTATTTACCAATCCGGGGTACTGAACAGGAATATCGCAGGATGTTTTCCATCTAACAATTCCCAGGATGTAATTGCGCCATTCAGCTTGCCAAGAGCGCTAAGCGCCTTGAACGCCCAATGAAACTTCTAAATGTGAGTTATAATTCACCTGTGCTATTTGATGTAATCCAATAGACTCTGCTGAAACCCTTTCGATGTGGCCGTGAGAGCGGCTTGATATGCCAGTTGCGAGGATTGCAATCGCACCGCAGCCTGGCTGATGTCCACATCCTGAATCTGTGACAGAAGGTTTGTAAAATTCTCCTGCACCGCGCTATTTCGCTGCAAAGAGCTGTTAATACGCTGCACATTCGCCCCTAACATCGCTCTCGCCTGGGTGACGCTCGACAAACTGGAATCCAAGTTCGTTAGGTCCGTGTTGGAAATGGCTGTCAAATTGTTGTTCGTCATATCATTTGAAAGTTGGGTTAGCGTACTTAAGACCCCGGTAAAGACTTGATCTCCGGTGACATTAGTTACGATGCTCTCTCCCTGTGCGATGTCCACTGTGAGATTGGCGTTGCCATTCGCAACCGTACCCCCTTGATATACAAAGGTTCCGTTTGATCCGGTAAAAGGCGGCGTAGTTGCTTTTTGACCACCGAAAAGATATCTCGATCCGTCTTTCGAATTACCTAAAGCCCCAATTTGCTGGATGATCGTGTTGATCTGATAGGCGAGATTCTGGCGCTGTGCGTTGGATACGGTGTCCGATGCGCTCTGCACCGCCAGACTGCGCGCTTGCTGGATCAGGTTGGTGACGCTCGCCAACGCAGTGTCGGTATTTTCCATAAAGGAGTTGGCTGTGTTCATATTCTGCACGTACTGAGTGAGTTGCCCCAGGGATTCCTCCAATGAGAGAGCCTGGGATGTGCCAGCGGGATCATCGGAAGGCTGGTTTAGCTTCTTTCCCGTCGCAAGCGACTGTTGAGCGTCCACGTAGTTTTGATAGGATGTTTCCACGTTGTTCAACGTATCGTTCAACATCATGTTTGTTGATATTCTCATCGTTTACCCTCCGCTTACTGGACCATGGATAAAAGGCTGTCCAACATGGAGTTAATATTGGTGACCATCTCCGCCGCAGCTTGATAGGATCGTTGGTATTGAAGCATGTTCGTCATCTGTTCGTCGATATTGACGCCGCTAACGGAACTCTGCATGCTCTGTAACTGCTGGACGATTTGCGTTTGGTTGTTATAATCATTCGTAAAAGATTGGGCGTCCGCTCCGATCTTCGATATATTCGCGTTATATTGTTGAAGGATGCTGTTATTGCCGAATATCGACGTATTGGCTAGATTGGAGATCGCGCTTGCGTTATCGCCGTTCGATGCTGACACGGATTGTCCGGCTGCAGGGGCGGTTGACGCCGCTATGGCGTTCGGATTAGAGACCAGTTCGGGATTGACCTGGATCGTCGCCGCATTTGTCCCCGTGAAAAAATTCAAGCCCGTTTCACCATCCAACCCGTAACCACTGGAGTGCAGTTGATTCACCTGGGTTATCAGCGTTGATGCGATCGTATCCAAATTGGATTGATAGCCTGCTATAAGATTGATCGATTGGACCATGCCCCCAAGTGAGCCGCCGCTTATTTGTACAGGCGTGCCATCGTTCACCAAATAGGGCTGGTTGTTAATCGTTTCGGTTTGAGTTGGTATTTTGTACGACTGAGTCCCCTGCACGATGGACATCCCGCCAATGTAGACATCCACCATTCCATTTGGCTGTCCGGAAGGGCTCAATTCCTGAGAAGTGGTCACGCCGACCAAATTGCCCAGTTGTGAAATAATCTGGTCTCTCTGGTCCATAAGGTCGTTAGGATGCGTATCATTCACCACTCCATCCATGATCTGCTGGTTCAGTTTAGCGATCTGACCGACCAAATTGTTCGCCTGGGTTATTGTGGATTGAATGGATCCCTGTAAATTTGTAGTCATATTGGTCAAACCCGTGCTCACGCTGTTGAACATCCCCGTCATGGCTTGTGCGTTGGAAATGACCGTGGTTCGTATCCCGCTATCCTCCGAATTGGTGGCAAGAGTTTGGAATGAGGTGAAGAATGTGTTCATTAAATTCGACAAACCATTCGTTCCAGGTTCGTTGTATAAACCTTGCACCTCGTTAAGGGTTGTTTCCAATTGGTTGGATTGCGATTGATTGGCGGTGGCGCTCAGCAACCTCTGCGTGACGAATTCATCCGTGGCGCGAGTAATGGAACTCACCTGCACCCCTGTCCCGATTTGGGTGGATTGGAAAGCGACTCCCGTGTCGGTGTATGGCGGCATTTGAGTGAGATTAGCGGTTTGCTGTGAATAGCCGGGTGTGTTCACATTTGATACGTTTTGGCTGATCACATCCAACACCGCCTGATTTGCGATCAATGCGGATCCCGCCGTATTTATTCCCAGAAATGAATTAGACATTTTGTTCTCCGCGACTGTGGATTAGCATCGCTGATCCAAGTAAAAAACGGGTTTGATCAAAGCATTAGGATTTATCCCGTATTTCGCCGGTTGCAACGCGGCGTTGGAAAGATACTGCATCGTATATCGAACGTATTCGATCGCGTTTTGGAGGAGTGCTCTGTTTCTCTCGTTCATCGCCTTAAGCTCCGTGTTGGTTTTGATGATATCCTCTCGTATCATGCCCAAACGCTTCGCTTCCGGCTGGGACAATCGGTTCATTAATCGCGATAACGGAGGAATGGCGGTGTCCCGCTCGTTCATTATTCCGGAAAGTATCGCGACGTTTCTTGCGATCTGGATGCGTTCAGCCTCAAGAATCTCCTGGTGACGGTGAAGAATATCCATCCGAACTTGAATCTCCTCCACTTGTCCGTGATTGAGCTTAAGCAATGCGTCCGTTAGCATTTTCCCTTCGGATATCAATTTCCCACCGGTATCGCATTCGCTTTGCAGCACACGAATTAGCTTTCGAACCTCTACACTCAAGTTTTTCGTCGTTTCAGCCATTTCGTCACCTTCCTAAATTCGGAGACAACTCTTTATATAACATATCGGCGATCCCAAATGAGCCGTTTTTTCCGATCTCGTTGCCTATCGCCTGGTCGAACATCCCCTGATAAATCGACGATTGGTTCCCGGTTCCCATCATGGGGTCCTTGGGAACGCTTTTTTGCATCTCATCCAGAAGCATCCCGACGAAATATCCCTCCATCTCGGTGCAAGCCTTCATCAGGTTTTTATCCTTTACTTTGGACATACCCAAGGAATTGGATTGGGTGATGGCTGCAGGCGAAGACGCCAGTTGAATGCTTGATGAAACGCCGTTAATTGTGCTCATATTTCTAACCTCCACATGGGTGAGTGGTTATCCTTATTGAATCTCTATCTGTGCGGAAATATCCCCAGCCTCGTGCATTGCTTGCAGAATCGATATGAGATCTCTTGGTGTCACTCCTAGTTTGTTTAACGCTTTGACCAGGTCATCCACGGTCGGATTGGCGTTCAATAAAGCGAGACTCCCTTTGGATTCCGTTACCTGCGTACTCTTTTGAGGCAAAATAACAGGCTTTCCATTCTTGCTGAAGGGCGGGGGAATGGCAACGACCGGCGTGTTCGTAACGCTCACCTGGATGTTGCCATGTGCGATCGCGCACGGGGATATCCTGACATTGCCTCCAATCACGACCGTTCCCGTTCTCTCATTCACTACGATCCGGGCTATGGTGTCGGGGGAAACGGTTAGTTCCTCGATTTTAGAAATGAATGCCACGGGATTATCCTTCATGGATTGAGGGATATCCACCTTCACGGTGTAGGAGTCCTGAGCCTCAGCGTGGGTGTTCGGTATCGCAGTTTGAATGGCTTCCGCAACACGGTTCGCAGTGGTGAAATCCGGCTGGTTCAGGGTAACCTCCATCGTGTTGCCATCCCCTTGCGTGAGAGAGGTGGGAACCACCTTCTCCACGATTCCTCCTTGAGGAATTCGCCCCACGTTCACGGCATTCTTTTGGACGCTTGATCCGCCGCTGCTGTAATTGAATCCGCCAATTGATATCGGACCTTGCGCCACAACATAAACTTGCCCGTCCGCCCCAAGCAGGGGAGTTTGGATCAGAGTGCCTCCTTGCAAAGAGCGTGCATCGCCAAGGGAACTTACCGTGACATCAATCTGGCTGCCGTTCTTAACGAAAGGGGGTAACGTGGCGGTAACCAAAACCGCCGCCACGTTCTTGACTTTCACAGTGTTCTGAGGCACGTTCACCCCGAGTCGCTCAAGTGTGTTCACCACGGATTGCGCGGTGAAGATGGTGCTATTGCTATCGCCGGTGCCCTCAAGACCAACCACCAAGCCGTAACCCACTAGTTGGTTGTTTCTCGCACCTTGTATTCCTGCAATATCTTTGATCCGCACCTGAGCGAAGCAGATGGAGGGAAGCAAAACGCATACGATATAGAGAAGGTATGAAGCACGTTTCATATCCGTATAACCTCTTAATTACCTTTTACTTAGAATAACCAACCGAATAATCGACCTAATAATCCGCCGTGCGTTTGTTTGGAGACCGGTCCTTTGCCCTGATACGTAATGGTGGCGTTCGCAAGTGAGACCGAGGAGACCGTATTGTTCGGGGAAATGTCTTGCGGGCGCACTTCTCCTGTGAGGACAATGTTCTCCTTCTCCTTGTTCACCGTGATCAGGCGTGTGCCTTGAATCATCAAATCGCCGTTAGGCAGCACCGTCTTCACCATGGCGGACATTGTCGTAATGAGTGAGCCGCTTCTGCTCGTCTGTCCGGATCCATTCAGACTGGACGAATCGGAACTCCCCAATGGCCCTAATAGTCCGTGCAACCCGCCCGTCAGCCCGTTGAAAGCGTATGCCTCGCTTTTGCTTGTCTTCGTGGAGGCGGTGGAGGATGCCGTGGATGATTCCTGCACCAAAATGGTGATGGTGTCACCCACTTTATGCGCTCTGCAATCCGCCGTCAAACTCTGAGAGTTTGAACTCCAGAGTGAGCCGTTCGGCGTGGTTTTCCCGCTTGTCTGGGATATGCATGGCTGCGATATCATGAAAGGAGCGCTAAACGCCAAATAAAATGTGATTATGCGCAAACTGATGTTTTTCATATTAGTCACCTTCAACCTGAATGTTTTGATTGTCTATAACAACACCCGAAAGCTCCTTGCGCGTTTCGGCGGAATAGACCCGGATCGTATCTCCCACGGCTCCGTATGCTCTTGCGATACCTGGACACGTGATTTTAATGCCCCCCTCCGTGATAATGAGGTTTACCTTCGCTCCGGGTGTGATGACGTTATTTTTCTCCACCGCCCCGCATAAAATCGGAGCCCCAGGCATTATTAATCGCATGGAACGCTTTCCAATGATGGAGTCCATATCCTGGATGATGTCGGGATTTGGGGACGAAATGGTCCCCAACGCTACCATGTCGGAAGTGATCACGGTATGGGGCATGATCGTTTTGGCAGCCACCACTACAGGGATGTCTTGATGGATGCGGAAAACGATGTCTATGGAACGAACCGGTTGTCCATCCACTTGTATCGTTTCCGGCACGGTGGCAAGGGTTTCATCATCGCCGATTTTAGGAACTCCCGCAACCATCTTGGTTTGTCCCATATTGACAATGCTCGCCATCGGTTTTTGGATCGGTGTCACAGTGGCGTTGGGCGGCAAAAGCGGCGTCAATGCTGAAAGCGCGGTTTGCACCATCATATCGGAAGAGATCGACAGCCCTCCGTGGGTAATATGAATTTCGGAAGGATAGTTTATCTCCAAATCCTTAAGCATGAGATGGTTCATCAGCAGTTTCGATGTGATGTCCGAATGATACAGATCCCTGCTGAACCCTGGGAGCGGTGAGACCCCGATCACAACCGCCGCAAGCTTCCGTTGCAGCGCTGCATCCTGCGAGGTGATAAGCGCAATGTCCCCAAGGGTGAATGACGCACCGGAGACCATGCTGTTTGGCTGGATTGTCACAATCGCTTGAGGGGCCCTTTTCACAGTATTCATGCATAAAGCTATTAAAGTGATGAGATGAATTATTCGCATACTCTCCTCCAATCCGTAATACTTTGTCTTGGGACTACTGTTTCAGATTGTTTGCGTCAGAGAGCATCTGATCGGCGGTCTGTATCGCTTTGGAGTTCGTCTCGTAACTGCGTTGAGCGGTAATCATCTTAATCATCTCTTCGACAATTTGCACGTTCGATGTTTCCAGCGAATTCTGCAGTATCGTGCCCAATCCGCTTTGCCCCGGAACGTCCGTGACAGGGTCTCCCGACGCAGAGGTGTTTCGAAAGAGATTTCCACCCAAGTTAAGCAATCCGGAAGGATTAATAAAGCGAGTGAGTTGTATCTGTCCTATCTGCTGCGCGTTTGTTTGACCGGCTCGCATGACGCTGACCGTGCCGTCGCTGGCAATTGTGACGGAGGTGTTGTCGGGAGGGATGATGATTTCGGGTTGTATGGGGTACCCATCCACGGTGGTGAGTCTTCCTTGGGAATCGAGAGTTAAGGAACCATCCCTTGTGTAAGCCGTTGTGCCGTCAGGCATAAGGACGCTGAAAAAACCGTCCCCTTTTATCGCAAGATCATAGGGATTTCCCGTGGACTGGATGGTGCCTTGATTGAAAATCTGAGTGGTGGTACCTTGACCCACGCCAAGTCCCACCTGTGAACTGGTGGGCATTTGTCCGCCATTAGCGTTAATGGCACCAGGGATTTGGTTGTATTGATACAACAGATCCTGAAATTCAGCGGAACTTCCCTTGAAGCCGTTCGTGTTTACGTTGGCGAGGTTGTTGGCGATTACGTCTAGATTAAATTGTTGCGCCATCATACCGGTGGCGGCGGTGTATAGTGCACGCATCGTATACTCCTGATGGGAGATACCCGTTTCAAGGATATCTCGAAGAATCGTAATAAGCTCCGTCTGTCATTCGGGAGCGATCTTCGGCTTCCATCCCGATGCGTACCGGGGTAGGTCCAGCCGAAATGAAATGGGTCTTAATTATGTCTTAGGCAAATCGCTTACCGTCTGCGATAAAGTGCTGTCCTGTGCGGTTATGGCGTGTTGCGCAGCTTCGTAAGCCCGTTGCACGGAGATCATCTGAACCATGGCTTTGACGGCGTTGACATTGGCCTGTTCCAGAAAACCCTGTTTCACTTGCGCCTTGGATGGATGGGTTGCGCCATTGATGGAGAACCAGTTGTTCCCATCCTTGCTGATTGCCGTCGCCGGGGCGTTCACGATCTTCAGTTGGTCCAACAGTTTTCCGTCCGCAAAGACGTTGCCGTTGGATGTGATGGTGATGGATTGCGCTTGATTGAGATTGATCGGCCCCTTTTGTCCAAGCACATACTCGTTGTTTTCATCAGCCAAATAGGCGGTGGTTTTATTCACAGGTTGCAAATGAAAATTGCCGTTGCGCGTGAATCGAACACCCTGCGCCGTTTGAACCGAGAAGAAACCGTCACCGACGATCGCCAAGTTCAACGGGTTTTTTGTGTTCGTGAGTTCACCTTCCGTGTAATTCGTGAAGGATTGCGCGGGGGATGTTCCCATTCCGAGAACTCCAACATATTGGGCGGATTGTTCCGGCGAACCTTGAATTCGATCAATCGCCATCTGACTCAATTCCTGAAATGTGGGAGTATCCTTTTTAAATCCAACGGTATTGATATTGGCAAGGTTGTTGGCTATGGTATCCAATGCTGTTTCCTGGGCGATCATCCCGGTAGCGGCGGTGTATATGCCTCTGAACATACTATGTGTCACCTCCTTTCCATATTTCGCGGCTTTTCTAACATTGTTTCTTACATGGATTGTCGGATAGGAATACGGTAATCTTTAGATGTTTTTTACGGTAGAGATATGTAAGAAATAAGACCGCAAAATGCGAAAGGTCCCACTGCCGATATCATCCGTCATACTTTCGTGAAGGGAACTTGGATCGTCCTATCGGATGTGTGATTGGCACCGAGGGTGCATAAGGCTCTCGCAACAGGTATGTGTAAAATCCGAGGATACGATTTTTTCCTTGTGCGTCAAATGCGCATTGTCCGCATTTCCGGCGATGACCTGATGGAATTGACTTGAAAATAGATGCTTATCTATTTAGGTAATTGAATAATTCGATTTTCAGATATTCCGTATAGCGTGAAATGAGCGATATTAGCCTTATTTTCCGAATTTTGCAATTCTCTCTATTGAGAAAATTATGCTGGAAGAGCATATAAGGAGATATTTTATGAGGTGTTGGGAGTGTATGGAGTGTGAATATCGTTTCGAGGGGGAGACGGCACCTGATAAATGCCCCATCTGCGATGAACTTCGTGAATCTTTTGTGGAGACTCATCCCATTAAACTGGATCAAAAGGATAAACTGCTCTTAAACGAAATTCAATCCAGCGTTCCTTTATCGGAAAGACCCTTTCTGGAAATAGGCCGCTTATTGTCGTTATCCGAGACGGATGTGATTGAACGTATAAGGCGATTGAAATCGGGGGCGATAAGGCAGATATCCGCGATATTTGATTCGAGGAGTATTGGATATCGCAGCACCTTGGTGGCCTTTAAATTGAAAGCGGATCATCTGGAGGAGGGGGCGAGGGTCGTCAGCAGCCATCCGGGTGTGAGCCACAATTATAGACGGAACCACCCCTTCAATCTCTGGTTCACTCTCACTATTCCAGGCACGGCGAGCTTGGAAGGGGAAGTGGATAGGCTTAAACGAAAAAGCGGCGCCGAATTGTCGATCATTCTGCCAACCATCAAGCTGTTCAAAATTGGTGTGAAACTGGATACGCTGGGCGAAGAGCCTGCGACGCGCAAGGAGAAAGGTCCCGTCGTCAAGGGCTTTAGAGAGGCTCAAAAGCTAACGGACATAGAGATCAGCGCTATTCGGGCGTTGCAAAGAGATTTGCCCTTGATTGAGGAGCCCTTTCATAATATTGCGGAGAGGTACGGCGAGGGATTAACGCAAAATGAGCTTTTCGAAATGGCGAGGGATTTTCAAGCGCGAGGCGTAATGCGACGATATAGCGCGGTCTTAAGACACCGTAGCGCGGGTTTTTCCGCAAACGCCATGGGCGTATGGGTTATTCCAGACGAACGGATGGAGGAGATTGGGAATATGATGGCGGAATACGCCGCAGTAAGCCACTGCTATCAACGACCCGCCTATCCCCCAGACTGGCCCTTCAATATGTTTTCAATGGTGCATGGGCGAAGCGTGGAGGAGTGCGAATCCGTACTCGATGACATTTCACGCAAGGCCGGTATCAGCGATTACGCCAAATTATACAGCACGCGAGAGTATAAAAAGGTCCGGGTGAAATACTTCACCTGGACCCCGGAACAACTGAATTAATTAGGAAAAGGCTTGCTCCGAGCTAATCGGTGCAAGCCGATGTGTCCTATTTTATGCGATAATAGATCGCACTCGGAATCGTATTCGCTGTGAATTGAAGCCATCCATTGGTTCGTTCAACCGGCACGGTTTTCACAACTTTGTAATCGCTGTTCAACGCCTCCAAAGCCGGAGTAGCTGTGGAGATGTTGAAGTCTTTCTCTTTCAAGCGTATTGTGAATTGACGAGTGCGAGGGAATGGAATGATGAGCCAGTACCCTGTTTTATCCTTGTTCATCAGGATACTGCCATCCGTTGCCACCTTTCCGAAATCGACCAAGATCCCCTTAAGATTTACATGTCTCTCCGGTGGGAGAGTACCCTCCTTAATGGATTCTTCAAGAGGAACCGGTTTGAAGCCTATATCGGCTCCGTTGTTCGACACTGTCAATGTGCCAATCATATAGCGATTGTTACCATCATTCAATCCTGTCAGATTAAGCCTGTTGCCATCCGGCTCCGGATTGTACATTCCCGTATACAGAATGTACGAACCATCTTTCAGCGTATCCGGAAGCGTTACGGACACGGGACTTCCAACCATATCCCCGAGGCTCCATTGACTTGGAGATGAGGCGATACCCGAGGAGGTCTGCAGAACGATACCCTCATTCGCGCTATCCTGCGGGTTTGTCAGATGGATGAAAATCACGTATCCTTGCGGCAACTTATCCTTGGTGCGCCAAGCGTATGTGATGTCGAATTGGCGAGGACCTGTTTGGTGGAAGGACGGAACATAGGGCGTCGCTTCCCAAATATGCGGTCTGGTTTGCATATCCGTTCGGGAGTTCGCGAATATCATATTTGGGGTTTCCAAATAGTCGGACACCACTCCGTCCCGGATTGCGGTTGCGGCGAACAGATTTTTGCCTTTGACCTCCCAACCGTATTGAGGCAACTCCGCTCCGACATTCCAATGCTGTTTTGCGCCATTCGCCCAAACGCGTAGTCCGTCGTTATATTGCACGTAAACGCGATTAAGAGGATCATCCGCGGCGATAGCCTGCTCTATTGGGAGCATCCTGCCATGGACATCGTAAAGGATTAACGATGCCTTGGCCGTTGCATACTGCGATGTGATCGGCCATAGTAGATTGTGCTCCTCCCATACGAATGGGAGATTTTTATAAAATTGCCCTGCAACGAAGCCAGCGTGCCCATATGCGATCTCCTGCATTCGATACTGATCCAAGGTTTTCGCATCCGGAACGCGATGCTGCCAGTCTCCTGTGTAACCCGAGGCGAGCCATCGTTCAATATAGCCCATTCCATGGTTGAATTGCAGGGGATGAATGCGATCCAGGTCAAAGTTCACGAAGAGGGGCGCTGTCTGTCCTTGATTTGCGGGCCATCCCACTCCGAACTGCGCCTCCACTCCGTCCAGCAATCCGCTCCAATACCAATGGTTTGCACCTTCGCCGAGAACGGGGCCGTGATGCACTTCGCGGAAGAGCTTCCACAGGTTCTTATGCGCTTCTAAAACAGTATGGAATTTACCGGCGCCCGGGACATTCGCTCGGAAATCCACATGGAACCACGGGGGAACGGCGGAGTGAACGTCGAGATAACTCATGTTGGGATGAAGTTCTTTTTGAACTTGGGGTGTGATCATCCTCGCATAATGCAATATCTCCGTGGGCGCCATCGCGTAGGATTGTATGAGGTTCTTCCATGCGGGGATCAGGTTACCATTTGAATCTCTGGCGACGTTGTTCACATCATACAGAGCCGCGTTCGGGTAGAAGTCCACGTAATTCTCATGAACACCAATCAGTTCCCCCAACTTTTCGGCGGTGGAAATCCACGATCTCAATCCTGCGTTGCCGCCCAAATCCGCGTTTGCGGGCAGTGTGTTAGGAAGCTTGTTGTCGTAACCGCCATTTTGCCATACATGAACGATTGTGGCGAAATGAGTGAGATGATAACTCGCCAATGTGTTTAACCACTCCCCGTTCTCCTTGAAATTCCCGCCCCAGGTATCCAAAATAACCTTGTTCGAAAGCAGTTTGCGATAGGGTGATGGCGGATTGGGCGGCGCGGGGAGAACATCCTTCAGGATCGGGGAAACGAGAAAATCGCCTACTTCATACACCGGATTGCGAATACCCGATGTCAGTGGGAGGTATTCGGCGGTGTATCCATTCAAATCGCTCGCTTGGGATACGGTGTAATCGATATAAGTGTTGGCGAATAGCATTTTATCCGGCATGTAAATCACGTTTCCGTAGTAGGGCACGGATATGGTTTTCCTATAATCCAGCGGTCCGAATGTTCCGAAATGCACGGCTGAGATATGATGAGAGTCGGAATGAATGATCGCTCGGATTGTGTACGGGGGTATGAATTTCAAAGTGGCTGTGACGTTAACGGGCTTCCCGTTAACGACGTATTTCGCCACTCTTTTAACTTCATTTTTCGTGGTTTCAGGATATTGCACTATCGTTTTTCTTAAGTTTGAATCCTTGGAGGATTGGAGGGCGTTGAAATCAATGGCGGACCCCAAACCCACATCTATGCGCTCACCGGCTGATTTCATCGAGATCCCTTGCAGTAAATCGCTGGGATGCGGAGAGAAGCGAACGGTCACCGCTGATTCATTCCATTTTAAATGAGGAGTGAATTTACCGGATCCATTTACGACTATCTCTCTGTCACCCCATAGGGCGAAATCAAAGCTCGGATCATGCTTAGGCCCGGGATCGGTTTCAAAACGGAGTTCGATCGTTTGTCCAGCGTACGGGGTAAGGTCAAACTGATAGTCTGTCCATTTTGAGTCCTTTTTAAGCCGGTACATTATCTGCTTGTTGTTAAGATACACGTGAAAACCGACGCCGTCGGATTTCCCAGGTTGCGCCGCTTCATCGCTGAGCGCCACCGCGAAACGGAAATACACGTTTTTCGCCTTGGGCAGGCGCAAGTCAAAGATTTGATTGGAAACCCCGGTTCCGTTTCTCCAGGGAGGATGAAGGAGGAACGCCTGTTTTCCGTTTTGTATTCCAAATGGCATACAGGCGACCCCCGTTGTGTCGTCGAAATAGGAAACCCAGCCTACGGGCATCTTCCCGCTTGATCCCCCGTAATATTGATAAGTCACATTGTATACGCCAATATCATCAAGGCGATTAACCCCGTTATGCAGGGGAACAGCGCTCAGTGCGAAGGAACGGAGGGAGTAGAGAAAGAGTAGCGGAAGAAGAATGGAAAAAGTCATTAGGATACGTTTATATCGCATAGGTCGCCTCCGAAAATTAGTGGAATCAGATGGGTCATGGGTTACCATTCAATCAAAAGCGTAACTTGCATCCCGTGGGAATTCAGTCAGTCCATAAATATCATTGAATGCGAAAGCCTCACTTGAAGGGGTTGTCATCAAACATACGGTCAACCTCATCCCGGGAGATGAGTATCTCTCTTGGTTTCGCCCCATCCGGCGGACCGACAATTCCTCGGTCCTGCATATTATCGATGAGTCGCGCAGCCCTGGTATAGCCTATTTTAAACCGTCTTTGAAGCATAGAAGTGGAGGCTTGACCATTCAATACTACCAATTTCACTGCCGCTTCGAAAAATTCATCATCCTCCTCGCCGTCCGGATCATTGGAGAACCCGCCGCTTGACGCTCCCACGTCCACGGGCGTAAGAGTGTAGTTCGACGATGTTTTTCTCTCCTTGAGATATTTCACCAAGTCGTTAGTTTCCTGCTCCGAGAGGAAACACCCCTGCATTCTTATGGGCTTCATCGCGTCAATCGGCATAAAGAGCATATCCCCTCTTCCGATTAGGCGTTCCGCGCCTGTTTGATCTAAAATGGTTCTGCTATCGACTTGACTCGAAACCGCGAATGCAATGCGGGAGGAGATGTTCGCTTTGATTAAACCGGTGATCACGTCCACCGACGGACGCTGCGTGGCGATGACCAGGTGTATGCCCGTGGCGCGCGCCAATTGCGCCAAACGACAGATGGATGTTTCGATCTCCGCAGCGGCTTGCATCATCAAATCGGCGAGTTCATCCACTACAATTACCAGATACGGCAGTCGTTCCTCGGTATCCACTTTTGAATTGTAGCCATCGATATTGCGCGTGCCAATTCGCGCGAATAGATCGTATCTATGGTCCATCTCCTTCAACGCTGCGCGAAAGATTCCCGCCGCCTGTTTTACATCCTTCACCACGGGGTGCATCAGATGGGGGATTCCATCCCAGAGGGATAACTCCACTCGTTTGGGGTCGATCATGATCAATTGAACCTCATCGGGAGTGGCGCGAAATAGCATGGTGGCGATGAGCACGTTCAGACAGACGGATTTGCCTGAGTTCGTGGAGCCGCCGATCAAAAGATGTGGCATCTTGGTGAGATCTGCGAAGCGCGTGGCTCCTGCGACATCCTTGCCCAACGCGAAGGTGAGCTTGCTCGCTTTTTTCAGTTCAGGGGATTCCAAGCACTCTTTGAGGGTCACAATGCTCGGCGTTGCGTTTGGCACCTCAACGCCAATGGCGGATTTACCGGGGATTGGCGCCTCCACTCTTACATTAATCGCCGCGAGAGCCATCGCGAGGTTATCGGCGAGAGATGCGATTTTGCTCACCTTTATGCCAGGGGCGAGTTGAATTTCATATCGGGTGATCGTTGGACCATGTGCGATTTCAACCACGTTCGAACCGATGTTGAATTGATCCAGAGTCTGTTCCAATATCCGAATCTTATCGGCGAGTTCCTGCTGGGATCGTTTTGGCGGTTGCACGGGATCCTTGAGTAGGGATATAGGTGGGAGTTCAAAGGAATCCGATCCTGTGGAGTGGTCATGAGAATTCGCCGCCGCCTTGGATCGTTCCGAAGAGAGAACGATATCCGTATCAGACTCTTTTTCCGACGTGGCATGGTAGGGGTCTTGGAGGGGCAGCGTGAGTTGGGTTCCATCGTCGGGGACGGATTTACCAGAAAGCTTGGGAAACAGGCGGATACGCTTTGGTTTTGACTCCTTGTCGTTTTGCGGCGCCAATGGGGAAGCGGCGGTCTCCTCAGGCGCTATCAACGGATTAGAATCCGGATTCTTTCTTCGTAAACTCACTTCCCCACCGCCGATGCGCTTTTTAACCGCATTCACCCCTATGTCCGCCGGTTTTCGCAGATAGGCGAGAAGCTCGATGAACGGTTTGTCCACCAATAAAACGACGGAGATGCACGCCATGAATATTAAAATCACATATGATGTAATTAACCCGAAAAGTCGATAAAAAATAACTCCAAAAACCGCCCCTATAATTCCGCCCGCAGGAAGGAAATGGTTGGTATCAAAGGATACGTCATGCAACGCAACGGGAGTGGTGATGTGCCTCCAAATCACATAGGTGAAAAAAAGGAGTATGGATCCCAACGTGGAATGGGTGAAACTGAGACGATCATAACCAATGAGGAACATCGCTCCCACATACATGGCGATGATAGGGGGCAGGTACGCGCCCGTGCCGGCGACTAAGCGCAAAGAGTAATCGATGAACGGGGGGATCACTCCGTTTTGAGGCCATGTGAGGGCTAGGAAACTGACTACTCCGATGAAAAAAAGGAGTAAACCGAAAATATCAGATTTTCTTCTGCTGCGTGAATCCGACGCGTTCATTTGTTTGGTTCGAATCATCGTTTACACTATGCAAATGCCGAGAGATGAGATGTTAAATTCCTTCTCAACCGAGGTAATGGCAATGTTCGGTAAATGAGGTTAGTCTCACACTTTTTACGCTTGGAGCCATACTCGCAAGATGAATTGTGCAATTACCTAAACCAGCAATACATAAAGCGAGTGTCGATCACCTATAATGCGTCCATCGACGTCCGAGGACATTCGTTGGAAATTATCAAGCGATTTATGCAATTGCGCATCATTTTAAATTATATCAAATGAGTGGGAATAGGTCAATTGACGCACTGAAATAGTACAAGCCGGGAACTATGAAATTAATAAATTGCAAAATCATATTGGTGATTGACACGCATGGCTATTGGCGTGTGAAAGAGACATTACGATGCTTTTACAATCATATCACTCGGGAATATATAGCATTCTGCCGCAATTATCACAAAAAACGATCTCTTCGCTATCCTTGATACGTCGGATGACAGAGTTCCTCAATGTGGTGTGACAGGCGCTGCAGGATTCCGTTTCGATTTTCCCTATACCGATTCCAGCTTTGCCGGAGCGAAGTGACTCATATTTTTTGAGCATTGCCGAATTGATGGTCGGCGTCAGTTTTTCACGTTCAGCTTTTAGGTTTCTCGCCTCGCTAGCCAGAATTGACACTTCCTTTTTGTACTCGCTCTCTTTTTTCTTGTAATTTTGTTCGACTTCCATAAGGTGGGCGGTTAACTCTTTTTCCTTATTCTTATTCGCCTCCGCCTCATCCATCATAAGGAGAATTTTTTCGTCAAGACGGCTACGTTGTTTTTTCAAAGACTCGATCTCTTTTTCCAACGCCGCCAACTCCTTTGGGTTGGATACTCTTCCTCCGTAAAGGCTCTTATGGCATTCCTTCTCCTTTGCCTCGATATTGGCAAGTTCGAGTTCGGCGTCTTTGATATCCCGCTGCAAATTCTTAAAGGATGTTTGGAAGGTTTCGTTCTGTTTTAGAGTTTCGTCATAGAGAGCCTTAAGCGCGGAGCCGTTATCCAGTTCGTGATAACGCTTGTTCAAATAGGCGATGCGGCTGTCGATCTGCTGCAGTTGGTAAAGGTCTTTTAGCGAGGAATTCATTATGTTGATACTCCTTCAATGACATTTTAGCAAAGACCGGTGCCTGAAGTCAAATCACGCGCATCTGGAAATCATGGAAATCTGAGGGTATAGTCTGATAATCGCAAAATTCAGATCACGCAGGGCATCAAGTTCGATAAACCGGATGAGCTTGCGAATGCCCCTAGTAATTCGATTAAACGCTTAGGCTTGCTATGAATGGGAAGCGGATCAATGGTTAAATCATTGCAACTGGATAGATTCACGATAAAGACCGACGGGGCAACGATATCTTGTCTGCATTATTCCCCGCCTGTTACTAAAAGCCGTTTTTGCGTCGTGTTGTCGCACGGATTGACATCATCAAAGGAGAGTATGGACGTATTGGCATCCTATCTGGCTGAAAAGGGGTTTCCGACCGTGACCCATGATTTTCGAGGGCATAAGTTAGGCGGAAGCACGGGCGAGTTGCATCAAGTGATGGATCTCGTCTTGGATACGGTCGCTGTGTGCAATATCGCAATGCATCGAACCGGTTTGCATTTTGTGGTTCCTATCGGGCACTCCATGGGCGGAATCATAAGCCTTGCGGTTTTGCATGGCATTAAAAACGCGATTGGGGTTGGAGTGATCGCTTCCGGACCGGAACCGATAAAAGGGTTTCAAGGCATGGCGGGACAGTCCCTTCTGCGACAGCGAGCCGATTATATCGAGGGGATTTCCCCGGAAACGGCGCTGAAAGAGCTTGGAGACCTTTATGCAGGCATGACTCCGTCGAAGAATCATCCCGCATTATTCGTCGCCGCGAAAGATGATTTTTTCGCGAAATCCAAGCCGATTCTCGCCATGGTTGAAAAGCATGGCAAGCGCGCGGAATATGCCGAGGTGGATGGCGCTCATTTGGAGGCGCCCTTGCGTTCGCGAGGCGTTGTGACACGCTGGCTCGAAAAGACCTTCGAATCCCTTCCATATCCACAAGTGAAGTGAGTGAATCCTCCGTATGAAATCAGTTATGCTTGTTGGCAAGCGAAGCATTGAAATTCGCGATATCCCCGTGCCTAACCTGAACGCAGGGGAGGCGTTGATTGAAGTGGAATACGTTGGCGTTTGCGGGGCGGAGATCAGTTGGTGGGCGTCTGCCGGAGATTCCTCGGGGCTGCCGTGCGTCCTAGGGCATGAGTTTTCCGGAATAATCACGAGTATCCATGGAGATGGAGAGGGCTTCATCGTTGGGGACAGGGTAACCGCCGATCCTTTGATTGCCTGCGGTAAGTGTTCTTATTGCTTGCGAAGACAAACAAATCTTTGTGATAGCTTGAAATTAATGGGGCTTTACGGATATCCCGGAGTTTTTTGCGAATACGTCTCCCTGCCTTTAAACCGTCTTTATGCGATATCCGCCCAAGCAAGCGCAAGGAATAGCGTTTTAGCGGAGCCTATTGCATCAAGCGTCCATCTTCTGCGCCTCATTTCTCCGAATTTGCCGAAGGATGCTAAAATCGCCATATTCGGCGCTGGCATGCAGGGGATTATTTGTCTCAATCTGGTGAGAATCAACGGTTGGAGCAATGTGGCGATGGTGGATGTGGATGAAGATCGTTTGCAAATCGCCAATGAACAAGGTGCGTCCCTAATCGTCAATTCCTTAAGAGAGGATTCCATCGATCTTTTGAAGCGGTGGACGGACGGTGCGGGCGTCGAGGTCGGTATCGATGCATCGCGGTCCGGTGACGTCAGAGGGCGGCTTTTACGAGTTATGGCGAAAGGTGGAACCATTCTTTTGCTTGGAATGAATGATACGATCGTCGAGGCGGATTTCAGATTGGCCGTGGAGCGCGAGCTGAAAATACAAGGCTCGTTCGGATATTGTGCGCAGGATTTTGCAACGGCGGTACAATATATATGCGACGGACATATTTCGATGGACAGGTTCATCCGCCGGTTGCCGTTTGCCGAGGCGATAAACGCATACGCTCTCTCATCGCAATTCGGGGGAGAGTATCTGAAAACCGTAGTGTGCATGAAAAATACGGGTTTATCCTAACTTTTTAAGTGCGCGCCACCTAAAATGAATTAACGCACAAGTTCCCGATTCCATGTGGAAAGGGAGTATCAGGCGATTAAATTCGAGTGATTGCGTGTGGCTGCGAATCACTTCTAATAAAACATCTCGGAAGATGAAGTAAGGAATACTTCCATGACAGGTTTATAGGAACCTGCCATAAACGTTTCTTCCAAATGTGGTTTCTTGTCACAAACTCATGTCTGATTGTTTTTAACGATCATCAAATCTTAAATAAGGGATAGGGGATATTTGACATGAGACCGCATGGATTGGATTTTTTATGGCTCTTGATCTACAATTCAGACCTTTTTCACAAACCACGCAGTCCCCGCAACTGCAAAACGTTTCCAAAGTTCCCGTTGTTAGAACCAAACGAAATGTCACGATTGATATTTTACGCGGTTATTGCATCGTTATGATGATAACCAGCCATATAAGCCCGAATTCACTCGTCAATCAGTGCATTCACTTTCAGCAATTCATAAGCGGCGCGGAAGGTTTTGTATTCCTTTCCGGCTTGGTTTTGGGACTTGTGTACCGTCGCAAACTGGATGCATTTCCGGCGGTTCAATCCTATGTGAAAATATGGAAAAGGGCGTTGATGATATGGGGGGTTCATTGCATTATCGTCCTTGGCGCACTGGTTGCCAATGTGTGGGTTTTTCATTTTCCGGATATTCCCGATATTCGTTCACTTGGTGTGCTCCACGCAATTTGGATAACGATTTCATTGCAGATGCAGCCCGGACACATGCTGAATATTCTGCCCATGTATGTGATTCTTCTCGTAATCGCTCCGCTGGCGTTTGAAATGCTACGCAAAGGTAAAACGGGATGGTTGGTCTTTTTATCCGCCGCGATGTTTGCATACACTCAATTCAATCCTGCTTTTTTGACATGGGGTGATCCGAATCTCGGGGGCGTTGCGTTTCCTCCGGTGATGTGGCAGGTTCTATTTATCGCGGGGATGTGCATCGGTTATCATTCAAATCTCATTCGCACCACGATTTTGGATAGAAATCGCAACGAAATCACCTGGATTTTGGGCGGTTTGGTGCTTCTTATGATGGTCATCACACTGTACCATACGCCGCACTTCGCGTTTTACAGACATACGAAGTGGGACTTGTTCCTATGGCAACGCGAACCTCTGCGTTTTGGACGGGTTTTGTATTTCATGCTGAGCGTAAGCTTCTTTTATCTGCTTGTCCAAAGACTTCAGAAACTCTTTTTCACAAGAAGGGTGATGAATGCTTTGTCCATGCTCGGGAGAAACAGCCTTTACTCCTTTATCGTTCATCTGGGCATCGCTTTCGTTGTAGGGGCGTTAATGATGATTGCCACGGATCGTGTTTCCCTGGAGTTGAGCCCTGTCTTCACGGTTGCTCTGGTTTATTTTATGGCGAAGTATCAGGTTGGTCGCAAGTTCATTCCCAATTAAGATATCTCCGTGTTCGCATATTCCCAAGGGTATGATATGTTGAAACATACTCTTTCACTGAGGTGAAAAAAATATGCGTTACTTGGCGCAAAGTTGTTTTCTGATTCTTATGATCATCGCTCCCGTCCTATCGCATGCGCGAGGGGTTCGGGAGGGATATGCGCCTGCCCCCGCCTATTCCCCATCGAAGTGGTCTCTCTGGATTTCTCAGCCCCCCGGGGATTGCCCCTTCAAACAATCATCCCACTTCAAGGGGCTCGCCTTTTCCGATCTTCATGCGGAGTATGAGAATGCGGATACTTGGTATCCCTCTTGGGCTTCCGACGGCAATCTCTATTCTCCCTGGACGGACGGAACGGTGGAGGGAATCAAGTCCTACTCGGGTGGCAAAGAGGCGACAACGGGATTCGCGAAAATCATTGGGGATGACCCCATGCATTTGACCATCACCGATGTTGGAACGTATCCGTCCGATCCCTCCCCCTATGGCGGAAGATACCCATGCGGAAGCTTGGTTTACAACGGAGTGTGGTATTACGGCACCTATTGTCTTTTGGATGGAGGGAATCAATTAAACTGGGACGTCCTCGGCCCGTTTGTGGGATTCCGGTGGTCCGAGAATTACGGGAAAAGCTGGACTCAAACGCCCTGCACCCCGTCACATCCGCTATTTGGCGAGCAATCCTTGCATCATGAACCCATCCGGATTGGATCACCTCATTTCGTGGATTTCGGCAGGGATATGGAATATTCCCCCGATGGCTATGCATACCTGGTGGCGCACGGAGCATCCCAAGGTCCGCAAGGAAGAAGAAAAGCCTATGATAGTTGGATCACGGGGGATGAGATATATCTCATTCGGGTGAAACCAAGCATTGCGGATATGAACGACATCTCGAAATATCAATTTTTCGCGGGTTACGACAAAGCCGGCAGCGCCATTTGGAGCGAGGATTTCAAGAAGATTCATCCTATCGCCAAATGGATGAATCATATGGGCTGCGTCACCATGACCTATGACGCGCCTCTTAAAAGATACCTGATGTGCGTAACGGATGGCGGAACCACGCTTTCCATGTTCAACACCTACATCCTTGAATCGCAGGATATCACAGGCCCGTGGAGACTGGTCACCTATATGGAGCATTTCGGGCAGCAGGGGTATTTTGTGAATGTCCCTTCAAAGTTCATCAGTCCAGACGGAAAGACCTTCTGGCTTTGCTATGCGGCTAATTTCAGCGGAGGGGAGGATGGTGTGCCGTTTCGCTCCAATCCTTCAGGCAGTCGATATGGAATGTGTCTTCAAAAAGCGAAGCTTATTGGGTCGAATGATCCAATGTTGAATACCAATATTTTGCAATCCCCCGATAATATCGCCCCGGATGCGCTTCTAACGGTCAGTTCCGTGCACCCGGATTACTCGGCGGACGGAGCGGTAGATCGCGTTATTGGAGGGTTTCCTGGCGATATCCTCCATGAATGGGCTTCAAATGGTGAGGGAAGCGGGACGTTTATACGCTTGGAATGGCAAAGCGATCATTTGGTGAACAGGGTGATGCTTTTTGACCGCCCGAATAATCTGGATCAGATACTCTCCGGGGTGTTGGTTTTCAGCGACGGGACTTCCATTCAAACCAAGGCGCTGCCGGATGACGCCAAACAGGGATTGGATGTCACCTTCCCCCCAAAGAAAATCCATTGGTTGATATTCATTGCGACCAAGGTGAAACCTAACTCCCCGAATATCGGGTTGTCGGAGATTGCGGTGTTCAAGACGAAAAAATAGTGAAGTAAGGTCATTGCAAAATTCGCTTATGGGGTGTTTCGCAAAGCGTGAATGCGCGACATAGCCTCGTTTTCTGAATTTTACAGTTACCTAAAGTGAAAAAAGGTAAAAAACATATCCTAATCGGCGCGTTTCATGAAATCGGGTATTTTCATTTCTGCGTTTGCTGCGCCACGATGGGGACGTAACCAATTTCCAAACCCTTCGGAGGCTTCACGATCAAGGCGGGGTCAATGGATACCAATTTACCGTGAGCCAGGGGGGGGATATAGTCGGTTTTAGTTTTCCATGCGGACTGTATCCTCTCAAACCTCGCCTGCAAATCCTCCTTTTGCTTTTCGTTCAAATGAAGATGCTGCAATGATGGTTGGTCCACAAAGCGATACCAGTAATAGGTTACAACGGAGCCATCCGTTAGTTTCGCATGGTAAGGGCCGCGCTTGGGGCCCGGAGTCCACCATACTGAGGTGGAATCCGCAGGGCATTCATAGGACTTTCCCTTGCCGGAGGGTTGGAACTGCTGCGATTGGAGTTGAGTGCTCTCCGGGACTTGATTGGCGGGGATGACTTCCATCTCTTCGCCTACCTGTTTGTAGTACTCCGGGAATATTCCCGTGCTCCCGGGGGTTTTCCATTCCAGCCCGAAGGTTCGCGAAGAGGGTTTGCCGAATACCTCGGTCTGAACGATATCGCCGATACCGTGAATCGGCAGGTTTTCCGATCCTTGCCGGAAATTGATTCGATTGGCTGTGAGCGCTGGGGACCAGGAATAGAACGAGTTGAATTTACCCGTGGGTTTTATTTTCCCTTCCATCATGGATTGAACGGAATCCCACAAAGCCTCCTTCGAATACGTTCGGACATCCTCCATGAGCGTCGTCCGTCCGGATTTGTCCACGGGAAAAAGAATCTCGGGAATTCTGGCGTATGTGTTTCCCGCATCATCATGATTCTGGAAATAGGGGACGGTGTTAAACTCCATCGCGCCACCCGCCATGATTGCGGGTCGGGCGTCCAGCCCGCGCCCATCGATAACGGGATATCCTGCGGAGAGCATGCTCCATATCCGAGGAATCCAAAACGCGACGGGGCCCTTGAAGTTCGCGGCGTTAAAGAACAGCGTCCAGCACTGATCGCCGGTTGGGGGATTTTGGGATGGAACATCCCCGCTCATCAACGGCAAAGCCATCCAAGCGTTACCCAACACTTCTCCGTTGGCGCCTTTTTTAAAGGTGAAGCCATCGGGGGGGAGGAGTATTCGGTTGGAGAGTTGCGCGATCCCCATTATATTCGCAGGCAATGGATTGGGATCTCCAAAACCGAAACCCGGGGAGGATATCTGATGGTTATACCCGTCCGGAGTTCCATTGATACGGTATTTCGGAGTTGGCGAACCGAACTGAGTACTCGCCCAAAAGCCCAATCCGCCCTCGATCGTTTGGAAAACATCGCGATAATAAGGGCCTCTTTCGGGCCAGTTGTCTCGTGCGAAGGTGCCCGGCGGACACAACGGCTCCTTGAAATCGGTGTTGTCCGGAATGATCCACGTGGCAGGGAGACCAATCTGAAACGAATCCAATGGCGTTTTTAACAGAGGCCATACGCTTGAATAAAAGCTTACGCCATACCGGAAATCCGACGGAGGTTTGCTGACATTCATGGAAATGTAGCCCTTCAAACCACCGTATTGCTCCGGAAGTTTTTCAGCGGAGGAGGGGGATGCACTTGCAATAAAGGAAAGCGCCCCTGAGAATAGAAGGAAAACATATGCTTCTTGAAGGATGCTTGATTTGCCCATGATATCTCCTTATCCCCGTTTGTTGATGGCGGCTATCAAATGCAGAAAACCGATTTGGCAGAACGCGGTGGATTCAGGATACATATCCTGCTTCATTTTGTCCTCGACACCGTCTCCGTTCGTATCATCCGTCCAATTATACACCCCGCCCATCTCGTTAAACAGCCGGACTTGGAAGGGGTTGTCACCGCAGAGATAGCGCACCATCGACATGGCACGGTCGCAATAACGCTTCTCTCCGGTCAACGCGTACAAATCCGCCAAGGCATGAATCCAATGCCCGGTCTGATAGTAAAAAAACTGCGCATTGCCACCCTTGCTCCAGATATAGGTCATCCTTCCCGGGGCTATGAGCAACCCGAAGTTCACGCAGGGTGCCTTCCTCTCCTTGGGATCGGCTTTGGCGGTTATCCATGCGTCCGCAACCTGCATCGCGGAAGTGCGCCAGTGGTCGGCGTCAGGCTCTTGAGGCAGTAAGGCGGTCCCTTCCGCTAACGCCGCAACCCCCATGGCATCCACATTGGGATAGATGGACCATTGATGGTTGGCGGATTCCAAATCCACCAGGGCGTTAAGGGAGTTGACGCAAAGCCGGCGCAGGGGTTGAGTGTCGTTGGGGGCGAGCATCACCGGCATGTCCGGATGCACGCTGCAAGCCGCGAGCATTCCCAGTAAAAGATACGCGTGCTCTCCGGCATCCCGCCAGTAGACATGCCCTTGGGGCGTGGTTTTGACGTATCCGCCTTTTTTCCCGTCATGCAGACAGAAGCGCAGGGAGAGTGCGATGCTGTCTCGAAGATTGGCGGCTATTGGACCTTCGGGATCCGCCTTCAACATCTCCCCCAGTCCCCACGTCGCCCGACCATTAAGCACCCCTCCGGCGGCGTAATCGTGAAAGGAGGGGTTGTAAAACCAGCCCTTGCGCTCTGTCATATAATCACCGTTGTTGAACATGCCATAGTGAAACGCTCCCGCCGTGTATATCTCCCGCATGCCCTGCCAATCCGGAAGGCAGAAGTTGGACGCCGTTTTATGCTGCATCGCCATCAAGTTGCGCGCAGCCTCGCGGCAGAACCCGAGGGTGTTCTCCATGGGATCGATTGGCGCGTGGATTCGCATAACATGCATGATGAGGACATCTGCGAAATCGTTGGAGAAGGCATAAGGACGATAGTTATCCGGATTGTTGTTCTTCGGGTTACCGTCAAGAGGGTTATCGTTGCTGGAGTTGAACCACGTGCTCCACACCGACTGCCAAAATGTTTGCGCTACGCGATGGTTGAGCGGTTGATCCCAATCCCTGTCCCGGTATCGGAACTCGTAGAGCGAGAGGTTGTTTTTGAACCACTCCAAATCAGCCTTATTCGCCAGATCGAAGGTCTGTCGCTCCGCATTCGCCTTCATCGCCCCCTCGCTATGCAGATAGAGGTTTATCAGGGAGCGCATCTCGTTCCATTGCGCGCATTTTTCGTCCGTCCTGCCTTCCCGATCTATAAGCCCGGTGGTGAATCCGGTCGGGAGTACGGTTCCGGATGAATCGTAGAGGATGATCGTCGCCTCCGTTTGGCGGTGATCGGGTCCGGTTACGTCGAAATCGTTGTCGGTTGTGGCGTCGATGAAGAGGGTTCCCAGACGCAGCTTCGGTGCGCCGAGGAAGTCATTGGGGTATCGGCATCGGAATTTACCCGAGTTCACCGCGACCTGTTTTATAACAGACACGCCGGCACCCGTGGTGACGCGAACTCTCACTGAGGATGCGTTTGTACTCGTCACCACTCCATCGATATCCACATGTCCCTTGCGAATATCCGCGAGGACGGAACGCCTTAGTGTGGGCACTAGGGATACGGGCGATTGGGAAGGGGTTTGAGCGGCGTGGCAAACCTCCATCATAGGGAGCGCCAGGGCTGCGCTTATGAAGGAGAGCGCTTGACGGCGGGTGAATGTCGCTTTGTTCATGATGGTGTTCCTTGCATTACATTCATGTGAAGCGGGGTTGCCTAATATTACCATACGGGGGCGCCTATCTCACGATAAGGCGGAATTATCTCTCGCGGAGGCGGATTTACCTCACGCAGAGACGCGGAGACGCTGTTTTTCTTACAATGTACGGAGGATTCGTAGGGGCGACCCTTGTGGTCGCCCGAAATGTTGCGAGTTCCGGAAATCTTGTGAGCGGTACGGTTTCGCCTTAACGCCCAATCCCCGCGCAGGTTGGCGGTCCCCCCGCGCGGTGAACCATGCGGTATGCGCTCGCGAACGCCATGAATGGCGTGACGCGTGGAATTCGATCCCGCAGGTTGGCGTTCCCCGTGCGATAAATCACGTGGTACGCGCTCGCGAACGCCATGAATGGTGTGATGCGTGGAATTCGATCCCGCAGGTTGGCGGTCCCCGCGCGATAAATCACGCGGTACGCGCTCGCAAACGCCATGAATGGCGTGGCACGGGGGTATTCGATCCTGCAGGTTGGCGTTCCCCCCCGCGCGGTGAACCACGCGGTACATGCTCGCGAACGCCATAAATGGCGTAACACGTGGAATTCGATCCCGAACGGGTACATGGTTTCATCGAATGTGTCGCGATGATTTTGTAGGGGCGACCCTTGTGGTCGCCCGAAATGTTGCGGGTTCCGGAAATCATGTGATCGATAGCGAATCCACCATCACGCCTAACCCCTGCGCGACATATTATATGACCGGTGAGATGTAAATCCGTATTTCAAAACTCCCGCCGAATACTAATTACATCTCGTATATTGGCATACATGCACGGCGCAAATATTCGTTAAAAATGCGCAAGGTTCCTTTGTTGCAATGTCAAACACCTCTTCATCCGTTTTTTCTAAGATTACCCGGCAAATTCGTATAGGATGTTGGTCAATTCCACCATACGCCAAATCGCTTGTTTTTACGGAACGTGCAAATAACCATTGCTTTTCCGGATCTTTTGGAAGAATTGATTCCCTGCAATGCTTGGAAATATCGATAATAATACCGTGAAGATTCTGGAAGATATCCCTCGCAGTATAACGAAGGACCTTTAAGCCCATGCTCTCCATCCATTTATCTCGCTTCATATCATATCTTCGACTATCCTGAGACCCATGCGCTATATCCCCATCCACTTCGATAACAAGTCCGGCGTCATGGGAATAGACATCCGCGATAAAAGGACCAATCGGGTGCTGTCTTCTGAATTTAACACCGCATTTATGTCCTAAAAGCGCTTGCCAAAGCAATCTCTCAGGTGGTGTCATCGAGTTACGTAATTCCCTTGCGTATGCGAAATGTTCAACTGGAACGCCGCTCCATCCACCATTAGGAGAGAGTTGTTGAACCCTCCTGCGCACCAAAACTCGATGGTATTCCGTGAGCCAAAGGACGCTTTCGCTCTCTTCGGTTTGTATTCCAATCATTATCCCCCGGTAATGTCTTCGAACCACCTTTTGTATCGGAAATACGTTCCCGTCATAAGCCACGATCAATTCGTCGGGATGGAGAGATTCAATGGGTTTCCATGCAAACCAATCACCCTCCTTAAATCCCGCCTCTTCCTCACCCCCCACAAATCCCTCCGCCGCACCATCGCCCCCTTTAAATTCCCCCGCATGCGGGGGGAGACTGGGTTTTTCGTTGTCGTGGAGGGTATTCTCCCCCGCGTGCGGGGGAGTTGGAGGGGGTAAATCCGGCGATGTATCTTGGGTGTTTGGAGGGGGTAGCACGCAAAGGACGAGAACTCCCGCCCTTACGCAACATGAATGGATCTTTTTAGATCGAAGAAAGTTGAAGTTCGCCTTTTTCATTCGCACCATCCCGAGTACGTGTTTGAAATCCGTCTTGAACTATATATGCCCCTACCCGAAATCCATCTCCTCGTTTCGCGCCCGGGGTTTTCCAGAGCCCTCGTTGCGTTGCACCATGTATCCCAATGGGAGTTCGGGTCGTTTGCCCTCCTCCAGAATCTCCTTGATGGTGAGAAGCTGCATTCGTGGGATGCGCCGTGTGCCGAAACCCTCCACGAATCCGAGACCCTCCGCCTCATGCAATCTTGATCAATAATAAATGCAGGGGCGATGTATTTACCGCCCCTGAGCATTACACGAATGTTACGCGTTCCTAATCACCAGCATATCGCCGGGTTTGAGGAGGATGGGGGATTGGAACCGCAGAAGGACGGCGTTTCCCTTCGAGGAATGATCCGCCTCCAGAACCGTGCCGTTGCGCCGAGCCACCCACTTTGCCGAAGATGACGGCAGGCTGGTGAGGATCTCCGCTAATGGCAGGGAGCCCTCGCGCAACGTCAGGCGTACTTCGTCGCGATTTTGATTGAATATCCCCCACGACGTAGGAGTGCAGAAAACCGCCTGGTACTTCTCCGGGGTTACTCTCGGCGAGAACCCGATGCTTTTTGTTTTGGCGTTGTAGGAGAAACCCTGCGTCGCCATGTAGGTGGTCCAAACGCTCATGGGGCGGTAGTAATGGTTGCCGCATTCGAAATGGTTCCAAGGCTTGCCCCACGCTAGATATCTGTCCTGAACGTCGCGGATCATTTGCAGCCCTTCGTCCACCATTCCGGAGTAGATCATATTGGACGCAAGGGAGTACTCCACGCCGGTCCACGTCGCGGACCACTGCCCTCCTTGCTTCGGTGCGTCGGCGGGATTCGGCCACCACCCGTTGATGATGCTGCGGTGTTGTCGGTTTTTTGTGTAGATGGTTTTCAAGTCGGAAACCACGTGGTCGTTGGGCAACGGATCGCCAAGGTCCGGGATCAGCCTGGCGTACCACATGGAGTCCATTCCCGCCGCGAGGCTGGCGTTGCTTCGTTTTCCGGTTGCGGGGTCGTAGTATAGGTCGTAATACTCGCCGTTCCATAGCTCCTTCTCGAAGTTGGGTTGTCCCTGCTTGAACCAGCTTGTTAAAAGCGCGTGATTGGCTTCGTCTTTCATCTCAAGTGCCATCTCGATCGCCGCTTTCACCGCCACCAAATAGAGAGAGGAGACGTAGACCGAGGTGCCATAGAACCCCCATTGATCGTAGGTTTGATCCGCACCGGTGTCGTTGGGAAGCCCGTCGCCATCGGTGTCTCTGTTGCGCATGTTGGTGAGAGCGAGCATGATGTGCGGCCAGTGCATATGCAGGAAGGCGTGGTCGCCCATCCACTTCCAATCCCTGTAAACCATGAGAACATATTGAGGCATGAGGTCTATGCGATAAAAGCTGTCGGGATGATCGAATGTGGCGGGAAAGAAGTGGGGGACATGCCCGCTTTTCTTTTGAAAATCCATGATGAGATCAATTTGACTTCTCTCTAAATCGGGATAGAGAAGCGCTATCACATGGGAGCCGTAGTACCCCACATCGGTCGTGTCCAGTCCGCAGCACCCTTCGCCTTCCCACACACTGAATTTGTCCTCCTTGGTCCACCATGTCTCTTTTGTGAAGGTGGTCAATTGGGCGTTGATGGCGTCAAGCACCTTGCGCTCAAGAGTGGATTCGTAGAAATCCGTATGAAACCGCTCCGTTTTCTCATGAAGCGACTGCAGGTTTTTCGTGACGTAATTCGCCACCTGATTGGCGCTGGAGAACCAGTTGGAGTACATGTGACCGATCCTCGTGTGATCCGCATCGTAGTGGTTTGGGTAGTACCAGGTAAGAATGAACGTAGCCTCCCGCGATTCCCCTGCGGGAATGGCGAGCTTCTGGGTCATGGCGGTATTACGCCCGGATTCACCTGTGAGCGCACCGGTCGCCTCCACGGCGCCGTCCTCGGCGAAATCCGCCAACAACTCGTCGAATTGATTCCATTCCGCGCGCACGGAGCCCGCCCCCAAGCCGCTCAAGGTCATTTCGCCATTGGTTCCCCATTGCGCCGGAATTCCGTCCCCCGTTTTGTATGTGGTGTGCGCCGCATAGGAGATCAAGTGAGCGTAGATATCCGAAATAAGATCCGAAGAGGCGGGCCACCCTCCCCATATCGCGGTGGCGTAGACCAGAGTTCTGCCCGAGCCGTACTTGCCCGCTACGATCAAGGGTTGTCCGCCGTCCCCCTTGGCGATCACGACGCCATCCGGTTTGACGGATGCGATGGTGTTGTATCCGCTGTATTGGGGGAGGCTCATTTTGCCGAAGATCGCAGTCGCCTCGGGATTATTGACCTTCGTCATTTGAACGTTAACGTTGTTGGCGTCGAATTGGTTTTCAAACGTGATCGGAAGAATGCTTTCCAAAACGGTTCCGTTCATGTGACCCCATCGGTCATCCGAAATCCCGTAGAATGCATCCCATCCTCCGGAGTAGATAAACCCCATGCCGCTGTTAACTGCGTCCTTGAGGATGATCATGTTCGCATCACCGAGGGTTGAACTTGCATGAGCGGTCTCGCCCATCCAAGCGCAATCGAACTTTTGAGCCAGTTCCGCGCCGGTTCGAGCGGGCAGATGGATGCCGTTGGGACCTTCGCCGGTCGCCCAGGTGATTTTGATGTTTTTGATACCGCTTAGCGTTTGTTGAAATTCCGGATGCTGCTGGTCGGAGATCATCAGCAGGCGTACCGGTTTTGCGAAGGCGGAGAGCGATCCGCCGGTTTTCGCATCCATAAGAACCCGCAACCCTTTTTCCACATCGATTTTTCGGTTTCTCGATCCCAGGGATCCGATGTCAAAGCCCGTGCCGTTCCTCATGCTGGAGAGCAAGGAGACCTCCATGGGTTTGTCCGTCGGATTGTGCACGGTGAAGGAGAATATGCACGCGGGGATCCCGGAGTTCTTGGAGTCGTGGGGGATGAAAGGCGTCCATGCTTTCATATCCACCTTCGCGGGGATATTGGCGTCCATGAACTTCATCATTGCGAACGGATGCTCGCCGACATAGTCAATCGTAGTCACTCCAGGAACATAGCCTCTCCCATTCAACTGCAGCAAATGAACGGCGGATTTGGCATCCTGTTGTGCTCTGACTGCGAAGAAGGCGTCATCGAACGCCATTTGGCTCGCCCAGTTATTGAAAATCTGCCAGTCGTGAAAGTTACCGTCCGCGCGAATCTCCACCGTTCCGCATCCGATTCCTCCCAGCGGTATGCCGGAGTTCATAGGGGGATTCACGCCGGTGTACTCATTGGGCAACGGCTGCGCCTCCGTCTGAGCGATGCTTTTGCACGCCACCGCCCCTGAAACCGCGGTTACGGCGATTGTCTTAACAAAATCCCTTCTGGTTAACCCTTTTCTCATTTCCTGACTCCGTTAAATGTTTGATAGGACAAGGTGTTTTCACAACTCTCAATACGGGGGGAATCGCGCCGATTTGTGGCTTAATGTTGCGCCAGCATCGTGAATTCAGCGATTACCTGCGGTTGGAACGGCGTTCCAACGTCTCTTCAAGTCTAAAAGCCATGGATGATTTTCGTGCGTTGGTTGAACATGATTGCAAATTCCACTTATGGCTTTATCGTTTCCACTATCAAGATCGGTCTCAGGCTTGGATCATCATATGCGATTGAAATGAAGGATTTGTTGCAGGGCTGATTTCCCCAAGCAGCTATCATCATACCGTAATCCGTACCCTCCATCAATTTACGGACCAGCTTCGTGACATCCCATTCCACTTTCGCTCCAAGCGTTGTAAAAGGGGGGACATCGGTGATCGCCCACGGTACAAGATGCGCACACGCACGGAAGGGGCGCCCTTTCGCGTCTTCAGCCGTTCCGCCAGGTCTGGTCCAATCCACGCCTAAATCCGCCTCTTTCCACGTCGCGCAAATCGCCTGCCAAGGCTGTGTTACGCGATAGATCGCCAGCGGCGCGGTTATATTGAGATGGTAATTCAGATAGCGGTGCAATACCAGTTTCGCGGAACGAATTTTGCAGCCATTTGGCAACGATTCGAAAGGAAACTTAAGCAGAATCCTCTGTGTCTGCCCCCCCTGCACCACCGCCATTTCCGGGTCCGTCGCTTTGAGCGCGTCGGGGTAAGCACTCATTATGCGTGTGCTTTCATAGCAATCTATCATCCATGTTCCAGGAGCGGCACGGTGGACCACATCCTCTTTTAGATACGGTGGAAGCATCTTGCCAGTAGCATAGAACGCGCGTATCATACGCACCATGTATTCGAAAGGCTTATACGTTTGCGAGGGTGTAACGCCATCGTTTTCAAACAACCAGTTGCTCCAAGTGTAATCCACTCCGCGAATACCGCAATTTATCACCACCTCCCCAAGCCAAATGGGATTGCGCCCGGCGGATTCGCTTCCCGCATTCTCCCCCCACATGGATTTATAGGCGTCGCTCCCAATAGCCTTGAGCTTTCGGACGATATTTCGCACCTCGTGAACATTTTCCGCCCCGGTGTATTGCAGAATGCACCCCTTGGTGATAGCCGTTTTCATCAGCCAATCGTTATCCATCATCAACCTAATGGATGCGGGACCGGAGGCGTCCCTGACCGCCACGTCCCAATCCGCCTGAGTATACGCGGTACCCGGAAGGTAAACGATGCATTTCACATCCTCGCCTAGGAACTTCTTCGCCAGGGATTGTGTTTGATTGATGCGTTTTAGTATCATGTCGCGCTTGGAATTGCGATACCAGAGAAGCATGTCATTCCAGAAGGCGCCGCGAGCCCATTCGGTACTGGGTTTGGGAATCAGCACCTCGTTCCATGAAGCGAACCTATGCGATCCGGATAGCTTCCATGCGTCGTTGGCGGAATTGATATCCCCGTATTTCGCTTGCATTGCGGAACGGAAGCTCACCTGGGCTTGCGCGGAGTAACACCAATACGCCTCCTCCCCCTGACGATTTAGGGTCCAATTGGCGGGGTAGATTCCTTCTCCGGCAGGACCGCAGTCCACGACCAACTCCTTGACATTGCCAGCTAGTCCCGATGCAACAAGCTGTTGCAACTGCACCCTGCCAGCCTCCAGGGTGGTTTCCGAGAAATCGATATTCCATGGACCGAGATGCCAATCCGTAACGCCATGTTCATCCACCATGCGTTCGTTTGGATATTTGTCCGAATAAGATTTGGAGATTCCCAGCACATATAGAATGTATTTAATATTGAAGGGGTGATTTTTCAAAGCTTCAATCAGCGGAGGGTGGTTCAGCCAGCCGGTCTCCAATCGGATCATGTCCACGTCCAGTTGGGTGTAATACTCGAACCGTGCTTTAAACGAAGACAGTGGATCTCCATAAAATCCCGCCCATTCAGTCACGCAAATACGGGACATGGCATGCGCGGCGCTGGAGTTAGGGAGAGGATAAGCATCCATTCCATATGCACCGGGCGGATTCGCAATTATGACGCCGGAAATGGCGGCAAGCCCAATCGTTTTTACGAAATCCCTTCGTGATATGTCTTTTGGCATTGTATCTCCCTGTGATGATTATGTTTGTTGGGAAAGATGCAATTCAACTTCTTGGTAAATTAGCTCGAAAGTAAAAAAACCATATCGGGAAAAATCGCGAGGAATGAGCGGATTACCTCTCGTATGGCTGAATTGTCCTCAGACCCGGAACGGCGTCGAAATGGCGTTTATTGAAGGTGACCACACTCAAATCGCGGTCCAAGGCTGTTGATGCGATCAAGGAATCAATTATCCCAATGCCAGTGGATAGATGCAATGGTGTGAAATCGTTAAGAGCACGTTGCATTGCTTCAATAGATGGCCAAATAATAGGAAATACATGTAGAAATGCACGGGCTCTTCGTATCTGATCGGAATTTGATACGCCAAAAAGAAATTCCATTGCCGAAAACCCACATATGTTGGGCATGGGGGTGTCATATATTTCATAGAGCCAATTCAATGCGGGAGCATATTGCCGGGAAAGATCGATCAATATATCCGTATCTAACATTAAGTGGCTGGCTACCATTGTCTATGTTCCGCTTCCGCCCTCAATTTGCGTGCGAGTTCGGGTGAATCGATATCTTCTGAAAAAATCCCTTTCGTTGCTCCGGATTCCAAAAACTCGATTATATCTTTAATGGACTTTCGTTTTGATTCGATTGGAGCAAAATCATTGCGAGAGCTTGGCGCATTGATTTTAATGATTTTATCTATCACATGCTTTAGGTAATCATCCACGCTCATTCCTGCGCGCGCGGCTTTGCGCGCCAGAACAGCCTCCTGCTCGGGGGTTAATTCCAAAATTCTTGTCATTTCATACACCTCGCATTCCAGATAACCCAATCCCCATTGGAACGGAGAGGTTGCCCATCGCGGAGCTATCTCCGTTTCGTCCATCGTCATTTTTTAGTATATCCGCATTCTCGTATTTTGATTGCCATGGATCGGGTTCCGACATCCGAGCCATGGCGTAACTGTGCGCTTATCAGCAACGAAAACCATCGCCAAACTTAATGTGTGAATGTCACCAGGGTGGCGCTTGCAGCGGGCATATATATTTTATACTCACCGTTGCTTTCCCGCACATTTTCTCGTTGCAGCTTTCCGACCGGCTTGCCGTCCATGCTGCCGTCAAACGTTTGCCCTCCTAGGGTGATGCCGGTCGCAGCTTTGTAATCCGGCGCCAGCAATCGAATGAGGCTAGCATGATGGTAATCTTCGGGAAGCGTCAGAGCGACATCTCCGGATGTGTCCGTCTCCTTGTTCAATATCGCCACGCGCACTTTCCCGCCGCTTTGAGTCGCATAGATCTTTATATTGGCTGTGGTTTGTTCCATGACGGGTACTGTGCGAGAGTGATCCGCAATGGCGCGAGCGAAAAAGTAGAGGCCGTAATATAGCGGTCGAACGTAGGGTGTGTATCCGGAAGCAGGGTCGTTTTTGTCATGCATGAAAGAGAATACCGCATAATTCCCTCCATTGCCGGAATGGAAATTCACTCCGCACACCCCTTCATCGGCAAATCGAAACATCGAGTCAATCGCCCATAAGGCGGAGACGAACCGATCACTTACGCCGAGAGCCCCACCGCAGGCGAAGGAGTTCATCTCCCCCATGCGAAAGTCCAAGTGGTATTGCCGAGCCACCTTCACCCAAGGCTTAACTGCATCGGGTCCGCTAGCCGCCGGGGCTTCCGTGAGCAAATAGGATGCCGGCGGAGGCTGGCGATTCCCGCAGACATTGTTGGGATACCAATGTTGCGTCACCAAAGCGAGATATCCCTTTTCCGCATCCAGAAATTCAGGCAGATGTTTTAGACTTCCCGACATGGCCCAGGCGGGTCCGATCACCTTGATGTTTTTGGTTTTCGGATCCTGCATGATCTGCTCGCGGAAAAGGGTGAAATCGTTGATATAGTCCTGATAGGAGTAAGAGTGCCCGCGATGTCCGTTTGAATGGAAGAGGTCCGGCTCATTTCCGATCTCAAACCCAATGATGGAGCCGCCCGGCATGTTTTGAGCGTAGGTGCGCGCCTGCTCCTCCGCCAGCTTTGGGTCATCCGCTCCAAGGTTCACGCCTAAAATGAACCTCACCCCAATCGCCTTATGCAGCGCCGCGAACGGCGCGACCGTTTGCGGCGTCGCGGCTTTCGTGAAATCCGTGCTGTTCCCGCCTATGCGGAGAATAAAAGGCCCGTTCCCGAATGAAGTCAGATTCTTTAGCAGTTGAATATAGGACTTATTCAGATTGGGTGGCTCGCCAATCATCGCCTGGGCGGTTCCCCATTCGTGGGATAGTCCCAGGAAATCGGGAGGAATGGGAATGCCAGGTTTGTTCGGTTCTATTTGCGCTTGAGCCAAAATCGGGCTGGTATTTGCGGATTGGGATTGACCGGCTATTCCCTGGGTGTTTTGTGCGTATGCATCCGTTCGTGCAATAATCAGGATAAACGCAAGCGATGCCAATAGTCTGAAGAATCTCATTTTACTCTCCGAAAAGATATGTTAATGTTTGTTGAGGAACGGTACTTTGTTACTTCGGCTTAAACCTCTCTGATACCGCATGGCTGACACGCATTGGACGGCTTGTTAATCGCATTGTGATTAAGTTGAATTTGGCGAGAGCGGAAGCGGCCAGCCGGCATGGGACCATTTTATTTGATCTATTCTCAGAGTTGGAACGCCGCCATTTCTCGCATCGTAAGCGTGGTACGTCATCCACCAACGACCGCATGCCCTGAATAGCGATTCTCCGCCTGGCCCTTTCCAGCGCTCCGTTCCCGATAGAATCTCGCTCCCCCCGCCATTCAACATCGAAATCCCTTCCTTATCCATATACGGGCCAAGAATATTTATTGAACGTCCGACACGTACATTATACGTGCTCTGTGCGCCGCGACAGCAAAAATTAAACGATGCGAAGAGGTAATAATATTTTCCTCAATGAATAATGAAGGGGGATTCGATTGCGTCCGGCTGGTCAGGGCGCCGCGCCAAAGGTGAAATGTCCAATCCTCCGCCCAATGGCTTGCCGGTTAGCCGATCCACCCTTACGATCTTCAAACCGCTCCAGAAACTCCCAAACGAAAGCCAAGGATTTCCATTCTCATCAAAACATATATTGGGATCAATCGCGTTCCAATCATCCTCGTTTTTGGATGTAAGCACAACCCCCTGATCCACCCATCGATATTCAGGATTGTTTCCATCCAAGGTTTTATTGGTTGCCAATCCGATAGCGGAACGGTTACTTCCAAAGGTGGAAATCGCGTAATAGAGATGATATTCACCACTGAAATAGGATATGTCCGGAGCCCATACATCGCTCTTTCCTGGAAACATGGCGGTGATCCAAGCAGGCATGGCGTTAAACACGACACCCGCGGTCACCCAATGTTTCATATCCCGTGATTTTCTTATGGGTATGCCCTTACCAGTTGAGAATAGAAAGAATGTATCCCCATTGTGCACCATGCAAGGGTCATGAACATGTCTTATATCGCCGATGACATGCACGGATCGGTTATTTGAGATTGAGGCGTCGCCTTTCAGGTACGAACAGGCTTGCACACTAAGCATTATAAGAAACCCTGTTATGAGTGGAAACCGCCCCATGAATCGCGATCTTTTCCGATAACCAGTCAATGGTATTTTTCGCAGACTATTTAATTGTGAACTCCAAGGTGTCTTGCGCCAATGCCGGTTTCCTTAATCTGGCGGTCTCATTCCATTCAGCGAGCAAATAGTGGGTATTAGTTCCTTCCCCCTGCACCGTCAAATTGTGAGCGCCTCTCTTCAAGTCTTTCAGCGGAACCGTATACGTGGCGCTTTGTACGTCACGCGCCAAAACACGGTGATCCAGTAGAATGTCGTATCCAGTTGGTTTCGCCCCCATGACGCTCCATTTTAATATCAAGTCACCCTTGTTCGGCAACATGAGATGATTGGTGTTCGAGATCACCAGGATCGATCGCTTTGAGGTCGGGGCTTTGTAAAGCGTAATCATGGCGCGTGTGAGGTTTAGGTAACGGAATCCCCACCCGCCGCATCCGCGATAAGCGCACGATGTGAGCGACGTGGGTTCGATATCGTTGCTCAAAGGGACATTGTAGCAATCCACGAATTGATCGTGTTTCGGACCGTAACCCGCGCCAATGGCTTGTCCCGCAAATTCGTTCCATTGGCAGATCAGCAGGAATTTCGGATGAACGGTCATGGCGTATTTAAACTCCTCCAGATACGTCGCGCCATTTCTCCTGCCTATCGCCTGAGGGTAAGTCCACCCGCCGTCTCCGAAGAATGCGGGCGTGATGGTCAACGCTTCGGGTTTTCCGTCATGGTAGGTGGGTATCGGATGAATCGAACCATCCATCCAGGACCAATATCCCTCCTTGGCTACTCCGGGATTGTATTGCAATTGGCTTGTCATCCAGCGAACGGTGAACTTTGATTGATCGATTGGCGATTTCCCTGCGAGAAACCCCGGTCCTCCGCCGTTAAAGGGAACGATAAGCGGCTTGCCCTCATAATAGAGCCACAATCCTTTGTATTTTGGATTTTCCACGATATGGTTGTAAATCCAGTCCATCTCCTCGTTAAGAGCGTACATGGTGGTGGTGGGACCGTTATCCAATCCCAGTAACAGGGTGATTTTGGGAGTGGGTACGCCTTCCTTTCTCATTTGAGCATAGGTGTCGAATAGGAGAAGAGTGGAGCGGATTAACTCATCAACGCCCGGCGCCCGATCCCGCCAATGGTCTTTGCCCCATAGATTGTTGGACCAATCCACGAGCAGGTAGTCTATTCCTATTTGATCAAACCAAAGACAATGCTGTCGGATGACGGCTTTTTGGAAGGAGTCATACCTTCCTTCAATCGGCACCGCTTCCGCGGTGTCCCAGGTGGCGTTCAGCGGGGTGAACCAAGGCTCGTATTCCATGCCTATCAGATGATTTGGATCAGTGTGCAAAAAGAAAGGGCGTTTCATCACGCGAACAAGAACCGCATTCGATACTTTCACCCCTTTTGAAATCGGACTGCCCACGGGGAATTGATCCATTTGACTCATTCCGGGCCAGCCCACTATGGAGCGTCCCCAAACTCCGCCACCCACGGCGCCGATGATGGTTGAAGCTTCGCCAGGAGAGCCACCAGGCTTCGGCCAGCTGTGGGGTTTTTCAGGGGATACCATCCATGAGGGATTCGTGAAAATACTCTCTCTCTTTTTATTATCCCTAAGCTCAATGCACGCCAGCAATCCGGCTGGTCCGGAACCGTTCAGGGATTCAACGGCGATTGTGTTTACCCCTTTGACTAGGTATCGGGCGGGAATGACTGGATTTTGCACTTTGTGGAAATCGGTTCCCTGTGCCACAAGACGACCGTTCAAATAAGCGTGAAATGAATCATCGCAAGTAATGAATAGTCGAGCGGATGAAGGGATAGAGGTAAGACTGAAATGCTTTGTAAAATAGACCGTTTGCTGATCTCGCGTCGTATGATACCAAATCCAATATGCCGGAAGGGGATTCTGTACGGTTGGAATCGCCACCTGCAGTCTGGCTTCGCCCGGGTACGGGAGGGGGATTAGAAAAATCGCTTTGCCGGATGCATTGGTTTTTTCCGGGGCTCCCCATTGGCGCCCGTTCCAATAGGGTAAAAGCGAGATGCCAGAAAACGGACGATGCCGGGGATTCGATATGGTTGCGGTCATGGTGACGGTTTGTCCCATGGAGATAAGGGATTTATTAACGATCAGCTTGACAGATTGCTGCGCCATAGCGCCACGACCGAGGATTAGCAAACAGTAAGCCACAAGTGTTAAGGACGCCTTTCCGGTGAGTTTCATGATAGAACCCTTCTTCCAATTCCATCGAAGCTATAAAATTCGATCGTTTCACGATTCATTCAGCTATTTGATGTTTGTCAAACAACGCCATTCCATGCGAAGTTCTGAAAAATTGCACGGATGTCCAAGATCATAACCGATTTTACCTGCGGATTGGAAGGGGATACAACGAAAAAAGGGTTCCTCGCTGCATTGTGTGGGTATACGACAGGCGGGTATCTCTGCATTGAACTCATTCCATCCCGAAAAAGATGTCCAATGGAGTGTGCCGATACGCTTGCAAAGCCTGAAGAAGGATGTGTTGCGGGCGAACCGAGCTATTAATATTCAACCCCTTCGAGGTTGGGGGATGGCTTTCAAGCCATTCGTGAGAGCGTACCTCGGGATTTATCCCGAAGGTTCGATACGTGCACTTTCCTTACTTCTTCACTTCGGAACCCTGTAGCTTCCTTCCCCTCGGAATCCCGCCGTCTTCCGCACTTCGGAATCCTGATGCCTCCCGCACCACGGGATAACCCACACCGGCTCCCGCACTACGGGATAAATCCCGAAGTGCTCGCTAACGAATGCCATGAATGGCATCGGGGGAGAGTGGGCTTTTCGGGGGGGGGAATAAATACGAGAGCGGCGGCGAGCCTTGGGCGCTGCTTGAAGAGAACACTTGTCGAATGCGTCATTCGGAATCTCCTTCTCGAAACGAGCCTCAAACAGAACCTTCCCTTGCACAAACTATCATATCGCCGCCCGTTCAGGTTGTATAGAGGGATTTGATATAATCTAAAATATTTGTTTCGGCTAGTTATTTCATATGGGGGTCATCGCCTGAAAGAGAAGAGTTAGCCCATCATTCTGGAAGCGGGCATACGCGGCGCGAAAGCCTTCATCGTTTCTGTCGGCTTTGGCGTTTACGGAAATACTTGCTGTGGCTTTTCTCACGCGGAACAGGCGGTATTTGATTCATCGGAGGGAAGCCGATGGTCGATGATAGGTCAACTGTTCGAGGAGGTTTGGTTGCTGTCGCAATGGGGGTCGCATTCACTACATCTTGACATAATTGGGGCGTTCGGGACGAGGTGACTCCCAATCCCATCAATTATCGGGCAGGAAGGGGGACTCGCAGGTTTCAACATTAACTTCGGGCTTCTTCACATGAAAGAGCGGTTTCAATCCAATCTCGGCGGAGGATATAAGAGTAATGATGATTCAGATTGATGTCATATATTGGGTAGCAAAGGTTTAAAATACGGCAATAGAGTTGCAATAATCCGCGCAATGTGACGAATAACAGAAAAAGGGTTGGAGGCATAAACCTCCAACCCAATTTGGCATGTTTACATCTATATCAATACATTCCGCCCATTCCGCCTCCGGGAGGCATGGCTGGAGCGGCGGGTTTGTCCTCTTTCTTCTCAGCGACGAGGCACTCGGTGGTGAGAAGCATGGCACCGATGGAAGCAGCGTTCTGCAGAGCGGATCGGGTGACCTTTGCAGGATCCACAATGCCGGCGCCGATCATATCCTCATATTTGTCCGTGGCGGCATTATATCCGATACCGTCGGCGGCGGATTTCAAGCGCTCCACGACCACCGAGCCTTCCACGCCAGCATTTTGGGCGATGCATCTGCAAGGCTCTTCCAACGCTCTCTTAACGATATTCACGCCGATCAGTTCATCACCTTCAGCCTTGATGGCTTCAACGGCTTTGATGCATTTAAGCGGAGTGACTCCACCTCCTGGAACGATTCCCTCCTCCACGGCGGCGCGGGTGGCGGAAAGAGCGTCCTCTATTCGATGCTTCTTCTCTTTAAGTTCCGTTTCGGTCGCTGCGCCAACCTGGATCACTGCGACGCCACCGGCGAGCTTCGCCAATCGCTCCTGAAGCTTTTCGCGGTCGTAGTCACTATCGGTCTCTTCGATCTGCCGACGAATCATCGCGATGCGGCCCTGGATGGCGGAATTGGAACCCTTGCCCTCCACGATGGTGGTGTCGTCCTTGGTCACGGTCACGCGTTTGGCGGAACCCAACATGGCGATGTCCACATTCTCCAATTTGATGCCGAGGTCTTCGGTGATGAACTGACCGCCTGTTAGAATGGCGATATCCTCCATCATCGCTTTTCGACGATCGCCAAAACCGGGGGCTTTCACCGCGACGCAATTGATGATGCCGCGCAGTTTGTTCACCACGAGGGTGGCGAGGGCCTCCCCGTCAACATCCTCGGAAAGGATGACTATCGGCTTGCTCATTCGGGCGACCTTCTCCAGAACGGGAACCAAGTCCGCCACGGCGCTGATCTTTTTCTCGAAAAGAAGGATCATGGGTTCATCGAGAACAGCCTCCATGCGTTCAGGATCGGTTACGAAATAAGGTGAAATGTAACCCTTGTCGAACTGCATCCCCTCAACTAGTTCCAGAGCGGTCTGAGTTCCTTTGCTTTCCTCGACGGTGATGACGCCATCCTTGCCAACCTTATCCATCGCCTCCGCGATCAATTCGCCGATGGTGGTGTTTTTCGCTGAGTTAGTGGCAACGCGAAGGATGTCATCCTTGGTGTCAACGGGCGTGGCGATCTTGCGAATCTCCTCCACAACCGCCTCCACCGCTTTGTCGATTCCTTTTTTGACGGAGATGGGGTTCGCACCCGCCGCCACGGTCTTCAAGCCTTCGCGAACAATGGATTGGGCGAGAACGGTGGCGGTTGTGGTACCGTCCCCCGCGACATCGTTGGTCTTGGAAGCCACTTCTCGAACCAATTGAGCTCCCATGTTTTCGAAAGCGTCCTCAACCTCGATCTCCTTGGCGATCGTTACGCCGTCATCCACCAGAGAGGGAGAACCGTATTTTTTCTCTAAAACGACATATCTTCCGCGTGGGCCGAGGGTGACCTTCACCGCTTCGGCGAGTTTATTCACACCACGCTCAAGGGCGCGACGCGCCTCTTCATCAAACAATAGCTCCTTTGCAGCCATTCATTTCTCCTTTGGAGTCACACATAGATTATCTGCCGATTGAATTGTTTAGAACTACTTCTCCACCACTGCTAGCACATCGTCCTGTCGAAGGATGATCAACTCCTCGCCTCCGACCTTTACTTCCGTGCCGCCGTATTTGGCGTAGTAGATGGTATCACCGACTTTTACGTCCATGGGAACTATCTTGCCATTGTCCAGTTGTTTCCCCGGGCCAATCGCGATAACATCGCCGGCTTGAGGTTTGGTTTGAGCACTGTCCGGAAGTACGATCCCCCCGGCAGTCTTTTCTTCCGCTTGAGTGGCCTTAACAATCAGCCGATCTCCTAGAGGTTTAAGCGACATGGTTGCGCCTCCTGTAATATGGAATTGTAGGTGAATAGTATGGTTTAGCGATTAGCACTCTATCCTTACGAGTGCTAATCCGATTGAATTATACACCATCTTTGTCGGATGCTACAATATCCCAAGGGATTTTTTTCCCGTTCACTTAATTTTTTTCATCTCCCCCTCATTGATTAGTTCGCTCGCCGTATCGATGATTCGGAAATTGGGGAACTCGCACATTCCCTTTACAAAACATCTCCTTCGGGAATAAAATGATACGACACTGCAAGGAGAGACCCAAAATGACTAACGAGGAGACACTGCATCTATTTCAGGAGGCGGAGGCTCTGCTGAAAGGGCACTTTCTGCTATCATCGGGCAGGCACAGCGACCAATATTTGGAGAAGTTCAGGTTGGTGGAAAACCCGAAACTTTTGGAGCCGATCTGCGAAAGCCTGGCGGAAAGATTTCGGAACGACAATATCGAGGCGGTGTTAGGGCCAACCACCGCTGGCATCATTCTCGCATATGTATACGCTCGAATATTGGGAGTGCAGGGGCGGTATGCTGAAAGCGAGGGGGGAGTGCGAAAACTTCGTCGCGGGCAGACTCTTTATCCAGGCACCCGCATTCTTATTGTGGATGATATCCTCACCACGGGCGGAGCGGTGAGGGAGTGCATTGATCTCGCCAAACAATATCAGGCGGAAGTGGCGGGGATCGCCGTTCTGGCGGATAGAACCGCCGGGGGGACGGATTTTGGATATCGCTTGGAATCCGCTTTAAGCATTCAAGTTGAATCGTGGGATCCGGGGGAGTGTCCCTTATGCAAAAGGAACATTCCAATGACACAGCCGGGATCCAAGAACCTGAACAGATAGGGTTGTATCTCCGCGCCTTCCAGCGGCGTGACCGCCTTGGTGTGAATAAGGTATAATCGCAAGAAATGGGATAACTTCACATTATAATGCGGCCGCTGATAATCAATATCCTTATACCAAAGGATACGCAGCGAAATGCAAAGAGAGCATTCGAACGCGCTTTTCGCGAATCGGTGAGCGTCTTTCATTAATTCAGTCTCTTGAGGTAATTGCAAAATTCAGAATATGAGGCTAATATCGCTCGTTTCATGCTCGGCGAAATACCTGAAAAGCGAATTTAGCAATTACCTGTCTTGACAAATCATTAAACATAAAATATGGGAACAGGAATGGAACGAACTTTTGTGATGGTGAAGCCGGACGGCGTGCAACGTCGGCTTGTGGGAGAGATCATAAGGAGATTTGAAAACCGAGGGCTACGCCTCGTGGGAATGAAGTTGCTGCAACCTAGCCGCGAACTGGCGGAAAAACACTATGCGGTTCATCTTGGGAAGTCTTTCTATGAAGACCTGGTGAATTTCGTAACGAGCGGTCCGGTGGTGGCGATGGCGTGGGAGGGGGATAATGTGATCTCCCTGGTGCGTAAAATGATGGGGGCGTTGAAACCCGAGGAGGCTTCTTCCGGGACGATCCGAGGAGATTATACCGCGGACATTCAAAAGAATCTCATTCACGGTTCCGATGGACCGGATACAGCCAAATACGAAATTGATTTATGGTTTTCAAAATCTGAATTGTTGGTCAGTTTGGAACAGTAGTTTGTTGTGTTGAGCGAGACCCGAATCCATGGTATAATCAGTCTCGCTTTTAGAGAGAGATTTGACTAGAAACTGTTGGCATGGCTAGATCGTAAGACAGTGCAGCGACATTCATTTGGCATTGAAGTTCGCTTCGTGAGATTCTTCCAGGCCGGCGGTGGAATATGTGACGTCTCCCCCTATCCCCTGAAAGGAATCATTCGCGTCGGATAACGCGTTTGAATTTATTAAATGATGCAGGTTACCAAAGAGCAGACCGCTCCATGTACGATTAACTTAAGCATAGAAATCGATGCGGAAACAGTTACGCACGCCTTTGATCGTGTCTATCGTGAATTCTCCAAGTTCACCAATGTGCCCGGGTTTCGTCCAGGCAAAGCGCCCCGATCCATCCTTGAAAAATACGTTCAACCTTCGCGTGTTCAAGAGCGGGTGAAGGACGTGCTGGTAAGCAAGGCTTATCGGGAGGCCGTCGAGCAGAACGAGATAGTTCCTTACGATGATCCTCGTGCGGATCTGGAGGATGTGGAGGATGGCAAGCCTTGGAGTTTCAAAGCGGAGGTGCCGCTGGCTCCCGTCATTGAACTGGGTGATCTATCCACAATCGCCGCGGTGAAACCGGTATATGAAATTCGCGAGGATGATATTGATCGTGCCATTCAGAACATCATTCAGGAGCATACGCGGATTGTGAAGGTCGAAGGAAGGGGAGTTCAAGAGAAGGATATCCTCATCGCTGAGATCAAAACCGAAGTTGCCGGAAAGGAATCCTCGGAAGAGGCGAATCGCACCGTTATTCGAATGGGCGAAAACCCGCCCGAATTTGATCAGAATCTTTTAGGTCAGAATATCGATGAAGAGCGTCATTTTACAATAATGGTTCCGGAACCGGTGGAAGAGGGGCAGCCCGAAGGGGAATTGGAGGAAGTGCACTACTATGTTAAAGTCCTTTCCATAAATGAGCCTGTTCCGCCTGAATTGACCGATGAATGGGTGAAAAGCATCACACCTCTACAGTCAATCAATGAAATGCGGGAGGAATTAAGACAAAATCTGCAAGCCGACGCCGACAGAACTTCCAAATCCATCGCCTACCAGAACGTCATCGAGAAACTGATTGAGATATCAAAAATCGAGTATCCTGATATTCTTGTGGATAAGCAGGCTCGCTCACGCTTCAAAAGTCTTATGGATAGCATCGAAGAATCACAAGTCAGCTTTGAAGAGTATCTCAAACAGACCGGGAAAACGGAAGAGGAACTGACGAAAGAGTTGTATGAAACCGCGGAAAACCAAGTGAAGATAAATCTGGCGCTCTCGCGCATCATGGAAATTGAAAAGATCGATGTAAACAAGGACGAGGTGCTGGAGGAGATGACAAAAATCGCGATGAACACAAGATCCACTGAAGAGCAGTTTAAACGCATGTTGTCGGATCGTGATTCGGTGGCGCACGCCGCCAATCAGGTGATGCTGAACAAGGTGGAGGAGTTCATAATGAGCAAGGTTACGTTAACCGAGGAGATTGTGACGGATTGAATCCCGCATGGATTAAGCTTATCTCCATGTTCTCTTCCGTGTTGTGCAATAACCCAAAGGGAAGATAGAAAAATGAAGGATAATTCCATTCGCAACGTCATACCGATGGTAGTGGAGCAAAGCGCTCGAGGGGAAAGAGCGTATGACATATACTCTCGTCTTTTGAAGGATAGGGTGATCTTTATCGGGGATCCAATAGACGATCACATCACAAATCTGATCATTGCGGAATTGCTGTTTCTTGAAAGAGAGGATCCTGACACCGATATCGACATATATATCAACTCCCCCGGCGGCAGCGTATCCGCAGGCCTGGCTATTTACGACACAATGCAAATTGTGAAATGCGATGTGGCGACGATATGCGTGGGCATGGCTGCGTCAATGGGCGCCGTTTTGCTCGCAGGCGGTTCCGCCGGCAAACGCTACAGTCTGCCTAATGCGCGTGTGATGATGCATCAGGTTGCGGGCGGATACGAAGGTACGGTTTCCGACGCGAAGATACGGTTGGAGGAGATGAATCGTGCGCAGGAAACTTTGATGAACATACTTGCGAAACATACCGGTCAGAATATCGATAAGGTACGACAGGATTGCGACCGGGATTACTGGCTGTCTTCTTATGAGGCGAAGGAGTATGGATTGGTTGACAAAGTTATGGAAAAAGGCGACCGTTAAGCCGATAATGGTAAGACGGTTATTCTATTACGGTAAATCCTTTCTCCGGAGGAAATCTTTTTGCCAAGAATGCTAGACAACAACGAAAAACGATGTGTCCTGTGCGGCAAAAGCCGTGAACAGGTCAAGAAGCTAATTATTGGTCTGCATGGTGGAGTGTGTCTGGAATGCGTTGAACTTTGCAACGACATCATCAAGAACGACAGTTCCGTGCAAGAGCAGAGCCCGCTTGGAGGTTCGGTTCCCAAGCCAAAGGAAATTTATCGAATCCTCAGCCAGTACGTGGTTGGTCAGGAACAGGCTAAGCGCATCCTCTCGGTGGCGGTGTACAATCATTTCAAGCGAATAAACGCACAATCGAATGACATTGAGCTTCAGAAGAGCAATATTCTTCTGGTTGGACCGACCGGAAGCGGTAAAACGCTTCTCGCACAAACATTAGCCAAGTTGTTGAATGTTCCGTTCGCCATTGCGGACGCCACTTCTCTCACCGAAGCGGGATATGTCGGGGAGGATGTGGAAAATATCCTTTTGAAACTGGTGCAATCCGCCGAGACGGGGGGCAGCATACAAGACACAATCCGTTGCGCTCAACGTGGAATTATCTACATTGATGAAATTGATAAGATCACACGCAAATCGGAGAACCCGTCCATCACTCGGGATGTCAGCGGCGAAGGCGTTCAGCAGGCTCTGCTGAAGATACTTGAAGGCACCATAGCGAACGTTCCCCCGCAAGGAGGGCGAAAGCATCCGCAACAAGAGTATGTGCAACTGGACACCACCAATATCCTCTTCATTTGCGGCGGAGCTTTTGAAGGGTTGGATCAAATCATCGGTAAGCGATTGAGTCATCGGCAAATGGGATTTCGAGCCTCTCCCGAAAGCGTAAAAAAACAACAGGTTGGGGATTTGTTAAATCAAGTGATGCCGGAGGATTTGCTGAAGTTCGGACTGATACCCGAGTTCATAGGCAGATTGCCAATCGTGGCGACATTGAATTCACTTGATGAGGAAGCGCTGGTTAAAATATTGGTGGAACCGAAAAACGCTCTTACGAAACAGTATTGCAAGTTTTTCGAGTACGACGGCGTGGAACTCATATTTCAGGAGGACGCCTTGCACGCCATAGCCGTGGAGGCCATGAAGAGAAGCACCGGCGCCAGGGCTCTTCGCACCATTATCGAAGAGGTGATGATGGACATCATGTATGAGATTCCCTCCTCGCAGGATGTGCGAAGATGCGTCATAAACGGTGCGACCGTGGAGGGCAAGGAGACGCCGTCCATTCTTACCGTCAGCGACATTCGCCAAGCTTCATAGTTTCCCAATTGATGTTATTCCATCCGCATGTTATATGTGTGCGAAAGCGTATGGCATGCGGACTTATCTTATTATTATCCTCGGAGTGTAATTATGCCTCGAACGCCTCGTAAAGGGAAGGAAAATCCCGTTGATGAAGAACTAATAAAAGCTACGGAAAGCGCCTTGGCTTCACTGGGGCTCTCCCCTTTCTCGGATGATAAACCCGATCAGGAAGGGGGCCCCGTATCCGTGCCATTGCTGCCCATACGGGATCAGGTGTATTTTCCGCATATGATATTCCCCCTTTTGGTGGGAAGGGAGAAGTCGGTTCACGCTCTTGATGAGGCGATCCGTAACAACCGCCAAATCGTTTTGGTGGCGCAAAAGCACATCCAGACCGAGGATCCGGAACCGGATGACCTATACTCCGTTGGCATTCTCGCCGAGATAATGCAGCACCTTCGCGTGCCGGATGGCACTTTTCGTGTCATGCTGGAGGGCATGGAGAGGGTGCGCATCCTTGGCATCTCCACCGACACCCCCTATTATCGAGCCTTGGTCGAACCGATCCCCACCCAGGAGGTCAAGGATATCGAAATCGAAGCTTTAATGCGCGGTGTTATGAACCAGTTCGAGCAGATAGTCAATGTCGGAAGGAATATAGCCCCCGAGGCGTTGATCAATGTGATGAACACCGACGAGCCGGGACGTCTCGCGGACACTATCGCTCCCTACCTTCACCAACTGCGCGTCGATGTTAAGCAGGATATTTTGGAAACCTTGGATGTTCGTGAAAGACTCAACAAACTCTCCATCGTGCTGAAAAAGGAGGGGGAGATCCTCGAAATACAAAAGAACATCCGCTCCAGAGTGGAAAAGGAGATGGGGGATACTCAGCGGGAGTTCATCCTGCGGGAACAATTGAAGGCCATCCAGCAGGAATTAGGCGAGCATGATGAAAAAAGCGGCGAGATAGAGGAGTATCGGAAGAAAATTCAGGAAGCCGGAATGCCTCAAATGGCGGAGGAGAGAGCTTTAAAGGAATTGGAGAGGCTTGATAAAATGCCTTTCGCAGCTCCGGAGGGCTCGGTGATACGCACTTACCTGGATTGGCTTACATCAATGCCTTGGAATAAATCCACTGAGGACCGATTGGACATCGAAGAGGCGGAGAGGGTTTTAAATGAGGACCATTACGGATTGGCGAAAGTCAAGGAGCGTATTCTTGAGTTCCTTGCAGTTCGGCAATTGGTCGGTAAGGGCATGAAGGGACCAATTCTGTGTTTTGTCGGCCCTCCCGGCGTCGGGAAAACCTCGATTGGAAAATCCATCGCCAGAGCAATGGGGCGCAAATTCATTCGCATCTCCTTGGGAGGGGTCAGGGACGAGGCGGAGATTCGCGGGCATCGACGCACCTACATCGGGGCGTTGCCCGGACGCATCATCCAGGGAGTGAAGACCACCGGCTACAGCAATCCGGTTTTCATGCTGGATGAGATTGACAAGCTAAGCATGGATTTTCGGGGGGATCCATCCGCTGCATTGCTGGAGGCTTTGGATCCTGAACAGAACGGGGAATTCAGCGATCACTACTTGGAGATTCCATTCAATTTGCGAGAGGTGATGTTTATCACAACCGCCAATCTCTTGGAACCCGTTCCACCCGCGCTGCGGGACCGGATGGAGATCATCTCCTTCAGCGGGTACACCGAATCGGAAAAGTTGGAGATCGCGAAGAACTTCCTGGTTCCGAAACAAGTGAAGGAGCATGGGTTATACATAACCAAAGGTTACGCCTATCAAAAAATCGACGGCAAACTCCGGCGAACGCATAAAGCCACCGATACGGACACCGTTCCGTTGTTGTTGTTCTCCGATGAAGCGTTATTGAAGATTATAAGGGAATACACTCGCGAAGCGGGAGTCAGGAATTTGGAGCGCGAGATCGCCACGGTTTGTCGCAAGTTTGCAAGGCAGTTAGCCGCGAAATACGAGGAGCAAAAGAAACGAGTCACTTGCATCGAAACGGATGAGATAATACTCATGTTAGGTCAGCCTCGCTTCCATTATGGAATGATGGAGGAAAAGGATGAAGTCGCCGCAGCGACGGGCTTGGTGTATACGGAGTTTGGCGGAGATATCATCACAGTGGAAGTGAGCGCCATGCCGGGACAGGATGGCAAGCTTTCGTTGACGGGACAATTGGGCGATGTGATGAAGGAGTCGGCTCAAGCTGCGGTAAGTTATGTACGTTCACGGTCTAAGGATTTTGATATCGCGGAGGATTTCCATAAGAAGTATGACATTCACATCCACGTACCGGCTGGTGCGATCCCGAAGGATGGACCTTCGGCTGGAATCACGCTTGCAACCGCATTGGTGTCCGCGCTTACAGGGAGACCTGTGCGAAGAGACGTGGCGATGACGGGGGAGATCACCTTGCGGGGCAGAGTGCTTCCAATCGGAGGGTTGAAGGAGAAGACCTTGGCGGCGCATCGAGCTGGCATTCGCACTTTGATAATCCCGAAAGAGAACCATAAGGATCTGGAGGATATTCCGGACAAAGTGAAGGCGGATATAACCTTTATGGAAGTCACGCAGATGGAGGAAGTGCTGAAGATAGCGTTGCTTCCCAAAGATCCTTCGAATCAGTGAAAAAACAACCCCCTTCCGTTTTCTGAAAGGGGGTTGCTCTTATTTCGTTTCGTTTTGATTATGACGTATGCACTCAAGTATGTGCAGTACGCTTCGGTCGGATATTTCATATAACATGAAATTACCATCCCTGCGGCACAGCAATATCCCCTGATCCTTCAAAATACGCAATTGCTGGCTGACGGACGCCTGGCAACAATCCGTGGCGCTTGTAATTTGCCCCACGTTTCTTGCTCCATCCTCCCTGCTCAGATAATCCAATATCCTTAATCGCAAGGGGTGGGCGGCGTTTCGAATCATGGGCGCCGCTTTCTCCAAAACCTTCATATCAATCAACTCATCACGCTCCATGCCTATATCCTCATATACTAGTATAGATTCCATAAGCCATAATGTCAAGTGGTAAGATATGAATATTTATAAATAGCAATATACCAATCCGATATATCATCTCAAGCTGACATCAATGAGGAGCGTGTACGACTCGGTTTTCGCTCCCGTTAGACGTTTTTTATCTCTTCAGTTGACGTATGGATAATAATCAGATATGATACTATGGCGAATGCATAATGGGTCAGACGCGAAATCCCCTTCTTCTTTCCTCAGGCGCAATCGCACACCTAATTCATTGGAAGCCAACTTGAAATGATCAAGCCTAGTATTTCATCGCCTGCGGTGAATCTCCTCAGGTGCATTGATTTTCCAGGTTACCGACAACAGTTTTGAAAGGAGTTGTTGATTTGTTCAGACAATCGAAAAACGTAGGGTGGCTAATTGTGCCGATACTTATTGGTTCCATGTTATTGCCACTTCATGCCTTGGCGGTTCCCATCAAACATCATGAGAAAAAGACCGTTGTGAAAAAGGCGAAGCATACTGTTTCATCCGATTCGGATGTGGTGGCGACGGTAAATGGCGAGAAAATCACGCGCGCACAGGTCGTCAACGAGATATTCGCCGCGCAAATGGCGGGGCTAAAAGCGACCAATCCGATGTTCAAGGATCGTCAAAGACCTTTCGCAGGATCCGTTGGAGCCTTAGTGCTGCTTCGGATGTCGGAAAATGGAGGGAAACCTGTTACCATCAGCCGCGAGGACATCGTGAATTGGCTTTTCAAGGACAAACCTGATGTGCTCTCGTCCACCGTCAACCAAATGATCCAGGAGTGTCTTGTGGAGCAGGCGGCGAAAAAGGATGGGATCGTTGTCACTCCCACTCAACTGAAGAATAAGGTCGAATACTATATCGGCATGGCTCGCAATCAGTTTAACATGACAGGGAAGAGCGATGCTCAAGTGTTGGCGAGCGTCGGCGCCACTCGCTCTTATCTGACACGTTTGGCGAAGATCCAGATGCTGGCGGAGAAGTTGGTTCTAAAGGATATTGAGACAAAGTTGGGACACCCAATCGGACCGGATGATTTTGTGGAGGCGAGTCATATCCTTGTGCCTCTGACACCAAATCCGTTCACTCAGCCGGATGCGAAGAACCCTCCCACCACCGAGACCAAGGATCAGGAGTATGCAGCCGCGAAAACGAAAATCGACGCGATTCGCGCCGATATCATGAGCGGTAAAACGACCTTCGAGCAAGCCGCCGAAGCCAATAATCCGGACTCGACACGCGCCAAAGGGGGATCCCTGGGAGTGTTCATGCGAGGCGAGATGGTTCCGTCGTTTGACAAAGTCGTTTTCTCCTTGAAGCAGGGAGAGATCAGCGAACCGGTCAAAACACAATTCGGCTGGCATCTCATCCGCGTGGATAAGATCGGTAAGAATCTCACCCAGGCGCAGAGAGACAAGGCACTCCAAGAAATGATACAGGGAAGGATTAACGCAAAGATCGCGGAACTACAAAGCGAGGCGAAAATAACCAACACCGTCAAGCCGCCCGCCGCGCCAACGATGATGATGCCCGCTTCCAACCAATAGTCGCGATCAATCGGTAGAAAAATATTAGTGTTCAAAGATCGCAAGGTGCTGTATAATAAGTGTGTTGAACGATTCTATATTCGTAATCTATCGGCGTTTGAGATTCATCCGTAAAAGGCGATCTTTCAGGATATAATTGCGGAAATGGTGTGAATGTGGAATTGAAGGCGCGACTTCGTATGAACGCAAGATGGATAGGATGAACCATACCGAAGCTTTCAATGCCGTTGGTTCTTTTCTTAAATCCGAACGATTGCCTTTATACATTCGCGCAAAGCTCTATTGCATAGTCTGAATAACGTATCGTCTCCAGTCTCGATCGCTGGGGATAAGTATGGAACGTCTGAACTCAACGTTACGGGAACGTAATTGTTCAGACGTTCTTATTTCCACGCATGAAAGATACGTAAGGAGGAAATGCGATGCCACGATCCGTTACGAGATCCGGCATCCCTCATGAAAGGGGTGAAGAATCAATGAATGATGTCCCAACACAACCCAATATCCCAAAGGTCGAAAGTGATACTATTGAAGCCTGCAAGAAGGGCGATTCCAGAGGGTGGGATATTCTTGTAAAAAATTACGAGAAAGTCATCTTCAAATTCGCTTATTCGTTATCGCACAATTATGACGATTCAGCGGATATAACCGGCATGACATTAGTGAAAGTGTATGAGAACATACAATCCTTCAGAAGCGACGCCCCGCTTACTTCCTGGCTGTACTGCATTGTGAAAAACATCTATATGGATTTCTATGTGCGTGGGGTTCATCCCTGCCTGTCATTGGATGACGGAAGCTTGGATGAGAACCGCATACGATTGACACCCTTGCAGGAATCTTTTTTATCTCCTGAAGCTGAATCGCTTCATATGGAACGCCAGGAAATCATTCAATCCGCGATTCAACATCTTCCTTATTATCACCGTATTATGATTGAGCTGTACCATTCGAACGGAAAATCTTACGAGGAAATCGCAAAAGTGACAGGCCTTTCGATTGGTACAGTAAAATCAAGAATGTATCGCGCCCGACAAATGCTTCGGGAACGTCTGTCCCCTTACAGGGAAATTATTGCTTTAACAACTTAAGTGAAGGAGTGAAGATATGAAGGTACTATGGCTGGGACTTGTCAGCATGGTCGTATTGATAGGCGCCTTGTCCGTATCCTATGCGGATAACCCCAATGATGGTATAGTGGCGGTCGGGGGGGAGACGGTTCTGGTACTGCGAGCCGCCGTGGGGAATATGAGTATTCGTCAAAGAGCGAACGCCGTGCAGGATCGCCTTGTGACCATTTTGGGGGCTCCAAAACTTGGCATGGCGGATATCGTGAAAGTCAAGCTGCCGGATGGAGAGTACAAGATTAATGTCCATCACGAATTGCTTGTGACAGTTACGAAAGAGGATGCGGCTGTAAACAAGACTTCCACCTCGAAGTTGGCGCGAATATGGACGGAAAAGTTGCGCAAGGTTCTTCCTGAGCTTAATGCGCGCCCGAATCCCAACAACGAGAAGTGATTCTCATCCGCGGTTTTTATCGGCGTCGAGGAAAATGGATGCTTCCTTCCGACGCCGATATTTTATTGCATCCTTCTCATCACTCCTTGTGTTAGGAACATCATCGAGTGGAGTATCTTAAGTGAATATCGATTACGGCGAACATGGGTTGACATTCGAAATACCTGATGATGCGAATGTCACCGTCCTTGAGCCCACATATCAATCCGCTCTGTGCAATACCGCCCAATCGCTTCGGGATGCCCTCAAAAATCCCATTGGCGCTCCGCCACTTGGCTCAATGGTGAAAGCTTCGGACCAAGTCGCAATTGTCTTCAGCGATTTCACGCGCCCGGTCCCCATTCGCACGATCATTCCAGCCATTTTGGAATCTCTCTCGCACGTTCCGGATTCGCATATTATCCTTTTTAACGCCACCGGGACGCACCGAAGCAATACCAGTGAGGAGTTACGAGATCTTTTAGGTAAGGATATCTCGGGGCGTTTTCGCGTGATACAAAACAACGCATCCGATAAATCCTCGCATGTGATGGCGGGAGTGACAAACTCAGGCAACGATATATGGCTTCATCGCGATTTTCTTTCCTGCGATTATCGCATACTCACGGGTGCGATCGAACCTCATTTTTTCGCCGGATTCTCAGGAGGGGGGAAGGCGGTGATGCCCGGATTGGCTGGATTGGAGACCATCGTGTGCAATCACAGTTCCCTAAATCTCGATAATCCGAACGCAACTTGGGGTGTCACTCACAGGAATCCCATTTGGGAGGAGATTCAGGAGGCGGCGTTGATGGCGCATCCCGATTTTCTTGTCAACGTTTCCTTAAACAGGGACAAAGCCATTACGGGGATATTCGCGGGAGATATGAGCGATGCGCATGCCATTGGATGCGAATTCGTCAGAAATACCGTCATGATTCCCGTTAGCGAATCTTTCGATATCGTGGTTACAAGCAATTCCGGCTACCCCCTTGATCGTAATCTTTATCAGGCGGTGAAGGGTATGAGCGCGGCGTTAAGGATCGTGAGACCTGGAGGGTCTATTATCATCGCCGCCGAATGCCGGGATGGCATCCCAACGGGAAGCCCCTTCGATAATCTCCTATCCCTTTCAGGAACCCCAAAAAGACTGCTGGAAATGACTGACGATCCTAATTTCCGTCACCCGGAGATGTGGCAGGCGCGGATATTATCCACCATTCTGAGGAAGACCGATATCCACCTTTACTCCGAAAGTTTAACGGACACGGAGATTCGCAAGGCGTGGCTCAATCCGTGCCGTTGCATTAATAGCACTCTCTCTCAGCTTCGGAAAAAGTATGGCAAAGATGCGCGAATCTGTGTGTTACCCGAGGGTCCCCTTACAGCCCCATATTTATCGATATCGAAGTGAAATGCATCCATTGTAATCCAATCGTTCTCTCCGTTTAGTCGGAGAGAGTATGGTTGCGTTTGCAGTGTCCATGTGCATTCACAATAGAAGTCCTGTCGTTTTTTTGAGGAGATGCATGTATGAGAGTCACCTCCAATGGAGTGTAGATCCTCGTGGAATCGTATAGTGAAGAGGTTTGTGAGTTTTCATTTTCCTCATGGAATAGGCGGCTGAAATGGCTGGTAGGCATCAGGATACCAATGAGAGTGCGCCAAGGGTTGTGGTGATTGGCGCGGGCTTCGGCGGTCTGAGCGCGGTGAGAGCGTTACGTGATGAAAATGTGCGTGTTACGATTATCGACAGGAATAACCATCATCTTTTCCAACCCCTCCTGTATCAAGTGGCGACTGCGGGGCTGTCCCCTGCGGACATCGCCAGCCCGATTCGCAATATCCTTCGAAGGCAAGCAAACACGGATGTGTTGATGGCGGAGGTGGTTGGAGTGGATTGGGTTAATCGAAATGTTCTCCTTAAAAAAGATACAATACCTTATGATTTTTTAGTCGTTGCGACAGGCTCTCATTACAACTATTTCGCGCATCCGGAATGGGAATCCATTGCGCCAGGGCTGAAAACCATATCCGACGCCACCGCCATACGTCGCAATATTCTTTTCAGTCTGGAAAGAGCGGAAATGGAAAGAGATCCTGAAAAACAGCGCGCTTTGATGACATTCGTAATAGTGGGAGCCGGACCGACCGGCGTCGAAATGGCGGGGGCGATTGCAGAGTTAACCCATCGGACGCTCTTATTGGATTTTAGACATATCGATCCGCAATCGGTAAGGATTTTGCTCATTGAAGCGGGAGAGAGGATACTTTCAAGTTTTCCTGTGAATCTTTCGGAATCAGCGTCTAAAACGCTCGGCAAGCTTGGCGTGGAGGTGCTCACTCATACGGCGGTATCTAATCTCTCACCTGGCATCGTTGAGATCGGTGACGTGTCCATATCCTGTGGAACGGTGATATGGGCTGCTGGAATTGCGGGTAGCTCCGCAGGACTATGGCTTCAATCGGAAACGGATCGCCTTGGAAGAGTGGTTGTTAAACATGATTTGAGCGTCGAGGGGCGTCCGGGCGTGTATGTTATCGGGGACACGGCGCATTCCGAGCAAAACGAAAAAACATTACCCGGCGTGGCGCAGGTTGCGATTCAGCAAGGGCTCTACGTGGCGCGTCATATCTGCGGAGAGGTAGCGAATAAGTCTGTCAAAGACCCGTTTCACTATGCGGACAAGGGGAATTTGGCAACCGTGGGACGGTCCTTCGCAATAGTGGATTTCGGCAAATACCGTTCGAGCGGTTTTTTGACATGGATCCTTTGGTGGGTGAAACATATTTGGTATCTGATTGATTTTCAAAACCGCATTTTGGTGATGGTGCAATGGGCTTGGGCGTATTTTACTTTCAAACGGGGTGCGAGATTGATCACCTTCGCTGACTGCGAGGGGGAGAAGGATTTATGACTTTTGAACCGATCCAATGAAACCAAAATCGTAACAATGAGGAACAGGTATAATCATCATAAGCGCAGGGTTTAGTGGCGTTGTCAACGTAAGATTTCAATCGAACGTGAATATGATTGATCGGTGAACGTCAGATGATGTTGGCGAAAACCCTGGAACAGGTGAGAGGAAGGAAGTAAGCCTTAGATGATTGACGTGAATTATCCGCGCAGGCACAGCCGCGCCGTGCGCGTCGGAAATATTGTTATAGGTGGCGGTCGACCGATCGTGGTGCAGTCCATGATCACCGAGGAGACCCATAACGTGCGTGCCGCTGTGGATCAGATTATCGCGATGCACAAGGCGGGGGCGGAACTCGTGAGGGTCACCACGCCCAATCTGCAGGAGGCGAAGTGTCTCAAGGAGATTAAATCCGAACTGAAACGACACTATCAGGATGTGCCTCTTGTCGCCGATGTGCATCATCAAGGCGCGGATATCGCGATGGAAGTGGCGAAATATGTCGATAAGGTGCGGATCAACCCCGGTCTCTTTGTATTTCGCAAACCTTCCTCCAGAACCGAGGACTACTCCCAATCGGAGATTGACGCAGAACTGGAGGCGATAGAAAAAGAGTTAGCCCCCGTTCTTAAAGCTTGTAAAGAGAGCGGTGCTGCGATGAGGATTGGTGTTAACCACGGAAGCCTTGCTGAGCGGCTGACGGTAATGTATGGGGATACTCCGGAGGGAATGGTGGAGAGCGCCATGGAGTACCTGCGAATCTGCGAACGAAATGATTTCAAGGATATCGTCATTTCGTTGAAGGCGAGCAGGGTGCCGATCATGGTGGAGGCGAATCGCCTGATGGTCAAGCGTATGGACGAAGAGGGGATGGATTACCCTCTGCATTTGGGAGTGACGGAGGCGGGCGACGGGCAGTATGCGCGTATAAAGTCCACATGTGGAATTGCGACGCTTCTATCCGAAGGGATTGGCGACACCATACGCGTCTCGCTTTCCGAGGATCCTGTAAACGAGCTTCCCGTGTGTTACGATATTCTGCAATCGCTCGGACTGCGCAAGACAAAGGTGGAGTTTATCGCATGCCCCTCATGCGGACGCACCAAGTTTGATCTTCCCACGGTGTTGTATGCGGTGAAAGCCGCCACAAGCCATCTAACGGGATTGGATATCGCCGTGATGGGATGTATCGTCAATGGCCCTGGGGAGATGGCGGATGCGGATTACGGTTACGTGGGCAAGGCGGGCGGCAAGATATCCCTTTATCGTGGCAAGGAGGAGGTTAAGTCAGGCATCCCTCAGGAGCATGGAGTGGAGGAGTTGATCTCCTTGATTAAATCGGATGGGAAATGGGTGGACCCTCCGTCGGATTGGAATGCGAATGCTGGTCCGAAGCATTACGCGAATCGGATTGAAGTGGATATGAGGAGGTAATCACGCATCCATGAGACATCTTCGTTCATCTGTCTTGGAATCTCTTTGACATATGAAAAGATTGGCTGTGCTTTTGATATCCGCCTTTCTTGAAATTAGCGGGGATGCGACGGTGCGATTGGGCTTAAGGTCATACCGGATATCTGCATTCGTCGTAGGCGCAGCGTTGTTATTCGCCTATGGATTGCTGGTTAACATCACAAGATTGGATTTCGGGAGACTTATGGGGGCTTACATTGCGGTCTTTTTTGTTGTCTCTCAAATCCTATCATATTTCTTCTTTCACGAGCATTTGCGCCCCGCCATATGGGTTGGAGGCGCATTTATAGTGGCGGGGGGTGTCATTCTGACGCTTTGGAAATAGGTCGCAAAAATCAATATCCTTCCATCCAATGGAATGAAAGGCGGAAATCCCCATGACGATTCCCACGGATTACGAAGAGCGTGTCTACGCAGGCGTGCTTGGCAAAATCATAGGCGTATATCTTGGACGACCCTTCGAAGGGTGGTCGCACGCGGATATATCAAAGAGACTCGGAGATGTGTATTATTACAAGCACGAGGAAATCGGTGTTCCTCTCATTGTCACGGATGATGACATTTCCGGAACTTTCACCTTTCTGCGTGCGCTTGAAGATAATGGATACCCCCCTGTAATATCCCCTGAATGGATCGGCGATGCATGGCTTAACTATATAATAGAGAACCGAACCATCCTATGGTGGGGCGGCATGGGAAACTCCACTGAGCATACCGCGTTCCTTCGCTTGAAAAGCGGCATACGTCCTCCTTTAAGTGGATCCATCAATTTAAACGGCAAAGTGGTGGCGGAGCAGATTGGGGCGCAGATTTTTATTGACGGATGGGGATTGGTCGCCCCCGGCGACCCCGGAAAGGCTTCGGAGTTGGCGAGATGCGCCGCCAGCGTATCTCATGACGGAGAGGCGATTTACGGGGCGCAGGTTATCGCCGCGCTTGTGTCCGCAGGTTTTATGGAAAAGGATATCGATAAGTTGATTGACACTGCGGTTTCTTTCATACCGAGGGATTGTTTGATACGTCGGATGATTGATGACATTAGGGAATGGGCGGGCGAAAACGATGATTGGCGTGTGAATCGAACCAAATTGGAGCGGCAATATGGATACGAGACATACGGGGGTGGGTGTCATATTATCCCCAATCATGGATTGGTGATATTAAGTCTGCTCCATTCCCGCGGAAGCTTTCAAAGGGCTTTGATGATCGTGAACACATGCGGATGGGATACCGATTGCAATAGCGGTAATGTGGGATGTATTATGGGGGTTAGAGGCGGCTTAAGCGGCATTGACGAAGGAGCCGATTTTCGCACCCCCGTGGCGGATCGTCTTTATCTCTCCACTGCGGACGGGGGGCGAGGGATCACGGACGCTCTAAGCGAAGCGATTCGCATTTCGTGCGCAGGAAGAATGATTGCAGGCGATCCGGCACCGCCCCCGAAGAATGGAGCGCGATTTCATTTTTGCATGCCTGGCTCGGTGCAAGGGTTTCAAAGCGAGGATTCGCCGGAATGCCGGGGCGTATTGGATATCGTGAATATCAACGGGCATAGCCGCTTGGGCGAGCGTTCTCTCGCCTTGAGATATCATGGTTTGGCGTATGGCAGAGTGGCTCGTGCTTTCACTCCTACGTTTATCCCCCCTGATGCGCTCCATATGGGCGGTTACGGCGTGTTCGCATGCCCCACGATCTATCCAAATCAAGTTGTTGCCGCCTCGCTTGAGGCGGATTCCTCGAACGATTCCCCAGTTCAGTGCCGTTTCTATATCCGGGGTTATCAATCCGATGGCGAGCTAAAGCGTTTTTACGGAACATCTGAATATTTCGCCCCCGGATATGTAAATACACTTGAATGGAGGATACCGGATATGGACGGGGACCCGATCGCGGAGATCGGAGTCGAGATATCATCCGAAACAGGTTCTAATGGAGCCATCTATCTGGATTATCTTACGTGGGCTGGCGAACCGGACATCACTTACGGCAAAGGCGGAAAAGACAAAATGCGTCGCATGGCTTGGGTGGACGGGCTGGATCACTTCGAAACATGGGATGGTTTTCGCATCTGCCAGGATCGCGGAAGAGGGTTGGCATCGCATGGGATACGAGATTGGTGTAATTACACCGTGGATATTCTGATAACCCCCCATATGGCGAAGGCGACAGGTGTCGCGGCGCGTGTACAAGGGATGACCAGGTATTACGCCCTTCTTTTCACAAACGATGGCAAGTTGCGATTGGTGCGCTACATGAATAACGAGACGATTTTGGCGGAAACGGATTATCCATTGAATCTGGATGTGACCAGGCTTCTATCCTTGACCGTGGATGGCAATGTGTTAACGGGGCGCGTGGATGGCGAGACCATTCTTCAGGCGAAGGATACCTCTTTAACCTGCGGAGCCATTGGGTTGGTGATGGAGGAAGGAAGGGCGGACATCGAGAAAGTACGCGTATATCCCTGCAATTAGTGAATATCATCCATATTCGATAATTGGGTGAATGAGAATAGCCAATGGAGTGTGATCGTCATTTATTGAAAATATATCATGGATATATTGGCGTATAGACAACTGAATTCCGATAGTTGAGTCATAATATAACTGTAACAATATCCGAATGTGAAGCGATCATGAGTTTTCGACGCCTAAAGCCAAGCGTCGAATGTGCAGTTCATTGTTACCGGCATTGGCAACTTAAATATCATCATGGATCATGCGGTTTTCGCGGTGTATGTTATTGAATTCTACGATGGGAATTTGATGACGAACTCGCAAACGGGAATTTTTCGGAGAGCTTCCAAGGGTTGCTCTCGCAATTATAAAAAGGGGCACATTTCAAACACGAGGAGGTTTTTATCTTATGAGTTCCAAGACTAGCCGACGTGAGTTTATCAAGCGTTCGGCATTTTCGACCATAGCGATCTGGGCATCGGATCGCGCATGGGCGCAAGGAGGCAAATCCCCTAACGATCGTGTTCAAATCGCATGCATCGGGGTTGGGGGGAAAGGGGATAGCGACTCAGCAAACGCAAACAAGTATGGTAGGATTGTTGCTATCTGCGATGTGGATGAAAACATTTTGAATGCGCATGCCGAGAAATACCCGGATGCTCAGAAATTCACGGATTATCGCAAGATGCTGGACAAGTTGGATAAGGAGATTGATGCCGTAACCGTCAGTACTCCGGATCACAATCATGGACCCGCCGCCACGTGGGCTATGTCTATGCGCAAGAATTGTTACTGCCAAAAGCCATTGGCGCACAGCGTATATGAGATACGCCGAATGGAGCAGTTGGCTCGCCAGTACAATCTTGCCACACAGATGGGAAATCAGGGCACTGCGAACAACTCCATGCGCGAAGCCGCCTACAAGGTGCGCGCTGGTATGATCGGAAACGTATCCGAGGTGCATGTATGGACAAATCGTCCGATTTGGCCCCAAGGAGTCCCGCGTCCGGCTACGAAACCAGTTCCGTCCTATTTGAAATGGAACCTTTGGATTGGTCCGAGGCCAAAACGCCCATATGCGGATGGCTACGCCCCGTTTGCATGGCGCGGTTTCTGGGACTTCGGTTGCGGAGCAATTGGTGATATGATGTGTCATACCGCCAATCTACCATATATGGCATTGGATCTGATCAATCCCGACACCATTGTGGCGAATTGCACCGGTGATGATTATCCCAAGGAGAGCTATCCGAAGTCTTCCAAATTGACATGGCACTTCCCCGCAAATGGCGTGCGCGGCGAGGTGACGTTGTATTGGTACGATGGCGGGGCGCTTCCGGACTCCAGTCTGTTGCCCGGAGAAACGTTGTCGAGCAGCGGCTCCCTGATGATAGGCGACAAGGGTAAGGTGTATTCACCTGGCGATTATGGCGATCAATGGAAACTCATTGATGGCGTGGATGTTGGCGACGTGAAGTATCCTGTATCGCCGGGTCCATGGGAGGATGGACACTGGATGGAGTTCATCAGTGCCATTAAGGGCGAAGGCACTACCATGTCCAACTTCCCGAATTACGCAGGACCTCTTGCGGAGACATGCGTTTTAGGGAATACTGCGGTTTGGGTGAACGGGAAGACCATTGAGTGGGATTACGAGCATATGCGTGCGAAAAATGCCCCCGAGGTGGACCTTATCTTGCGCCCGCGCTTCCTGAATGGTTTCAAACTCTCCTAGGGTGGTTCAAACTCTCGGAGGGATTAGTTGTGGAGGTCGATGAACTGAAGAGTCCATCGACCTCTTGTTTGTATGCCGGGCATGTTCATGCTCTCGGAGGTGCAAGTCCTCTACGGTGCAGGAAACCGTAACCGTTAAGCGAAG
>DAIDHP010000015.1 GCA_027459625.1 Chthonomonadales bacterium
GCTTAACGGTTACGGTTTCCTGCACCGTAGAGGACTTGCACCTCCGAGAGCATGAACATGCCCGGCATACAAAAAGGCTCTTTCATCCTCTAAAGGGTGAAAGAGCCTTGATACAAATGAAACTCGTTAAGGGATGTTAATTGATCCCCGGATTCACAATCGGGTTTTCAGGAGCCGCACCAGCGTTGGGGCAGGTTATTGCTCCCGTTGGATAGAATTTGACATGCCCATCGGCGAATCCGAAATTGGAGCCGTCATGTCTTGGCGTGTTGCCATCCGCAAGCAACACACGTCCGAGCTAATCATTCGGATACGCAGTGCCGTTGCCTGTGCCACCATTATCCCAGTCGTTGAAAATCCCCGGGAAACGGCTGTCCGCAATGATTGCGACCCCCGCAACGCCACTCGGCGAGCCTGCAAGCGCCGCCATTTTGCTCCAACCGCGGCTATTATCGTATAGATATTCACTGTATGCGTAACTCAGATTGATCTGCTGACCCGCCGGGCCCACCATATTCTGATTAGCAGGTGCGCTGGGGCACGTGTAAAGCTGCCAATTCTTGATGTACGGTTGCCACATCGGCCAAAGATACGCCCAACCCCATTGCTGCCACGTTGGGGTTGCCCACATGCCATTGTAGTTGGCGGAGGGATAGCTCTCATCAAAATCCTGAGTGTACATCATAATTGCTGTGCCTATCTGTTTGAGATTACTGGCACAAGAGATTTTTTCCGCCTGAGCACGCGCTTTCGCGAAAACAGGAAACAAAATTGCCGCAAGAATGGCGATAATAGCTATAACCACGAGCAATTCAATTAACGTAAAACCTTTTTTCCTCATTTTTACCCTTTCCGAAGTGTGTTACACCATCAGCAGATGAAACGGACAAATTCCATCTCAAAACGTATTCTGTACCTATTATATGGACTCATTGACAATTTGTCAACAGTTATATGAGAAGTAATTATTATTTTTCGGTAATTTTCAAAGGCGCAATCGGCACGCTGCCGAAAGAACGAACGCACACATCTGATTTTAATCGCGCAATATGCATGGTGGAGTCCCTTTGCAAACCCGAGGCGGCATACTGCCCAAGTTCAACCCACGGACGTGGATAGGCTCCGATAAGTATGGTCGCCACGACGCATATGGATATGGCGGCGCTTAGAGAGCTATGCACCGTAATCCGACTCTCCTCCTCGGGATCCTTGATATACACCTGCAGAGCCACCATAAGATAATAATACAGCGACACAACACTGACGATAGCCCCGAGCAATACTAACAGGTGCTGTCCTCCGCTCCAGCCGGCGGCGAAAAGATAGAGCTTTCCTACGAACCCCGCGAGAGGCGGAATACCACCAAGCGAAAATAAAACTATCAGCATTCCAAATGCCAACGGTGCGGACCTCCTATGCAGCCCCTTTAATGCGGACACCTCCGTGGAACCCGTAACATCGGCGATAGCTTGGGCGATTAAAAAACCACCCACATTCGTGAAGGAGTACAGAAGAAGATATACATAAGCGGATGCTACGCTCATGGAGCCATTGGTGGCTTGCATCCCCGCAATCGCAACCATAATGTATCCCATTTGGGCGATGCCGGAATACGCTAAAAGACGCTTGAGATTGGTCTGCACCAACGCCACAAGGTTCCCCACGATCATGGAGAGGACGGCGAGCAACATAATGATCGGAGTCCATTCCAACAATGCGGAATGCATGCCTAAGAGAATGAACTGTAAAAGAGCCGCTACCCCTCCGGTTTTGGACGCCGTGGAGAGATAAGCCGTAATGGTGGTGGGAGCCCCCTCGTACACATCCGGAGCCCACATATGGAAGGGTGCGGCGGTGATTTTAAAACCGATGCCCGCCAACGTGAATGCGACACCCAACCATAACGCCATGGACTGCGCCGCATCCAAATGAGCCACGGCCAAGGACATCCTGTCAAATTGAGTGGAGCCGAGCACCCCGTAGAGGATACTGATCCCGTATAACATCACGGCGGACGCAATCGCCCCAATGACGAACATCTTTAACGCCGCCTCCGCGCTGCGCTTTTCTCGCTTCGCGAAACCGACGAGGGTAAAGAGACACATGCTCGTTAACTCTATGCCGAGATAGAGCATAAGCAACCCGCCCGAAGAGGCTATCAGCATCAGACCAACGGTCGAGAATATCAGCAAGCCGTAATACTCGCCGCGGAAACTCATCGCCCCTTCTTCGGCTACCGAGGCAATGCTGACGGTAATGAGCGTCAACAGGAAAATGGTGTCAAACGCACGAGAATAGGAAGTGAAATTCACCAAGCCATACCAAAGTTTCGCATCCGGAGAGTGCCAATCGATCAATAGGATAATCAATCCGCCAATCGCCACCAACCAACCAAGGAAGGCTGGCTTCTTCTTTGGGAGGAAGATATCCAACATGATTATGAACAGGGCAAGAACGGTCAATAAAATAATTGGGTGAAGGCTACTGTAATCGTTTGGCATCGTTACTCCAACCGTTTGGATTAATATGTATCGCATATCCGTTTATTGCTGTTAAAAAATATCTTGTTCCGTATTGCGCGTGAAGTGTCCCATCGGTGATTTTCGCGGATTCGTTCGTTGAGGGTGTCTTCACCGGCGGGACGGATGCCACAAATGGCTGGGCTTGTTTACTCACATCAATCATTTTCACCAGCGGCTCCGGATAAAGCCCCACAACTATTAACAGAAGAGCCAGCCCCGTAATAGCCACCCATTCCGTTGTTTTCGCGTCCGGAAGCGAGGGATACATCTCATCCTTAAATTGTCCGAGGAATATTCTCTGTATCATGCGTAAGACATATATCGCAGTAAGCACGATTCCCACGACGGATATCAGAGCGAGTATCGGATACCGCATCCACATCCCGTAGAAGCAGAGAAACTCGGCGATGAAGCCGCTGGTCGCGGGAAGGCCAAAGGACGCCAAGCCTCCTATTGTCATCAGCAAAGCGATTCCGGGCATCTTTTTCGCAAACCCACCCATAGAGGGGATATTGCGCGTATGAGATTTTTCGTATATCAAACCGACGCAAGCGAAGAACAACCCCGTCATGATCCCGTGGGAGAACATTTGCATTACGGATCCATTGATTCCGATGGAGTTGAAGGAGGCAAGTCCCAACATCACCACACCCATGTGGGACACGCTCGAATAGGCGATGATGTACTTCAAATCCGTTTGCCCCATGGCGGATAGCGCGCCGTAAAGGATGTTTATCGTGGCGATCGCGCCCATGAGAAATGCGAAATGCTGCGCACCGTCAGGCAGCAACCCCATGCCAATTCTCAAAATACCGTACGCCCCGAGCTTCATGAGAACACCGGCGTGAAGCATCGAAACCGCAGTTGGGGCGGATGCGTGACCATCAGGCGACCAAGTGTGAATAGGCCAGATACCCGCAAGCACACCGAACCCGATGTACACCAAAAGGAATATGGTCTTCTGGAAGGAAGGCCCGTAATGAGCGTGAGCCATGGCGCCCATGTCGAAGGAATGCGGAGTTTGGTTAAAGTATAAGGCGAGTATCGCCACAAGAATAAACGCGCTTCCCGCCAGAAGCATCAATGTCAACTTCATCGCGGAATATTCCTTGGTTCGCTGCTTTGTGGAGGTTCCCCAAACACCGATTAACAAATACATCGGCAACACGGCGATCTCATAGAACAAAAAGAGAAAGAACAGATCTCTTGATGCGAACACCCCAAAAACACCGCTCACCAATAAAAGAAGGAGGGAGAGGAACTCCTTGGTCCGAACCTTCTGTGTCCAGGATGCAAATATCCCACCGGTGATAATAATCGCGGTTAACAGAATTAATACAACGCTGGTGCCATCCACCCCCACATGATAGCTTATTCCAAGCGATGGAACCCAAGGCACCGTCTGTTCGAACTGAAACCCAGCCACTTGACGATTATAAGCGGCGAAAAGCCAAATGGCGGCTGGCAGAGTAAGCCCCGCCCCCGTAAGGGCGGTGATGCGAACCAAGGTTCTCAGTTGCCTTGGAATCAGCAACAGCACGAGAGATGCGGTCAACGGCGTGAATATGACGAAAGTGAGTATCCAATGTGTCATCGGGCGATTTATCCTGGTGATGATTCAGTGTGTAATCATAGTGATATGCATAGAGCCGGGAAGATACCTTGTCAGCCACAGTAAGGTGACAATAATGAATGCAACAGCGGCAAGAACGGTGACCGCGTAGGTTTGCGTCTGTCCGGATTCGGTTTTGCGGATCGCCAAACCACCCTGTTGGCACACCCAAGCGGGCAGCCCGGAGACGATACGATCCACGACATTCCTGTCAAACCACGCCACCATTCCCCCAAGGGCAACAACCCATGCCGCTCCAAAACGGTTCCAGAAAGCGTCCATATACCAGAGATTCACAAGAAATGCGTAGATCGACGAAGGCAAATTGGTAACCGGATCTTTCTCCAAATTCCGAACCGCGTACAGTTTCCAAGCGAGCCATAAACCGAAAAGGGCTACGAGCGTGGATATCCCCGCCAAAGCCGGATTTAATGGTTCCGTGGGCATGTTCAACCCCGTTAGGGAGTTCGCAAAACGGTTGCCGAAATATAGATAACCGCCAAGGAACACCGAAAGAAAACCGAGTATCACGAGAGGCAAAGTCATCACCCACGGGGATTCATGCGCATGTTCCGCATGTTCGGAACGCGGCTCGCCCCAAAATGTCATCAGCCATAACCGCAAGGAATAGAACGCCGTCATACCCGCAACGATTATTGCGACCACTAACGCAAGCATCGCCACAGGCTCTTTCGCGGAGGCTTCGCGTAAAGCGCCGAATATGGCGTCCTTGCTCCAAAAGCCGGAGAACGGAAATAGCCCCGCCAATGCGAGCACGCCCGCCAAGCATGTCCATGCGGTGATGGGCATCCTTTTCATAAGACCGCCCATTCCGCGCATATCGTTAGGATCGGAGCTATGATGCAAGGCGTGAATGACGCTTCCTGCAGTAAGGAAGAGGAGAGCCTTGAACATGGCGTGAGTGGTGAGGTGGAACATCGCCGCAGTTTGACCCGTGGTGTACACACCGCTCACCGAGGGGGCGATCACTGTCCCCATCGCCCCAAGACCCAGCATCATGTAGCCAAGCTGACTGATGGTGGAATATGCGAGCACCTTCTTGATGTCATTCTGCACGATGGCGATGCTCGCCGACAAAAAGGCGGTGATCATGCCGATAACAAGCACCGTCTCCGTCACCACCGGAACAAAAGCGAAGAGCGTGAAGAGCCTGGTTACCATGTAGACCCCGGCGGCCACCATCGTGGCGGCGTGAATCAATGCGGAAACAGGAGTGGGGCCCTCCATCGCATCGGGGAGCCATATGTGCAGCGGGAATTGCGCGGACTTTCCCACCGCTCCGCAAAAAAGCAGTAACGGCGCAAGCCATAAAAATGTGCGGGCGGAAACAAGCGGTGTCAATAGCTCACCCATCGAAATGGCGTGCATCGTGTGGGCGATAGCGGTGAATTGAAAAGAACCGGCGGCGCTGGATAGCAGCAGCACCCCAAGAAGAAATCCCACATCTCCGAAGCGCGTCACCACAAAAGCTTTTTTCGCCGCGTTGGCGGCGGAGGGTTTAAACCACCAAAAACCTATGAGCAAATACGAGCAAATTCCGACAAGCTCCCAGCACACATAGAGCTGAAAGAGATTATCAGCCGACACCAAACCTAGCATGGATGCCGTGAAAATGCTCACATATGCGAAATAACGGGCGTAGCCGTTCTCATTCGCCATGTAACCAATGGAGTACAACTGCACAAGCGCACTAACAAGTGTCACCACGCACACCATTGTGAATGTTAATGCGTCCAGATTCACATCCAGAGCAATTCTATAAGAGCTTCCAATGGTTAGCCATGTGGAGGATGCATATCCCCTATGGAGAAATAGGGCGATATAACCGCTATAGAGGGTAGTGGCGATTGTGAAAAGTGGCGCAATTTTTTCCGCTTTTCGCGTCAATGCCAAAGCTCCGGCGATCAGCGCCCCGATCAGAGGAGCCACGGGTATCAACCAAATTATGGGCATACCTAGCTTATATCCTTGAATTTATAAACTCTTAGAACCTGCAAATATAATCGTCATATTCATCCCTTGGCGCATCACCAGGGGTTTGTCACTTCAGATGAAACACAGGGAACATTATGAAATCGTTCGCTTGTTCAAGCGCAACCACTACCCCTTAAGCAACGATATCTCATCCACGTTTATCGTGCCGAAATCGCGGTAGATATTTAAAATCACCGCCAAGCCCACCGCCGCTTCAGCCGCCGCCAAGGTTATACCCACCAACACAAATATCTGCGGTTCCATTGAGCTTGGATGCAGAAATCGCCAGAAGGAAAGAAAATTGAGGTTCGCGGCGTTTAACATCAACTCGATGCTGAGTATAACCGCGATCGCGTTTTTTCTCGTGAACGCACCATATGCGCCTATCATGAATAAAAGAGAGCTAACCACTAAGAAATCAGATAAATTCATTCTTCCCCACCCGCATCGTGTGTGATTATGTTTACTAAAGTCTCGCTTGACCAATAACGGCTCCTGCTTAGGGCGAGACCGGAACATCGGTTGCGACCCTATTCAGGCTTGCTATCCGGCAACGCCGCCAGTGTTGGAAGCGGTAGTGGCGCGGGCTCCTTTTCCGACTTCGCCAGGACAATCGCCCCCACCAACGCCGCCAACAGAAGGACTGAGGCGATTTCAAAGGGAAGAGCGTATTCTCCAATGAGGGCTTGACCCAATTGACGAGTTTGAACGTTCGCAGGGAGTATTACGGCATTGCTGTTCACCCACTGATGCCCCGTTAAAATCGCTGCAACCCCTGCCGCAAACACGATGCAAAACACCCCAATCGGCAGCGACATCCGATTTGTTTGAGGCTTGTTCGGATTCATAACATCCTGAGTTAACATCAGAGCGAATAGCATAAGCACTAGAATGGCGCCGACATAAATTAAAACCTGAACCACCACAAAAAAATGCGCCTGCAGCAAAGCATACAAGCCCGCAACCCCAAGAAAGCAAGGCAGCAACCAGAAACCCGCGTGAACGATATTTCTAACTCTAACCACCACTAACGCGGAACCCAACGTGAGAGCGGACATAATAAGGAAGGGAAGGTGACTATCGATTGAATTCATGCATGCCCCCCGGTGGTTGTCGTAGTCGATTTTTGAGCGTTGCTCGCCTTCTGCGCCGCTTCAGCCTCAAGGGCGGCTTTGATCGTATTCGAGTTGCTCTCAACCTGAGCCTTGCCTCCCGGAGCCAAATCCTCAATACGAAATACGCTTCCGCCTCGCTCGTAAGTGGCTAGTTCATAGGATGGACCCATATGAATCGCATCAAACGGGCACGCCTCTATGCAGAGATCGCAAAACATGCATCGGCCCAGATCCATTGTGAATTCGCTCACACCCGCATGCTTTCCCGCTCCCAACTTCGTCATGCTGATAACATTGGTGGGGCAAGCCTGGGCGCATAAGGTGCATCCGACGCATTTTAACCGCCCCGCCTCCTCATTATAAGGCAAATAAAAAAGGCCTCGGTATCTCGGTGATACCGTTCGCTTCTCATAAGGATAGGAGATTGTCACCTTTTCACGCTCGAACAGATTCACAAAGGTCACCTTCATACCCCTGCAAAACCCAGCCAAACTGGACATAAAGTCGGACAAACGTGATTGTTTTTTTTGTCGCTCGTACATGGAATCCATGAATCCTTCACATGTTTGATCAATTATACCACTTATGAAATACGTTAGTTACTAAACTTGCGTTATAACTATAGCTTGATTATTGCATGAATGGCAAGGGCTATAGATGATATTTCGCCCTTGCCATTCATGAATTATTGTTTGACACTAGCATGACGGCTTTAGTTTAGTATCGCCTTCATGTCGTTTTCCGGTGTGGTGATGGGTGTTAGTCCAAACTTTTCCACCAACAGATTTAATACTGACGGTGCTATGAAAGAGGGAAGAGACGGTCCGATGCGTATATTCTTGATCCCAAGATAGAGCAATGTCAAAAGTATTGAGACCGCTTTTTGCTCGTACCAAGAAAGAATTAACGACAATGGAAGATCATTCACCCCGCATTGGAACGCATCCGCGAGCGCCACGGCGATTTGTATTGCCGAATATGCGTCATTGCACTGCCCGATATCCAAAAGCCGAGGCAAGCCCGCGACGGTGCCGAAGTCGTATTTGTTGAATCGATACTTTCCGCAGGCCAGCGTCAGGATGATCGTATCATCGGGAGCGTTTTCAGTGAACTGAGTGTAGTAGTCGCGTCCAAGGCGAGCCCCGTCACATCCGCCGACGAGGAAGAAATGCTTCACCGCCCCGCTCTTAACGGCTTCCACCACTTTGTCCGCCACGCTCATCACGGCGTTACGCCCGAAACCCACAAGTATCGTCTTATCCTCTCCGTCCTCCGTAAAACCCGGGGCGGCAAGCGCGGCGTCGATCACGGGCTTGAAATCCCGATTTTGTATGTGCCTTACATTAGGCCACGCCACCATTCCGCATGTGAATATCCTGTCGATATAACCTGGCTTCGGCTCTTGAATGCAGTTGGTGGTCATCAGAATGGCGCCCGGGAACATGTCGAACTCTTTTCCCTGATTCATCCACGCGCCTCCGTAATTGCCGACCAAGTGAGGATTTTTTTTCAGTTTCGGATACCCGTGAGCGGGAAGCATCTCCCCGTGGGTGTAGACATTGATCCCCAACCCTTCCGTCTGCTTCAGAAGCTCTTCCAAATCCTTGAGATCGTGACCTGATATGAGAATGGCTTTGCCCTTCAATGGCTCGACGCGAACAGGCGTCGGTTCCGGATGTCCGAAAGTGGTGGTGTGCGCCCGGTCCAACAACTCCATCACTCTGTAATTGATCTCACCCATCGCCAGGCATCTGCCGAGCAACTCCTCCTGAACCGGTTCAGCGGACGCCAGATAGTTCAGGGCTTCATGCATCTCGTTGAAAATTCGATCATCCTCATATCCTAATATGACGGCATGATCCAGATATGCCGCGGCGCCCTTCAACCCATAAAGATAAAGCTCCTGCAATCCCGCCAGTTCATCGCCGTACTTCTTGCGTCTTTCCTCGATGGACACATCCTCGGCCTGCTCCAATAGTCCGTTCATATCGGGGGCCGGCTCCCATTTGGCGGAGCCCTGGAAATCCTCCGGACTTTGATCCTTCTTCCGACAAACTTGTAAATAAAGCCCTTTGGCTCTCTCCTTCATCATGCCCGCTCTTAACAGAAGTTTTTTCATGCGCTCGGGATCGAAATTCACATTCGTCACCGTCGTGAACAACGCCTGAAGCATAAACAGATCAACTTCGTTATCCTTGCCGCCCAATAATCGAGCGTGATATGCGTATTGTGAAATCCCCCCGGTTGCGTAGATGAGCAAGTCCTGAAGCTTGGCGGTGATTGGGTCCTTGCCGCAAACACCCACATCCACGCATCCGGTTCCACGAAATGTCTGCTCGCATTGATAGCAAAACATTCTATTCTCCTTGTTATGGATCGGACAACATGCGATTTATCCGACCCCTCGTTTTCATTGGTTGATAACATCGGGTGAATTAATGACAGGATGGCGTCGAACTTGGCGGTTCCAACGAGTCATGCAGATCAGCCGCAGTCTTATCCATGAAGAAGGAAAGAACTTTCCGGTTAATCTCCTTGGTTAATTCACCGAGGATACAGCTTTCACGAAGGCAATCGGTTCTTCCGAGAAGACAGTTGCTTGGAAGATACGGACCCTCCACCGCCTCGATCACATCTATGAGTCGAATATCCTTCGCATCTCTTGCGAGACGAAAGCCTCCGTGCGGTCCGCGTACAGCCATGAGAATGCCCGCCCTGACGAGCCATTGATGCACCTTCGCCAGATGGTGAGTTGACGCCTCCAAGTTATCGGCAATCTCCTGATTGGAGATCAATCGACCCGGATGAGCGGTGATGTAATCCACGGAATGCAATGCCAATGCGGCGGCGTCCGTCAACTTGAGGCAGGTGAGCATAACTAACTCCTCGAAGGGGTTATTCTGGTATTATAATACCATATTACTTTAATTAAGAGTTTCATTTATCCCTTTATCGCGGCGATCCAATTTTATCCTGTTGACTTCATGAATGTTAGGGAATATACTATTCATGACATGCCCAGGTGGTGGAATAGGCAGACACAAGGGACTTAAAATCCCTCGCCGCAAGGCATGCGGGTTCGACCCCCGCCCTGGGCATTCGGAATAAATGAAACGGATGGAACCAACCTAATCTCCAGTCCTTGATACCACCTAAAGCATTCACAGGAATGGAGGCGAGAAAATATGAAAGTCACATTAAAGTGCCACTGCGGGCAGAAGATTTTCAGTAAGGATATCATGCAGCGCAATTACTATGTCCGTCAGTACGGACCGAGCTACGTGTATATCAAATATCGTTGCTCCAGATGCAAGAAGCTTGGCGAGCATTTTATCAAGCAAGAGGAGTGGGATGATAGCCTGCTCCGCGATAATATGACGGAACTTGAACCCGACGAAAAATTACGTTTCGAAAAGCTAGGCAAAATTAGCGAAAAAGAGATAAAAGAGTTTCACAATTACCTCGATAGGCATAGCCTCAGAAAAATAAAGGATTGGAAGGAAGACAAATAGCGCACTCCTCGACCACATCTTTGATAGAGACCCATAACCTCAGTCGCTTTTATGAAAATGGCGCAATGAGAGTCCAAGCTGTTACGGAAATCAATCTGTCCATCAATGAGGGGGATTTCGTTTCGATAATGGGTCCTTCGGGCTCGGGAAAGTCAACCTTCATGCACATTTTGGGATGCCTTGACCGACCCACCTCAGGGACCTATCTTTTACAAGGCACGGACGTATCAAAATGCCCGGATATAAAACTGGCGGATATCAGAAATCGTCTGATTGGATTTGTTTTTCAGACCTACAATCTACTTCCTCATGCGAACGCTCTGAAAAACGTCGAGTTGCCTCTTCTCTACAAAAACGGTTCGTTCCCGAAATACGCCGCACAGGAGGCGCTTGCCGCAGTGAGGATGCAGTCTCGCATGCACCATAAACCCAATCAACTATCCGGCGGTCAGCAACAACGAGTCGCCATCGCTCGCGCTCTGGTGAACAACCCCTCCATCATCCTAGCGGATGAACCCACCGGCAACCTTGACAGCAAAACCGGGGAGGATATCCTCGCCATCTTCCAAAAACTCAACGCCGAAGGAAAAACGATCATACTCGTCACGCACGAACGAACTGTGGCGGAGCATACGGATAGAATCATTCATTTCGCGGATGGCTCCATCGTGAATGACGAAGTTGTGCGAAACCCAAGAACTGCCAATAGCATCTCGCTGGATTAAAGAAACGCCCGCGACGCAATATGCATTGCCGCGAGCGTATAATCTCATTCATGGAAGACGATGTTGGGTCGTTTTCCTATTACAATATAATCATCCTTGTGGCGGCGCGGGTTAAAACCTTGTGGCCGTCCGAAGTTACAAGGACATCCTGTTCAATTCGAACACCGCCCCAGTCCGGGATATAGATTCCTGGTTCCACCGTCAGGATCATCCCTTCCTTCATAACCGTCTCGCTTTTCGGAGAGAAGCCATGTCCATCGTGCACCTCCAAACCGATGCTATGTCCCAAACCGTGTCCGAAATAGGACCCATATCCTTCGGTGCGAATGTGATTTCTCGCAATAAAGTCGATATCCTTGCCGAGAACGCCGGGCTTTATAGCCTGAATCGCCTTATTCAATGCCTCCAAAACCGTGCGATAGACCTTTCTCTGCTCTTTATTCGCACGGGTCAACACCACCGTGCGCGTAATATCGGAGCAGTACCCATCCACTTTGGCGCCGAAATCCATTGTGACAAAATCGCCCTCCCGTAGAATTCGGTTCGTGGCGTGGCCGTGCGGTAACGAGGAACGGGGGCCGGAGGCGAGGATGGAATCGAAAGCCACATCAGCGCCCATTTTCCGCATGCTCCATTCCAACTCAAGCATCACATCTCGCTCGGTGACGCTTGGTCGTATGAATGGCAAAATTCCTTCAAACGCCTTGTCCGCCACCCTGCACGCATCGCGAATAATTTTAATCTCCTTGGGATCCTTTATCATGCGAAGGTTCTCGATTATCTGCGAACATGGTGTGAACTCCACCCCCGAGCCCAGAGTATCTGTGTAGGTTTTCCAATTTCTCCAGGAGATATGATCCGAATCAAAACCAAGTTTTGTTATGCCTTCCTCACGCAGCCAGTCGGCGATCTCATCGGGGTAACTCTTTTCTATTTGAAAAACATCCCATCCCTTGCACTCCATTCCGGCTTGCGAGGTGTAGCGAGAATCGGTTAGGAAGATTTGGCGCGTATCCGTTAAAAGTATCACCGCGCTAGATCCGCTGAAACCGCTCAGCCAACGTATATTGTGTATGTTCGTTACGAGCATGGCGTTCAGCGACGCGCCATGCATCGCCTCGCGCGCCAAGGTTAATCTATCCATTTATCGATGGCTCTCCTCTACGAGTGTTTTTGCAGCATCCAGCGCCAGCAGATAACTGTTGGTGCCAAAGCCTATTATTTGACCGTTGGTTACAGGGGAAACAACCGACTTGCTCCGCCACTCTTCGCGAGAGTGAATGTTGGTCAAATGCACCTCTATCGTTGGAATGCGAACTGCGGCGAGCGCATCGCGGATGGCATAGGAATAGTGCGTATAAGCTCCGGGGTTCAGTATGATTGCATCAGCCCACTTCATCGCGTCATGAATCGCGTCAATCAACTCCCCTTCCGCATTGGACTGAAAGATACGCACCTCGATGCCCATCGATCGAGCCTTATCCTTGATTTTATGGTTGATATCGTCAAATGAATCCTGTCCGTACACATCCGGCTCGCGAATGCCGAGCAGGTTCAAGTTTGGTCCGTGCAGCAGGCAAAATTTCATCTCTTTTATCTCCGACTTATTTATTCGATGATGAGGACGGAGGCTCCGGCATGATCGCGGATTCCACGAGCAGTTCGGGAATACCATCTCTTATCGGGTATGCACGATGACATTTGTCGCATACGAGAGTCTCTCCATCCTCTCTTAAGGAAGGACGGTCCTCACAAGCGGGACAAGCCAAAAGCTCAAGTAGTTTCGGATCTATCATTTTAAACCTCCAATATCGATGAAACGGGTGTGCGCTATCCGGGAACGGATACTCCGGCAACCTCGCGATAGACTTCCAGCGTTTGTTTGGCGGAACGCACCCAACTAAACTGTTCCGCGCGTCTTATTCCTCTTTCACTCCAATATTGTCTCATCTCGGCATCCGTCAATATACGCGCAATCGCATCGCCCCATGCCACTGCGTCCATTTTAGGCAAAACCCAAGCCCCGTCACCAACCACCTCCGGCATAGCCGGGGCGTCACTTACAAGAGTCGGGGTTCCGCATGCCATCGCTTCGAGGGGGGGCAATCCGAACCCCTCGTAAAGGGATGGAAACGCCATCCCATCCGCCGTAGAGTATAGCGGGGGGAGATTCTCATCCTCCACATAATCGGTGTAAATCAGCGCATCCGCGACATTCAAACGGGCGGCCTGCCGGATCAAGGCTTCCCATTCCCACCCCTTTTTACCCGTTATTACCAACTTATGAGGGAGCCCGGCCTGTCGCCTGGCGCGGGCGAAAGCTTCGATCAGCATGGAGTGATTTTTACGCGGCTGCAATACTCCCACGGTGATTAGAAACGGATCAGTGATTCCGAATCGATTCTTCACAGATTCTCTTGCCAAATCCTTCGGTACCGGTCCATACTCCGGACCCGCCGCCTCCGGTATGGCGATGATTTTGGATTCCTCCAACCCATATATCCTAATGATATCTCTTCGAGAGCTTTCAGAAACGGTGATTACCTTCTTCGCCCTTCTCATGGCGGGCGGCACGGAAAGATTTAACAGCAGGCGATGTTTGCGTGGAAACCATTCGGGATAGAGGCGAAACGAGATATCGTGAATAGTGGTGATTATCGGACAGGGCGGACGAATGGGAATGGTGTATTGGGTATGCCCGATATCCATACCATCCATTTTCAAAGCTTTTGGAAAGGTGAATATCGTCCAGATGCGATCGTTATTCGCAGGCACCACACGAATATTCAGGTTGGGAACATCCGGCAGGACGCCGGCGGGGATAGGCAAACGGGAATAGACGAAATATTCGTCCTTTTCGCGGGGATTCTCCTTGGAAAGATTTAAAATGGATCGTATTATATTCAACCAATAGGTACGGTCACCAGTGTATCTGCCGGTAAGCGCCCTTCCGTCAATGCCTATTCGCATCCCTCTTACGCCTCCGAAAGAAGAGTTCGATAGAGCGCCATCGTCTCCTCCGCCATGCTCGAGTATGAATGTTTCCGAGCGTACTCCCCGGCTGCGGATGTCAACGACTCTCTCTGTGCCGGATCCCCCGCTAAAGTCTTTATGAGATCCGCCATCATCTCAGTGTGTGCTGCTGGGTATGCTCTAATGCAATCCGGCGTATCGTCTAGATATTCCATGTTAGGCGGAATATCCGAAGCCAATATAGGCTTGGCGCATGAAAACGACATGGCAAGCGACCCGGATCCGCTTGTTTGGTGGAACGGAGCCAGAATTAGATCGGTGGCGGCCATCCACTTATAGATATCCTCCCTATTAAGATACCCCGTAATCCGAACTCGATCATTCAATCCCCTTGCGTTTATCTCCTTATCGATAACTTGAGCGTAGTCCGTTCGATCGTCGGGATGCCTCCCTCCGGCGAAAATCAGATGGATATCATTCGGTAACAAGGAGAGCGCCCTCAGGGCGTCAAGATGCCCTTTTTTACGAGAAAGAAAGCCAAACATCGTGACGATGAACTTGTTCTCCAACCCAAATTCCTGTTTCATCGCGTGTGATGAGGGCAGCGCAGGAGAGGATGGAACTCCATGACGTATCAATTGTACCTTTTCAGGGGGAATTCCCGAGTGAGTCATCAAATATCTGTCCTGAGACGTATGCACAAGGATACGCCTGATACTGGGGTGCATGAAATTGGAGTGATTGGTGAGACGTATCATGAGGGATCGCACCGGATTTCCAGTGGATGGAAGAAACTCATGAGCGGTCAAAACCACTGGGGCGTCCACCTGATTCAAAAAATATCCGCATCTGTTCTTCCAAGGGGCGACACCGCCGAATAGGAAGTATTCATGCTGGATGTGAACCAAATCCGCACTGTCATTTTCAGGCGAATAGTTCTCCCAATCGATCCTGCGAATCCGTATCGTCCTTTTGCTCAAAGCGTCCACAAGATAGTCGCTATAGTCGCTGATGCCGCACTGATCCTTCCGAGGGGCGATCATCACGATGCTGAAATCCTGCTGAGATGAGGGGAGCATAATTTTTTACCGTTTCGCCAGCGCCTTTTGGTAGACCTCCAATGTTTGCATCGCCGTATTCCTCCATTGGTGTGTCTTGGCGTACTCTTGAGTGCGTTCGATAAGTTCTTTTTGACCGATGGGATTTTTCAAAACGCCCTTCAAACATGCGGTGAAATGATCGGCGTCTCCCGCTCGAAAGAGGCGAAGACATGGATGCCTCTGCTGTATCTCCTTGAAACAAGCCAGATCCGAGGCGACAATGGGCTTGGCGTAAGCAATCGCCATCATGATGGAGTAGGAGCCGGTTGCTTGAATTTGCGGGATAATCACCACCTCCGTCGCCGCCATCATTTCAGCGATTTCCTCCTCCGATAAAAATCCGGTAATCACCACTCGTTTTTCGAGCTTCATGGAGGCGATGCGCGCCTTCAGATCATCTCCCCACATGGTCTCGGTCGGAATACGAACCCCACCCGCGATCACCAGTGTGAATTCCTCGGGAAGATCAAGCAATGCATGCAAGGCGAGTTCATAACCTTTGGAGGGGTTGATAAAACCGAATAGCGTGATAAGACGTTTGTCCTCCAGATGAAACCGATCGCGCATGACGCCCCCCTGCGTTGGGGCGGGATAAGTGTGAGGAACGCCTGCAGGTACCACATGCACATCCTCCGGCTTCGCGCCACGTGAAACAAGGATTTCGCGCCCGGCTTCAGTCAACACGATGCATTCTCCGGTGACAAAAGGGGCAACCTCCACGCTGTCGCGATACTTCACGTTTCTGAGCAGCATCCATTTCGCAAACCTATGGATTAACCGTTTTTCCTCCTTGTAACGGAGCATCTCCGCCACGGAATAGGTGGTGTGAGCGGTAATCACCACAGGCTTTTTGAGCAGGTAACGCATGTTCCAAAAGGCGCTGGACCCGGGCATGATTCCCCCCCAAAATCCGTGCTCATGCTGAATATGTATCAGGTCCGCCTCGTTTAATCTCTCCGCCTGAGCCTGATAATGAGCCATCTCCTGTTTGCCGGGTTCAATCGGCTCCACGCTCACTTCCACCAATTGCGACAGTTCAGCCACCAACTCTCGTGTATAGTTGGCGATGCCGCAATGATCCCCTACGGTTGTAAGCATGGCGACTTTCATTCCACTCGCCTTCCCAAGTCATTCAATGGAGGTAATTCCAAAAATCAGCATATGAGGAGCGAAACGCAATACGGACGCTCATAGAAACGCCTAAATACGTAATCCACAATTATCCGACCGGCATCCAAATTCGGGTTTCATCCCCATGTTTTCAAGTATACCTGAACGATATGCCGGCTATGAGCAAACCGAAGTGATTATGAGCGCAAAGCTCTTTTCACGGAGGATCCGATATGCAGTAACTCGCTTTTGATCAGCCCCAAGGTAAGCGCCGGCAAAGCTAACGCAGCGTACGCCCAGCCTCCGGTGAGTCGATAATAGAGGAACCTGCTTTTAAAGTATTGCCTCGCCATCCGTCTCGAATCCTGCCGCACACTTCCCATCCAATGGTGGACCACCTTCGCCTCTGGCACGTAAAATATTTTGTATCCGGCTTTCTTAATTCTATGGCACCACTCCACTTCCTCGGAGAAGAGAAAAAATATCTCATTCATTCCGCCCACTTTGCGTACGACCTCGTTTTTCACCATGAGGCACGCCCCGGAAACTTGATCCACCTCGCAAATACTGTTGTAATCGTCTCGTTTTCCACGTTTACGGAGGTTTCGTCCGCTAATCAGGCCGTAATAATCGTCCCATATGGCGGGAAAATCCCCGCCGTTGGTTTGCAGCGAACCATCCGTGTGCAACAGCATCGGACCGCACGTCCCTGCATCCGCGTGGGATTCCAAAAAACGCTTCAACTCCGAGATTGAACCCGGCCGAGGTATGGTGTCAGGGTTGAGTAAAAGGTAATAGCTCGGATCCGACATCTCCATCAGTCTGTTATTGGCGCGGGCGAACCCAAGATTTGAGCGGCTTTCCACCAGGCGAACCTTCGGAAAGTCACATAGGATCATCTCGACGGAGCCGTCCGAAGAGGCGTTATCCCACACAAAAATCGCACATGACGCTTCCTTCGTTGCCGCAGGGATCGCCTCGAGGCACTCCCGTAACATCGCACAGGTGTTGTAACTGACTATGAGTATGGAGATGTCGGGGTTCAAAGGGGCTCCGTGATGAAAATGGAGAGAGGATTCCGCGAAGGTGTCGTTGACGCCTGTCGGGAATCCTCGCAAATGGGGTTATGAGATAAGCGCGGTTATTTCAGGCAGGAAAGATAGGCGACTAATTCCTTCAATTGTTGCGCATTTATCTGCTTCGGGCCGTAGGGAGGCATGATGCTCTTCTTATTGATCTTCTTAGAGTCACGAATCATGAGAGCTAATCTCGCAGGTTTCCAAGTTTTGCCGACATGCATGAGGTTGGGGCCGATTTTCCCGCCCTTTTTACCAATGGCGTGGCACATGTCGCACTTTTTCTCCGCATACACTTTCTCGCCCAGTTCAATCATCTTCTTGGTTTTGGCATTGACCTTCCAATGCTTGGCTTTCGGCTTCCAATGCGGTTTTGCCTTTCCAAGGGACAACGAGCAGATACCGAGCACCAAAGTGAGTGCACAGGCGAATGCAAGGAACACTTTGAATTTCATTTATCAATTCCTCCTTCTTGGATGAAAATGTCATCCCTTATTATTATCCACAATAGATGGGTTTTATTCACCCTTATTTCAATAGTTTTTTCTGTTTTAATTCTGACGGGAAATCGGCTATAATAGAAGCTGCAAAGTATCAACTATGCATGAACATGCATTCAAAGGGGCTTAAAGACAATGAAAGAGGGTATCCACCCGCAATATCAGAAGGCTACCGTTACCTGCGCTTGCGGAAACACCTTCGAGACACGATCCACCAAGCCGGTTATCCGGGTGGAAATCTGTTCCAGTTGCCATCCGTTCTATACGGGCAAACAAAAGATCGTGGATACTGAAGGAAGAGTTGAGAAATTCCTTCAAAAGTATAAGATGAAGGGTTAAGGTTATTGCAAAGTTCCTCCGAACGCACATTTTTCTCAAAGCGTTGCGGAATGTGATGGCTTCGATTCAAGGAATTTGCTGTTTCAAGGGTTGATAACGCAGTATCCGTCCGGCAAGATATAACCGCATGTGCTTCCAAAACAGGGCGTAACATACGCAATGTGTGTTTCGTATTACACATAAATGCGATAGTGTTGCGTCCTTTTATCTTGCGGGATACGTTCCGATATTGAGACCGGATATTGCATCCGTTAACGCGCATGATTATAAACCCATGATTTTAAGCTTGGTTCCCCTTTTTTCTTCGCTTCGTGGAATATAGGGATGAGGTGCGAAATTGAGTGACATCCTACAATATGGTGGTCAAGCGGTGCTTGAAGGCGTGATGATGCGCAGTTCCCGCTTTTTCGCCATCGCATGCCGCAAACCGGACGGGGAAATCATTGTCAAAGACGAACAGGTGGAGCAATCCATCGTTGGAAAGCTGAAATTCCTCAACAAACCCTTTTTGCGGGGCACCTTGGCTTTGATCGACGCCATGGCTCTTGGAATAAAAGCTCTGAATTTTTCGGCGTCCATACAGGCGGATGCGCTATCCGAGGAAAATGCGACGCATGAAAGTGAGAAGGATGATGCCACACTCGCCAAGAACAAACGGATAAACGACATCGCCATCGGATCCGTAATGGTGTTCGCCATATGCTTCGGAATTGTCCTGTTCATCGCCATTCCGACGTTGCTAACCCAACTCATTCAAGCGAGATTGCACATACCGACCCATCACATACTCCCCTACCCTGAGCAAGTATCCCTGAACGTCGTTGACGGATTGATACGAATCTCCATATTTCTCATATACCTCGGATTAATCACTCGCATGGAGCATGTGCGCCGCGTTTTCGAGTACCACGGCGCGGAACACAAGGCGATCAATACGCTTGAGGCGGGAAAAGACCTTACTCTGGAGAACTGCTTGGAATCCTCCAGAATTCACCCTCGCTGCGGAACAAGCTTCATCATAGTCGTGTTGCTTGCAAGCATTCTCGTGCACTCCCTTTTTCCACGCCCTCCGATGTATCTCATGCGCCTGGCTCTTCATATCGCCCTTATACCCGTGGTGGCAGGATTATCGTATGAGGTGATAAAGTGGTCCGGAAAGCGGCGAAACTCCTTTGTGTCGCGCACTTTTCTGGCTCCAGGATTATGGACACAGAGACTCACCACAAGAGAACCGGATGAGACTCAAGTGGAGGTGGCGCTAACTGCGTTACAAAAGGTCATTCAACTCCAAACTGAAAGTGACTCTCTAACCGGCATAGTTGTCTGACCGCCTTGGACTATTGTTTCTATTTCTTTCCGTCTGCGAAAAAAGCGAGTCCCGCCTTGGCGTGGGCTCAACATACGTAAATAACGGTTCTCCGTCAGCCTGAATAACACTCATTCGTCAATCAGCAACATCAATTGTGCAATCAATGGATCTCACGCCCCGCTATGAAAGCGCATGCGTCCGCGTTGGCATGTTGATACGCACTTGCAACATCCCATGAACTTGATGATATGGATATTCGGAGTTAGCGTTTCGAAAGCCTTGATTGAATATCTTTTTGGCTTTGGGATACACTATAGGCGATCACATTATTAGGAGGTATGTTTTGTCCCTGGAACAAGCAAGCGAAAAACTGGAGGCGTTGGAAGCTCGATATGAAGAGCTAGGCAAGCAGATGATGAATCCGGATATCATAAGTGACATCCATCAATACCATCAAATTCACAAAGCCTGGGGTGATATCGAGGAGGTTGTGACGTCATATCGCAGCTACAAGCAAACTCTGAAGCGAATTGACGACACCGAATCGCTTCTGAGCGATCCCGAGATGAGGGATTTGGCTGAATCCGAGCTTGCGGACCTGCGAGATCAACGGGATCAGATCGAGGCGAAACTCAAACTGCTTCTGCTACCCAAGGATCCAAACGATTACAAGGATGTAATTGTGGAGATTCGCCCGGCTGCCGGAGGTGAGGAGGCGGCGCTTTTCGCAGGCGACCTTTTACGCATGTATATGAGATATGCGGAGCGAAAAGGGTGGAAAATCGAAATGATGAACATGCAGGAGACGGGTATCGGCGGATACAGTGATATTTCGTTCTCCGTGAAGGGCAAAGGAGCTTATAGCCAACTCAAGTTCGAAAGCGGCGTGCATCGAGTGCAAAGGGTTCCGGCAACGGAATCGGGAGGCAGAATTCATACATCCACCGCCACCGTGGCAGTGCTTCCAGAAGCGGAGGACGTTGAGGTGGAAATCAACCCGAACGACATAGAAATTGATATATACCACTCCTCTTCGGCAGGCGGACAGAACGTGCAGAAAGTCGCCACCGCCATACGCTTGATTCATAAGCCAACAGGGTTGGTCGTAACATGTCAGGATGAGCGCAGCCAGCTTCAGAATAAGGAGAAAGCGTTCAGGATACTTCGGTCCAAGCTATATGAGCGAGAATTGCAGATGCGCACCGAGGCTAGAACGGAAACCCGACGTTCGATGGTCGGAACCGGTGACCGTTCCGAAAAGGTAAGAACATACAATTTTCCTGACGGCAGAGTAACCGACCACCGCATCGGATTGACCATCTATAATATCCCTAGCATTCTGGATGGGGATATCCAAGCCTTCATTGACGGCTTGACCACGGCGGATCAAGCGGAGAAGATGCGTTTGGACAGCCGAATAGATTAAGATTATGAGGTGCGCCTGCCGTGTTCCCCAATACCACTGTTGAGGATTATCTAAGAAAGGGGGAGAATGCCTTAATCAAGGCGGGAGTGGAATATGCGGCGATGGAATCGCGTATCCTGATGGCCCTCGCCACGGGGATGGACAAGATCACCCTGATAGCTCATCCGGAACTTCCCCTTTCACAAGATCAAATTGATTCCTTCATGAGCTTAATACACCGCCGATCCGCCAGAGAACCCATGGCGTATCTTCGAGGTTTTCAGGAGTTTTACGGGCTGGAGTTTATGGTCAGCAAGGATACCTTGGTGCCAAGACCAGAAACGGAGATGCTGGTTGATTACGTCATTCAAACCCTCGCTCATATGAATCATCCTGTAATTATTGACGTGGGCGCTGGAACTGGATGCATAGGAATATCCGCAGCCGTCAATCATCCTCTGATTCATATATTATCCATCGATATCAATTGGAACGCCTTATGCATGACCAGACGAAACGCCATAAGGCATGGGGTTGAAAACAGGCTATCCTGCTTGCATTGCAATCTGCTTGCGGGAATTGGGACGAATATAGCGGATATCATTGTAAGCAACCCCCCTTATATCCCCGATAGCCAAATCCCATTCCTTCAGCCGGAAGTTGGAGATTACGAACCGAATTCCGCCCTTGACGGCGGATGGAACGGCTGGAAAGTCATTGAAAAACTGCTTGACGAGGCGAAAGATACTTTGAAGATCGGCGGAATCCTCGCATTCGAAATCGGTGCGGGAATGGGCGATGAGGCTCCCGAAATTATACAACGACATGGTTGGAAGCTCCTTGAATTGAGAAAGGATTATTCTGGGATCGATAGGATGGTTATCACCCAACCCGCAAAATAATTGATTAAACGAGCCTTCCCCTTATGGAAAAAACTTTGAGAACGGAATTTTCTCGGAGGCTATCCATAAATGAAACGGGGAAACGTCATCCTCTCCCTCTTCGCTTCCATATTCTGCCTGTTTGTTTTCACCGACAATGCGAAATGCAGACAGACAAATGATCTTATGTCACTTGCGAAAGCACGCAAGTATATGCTCGTATTAATCAATCAAGATCGAATGAGCCACGGATTGAATCCCGTTACAATGGAATCCATCGCCACAAATGCGGGTCAAAAACATGCGGAGGAGATGGCGAAATACTGTTATCTGGCACATTGGGACAGAGAAGGCAAACTGCCGGAAGAGAGATACAACGAAGCGGGTGGCTCCGGATTCGACGAGGAAAACGTTTACCTTGGAATGCATTATTACGGAAATGAGCCAAAAGGCCCCATGCAATTGGAGGCGAACCCCACTTTCACCCGCAAAGAGATAGAGGATATCGAATCGACTTATATGAATGAGACGCCGCCTGATGACGGTCATCGCAGGAACATCCTTGATCCTGATCACACTCGAGTGGGTATTGCCTTGGCGAAATCCAAAACGGCGAATGCGGAAGTTATAACAAATACGCAAGAATTTGTAAATGATGCGATTAAAGTATATAATCTTCCAACGATTGCTGATGTGGGCGCGAATGTAACCGTGGCGGGACGACTCATCGGCGGTTACCGTTTCAGGGCTGTGACGGTGGGCAGGGATGCCACTCCATCCCCGATGAGCGTTGATGATTTGAGAATGACGCGGAGTTACGGTATGCCTCCGGCATACGCCACATACTATCCGCGAGGTTACATTACGCCGGAACCGGTGATTTTTACGAATTCAGGTGTTTTCTATGTCACTGTGAACCTCAGCGACGCCGGCAAACCAGGTTTATACTACATATCCATATGGCTGCAAGATAATACCGGTCGGGATTTCATAGCATCGCAGAGAACCATTCTCGTGAATTAACCCCTCGTCAGATGACGCGGGGGATGCCCGCTCCCGCCGTCATTGGGACGAAACATTGACTGAACCCTTTCTTAATCACCAAAACGCTCAGACAGACATACCATTAATCGAATGCACGGACTTAACCAGAGATTACGGGAAGTTTCGTGCGGTGGATTCCCTTTCGCTTTCCGTCAAGGCCAGCGAGATATTCGGTTTTCTGGGTCCAAACGGTGCGGGAAAAACCACCACGATACGTATGATCACCGGGCTTATTCGCCCCACTTCGGGCTTCGCCAAGGTCGGTCCATATGACATTCGAGAATCTCCAATTGAAGCAAAACGCCTGTTTGGCTATATCCCCGACAACCCTTATCTATACGACAAGCTGACAGGCGGGGAGTATCTGCGATTCATGTCGGATATCTACAATGTTCAGGAGGAGGGATTGAGAGCGAAAATGGATTCGCTGCTGAATCTCTTCGAACTCAAGGATAAGGAGCATGACCTTATCCAAGGATACTCCCGCGGAATGAGGCAGAAGATCGCTCTGGCGGGGGCGTTGATCCATAATCCATCAATCATCATTTTGGATGAGCCCACCGTCGGGCTGGATCCACGAAGCGCGCGCATACTGCGAGACGTTCTACGCCATTTCGCCGATCATGGCGGCACGGTATTCTTTTCCACCCACATCCTTGAAATCGCGGAGCATCTTTGCGACCGTTTCGCCATCATAAATCATGGCAAGATTTTGACATGCGGCGCGCTGGAGGATTTATTAAACCTGAACCCCGGCGAGGATAAAACCCTTGAGGATGTATTCCTGCGATTAACCAGCGAAAACAACCCAACTGAACTCCCTTGAGGCTTCAATAATGTCAAGGAACCTTTTCAATCTTATCTTCCTATGCGTACTTCTGTTAAATCTGACATTGATGCTTCTTGACAAGCTTCATCGCATTAAACACTCCGGAAAAAGCCTTTTCGCCGACAAGTGGAGTCTCGTCCATGTCTGGATCGCCGGACAGATAATCGTTGCGGGGATGTTCGTTTTCTTCATATGCAGCGGCATGGCATTGGGCATTTTGTCCACATGGATTTCCAAATCGCTTCATCAGGATTTTTTCAACGACATTGTATTGCTTTCCCTGCTTCCTCAGAATATTTTATTGGTCTTTGTACCCGTATTCTATATAATCGCTGTTTATGGAGAGCCTTTATCGACCATTGGCTTTCGCTTGTCGCTTAAAAGCCGCGATGCATTCAATGCGTTTGGTTATGGTCTGGTTCTTCTGGGATTTGGGTGGAGCTTTAACACCTTACTGAATATCACATTGCGGCATTTTCTCGGTTTCAAAGCGTACACGCACCTTGTCCATTTGAATAATCAACTGGGTAATGGGAACCTTGTCAAAAACGATATCGCCTCTCCATTGTTAGGGGTTATTCTGTTAGTCATGGGAGCGGTGGTGGCGCCGATAGGCGAGGAGTTCTTTTTCAGAGGCTTTCTCTATAACGCAGCAAAGAAACGATACGGTGTCATCGCCGGCATTATTCTAAGCTCAGCGGTTTTTGCGCTCGTGCATGGTGGTCCGTTGCTTATACCTTCGGTATTTCCCGTAGGCTTGGTTCTCGCCTATGCGTATGAGAAATCGGGAAATCTGTGGACCTCGGTAATTATGCATGGAACATTTAACGGATTGCAGTTGCTTCTGGCTATCATATGGAAGATTACATAGTGTGAAGCCCACTGGCTTGTTTCCACTCGCCGATGGGAAATGCGGTCGAATTCAACGATGCGACAAAAGACTGAATTTGTCTTCGAGGCGTTTCCGCCATCGTGAAGTTCTTATTGATTGAATGGTGCAATTACATGGGAAAAGGAACGTATACCATATGGGTGCGTGAATACCCGATGGCTTTTTCGCATAAACGTTTTATAGGATAACGTAATTGTTCCTGAAAGAAAGATTTAAGAATGATCAGCAAAAAATATTTGATAATCATGCCGTTGATATTTTCCGCTGCATTCCTTGCGGGATGCGGCAGAAATATCTTTCCGTTTAATCAGTTCGTTCCACCTCCTGAAATCGCGCAAGGCAGGACTTTTCTATCTCAGAACAACGTCGCGAACGCCACCGCCAAATTCAATCAGGCCATTGCGAAGTCCCCTACCAATCCGATCATATACGAATTAGTTTGTGAAACCACCAGCGATCTGAACCATCCCGAGTTAACGATCTATTACGCCAATCAGGGTCTAACGGGCTGTACCAAAGCTTCGAACTATGACAAAGCGCAACTGAACACTATTATCGCGATGGCTTATCGAAGCCTGGGCAATCTCGACAAGGCGCTGACCTATCACAAAGCCGCGTATGATCTGATGCCGAGCGATCCGATGATGATGATGAATCTTGGCTACACATATGCGGATATGCCTGGAGGCGGCGAGAACCTTGACGAAGCCCTCTCCCTCACTCAAAAAGCGGTATCCGCGGCAAGAGCGCAAAACGACCCGGAATCCATCGTCGGAGTGATCATGGATAGTCTGGGATGGGTATATTACAAAAAAGGGGATTACGCAAACGCCTGCATCAACTTGGAACGAGCGGTATCCCTGGCTCCGGATAAGGCTGTGATACATTTTCATTTGGGGATGACGTACGCTAAAACGGGACGTATCAACGATGCCATTGTGGAGATGCAAAGGACGCTGCGCCTGGATCCCGGAGATCGGGATGCGGAGACCCAGTTGAAATCGCTACAGGCGATGGTGAACACGCCGGATAACTCAAAGCAAAGCGTCAAGGATACGAGCGCGAACGCCATCTGAAGCGGACAAGCGGATGGCTTGTCCGCTATCTTCGCTTACTCGAACAGGGTCGAGATGGATATATCGTTATGTGCGCGATGAATCGCTTCCGCGAATAAAGCGGATACGGAAAGTTGCGTGATCTTAGGATGCCTTTTACTTACAGGCAGAGGAATGGTATCCGTAATCACGATCTGAGCGATCTCCGGTCGGGAAGTTAGTTTTTCCACCGCGTTTGCCGCGAGCACTCCATGGGTGCATGCGATGTATATCTCGGGGTTGCATCCATGATCCAAAAGTGCCTCCACAGCTTCGATGATGCTTCCGCCGGATGTAATCATGTCCTCGATGATAATGGGGGTTTTCCCCTTCACATCCCCCGCGAGATGCGTTACGGCGGTGCGCTGATGAGCGGAGTGGTGCTTGTAACCCACCGCCAGAGGCGCCCCCAAGGCGTTCATCACCCGGCGAGTTTTCTTCACTCTTCCCTCATCCGGCGAAACCACCACGATATCTTTCATCTTCTTATTCACAAAATAATCACTCAGAAGATTGATTGCGGTGAGATGATCCACGGGGATATTGAAAAAGCCTTGAATGGCGTCTGCGTGAAGGTCCATCACCATCACCCGGTTAGCCCCGGCTGTTGAGATGATATCCGCCACCATCTTTGCGGTAATCGGTTCGCGGGGGGCGTCCTTTTTCTCCTGCCTGGCGTACCCGTAATAGGGGATTACAGCGGTGATTCGGTGCGCCGAAGCTCGACGCAACGCATCGATGCAGATGAGAAGCTCCATGAGATTCCTGTCCACGGGGGGACAGGTGGGTTGAATCACATAGGCGTCGAACCCGCGGACACTCTCCTCGAATTTAATGTACGTCTCACCGTCCGTAAATCGGGATATTTTAAGTTTTCCCAACGGTAGATTCAGATTCTCGCCAATTTTTTGGGCGAGCAAGGGATTTGCAGTGCCTGAATATATCTTCAGTTCCATGCGGTTAGTCATTAGTCGATTCGCCTCGCACAAAAACAGCCCGTAATCCTTAAGGGAGCGGGCTGAAATATTAAGGTACGGATCACTCAAGGTGACCGAAATCACGCATAATCAGATGCTGTTTCATCAGCGATGCAATTGCAAAAACCGGAACAATGGCTCATGTCGTCTATTTCACGCTATGTGAATCGCCGAAATTCGTATGCTGCAATTACCTGTATCTTAAGCGATATCCGCTAAAGCGTGAGGTGTAATCACCTCAACCCTTTGATAATTATACCCTCAATAAATCTCATTTGAGGTCGCCGCAAAACATCCCCGTACGAACGCTTTAAGACGAATACGAGATTTCAAATCACGCCCGCTTATGAATACGCCTCGTTGCGGAAAGGCACTATTGGGATTTCCCGATGCATTCGCCTGAGAGGTTCGTCATGCAATTGGAAAACGCATGGCGAATTAAAAGCGCACCCCCACGGAGATGGTGGTGCCATCCGCTCGCAGACCTGTGCCGATGTCATTGCTGAACCCGCTGACGTAATCATAGGTTCCCTGCAGAAAATATCGGTCGGTGATATCCAAACCCACCGTTAATCTCAATCCAGGTTGAGTGGTGCCGCCCATGTATCCCGCATTAATGAAATAGATTCCGCCGCCGATGCCTGCGTAAGGACGCACCGTTTTATCATGCATATCGAACGTCCATATGAGATTGGCTGTTAGCGGCAGCACGAAATTGGTGTTTCCATGCAAATCATGCTGTGAGTAATCGATATCAAAATGCACTTGGCCGTTTAAGGGCGAAAAGGCGATGGCGGGGCAGTAATCGAAGCCGAAGGACATCCATGGAACGGACGAAAGCTGCATCATTCCGCCATTTGAGGGGATGAACATGCCCAACTTAAAAGCCCACTGATGCGTTGGCGGCGGGGCGATATCCTGCGCACTTGCATGTGGAATGACCCATGTCAGAAAAGCCAGCGCAACCGAACAGACAAGAACAAAACCGCGGAATCCGTTTCGAGTGATTCTCATCAATCCATCTCCTTGGATGCATATGATATGTCTGATTTTATTGAATATCTTTTCCCCTATGACAACACGAGCATGGAGACGCAAAAAATCGAACGCCTTCCACTCTGCGTGATGGAAACAGGAAGGAGCATTCCGAACAAAAGAAATATAAGCCGGGGGGATGGGTCGCTCCCCCTAGCCTACGAGACAACCTTTAGTATCTTTCGCGACGAGAGTTGTGATCTCTCCCCCCGGAATAGGAGCTGCGACGCCCTCCCTCCGGGCGATTTTCACGATCTCTTGCCTCATTTACGATGAGAGTTCGTCCGCCCATGTTGGATCCGTTTAGAGCGGTGATGGCTTTCAAAGCCTCGTCATCATTCGCCATCTCGACAAACGCGAAACCTTTTGATCGGTTTGTCTCACGGTCCTTTACAATCACGGAATCCGTTACATCGCCATATGGGCTGAAAAGATCGGACAGTTGCTCTGCAGTTGTAGTGTAGGGCAGACTTCCGACATAAATGCGTTTGGCCACGACTGGGTCTCCTTTTTCTCAAAACTATGGTCGTTTGCCCACGACCGGGGAACTACCAAATGGCATCTCAAACGATTCGGGAGACTCCAGCCTTCCATATTCGCCACCTGACACCATTCGAAAATCACCGCCCGCCATTTTTATTACACTGGCGATGACAAAGGATGAATCCTCTTATGTCAAGTATAACACTCCCTGCATTTCCGGTCAAGCAAAAAATCGTTTTTTTCTTCTATTTTATCGCTTGACATAAAAAATATGACGTGGTTTAATGATTGAACCTCATTGGATATGACTATTTCGAATTGTCAAACAGCTTGCAGATAGAAGGCGCTTGAATTTGCGTATGATTGATTTGAAGGATTTATCAGTGGTTTATTCGGAAAATCGGTCTGCGCTTTCGCATGTCACCTTGCATGTCGAAAAGGGAGAGTTCGTTTTTCTGGTTGGACCCACCGGCGCAGGAAAATCCACCATGCTAAAGGTTTTGTACCGCGAGGAGTGCGACATTCAAGGGATGGTGAAGGTCATGGGTTTTGACATCCCCTCAATGCATCCAAGGGATGTGCCGAAACTTCGCCGCAGCATGGGAGTTGTGTTTCAGGATTTCGGACTACTGCCTAATAAAACGGTTTTTGAAAATGTGGCTTTCGCATTGCGCGTGATTGGCGCGGGGCGGCGCGAAATCCGAAGCAAAACACCCGAGGCCTTGGACATGGTGGGCATGACCCATCGTTGCGACGCCTTTCCGAATCAACTGTCATGGGGGGAACAGCAAAGAGTCGCCATCGCTCGCGCCTTGGTAAATCGCCCCAGTCTCTTCATTGCCGATGAGCCCACAGGGAATCTAGACCCCGACACATCCATGGGGATTGCATCCATTTTGGAGGATATTAATTCAACGGGCACGACGGTTATCGTCGCCACCCACGACAAGCATATCGTGGACGCACTCTGTAAACGAGTGGTGGCGTTCAATCATGGATGCATCGTTCGAGACGATCCAAACGGACGTTACGACATAGAGGAAAAACCACAAGTCTCGTAATCATCGAGACCATGCCATAATATTTTAACATGCGTTTCGCTACACTCGCTTTTTTATTTGATGAGGCATACAAGAACATCAAACGCAACGGTTTGATGTCCATCGCCGCCATTACCACCGTTACGATCACGATGGCGATACTCGGCGGCGTGGATTACTCCCTATACCGTGTCTACCAAGTGGCTTCAACCTTGCCAAGCAAATTCGTAATTCAGGTCTTTCTCAAAACAAGCGCAACCCGCAATCAGACCTTGGCGCTGCAAAACACAATCCAACGGATGCCTGGAGTGAAAACGGTGTCACTCTTCACGAAAGAGACCGCATGGGCTGAAATGCAGCAGGAAGACAAAGAACGGCGAACTTTTCTCACCGGAGACGTCCCTGGCAATCCGCTCCCCGACAGGCTGGATATAAAAATGACACGCCCTCAGGATATTCATCCGATGTGTCTGGCTTTGAGGGATAGCGCTCGTTTCCCTTGGATTGATACGGTAAAAGAGGATAATGAAACTCTGAACAGGATGATGGCGACCACGAGATTAATTGCGAATCTGGGAATTGTCATCGGCTTGCTTTTGCTTACGGCGAGTGCTTTTGTGATCCAGAACACAATCCGTCTGACGGTTTACGCACGACGCAGAGAGATTCGCATCATGCAACTAGTGGGAGCCACCTCGCGATTTATTCGGTTCCCATTGATCCTTGAGGGGTTTTTTTACGGTTGCCTCGGCTCGCTTCTGGCGTCGGGCATCGTGCTATTCGCGGCCGAGCAGTTTTCAAACTATGTCAGAGCCTTCCAAACCCCAATTAGCGAAAATCTTCCTCAAGGCATCAATCCCTTCGTTTTTGTTCTGGGGATGATGGTCGTTGGCATGTTAATTGGATCATTTGGAGTGTTTTTATCCATCCGACGATTCCTAAAACGAGTATGACGAGGTTTTCCGATATTCGGAGAAAAGCATGCGCAAATCGATTTTAATCTTTTTATCCCTATTATTCCTCTTTATGACTGCGGTGGAATCCATAGCCGCTGTGAAACGCCATCCGGTGTCGAACGCCAAGGCGCGAGAGAAACGGATTCAGCAGCGAAAACGCCTTCGCGGCAAGCTATCCACTCTTCAATCGCAAATCCGTAAGAAACGCACCCAGATAAGAATCGTGAAACGCAAGGAAAGAAATGCGATCGCCTCCGTGACGACGGTGGAGCATAGACTGATGCAGACGGAAAACAGACTCGGAGCGGCGCGAGATCGCTTATCCTACCTTCAAAGAGAACATCGAAATCTGACTCGACGCATTCAAAGAACGGAAGCGAGCCTGAACGCCCGGCGGGATTTGCTTGCGGTTAGAATCCGACAGAATTACGAACAAGGCAATATGAATTACGCTCAAGTGCTTTTTCGCTCCCGAAGTTTCAACGACTATCTTTCAAGGTCGTATTATGTTCAGCGCATCGTGGAAAGCGATGAGCAGTTGGTGCAAGGCATCAAAGCGGATCACGCCAGACTGCTGTCCGACCAGAGACGCCTGATGGCTCAGGAAACGGAACAACGGAGCATCAAGCAATCCCTTGGACAATTATCCTCGCAATACTCCAGTGACGCCGATCAAAAGAAGCACCTGCTCCATAACATTCAGCAATCCCGCGACGATCTCGAACAGGAGCTCGATCTCCTTGAGCAGGAATCCTCGCAAATCGAGACGATGATCCAAGCCACCGAGGAGACGCCAAGCGGTCGCGCAAGAATGCTGCAGCCTTACCATGGCTTCTTCATCCGCCCTGCGGAAGGCCCGATCACATCTCCGTTCGGGATGCGCTTCCATCCCATCCTGCATTGCTATCGAATGCACACCGGCGTGGATATCGGCGCCCGATACGGCTCACCTATCATCGCCGCCGCAGCGGGCGTGGTCATCTACGCAAGCTACATGCGAGGATATGGAAACACGGTGATATTGGACCACGGCGGCGGGCTCTCCACACTTTACGCCCACTGCTCCGCGCTTCTTGTGAGAGTGGGAGAGCACGTAAGGCAGGCTCAGGAGATTGCAAGAGTGGGTGCGACGGGGCTCGCCACGGGACCGCATCTTCATTTCGAAATTCGTCGCAACGGGCATCCCATAAAGCCTTACTGGCGATAAGAGACGCATGCCTTATCCCGTTCGACACACTGCGGTTCATTGCGAGGCGATGCAAACCTCAATTTCATATCGCCTCGCAGATATTATGTTTTTTTCTGACACACTTCCCAAACTCAAGGTATATTTCATTTGACCATTACGGATAACGTTCCGGTGTTTCCGGACAATGGCGTCTCGAAACACCGGACGGATGCTCATCATTTGGTGGAAACAGTTATGTTCCCGCAAGCAAATGGTTGAGTTATTTGGAGATTCGGGGCATAATATATCAACAATATACTTTCAAAAAGGACGGCAAAGGCAAACAGCGTTCCGCAGTCATCATTTTTATGCAACGATGCAATCATACCCTTTCCTTCGCCTTTTGCAATTGCCGCAGGGTTCTAAATGGATATTAATATTGATAATGACGGGATCATCCCCGTCATCGTTCTGCGGTCGGAGAACTTGGATTCAGGAAACGCGGATGAATTCAGACGTCATATCGCTCCCATTCTAGCCACCAATCCAAAGGTGATCCTGGATATGAATCATGTGGAGTTCCTGGATAGCACAGGTCTGGGCGCCATACTTTCTTGCTTGCGTCGCGCTGGCGAGACCGGCGGAGATATGAAACTCATCGGCATGTCGAAAAACGTTCGGTCCGTATTTCGCATCACCCGCATGCATCGTATCTTCGATATTTTCGAGAGCAAGGAGGAGGCGATACTCTCCTTCAATCATGCATTGCCCGAATAAACTGCAGGATGCCGTTTAGAGATTTAAGGAGATAACATTTGCGGCGGGACCAATTTCAATCCCCACTGTATGATTCCATACACAAACATATAAGGTACTCTCTTGCGAAAGAGTATGATGCATTATCCCCAAGAGATGTATTTCATGGGGTGGCTCTTGCCGTGCGGGATCGTTTGGTGGATACAATGCTCGCCACGGAGGCACGTTACCGCAAAGCCAAAGTGAAACGGCTCTATTATCTATCCATCGAATACCTTATCGGCAGATCCTTGAGCAATAATATCATCAATCTCGGATTGATGGATGAAGTGCGCCAAATCCTCGATGACATGGGGCTCAATCTCGACCAGGTTCTATCCGAGGAGAACGATGCGGGGCTGGGCAATGGTGGATTGGGACGCTTGGCGGTCTGTTTTCTCGATTCCCTCGCCACATTGGACATGCCTGCGATCGGCTACGGGATTAACTACGAATACGGCCTCTTTAAACAGGAAATCACGAACGGTTACCAGAAGGAGAAGCCCGATAACTGGATGGCTAACGGCACTCCTTGGGAGATCGTCCGTCCGGAGGAGGTCTGCTACATCCCCCTTTACGGCAAGATCGACCACGCTCAGGACCGCAAGGGCGGATACAACCCCATGTGGCTCGACTGGAAGCTTCTGGTGGGCGTTCCTCACGACGTCCCCATATCCGGTTACGGCGGGCGAACGGTAAATACTCTGAGACTTTTCACCGCACGCGCCTCGAACGAATTCGATATCAGAATATTCAACGAAGGGGATTACATTCGAGCGGTCAAGCAAAAAATTGAAACCGAATCCATTTCAAAGGTTCTTTATCCCTCCGATGCCGTGAGATCCGGGCGAGAGCTGCGATTGGTGCAGGAGTATTTCATGGTCGCCTGTGCTGTGAGGGATATCGTTCACAGGTATCTTAGAGACCACGACACCTTCGATGCGTTTTCGGAGGAGGTGGCGATCCACTTGAACGACACACATCCGGCGCTAACCGTTCCGGAATTGATGCGGGTGTTCGTGGATGAAAACGAACTGTCTTGGGAGTTCGCATGGGAGTTAACACGCTCCACGCTTGGTTACACCAACCACACCCTGATGCCCGAAGCTCTTGAAAAATGGCCGGTCTCCTTGATGGAATATGTCCTTCCCAGGCATCTTCAAATCATCTATGAAATCAACCAGCGTTTCCTTCAACAAGCGTCCGCCAAATGGCGATTCGATTCCGCGAGAATCCGTAATGTATCCATTGTGGAGGAGGGGGAGCAAAAATTAATACGGATGGCGAACCTCGCCATGGTCGGATGCCATTCCGTGAACGGTGTGTCCGCACTCCATTCGGATCTCATCACCAAAAAAATGGCTCCGGATTTCTTCGCATTGTGGCCTGAGATCTTCAACAACAAAACGAACGGGGTCACACCCCGAAGGTGGCTGAAACTGGCGAACCCTCACTTCTCCAAGATCATTACGGAAGCCATCGGCGATGATTGGGTTACCGATCTAACGCAGTTGCGTAAACTGGAAAATTACGCCGATGACAACGGTTTTCAGCAGGATTTTCTTCAAGCCAAGCGCGTTAACAAGGAGCGTTTGACGCGGATTATTCGGGACACCACGTGCGTGATCGTCGATCCTGACTCCCTATTCGATGTTCAGGTCAAACGCATTCACGAATACAAACGTCAGCTTTTGAACCTGCTTCGCATCATACATGAATATCTGCGGATTGTTCAGGATAACATCGAGCCCTCTCACCCAAGAACCTGTATTTTCGCGGGAAAAGCCGCTCCGGGCTATGCGACGGCGAAAAACATTATTAAGCTCATTAACAACGTGGCGCAGGTGGTCAATAACGATCCCAAATGCAAGGGTTTGCTCAAAGTGGTCTTTTTACCGGATTATCGGGTTAGCCTTGCCGAGAGGATCATCCCCGCCGCGGATTTAAGCGAACAGGTTTCCACCGCCGGCATGGAGGCATCCGGCACGGGCAATATGAAATTCACCATTAACGGCGCTCTCACCATTGGCACCTTGGACGGAGCGAATATCGAGATATTGCAGGAAGTGGGAGAGGAGAATATATACATCTTTGGATTAACCGCATCCGAAATCGAAGAGATGCGACTTTCGAAGAGCTGCGATCCAATTGAGATGCTCAAAGAACATCCTGACTTGAAAAGAGTGGTGGATACGCTCTCCTCGGAACTATTCTCGCCGGGGGAGCCCGGGCTTTTCAACTGGGTTCGCAACAACCTTACGGAACACGGCGATTATTATATGCACCTTGCGGATATGCCGTCGTATATTCAAGCCCAGGATCATGCCGGCTCCGAGTATCGCAACAAGCCACTATGGTCTCGAAAAGCGATCCTAAACGTCGCTCGATCCGGAAAATTCTCCAGCGATCGCACCATACGGGAATACGCGAAGGAGATTTGGGGAATCAACCCATGCCCCGCCGAAAACATCATGGCGTTGGATTGACCCCCAAAAAAACTCCTAAGTTCCAAGCTATTTTCGCGCGATCTCGTAGTAGAGCGTAGCCTGATCGTTTGGTCCCGCAGTGGACAGATCGACCACAAGGTGATCGCCCTCAATATGAACCGGCAATGGAGCCACGCGCTCCCCGGAAGTATCCAAACGCCACGCTTTGAACCCCTCAGGATGCAGACAGCGCAAAGTCACCGTGGCGGAGCCAGCCCTCACAAGATAGGGTAAACGTCCCCAAGCCTCCAAAACCCTTTTATCCTGACCGCGGAAAAGCATATCGGTGTTCTCCACATCCGTTACATGCACTAATAGAATGCGGGAGCTTTGGTCCAAAGGTTTGTCATCCAGCGAGGACGCCCATATAACCGCCCTTGCGCCTTCCACCTTCGCATCCAGCATTTGGGTATGTATGATCTCTCCGGGTCGCGCCACTCCCCCCGCAGTGCGAGGGGTGGTGATCTCGAGCAACCCCTTGTTCGCTTCAAGCAGCGCCTCCCCGTTATCGCTTTCCAGTATCTGGCGGGACAGATTTGTTTGATTGGCTGGCGGCAGGAACCCCTTCGCCCTCATCATTTGCTCTATTTGCGGCAAGGACTGATCCGTCACCATAATCTCGTTCTTGGCGGGTTTGGGCGGATTTTGCGCTGCATAGACGGTGGTTCCCACTCCAGTCACCAAATCCAAGCCTCCAAGTCCCGGATCTTTCAATGGAACAGGGTGCTTCATCAATTCATCCACGGAGCGCAGTAGCGTGATCTTGTGATCCGCCGGTTTCATATCCTCGCGTCGGTAAAGGAGAATGGCTGCGCGATCCGCAGCCTGATTGGCGGGATCGCAAGCCGTGTCAAAATATCCGATCGGACCGCCTGATATCGCCGACTGTTCGCTGCTGGCGTAATCAAATCTCCACACTCCTCCCCAGTTCTGCAGGGAACCAAAGGAACCCATCAGCAACCCGCTTTCGGCTCGGTAGGGATTGGGAGCCACGTAGTTGAACTCCGTCACTGTGAACGGCTTGTTCCAGAGGCGGGTCTCAACGATTCCCCCCGGACCCGCGCCTCCGGCATCCACTGCGGAACCTCCCCCGGACCATCCCTCCGACGGCAAACTCCACTTTTTATCAAGAAAATTCGGATGATCCCAGTAGAAATGGTTATCCACGTAATCGAACTTCATTCGATCCACCATGAACTGAGGCAACTCCGCCCATCCGTTCAAATAGGTCAGAAGGGCTTTGCAGTGGAGTTCATCACGCAGGAATGCGCTCATCCGATCCCAGGTTCGATTGTGCAGCCAAGCCGCGAATACGGCGAAATCCAAGCCTTGAGGCGTGTTGTCGAAATTGGATGGCATGGGGGCGTTGAAAGTGGCTGAGGGGTCATCCCACGCCTTTTGAACCGCCTCGTCGCTGGCGTACCGCGTCCTCAGCCATGCATGCCACTCCCGTTCAAAGTCGGAGTGCAAGGCGCCGCGAACCGGCCCCATGTTTGCAGGCATTGTGGGTTCGTTCACTAAGCTGATGAAAGCGATGGTCGGATCATCCCTCCACTCCAAGCCGGTGTAGGGGTTCTTATGCGTCAGCAGTTCTCGCGAAAAATCCTCCCAGTTCCTCAGGGCCTTGTTCGAAACCATCACCGCCATTTTGAAATTACTTATGTCGGAGTTATCTCCCGGAGCCTCGTCCGGTCGAATCGGTCGTGAGACGAAAAGGTCGGTGGTGACATAGATTCCGTGTTCTTTCAACTGATAAACGAGGTAATCAAGCTTGTCCATTTGGACGGGATCGATATGAAGACTGCTGTTTGGATCGTTGGTGATCAACCCGATCTCGTAATGGTGGATGCGAACGGCGTTGTACCCCAGCATCGCCAGCCTTTGCGCCAACTCGCGCACCTCCGGCTTGGTGAGGTAGTTAGCGGAAAAACAGAGGTTCACCCCGTAAAACCGTTCCGTTATATTGGGGGAGTTGGAGAATGTGAAATGTCCGTTAGGGGTGGAGATCACCCAGCCATGCTTGCCTGCAGGGGCGTCCTCCAGGAAGGAGAAGTCCAAAGCACTCCCTTTGACAATATTCATTTTCGGTTCCATCGGTATCCAGTCGGCGTCTGGCTTGAGCATGAGAGGTCGCTCCTTTTGAAGGTTGAGTTCCGAGTGGAAATCCACGGTGAATTGGATAGTTTTCGGTTCATCGGCTTTCCAATCGTAGTTTACCGGATCGCCCGTGCTGATGCGTATTTCGAGGTCTGTGGCGTTCCAGATTCGATTATCCTGAAGTAGAATCGTATTGTCCGGAGTTTTTATCGTGAGTGAATGCGTACCTTTGGTTAGGGAAAGCGAATGATGGCATGTGGCGATCGATGCCTGCGCCGCCGTGACAGGCACAATGGTCGGTGTGCCGTCGGCTTCGCAATGCGCGCCTATCCAGGCGGCGATGGGAACGATCATCGAAACGTCGATGTTATTGACCCGCAAATCCTGTTGAGGCGTCAGTACGTAGCGGCAGACAACGGAATTCCCTTCCATGCGGATATCGGGCTGCACGGTGATCTTAATTCCGTTCGTGGTGACAATCACCCCTCCCCCTACGTTTTGTAGGGAGTTGGCGGAGGTAACGCGTCTTTGCACCCATCCGGGTTCAAAGATATTGGGGCTGATCGTGGCGACAATCGCGTTGGAATTGGCGTCCCTGAACGTAATCTCCCCCGAGTTCGCCCAGACTCCATTTATCGTATCCGCGCAGGCTGCGGATGCAAGCAGGAGCAAGAGGAGGATCGAAAACCATTGTTTCATAGCTATCTCCGATATAAAAAGCTTTTTGGCGGGTCTTACCGCATAATTCCTTTGATTGCATTTTATCACGAGTTGACGTTGTTTGACGCGATAATACATTTACGGATAGTATTCATACCTTGAAAATAGGTATTAAGTCAGTAATTCCATAAAATTACCAAGCGTTTATCGATTTCGCCCGAAGAATGGATCAGCCGCCCACCCGGACGCCGATGATGAACTCTTGGAGAAACAAGTCGTTGCATTGGATAATATGGCAAATTGCAAAGGAGCGTTTGAAATGAAAGCGATATGCGTGCGAGAGTTCGGCGAACCCGAAGTAATGATAATTGAGGAGATCGACACCCCGGCTCCGGGCGCGGGGGAGGTTTTGGTGAATATCAAGGCGATCGGGGTGAACCCGGTGGATACCTACATCCGCAAGGGCATCTACGGCAACATCCCCATGCCCTACTCTCCCGGTTCCGACGCGGCGGGGATTGTGGATGCCGTGGGAGAAAATGTCACGGAGTTCAAACGGGGGGATCGGGTGTACACATCGGGATCGCTTACCGGAACATATGCGGAAAAGTGCCTCTGCGCCGAATCCCAAGTGCATCCTCTGCCTTACAATATCAGCTTCGAACAAGGCGCGGCGTTGTACGTCCCGTTTGGAACGGCGTGGCAGGCTCTCTTCGCGAGGGCGAAGGGCATGGCGGGGGAGAGTTTGCTTGTGCATGGAGCCTCGGGCGGGGTGGGTCTCGCCGCCATCCAATTCGGCAGGGCGGCGGGCATGCGAGTCATTGGCACGGCGGGTACGGAGGAGGGGCTGAGGCTGGTACGGGAAAACGGCGCTCACATCGCCATCAATCACACCTCGCCGGACCAATACATGCAAATCCTGAAGGAGACGGAGCACAAAGGGGTGGACGTCATCCTGGAAATGCTTGCGAACGCGAATCTCGCCGATGATTTGGAGATCATCGCCCCGCATGGAAGAGTGGTTGTAATCGGCAACAGAGGCAAGGTGGAGATCGATCCGCGCCTCATGATGCGCAAGGATTCCTGCGTGATGGGCATGATGCTGGCGAACGCCACGGAAAAGGAGTTCCGAGGAATATTCGCGGGGATCGAGGCTGGATTGGAGAACGGATACCTAAACCCGATCATCGGCAAAAGATTCCCTCTCTGCGAAGCCCCCGCCGCCCACCACGCCATCATGGAAACCCGCGCGACGGGGAAGATCGTGTTGGTGAATGAGTGAGAAAGGGTTTAGTCCAATTCAATTGACAAGTCTTAACCGATTGATCTGACTTATCCGATCAGTCCGACAAATTGGGTAATATATCGCTGTTCCGCCTATATCACAAAGTGGTCCAAGGGAGACTTTACAATGGATTATCAAAATCAGTTCGCTTCGCCGTCTTCCGAATATCGCGGCAAGCCATTCTGGGCGTGGAACGGTCCGCTTGAGGAAGATGAGCTTCGACGCCAGATTCGTGTATTCAAGGAGATGGGCTTGGGGGGAGCCTTCATGCATTCTCGCGTGGGATTGGCGACCCCCTATCTTTCCGAGGAGTGGTTCAAACTCATTGACGCATGCGCGGATGAGGCTCGGAAACAGGATATGGAAGCGTGGTTGTATGACGAGGATCGCTGGCCCTCCGGAGCGGCGGGGGGATTGGTCACGAAGGATGTCCGCTATAGAATGCGTGAAGTGGCTCTCACGGTGGCCAAACCCTCGGAGTATCAGCCGACCGGCGATGAAATCGGGGTTTTCTACGCGCGCATCGATGGCGTGGTGATTCAAAACGCTCACAAGGCGGACCCCGGAGCGAAACCGGAAGAGGGGGAATCCCTGCTGGCGTTTCATATAAGAACCATGCCGGAATCCCGTTGGTACAACGGACAAACCTATCTGGACACCCTTTCCGATGAAGCCGTAAATGAGTTCATTCGCGTCACCCATGAAGCCTACAAGAAAAACAGTCTTTCGCAATACAACAACTCCGTTATCCCGGGCATCTTCACCGACGAACCCAATTACGGCACACTGGGCGCCAGACATTTTCCCAACACCATTGGATGTCCATGGACCGCAAAGCTCCCCGAGAGCTTCAAGGCTCGCTACAATTACGATCTATTGGATCATCTCCCGGAATTGTTCTTCCAACCGGATGGCGAAGCATACTCCGCCGTGAGGCACGATTACATCGACACCCTCACCCACCTTTTCGCCACGAATTTCGGGGGGTTGATAGGAAAATGGTGCGATGAAACCGGCATCCTGTTCACCGGGCATGTGCTTGCCGAAGAGAACCTCATCAGTCAAACGTCGGTTGTTGGGTCCGCGATGCGCTTTTATGAATACATGCAGGCTCCCGGCATCGATATCCTTTGCGCCGAAGGGGTCACTCGCGAAGGCGGGTCGAATCCGGAATACTCCACCGCCAAGCAGTGCGCCTCGGTGCATCATCAGTTCGGGCGGAAATGGATGCTGAGCGAGCTCTACGGTTGCACGGGATGGGGCTTCACCTTCGCTGAACACAAGGCGGTGGGAGACTGGCAAGCCGCCCTCGGCGTGAACCTCCGTTGCCAGCATCTCGCCTGGTACACCATGCTGGGAGAGGCGAAGCGGGACTATCCCGCCTCGATCTCCTTCCAGTCCCCGTGGTGGCGAAGCTACTCCATCGTCGAGGATTACTTTGCAAGAGTCGGTGTCCTGATGACCCAAGGGGAGCCCGTGCGTGACGTCGCGGTGATACATCCCGTGGAGAGCGTATGGGGCGTCGTGACGCCTGGAGTGGGTTTAGGCGGCGCCAGCGAGGGAAACCGGAAGGCGCGTGAGCTCAATGAACAGTTCATGATGGTTCAGAACTCTCTATTGCAGGAGCACTTCGATTTCGATTACGTGGAGGAGGATATACTTTCTCGTCATGGAGACGTTTCGGGCAAGCAACTGAAGGTTGGAGACGCACTCTACAAAACGGTGGTGGTGCCCCCGTCGATCACCCTCCGAAAAAGCACCGTCGATATGCTCAATCGATTTCAATCCGCCGGTGGTTCGGTCATATTCGTGGAACCGACGCCAACGCTCGTTCAATGCGAAGCAAGCGCGGAACTCAACGGATTGATCGGAAAATCCAAGGCGATCCCATTGGATAGAGCCTCTCTCTCCGCCGCGTTGAACGCCGTTCCGGATTTGGATCGAGTTTCCATCGCCACGGAGGATGGAGAGCAACATCCCGATACTATTTACATGCTGCGAATGGATGAGAGCGGAAGAAAGTTCCTCTTTATCGTACATACCAAACAGGATCGTTCCACGGGACCCCTCGTCATCACTCTGAAAGGAAACGGACAGGTTCAAGAGTGGGACGCCCTAACAGGCGAAGTCCATCTTGCAGACGCCAAGACCGAAAACGGCGCGGTGACGATTTTTGCGGAACTGCCGGGGGTGGGAAGCGCCCTGTACGTGATAGATCCCGAGCCTGATTCCAGCCTTCGCCCGAAGAAAAAGAGAAAGGAAACCCAGAGAATTATCATTCACCAGGAGAATTGGCCCATCCTGCGCAACGAGCCTAACGCTTTTCCGTTGGATGTAGCCGAGTTTGCTGTGAACGAAGGCGAATGGCACGCTCCGATGGAAATCCTCAAAATCGACCGAGCGGTGCGAGACGCCGCTGGGTTGCCTCATCGCAGCGGGGATATGGTTCAGCCGTGGGCGCAGACCAAGCCTCCCGCAGCGAAGCCGATCACTGTCTCCTTAAGGTATCGGTTTAACGTGGAGGACTTGCCAACCGGTCCGTGCAATCTTGTCATGGAGACTCCGGATAAGTATTTCATCTCTCTGAACGGTCATACCTTAAAATCGGATCAAAACGAGGGTTGGTGGATCGATAACTCGTTTGTAAAGACCCTTGTTCCGTCATCGGCGCTCCAAGAAGGGGAGAACACTCTTGTGTTGGAAACGGAATATGCGTACAATTCCAACCTGGAGTGCGTCTATTTCACCGGAGAGTTTGGCGTTCGTATGGATCAGGATCGCATGACGATCACCAAACTGCCCGTCACGCTGAAACTGGGCGATTGGACCACACAGGGACTTCCCTGTTACACGGGCGCGGTGAGCTATGTCACTCACTTGCAGCCATCCCTCAAGGAGGGCGAACGGCTATGCATCGAGGTTCCAAACTGGAATGGAACTCTCTTGCATATCCGAGTGAACGGGTTGGAAGCGGGAAACATCGCGTGGCCGAATTATGAGCTTGATATCACGGATGCCCTCAATCCAGGACAAAACCGTGTGGAGATCGAAGTCGTCAGCGGGCGAAGAAACCTGCTTGGTCCGTTGCATTGCTCGATCCTCTATCCGAGATGGACCGGCCCCGGGCAGTTCGTAACGCAAGGGGAGGAGTGGACGGATAAATACATGTTGCTCCCCTACGGACTCAACGAGGCTCCTGTCCTATCGATACGCAAGGATGCATAGATAACGTTGAAATGAGGGGCGGAATTCCACCCGCCCCTCTTCCATTCTCCGTTTGACGCACTAGGATTATCTCTCCCTATTCTTCGACCATGCGCGCCTTTATTCACTTCATCCACCCACGCGACGCCCCGCCGCAATCCGCCCTTCATTGCCGAAGAAAACGGTCATGAAAAATCAAATATTTTTGCACACCCCTTGACATGACATTAATGGTGTGAGATAATAGATGTTACAAACATATAGAAATAAATAACATATAACCAAATGTTCCTTATTGGATGTTTCAAAGATATGGAAAAGGTGTTGGAGTATGAAGATAGCGATCACATCGACAACTTAGGATCCTGCCGAGCAAGTGGAACAAAGGTTCGGCAGAGCCCCCTACTTTTGCAAATACGACACCGATTCCAAACCTTGGGAGCCTTTGAGCAATGAAACCGTTGAAAACGCATATGGAGCGGGCGCCCAAACAGCACAAAACTTAACTCGCAAAGGGGTGAACGTTGTATTGGCCGGCTCATGCGGACCAAACTCCTTTCAAACCCGGCAAGCGGCGGGCATGGATATGAACGGTGCTGCAAGCATTGGAATCGTATCAGAGAGGATATCTTGTGAAGGCCAGCCAGCAAAACGCAAAAGACTCTCATTAAGAATACGAAATGAAATGCCGCGTCAATGCGGCGGAAAGGAGCGCAAAATGCCACGAGGTGATGGAACAGGTCCGCAAGGACAAGGACCCATGACCGGCCGAGGATTTGGACGTTGTTCCGAAAACAACAATCCCGCGCCTGGTTTGGGAAGAAATCAAAACCAGCAGCCAGGACAAGGGCTTGGTCTGGGCAGACGACGCGGCGGAAATGGAATGGGCAACGGCAACCGCAAAGGTTCTCGCTAAGCGCTGGAACGGATTTGAAGCTCAAAAGGAAAGGAGGGATATTACGCCTGGATTGGACGCCACCGGCCCGCAAGGGCTAGGTCCGATGATGGGACGCGGGCTTGGACGATGCGCCGGATACGCACCAGGATATGGCGGAGCCCTCTCCCCTATGGCGGGGGTGGGACTCGGACTCGCCCATAGACGCGGAGCGGGATGGCGCGGAGCTTCAATTCACCCGTATACACGGATGAAAAAGCGGCGCTGGAAGCACATGCCAAAATACTGGGGGATCGGTTATCCGTCGTGAAACAACGACTGGATGAGATCAACCGCAGCTAAAAAGAAGAATAGACCCTTCATGACGACGGGAGGACTGACAATATCTCTCCTCCCGTCGATCAATATGAATAACCCGCCTCAATACGGAAGGCAATGATGTTGTATGCGTGTAACAATCGCAAGCGGAAAGGGAGGGACGGGGAAAACCAGTCTTGCGGCGGCGTTCGCCACCTTGGCGGGCGGAGCCGTTATCACCGATTGCAATGCTGACGCTTCAAATCTGCACCTCATTCTTAAGCCTAATAACATCGAGACATATCCCTTTTTCGGAGGAATAAAGGCGCAGATAGCGGGACGCAGCGTAAGGGATGGCGATTGCGGCGAAATCTCAAATAGGGTGCAGGGAAATATGGAGCGAACTTCGGGATACGCTCTAGGATGGAAGGAGGTAATCTAATCCCCGTTTTTTGCGGCTCGATATCCTTTGCTAATCGCCTCCTTCTCGGTCATGTAAGCCCCTTGCGAGGTTTTTCCGTACCATCTGGATCCGGGATAATGATAGACGCCCGAACGAGTATTCACCCACACAAGCGTGGAGGAGCCATTGGAAGGGGGCGGAACAGGAGCGCTGACGCCTGCGGAAGAGGCGGGGATGGAGGATGGAGCGGCGCCGAAACGATAAGGCGCGCCTCGCTCTCTTTGAAACATCCATTCCCAAGCCTTCTCCGTCTGTTGAGCTACGGAGGGATCGTTAATAAAGACAACATCGCTGTTATCCTGCTTCTCCGCGGAATCGCTGAGATTCCAACTGCCGATGATGGCGTCCTTTCCGTCGAAAACCCCCATTTTATCGTGCAGCAAAACCGTGGATTTTTTAATGATGACCTCGCAACCGTCGGATTGCAACACTCCGTGTTCATCCCATCTCAACCGTGATTGACGGTTATCCTCCAGCAGGATTACTTCAACACCTCTGCTTCGTGCCGATTCCAGCGCATGAGCGATAACCGGATTGGATATCCCGAAGCAGGCTATGTGAATGTACTTTCGAGCCTTGTTGATCTCCCGGATCCAAGCGGATTGGATATCGTCCTCCGGACTAAATAGAATCTCCGCTTGATTCCTCTCGACCGTCAAAGGCGTGGGAATGGGCTTGTTCCCGCCAACTTCATGGGCGAATGCGCATCCGCCCAAGATCACTCCAACCGCCACGAACCGCAAGGCGAATTTGACACCGCGCACATCTTTGATTTTTTTCAGTAATAACCGTGCCAAGCGCAACCCTCCTTATTGAACTTTGATAGGACTAAATCAGCGTAATCTTATGTCGATTGATTCGTCGGACAATTTCGATATGAGTTACAAATCGCATTGGATTATTGCAGGAATTATACAATAGAAAGGTGTATTATGAAACATCATTTGCACGCAACGGTTCCATGATCATACGAGCACGGTTCCATCGAGGAGCGTCACAATCCTGTAAAGATAGCATCGATTATTCCATTCAGGAGGATTTCCATGCAATTCAAAACCCATTTGAAAAGCTCAGTCTGTTTTTTGATCATTTTGGTATTTTTCACGCCGCCCGGCACGGCAAAAGGGGCGGGTATCCCCCTGGGCGCCGCGATCTCATCCTCGTTTCTTAGCGTAAACGCCGCAACCGAGGATAACGGATACACAACGATAAAAGGCGCATGGAACGGCAAGGAAGCCATGTTACTCTACGCCAAGAACAACCAGGCGACAATCCTCAACCAACAGGGCGTGAATCCCTGTTTGAAGGGCATCGTCTCCTTTGAATACAGGGCGATCGCCTCCGCCGTGCAGGGACAGAACCTAGTGTTCTACGTCATTCCTTTCACTGCGGACGGCAAGGAGGGAGGCGCGGCGAGAACTGCGTGGATGGTTCCCGCTAAAACCGTCGGAGACGGGAAATGGCACCATGCCAGCTTCAGTTACGATTACTCCCCGAACCTCGAAGTTGTGGGAGTGCAACTAGACCAAAGGGTGAACGAATCAGAGGAGACCGGTCCGGGAGAGTGGCTGATCACCGATATCCACCTTAAGCCCCTCCCGTATCCCACCGGTCCTAATTTGGTGATTCAGGCGTTTAACGCCACACAAACACCTCTCACCACTGGGAACTCTTTCGATATGGCGCTGACCATCCAAAACATCGGAAGATCCACTGCAAAGGGAATTCATGCCTCCATCACACTCAGCCCGAATTTGAAACGACTTGGCGTGAAGCAATCTTCCAATAAATTGAAAGCGGGCGAATCAGGCACATTCCTCTGGAGATGCAAACCGTTTCGACGTTCCGGAATCGCTTACGCCAGGGTGTCCGTAACACGCAGCCTTCAAACGAGGAGCCTCGACGCCGTCTGGTCATCCGTGATTTCTCTTGCCCCGCCGGAGAGATGGGGTAATCAAAAAAACATTCTGGATCTCCGTTCGGGGAATATGCGCCTGGTCTTCCCGCAAATCGGCGATGGGGGCGGACTGAAACAGTACGCTTTCGCCTCCGTGGAGTATCTCGTCAAAGGGAAATGGAAACTTCTTGCGGTGTTGCCCCATATAGCCCAGGTGAATACAACGAAGGGTTCGGAGCAATTCCCACTCGCAAAGCTCATAAGCCACACGGCGTCATCCGCACGATTTTCCATCCCGAATCCAAACTGGAACGCGGATGTCACTTTCCTTTTGAACCGAAAACTCGGCGTCATATCCATCGACGCCAGCCTTCATGCAAAGAGAGACTTGGATCTCCTGGCTTTTCGATGCCCAGACCTGAGAATCGGGGAAGGATCGTTCGGCTCATCGAAAAGCGACGCCATCTTCCCCGGCTTGGAGTTCCTATCATCCAAGCAGATATCCTCCAGTCCGGAGTTTGTGGACCCGCCCATGTCCGAAAGATGGACCCCTCACCCTTTACGCATCACGTCACCGATGATCTCTCTCGCGACGCACGGGATGGTGTTGACCATGCTCTGGAATCCCAATGCCAAGTGGGATGGAGTCCACAAGGGGGAATCCGTGCAATTCGCAACTCCGAACCGCGCCATGCGTCAGAACAACTCCCGCATGGCGCTATTCGTCCCCACCATCCCGCAATGGGTGATGGAGAACGGATCCGAAGCGAACACACCATATCTGTTGAAACGTGGACGTGAAATCAGACTTCATGCGGTTGTTTTCCTTCGTTCCGCTGGATCGGCTTTGGACGGCATCCAAACCGTTCTGCACTCTCCTCTTTATCATCCATTGTACGCCGCGGCGCCTCGTTCGCTGCAGCAGGAGATCGATCTGAGTGCAAAGTGTTTCATGCGGACGTTATGGCGCGGACCCGATAATGGATGGAAAGGACAGGATAATACAGGACCGGCGCCCAATTCCGGCATCGCGATAGAGCTTCTAAAGATCGCGAATGAAACGAACAACCCCCAAATCGCCGCTCAAGCGACGCAGCAGGTCGAAGAGGTTATGAACCGATTCCATATGAACCAAGGCGATGTCACCCTTGCTTTATGGAAAGGGGGAGTTCAATCGGCGTTAAACGCAGCGCGAGGGGGCGCTGAGGCGAATATGCGAACCCAAAGAGCCGATGGAACCTGGGGATTTGCGCCTGACACCCCCGATAGAGAGAAGTTAGGGCCTCGAGGAGGCACGAACGTGGGGATATGCTCCACGAATCTGGGGCCTATCGCCGCCTATGCATTGATAACCCGAAACCCCGCAGCGGTGCGATCGTTGTTGAGGGCTTTGAAATCAATGGAAAGGTTCCGCATCCCTGCCGGAGCTCAGGTTTGGGAATGTCCCCTGCAGGAGCCCGACATACTTGCGGCGGCGAACGTAATCCCGGAATATGTGGATGGCTATCTGATCACTGGCGACCAACAATACCTGCGACGCGCGGCGTATTGGGCATGGACGGGCGTGCCATTCGTGTATCAGTGGAGATATCCGAATCGGGCGATCATGCCCGGAGCGACCACGCCGGTGTTCGGGAGCAGTTTTTTCACATGGTCGTGGATGGGGCGTCCGGTTCAATGGAATGGGCTCGCATATGCGCACGCTCTTCTCTCCCTCGCGCCATACGACCATTCCTTTGACTGGAAAAAGCTCGCAGCAAGCATCACGCATTGCGGAATGCAGGAGCAGCAGCTTCATTCCCCTTCATCCTACGGATGCTATCCCGATTCCTACCATTTGCTAAGCAACAAGCCATTCGGGCCTTGGCTGAACCCTGGGGTCATAATGAACAATCTTTTCCATATAAAGGAGGGCGTGTTCGCCTACCCCAACACGATCGCGATACGGAATGGTTCCCGGAGATGGCTGATGACATCGGGGGCGCCATGCGGAAGCGAGACGATCCACGGCGAAATCACGCTCACAGTGAAACCGATCAAAGGGATAACAAGCCGCTTAATCGTCTCATCCCCCTTCCGGCCAAGTTCCATCGAGTTAAATGGCTCGCCGCTAACACAGGTGGAAAAAGAACAACCAGAAGGAAGTTGGTGGCTGTGGGACGCAACGGAAAATGTGACGCTGATTCAAGTGGAGAAAACAACCCCCTTCCGACTGCGGCTATAGCTCCGACAGACGCTTCCGGCTCATGCCATTCGGTTCCGCAATCCAGAACCCTCCCAATGCGGGAGGGCTCTGGAACTGACAGGAAAGGAGCGAAAGCTTATTGCATGCTCGGTTCGAACATCTCGTAACCGCTCTCGCCGTGTTGGCTTTGATCCAATCCAAGGGTCTCCTGTTCGTGTTCCACCCTCAACCCCATCGTGTGATTCAGGATGATGGCGATGAGCCAGGTGACAAGCATGGCATAACCGGCGGTTACCACAACGGCTACGAACTGAACCCATAATTGATACGGATTGCCCGCAATCAATCCTCTACCCATATAGGTGGCGAAGATTCCCGCCGCGATAGCCCCCCAGATGCCTCCCACGCCATGCACTCCGAAGACATCCAGCGTGTCGTCATAGCCGAACTTGTTCTTCAAGGTGACGGCGTAGAAGCAGATCAAGGAAACGACAATCCCGATGACAACCGCCGACATCGGGCTGACATACCCGGCTCCCGGAGTGATGCCCACCAATCCCGCCACGGCTCCCGTGGCGGCGCCAAGCACGGTGGGTTTGCCGTAGATTTTCCAATCGAGGAATATCCATGTGAGGGCGGCGATGGCTGCGGAGATATGCGTGGCGACGAACGCATTCACCGCTTGCGCATTGGCGGCTCCGGCGCTTCCCGCATTGAATCCGAACCACCCAAACCAAAGCATGGCGGTGCCGATCAGAGTCATGGTAAGGTTGTGAGGGCGCATCATCTCCCCCTCTTCCATGTGTCTCTTGCCCAGCATCCACGCTAGCACCAATGCGGAGGTTCCGCTGCTGATGTGGATAACCGCGCCTGCGAAATCCAACACCCCCATCTCTTTCAGAAATCCGCCCGCCCCCCAGACACAGTGCACCAGAGGGCAATAGATAAAGGTGCTCCAAAGAACGAGAAATACGACATAGGTCTTGAATTTGATACGTTCCGCCACCGCCCCGCTGATAAGAGCCGGGGTGATGATGGCGAACATCATCTGGTAAATCATGAAGGCTTCGTGAGGCACGGTGGGATTATAATTCGGGTTGGGGTTCAACCCGACTCCCCGCAAACCAAACCAACTCAAATTGCCGATCACATGATGGAAATCCGGACCGAACGCCAGACTGTAACCCCACATGATCCAAACGAAAGTAATGACCGCGAGAGCCACGAAGCTTTGCATGATGGTGCCGAGCACGTTTTTCGCCCGCACCATGCCGCCGTAAAAGAGAGCAAGCCCCGGTGTCATGAACATGACCAGCGCGGCGGCGGCGAGCATCCACGCCGTGTCACCGGCCTTGATGGGAAGCGCGTTCACGCCTTGCGCTTGGGCTGCGGTGGAGAGAGAGGCGAGGACAAGGGTTGTCCCCAGAAGTCGGAATTTGCCGACTCGCCTGGAGCGACGCAATTCGGAGCCGATAACGGCTCGCGCGTCGCCAAGCAACGTGTAATGTGTGGTATTCAATTCCATCCCCCGTTGGTGATTTCCGCTTTCGCGTTCGGGTGAAATATTCCATCCTGGAACATCAATTCATTGATAACGCGAACATAGCGGGTGAATTTACTCCGCCTGTCGCTCCGCATTGAGAGAGGTGCGCCACGATGAACACCGGGGACGGGCTCAATAGAAAGGAAGCTCCACAAAGAGCGGTCTCAACCACACCGTCAAGATGCATTTATTATGACACATAGAGGGCGCGGAATCGCAATCCGGCGTACATGAAAGGCTGTGAGAGATGATGTTGGAAAATGATCATCCTTTTCAACATTGGGACAGAGCCAGCAGGAAGGTATTCAATAACCTACAACATGATTGACACAAGGAGAGGGCTTATCTTAAAGGGACGCCCCCTCCATTGTTTTTTACATACATCCCGTTCCCAAGACGCCAAATAGGTGCAATGGTTGACGTAAAATCAATCCAAGCCGGATTCGAACATCTCGTATCCGCTCTCCCCGTGCTGGCTCTGATCCAAGCCCAGGGTCTCTTCCTCCGCGTCAACGCGCAATCCAATCGTCTTATTCACAATCGTGCCTAAAATGAAGGTCATCACGACCGCATAGCAAACGGAGACCAATACGCTGAACACCTGAACGAGGAACTGATGGAAGTCTCCGTAAAGCAAACCCTGATGGTAGAAGCCGCTGGATTTCGGGTCTCCGTCGGACGCGATGAGATGCACCGCAAAGATGCCCGTTGCGATAGCCCCCCACATCCCTCCCACGCCATGCACTCCAAAGACATCCAAGGTGTCATCATAACCGAATCTGTTTTTCAAGCCCACCGCCCAGAAACTGATGCAGGACACGCCCGCTCCGATCGCCAAAGCCCCGAGAGGATCCACGAAGCCTGACGCGGGGGTGATAGCGACCAATCCCGCAACGGCTCCGGTCGCGGCTCCCAACGCAGTCGGCTTTCCGTAAGCTTTCCAATCCAACAGCACCCAAACCAATGCCGCCGTGGCTGCGGCGATATGGGTGACCACAAAAGCGTTCACCGCATGCTCGTTCGCAGCGATGGCGCTGCCCGCGTTAAAGCCGAACCAACCGAACCATAGCAGTCCCGCGCCAATAAGAGTCATGGTTAGATTGTGCGGGCGCATCAGTTCACGCTCGTCCGTGCGGCGCTTGCCAATCATTATCGCCAGAACCAACGCCGAAACTCCGCTGGATATATGCACCACGGTGCCTCCGGCGAAATCCAGCGCCCCCATGTTTTTCAGCCATCCGCCCGCTCCCCACACCCAGTGAGCAAGAGGGCAATAAACGAACGTGCTCCACAAAACGAGGAAAACCACATACGCCTTGAATTTAATCCGCTCTGCGATGGCGCCGCTGAAGAGAGCAGGCGTGATGATGGCGAACATCATCTGGAAGATCATGTACGCCTCATGGGGCACCGTGGGACCATAATTGGGATCGGGAGTGACGCCCACCCCATGTAATCCAATCCAGTTCAATCCTCCGATAATATGCCAATGATCCGGGCCAAAAGCAAGGGAGTATCCCCATAAAACCCACAACACCGAGATTATCGCCATGGCGATAAAACTTTGCATGATGGTGCTGAGCACGTTTTTGGCGCGGACCATGCCCCCGTAAAAGAGAGCCAATCCCGGAGTCATCAATAACACCAACGCGGTTGACGCAAGCAGCCATGCGGTATCGCCGGTGTTAATGGAAGAGGTGACGCCTTGAGCGAAGGCGCAAGAAGGAACTGCAAGCAGGACAATGATTGTCCCGATAAGTCGAAATGCACTGACCTTTCCGCTTCGCGCGCTCAAGCCGTCAACGGCTTCCGCGAGAGCGGAATTCACACACATCGTTTTCAAATATCCATCCCCCATTGATAGTATGTCGCCTGTCACTCCGCTTTGAGAGGTGTACCGCGGTGAACACTGGGGACGGGCTATGTCCAAAAAACCTGCATTGACGCAGTGAAATTGAACAACAATGTCAAAATCTTCCTCCATTATAGACAATAAAAAAAGCATCCGTCAAGCAGAAGGCGTCCCAATCATCAAATAAAACGACTCTTTGTCCGTATCCCACCACGGATAAAATGAAAAAAAGGCATTCGACGGATTGTCGAATGCCTTAAGATAGAATGACAGCCTTTTACAGTGTTTCCACTGAATGGTAACCGCAAACGTCAGGAGAGATAGGTAATATCCTATCCATTGTTACGGATAATATCGTCTCCCCCGATCGCTTAGAAGCGATATCCAACGTAGGTGCGAAAACCGCTCGGCGCGGTGTCGCCCACCGTATTGTGCTGATCAATCCATTCGTAACGAGTTTCCACATAGAACTTTCTCGTTACGTTCACCCCAAAGATCAGACCCGCTCCCATTCGAGTGACCGTGGGTTGATGAAGTCCTAGATAGTTATTGGTTCCGCCAAAGGTGTCGGCGGTGAGACAATAACCAAGGTAGGGTGAGCGCCCGCTATCATCATTGAAGGTGTAAACCTGATTGATGGAAACGGGCAAATCACGAAATATACCGGCTGTCCTATCCGAATAATGGTAGTCGACTGAAATACTGGTGCTCCAGTTGTCGCCATTAAAGAGATGCGGGAACCACGGAAGTTGATACTCAAGACCTCCGCCCCAGGACGCAAAGTCGGTTATATCGCGAATACCACTACTGGACGGGGTGAAAAAGCCTCCGCGAATGCTGAGACCGTTAAGCAAATTGCTGGCGCTCGCAGGTTTCGGTGCGGCGAATACCGCTCCAACCAACAGCGCAACCAATGCAACCCGCCAGAGATATGCCTTTGTCTTGCTCATGGCTTATGCTCCTTTCTGAATACAATTATCGACCTCAGCCTGAAGTTCCACAGTGCTTCACGCTTCGGAATCGAACGATCGCTAAGCTTAAGCCGCCGAACAGGGACAGCAGCCAGCCGATATACGGCCGTTCCGTGCGCGACGTAGTTATGAGAGCTAACATACGTCCATTTATATTTTACTCAAGTTACAGAGAAATTACACCCAATTTGAAAAAAAAATACATCGTTTGCCCGTAAATTAAGGAAAATAGCGGTGTTTGAGCGCGCATTTACGCGCCAACCCGGACTCATCCGCCATGCAGCGATTGCATAACGGCTTCTTATAAAATATCGCTTACAACTCGCACTCCATTCAAATTCATGTGATACAGAAACAGAGAGTGGATCAGGTTGGCGGGATGGGCGCATGCTCCGAGGTCCTTGGCGACATCATCCGGCAGATCGTAGGTATCCACGCAATTGGCGGGAACGATGACGGGCTGATCCAAGTTTAACGCGTTGGATTTTAATTTGAGATGCATTGCCAGTTGATAGACGCAGAGATCGGTACAATCGCCTACCACAATACGGCGGGTCACCTCCGGATGAGCGTCCAACCACGCGTCCAAGTCGGTGCCGATGGAGGAACTCAGGGAGCGTTTGGGCATCACTGTGAAATGATCGGAGAATGGGAGAGACATCAACTCCGGTATCGTGATGGCTTCGTTGGTGCCTTTGATGCAATGCACGGGGAAATCGTTGAACTCCGGAGAATCGGCGGGATGTGCGTCCTGCGGAAGCATGAAATGGCGCACACCCGCCTCCCACGCCGCAATGATTAGCTCATTTATCGGCTCAATCAAAGCCTGAACACGTTCGCTTCGCAGCATCCCCTCGTGGCAAAAGCCATTGGTCATATCCACGCAAAATATCGCGACGGATCCCGGACCACCCGCCTCCGCAAGTAGGGATTCCAGCGTCAATGGTTCCAAATCCTCCATCCAATCCTCAAGAGTGGATAGAAATCCCTCATATTTTAATTGCCACGCTTCGGAAATGTACGGCATTCTCTTTCCTCCGAATTCTTACGGATTAACACCGATGCGTTCAAAACACATGAAATGATCGCCCCTCGATCGGCATCGGCGCTTGACAAACCGAGCGACTCCTTATGATATTACGATGCCTCTGCGGGGAATTCCTGCATGAACGGTAAAAAAATCAGGTGTCATTGGAGATGGCAGGCATACTTTAAGAATGGAGACGGGAACCTTATCAACAGTCGTTTATAAGCTTCTGGGATTTCAGTGTGCGGATGGCATCAGAAAGCGTATCCGAAGGGCAGAATGCAGTAACCAATATGTTGATATAAACAAGCATTTACGATGATCTCAGGTGTTGAAGCTCCCATAAATCTCGGTTATCCATTGGAATTGCTCCGGCAATATCGACATGGTAGTATCGCATAGGTGATGCAAATTCGTTTTCACTCCAATCCACGACAAAACAGCATGATTTCAGAAAGGATTATACCGTACAGGTAATTGCAAAATTCGCTTTTCAGGTATTTCGCCGAGCATGAAATGAACGATATTAGCCTCATTTTCTGAATTTTGCAATTACCTCCGTATAATTAACAGTTGTTTCGTTTATACAGTTTATTTAAAATGAGTTATTAATTACTTAATACGGCTTGACGCTTGTTTATTACACATTTAATATCGTATAACACGACTATTTCGAAATTAAGATCAAAACATTCCACCATATAGCATGCCTACATATCAAATTTGATTAGAATAGTGAGCTTTCTTGGTACATGTTGATGTCATCCCTCGGTTGAAATAAGTTGGTAGCAATGATATCGTGTCAACGCAAACCCATAAAAAAAAAAAGGAATCCACCTTATATTGGCAGGCAGGGAAAAATAACAAGCAACCATCATTGGATTACTTTATAGCATAAAGATAGTTATCCCAATTCCCCACATATATTGTGCCATTCTTCCCGATAGCTGGAGATCCAAAGGCATAATTGCGAGATGGTATTTTATTTGTAATTTTTATTTTATATTTCCATATGAGCTTGCCATTTAAACCATTCAACGCACATAATACTCCATTATTTCCTCCTACATAAATTGCTCCATCGGAGGAAATAACGGGTGAAGTGAAAACTTTATCACCAGTTTCATATTTCCATAACATTTTCCCAGATTTTGCATATATAGCATATATGTAATGATCTGTGCTTCCGAAATAAATGATACCTTTTGGTGATATTGCAGGTGATGAGAATATTTTGTCATAGGTTTTGAATTTCCATAGTAACTTTCCGTCATTTCCATTCACGGCATATAGATAATGATCCATGCTTCCTATGTAGATAATTCCATCCGAACTTATAGCAGGGGATGATTCCGCTGTTCCGCCAAATCTAAACTTCCATTTTACCTTACCAGTCATTCCATCAAGCGCGAAAAGATAATCCGTATCATTTCCCACATAGACAGTTTCATCGCTTCCTATGGCTGGACAAGAAAAAATATCGCCGATAGAATTGAAGATCCACATTAATTGATCGGAGATTCCATTTATCGCAATGAATTCACCTGATATTCCGCTGCATCCTATGTATATGGTTCCGTCTTTTCCTATTAAAGGTGAAGACATCCATAGCTCATTATCATTAGTTTTGTATTTCCAATATGCATGTCCATTATCGCCATTCAGTGCATATAAAGTGCAATTTTTCCCACCAACGTAGATTGTACCATCCACTCCAATGGCTGGAGATGATATATTTGTAGTATATCCTATATTACATTTCCATTCCAAATTGCCATTTGAATTATTTAGTGCATAAATATAACCGTCCTTGCTGGTGAAATATATGGTTCCATTCGCACCAATAACGGGCGATGATAGTATATGTCCCTGTGTCTTGAATTTCCATTTTATTTTTCCTATAGCTTCCTTCCCAGCACCTAGACCAGAATTCCTTATATCCGCCTGGTATTTTGGCCAAGGGGATTTCGCAAGACCTATAACGAATTTCATTTTATTATTATTGATTATCATATGATTGTGAATTAATCCGCAGCCAGGCGATAAAAGAATTAACGCACATATTAAAATATTTATCAAAATTTTAATTATATATTTATGATGATAATTTCTAATTTGTATAATATTCAATAGTTTTCATCTCCTTTCATTAGCTGTCCTCATATCAAAATATGGGGGGAGCTAATATATTAGGTTCTTCGCTGTTTCCTGTGGGTGATGAATGGATGAGTAAGCGGCCACATGGAATAAGACGGCGTTTATTATGGTTCCGCTCCGTATTCCCATCGGGATGAATCCCGAGGTCCGAGGTCAAAATGGCTTGAAAGCCATCCGCCAACCCCAAAGGGGTTGAATATTAACTGCTTGGTTCGCCCGCAACACATCCTCCTTCGGGCTTTGCAAGAGTATCGGCACCCCCCATTGGACATCTTTTTCGGGATGGAATGTGTTTAATGCGGAGATACCCGCCAGTCGTATCAATTACTTTCTTCAATGGTTCTATCCAATTATGCGCGCTCGAATCGAGCCTATCGGCCAAATTCATTCTCATGTGATACGACTTGTTTGTGATTCATAGTGTTAGTCTTCCTGTCTTGAAGTGTAATTTTGACATGAAGATTGTCTCACTTTATATTGACACATAGGGCTATCCGAAAAAATATTTTTGAAATTTCATCTAAAACCTCTTGACAACCTGAACGGGCGGTGATATGATAGTTTTGTGCAAGGGAAAGTTTTGTTTGAGGCTCGATTCGAGAAGGAGATTCCGGATGACGCATTCGACAAGTATTCTCTTCAGGCAACGCCCAAGGCTCGCCGCCGCTCTCGTACTTATTTTACCCCCCCCATTGTGTTATTTTTCACAATCATGGGATGCCTCGCATCGCCCGTTCCAATAAATAATATGGGTTACCTCTCGTTGCTGGACGAAGTGGGCAGGCTGAGATGCCATGTGTCACAATGCACGGTGAATAGTGGAGAAGCGAGCTTCATGTGAACACTCTCACCCCGCAAAAGGCGCGAGTTTTGCATCTCGAACTAGGCGAATACGCTCTGGCTCACGACATGCACCCCGCTCTCGCCGGAGCAACCTCCTACTCCTACGACACTCGCAACGAACTTCTCAATGAAACCTCCGTGCGAAACGGCGGCTATTCGAGCGCATTCGGGTACGACGGCGCGGAGAACCCGACCACCTTCAAGGGGAGTCCGAACTCCTTCAACGCGGACAACCAGAACGCCGCTTTCGCATTTGACGGAAACGGAAATCCGACAACCTACAAAGGGGATGCACTCGGATTCGACCCCGAGAACCGCCTGACCTCCTACGGAACCGTCATGACTGCAGGATACGACGGGGACGGACTGCGGGCGTGGAAAAGCACCGCAGCGGGGAAGACTTATTTCGTGTACGATGGCGATGCTCCCGTGCTTGAGATGGATTCGAGCGGGAACGTGACGGCGTTTAATGTTTGGGGTGCGAACGGTCTGCTCTCCAGAAGGATGGGGACCGCCAGCGCCTACTACACCTTCGACCCGCAGGGGAGCGTGGTTCAGAGGCTGGATATCAATCAGAACATCCTTTCCACATCCGCCTACGACGCCTGGGGGAATCCGCTTGTGGCCAATCCAAACGACCCCTTCGGATACGAGGCTCAGTGGGGGTATTATACGGACAACAAGACCGGTCTCCTCCTCCTCACCCACCGCTACTACGACCCGACTCAGGGAAGGTTTTTGACGAGGGACCCCGTAGGGTATGAGGGCGCATCAAATTAACTTTCTCGCTTTTCACATGGGCTAATCGAAATTAAACTTGTCCGATATAGAGTCAATGAATTGTTTTGAGGGTATTGCAAATGGCTTTTGAGGCCTGTCTTCAAAGATCGAATGACTGTTATTCCTCATCTTCCGTATTTTGCAAATACCCTCGATCACGAACGTCATTGATAAATGTATTATTGAAGGATTGTTCCAACTCCCGGCGGTGTTTAAATCCGGTCTTCATCCTTCGGCATTCCGTAAGTGTTACATCTCCATCTCCATCCGATCCACCTTTGGCGAATACTCCGTATATGCTGATATCTTCAGGGAGGCGATGGAGGGCGGAGTGGTTCCATCCTTGCTTGGACGCATCACGATCACCAGGGAATTGGGCACCTCTCCGACCTTCAGCCAGCAACTTGGCAGGTAAAATTGCGTCTGGGGTCCCTCGGGGAAAAACCGCCCGACTAGTACGCCGTTCACCCAGATCTGGGCGTTACAAGTCGCTTGCATCTCAAGAGACCACCTCACGTCCCATCCCTTCGTATCAGGGAGATGAAACGGCGCCCGGCACCACGTGATTTCATCCGGACCGCTCACATTCTCCACTTGCTGAGAGGTCCATTCGCCGTCATCGAAATGGGGAGTATGCCATCCCGCGAACTCCCCTGCGAGTTTGGGATGGAAGGTCATCTTCGCCAGATGATCTTCGGAGCCGTTTCCTTGCAACTCCACAGGTTGCCAGATACCCCCCGGGCCATCCACGTTTTGCACGTAGACAGCAATCAAATTATCTCCAGGCTTCACATAGGGATGGAGCGGGGCGTTGAAAGGCATGTTCCAGCCTTGGTGTGACACCACCTTGTGTCCGTTTACGAAGACGACTCCGTTATCATCCACCCCCCCGAACCTAAGGTGCAGGGATTTGATCTCATACTGCTCTTGGGTGATATTCAGGTGAACACGGAACCAGCCGTTGACATTCCCGCCGTTAAAGAAAGGCTGCGTGCCATGCCCCACCTCGACGGGAGTCCAACCGCTGTCGTCATAATCCGGTTGGGCTTCTGGCGGGTTTGTCCCCAATGCGCCGGCGCGTTTCGAGGAGAGTTTCCAGCCTTGTATTTGATTTTGACCGGTGGTGACGCGAATCGAATTAAGTCCTTTTTCCTGCTCCATGTACCCGCCGTTGGGGCGTCCTTCGTTCTCGTAAAGCATCTCCATCGAATGGGCTTTGCTCAGATCCAATCCGATTTGGTCCGGTGATACGGTCTGTGTGGCGGAGGTTCCGCTTAACTCCCGGATCCATTTGCCGTCGATATAGGCTGCATGCCAGTCGGAATCGTAAAAGACGAACTCCAAATCGCCCTGTTTGGAGATAGATGGCAGTTCCCCTTTGTAAACGGTGTATCCGAAAGCGTAATGCCCCATTCTATCCAGGGAGTTATACCCCCCGTCCTTGTCAATCGTGACGTCCGACATCTTGACTGAGGGGGCTTGGGAATCTCTGCGTATCCTCACTTCACGAATATCCACGGAATCAAAAGGGAAATCGGGTGCGTGATGCACGAAACGCGACACATCCACGTTATTCACACTCTCCTTTTGCAACTCAATCGCCTGCCCGTTGATGCGCAGCGTTTTGACGGAGCGAGGAGTGAGGATAACGAAGTTGTTATCGCCAGGCAGCGTCTCCACATCCAAGGTCAGATTGCCCGATTTTTGCGATGCGGGTCTTACGTCTCTCATGAAATAGGAATCGGATAGGATCACAACGGGTTGACCATCGACCGCGAAGGCTCTGGTTTTTCCCGCTCGCTCCCGCGTAACCAGAGCGGTGATCATATCGTTGGAGGATTGAATGTCATCTGTTTCCGCAATCACGCCATTCACCGACGAACCATTGAACGATAGTATCGCGGTGTCTCCAACGTCGCCGTAAGCCACCACAATCGGCGTGTCCGCCATGCGCACCGCCTCGGCGATCTCCAGGTTGGCGAGTTCCATCGTCGTGCCCGCCATCGGCAGATTGAAGGCGAGGAAGCGCGCGTCACGCTCGCCCATGGGCACGGAGAGCGATATGGGGGCTTGCCCATCCAAAGTCACCTGGCAGGTGATGGTTCGAGGCTGTTCCTGCATGTTGCGAAGGAATAGGAACCCAGTCTTGCCATTTTGACGCAGAAGCGATTCCACTCCCGTATCCGTGACGCTCACCCCACCGTCAACCGGTTTGGAGCGAACGAAGAGCGGTCCAGCGATCCTCACGAAATCCCCGATGAGTTTCACGGCGCGTGTCTTATCCCATAGCCCTCCTGGCTCCGCGATAGGCGCGGTGTAATCGTAGGAGGTGGTGCGTCCTGGTGAGCCCCAGTAGCCGTAATTCGTTCCGCCGTATCCCATGTAATAACTGGAAGCGGCGACGCCATGCGCCATAACGTACTTTGTGAGGGCGTTGATCTGATCCGCGCCGTAGTTCGCCGTGTCACGGAGGCTGCCTCCGCCGACGCTAGAGAACCAGCCTCCCTGCAATTCCGTGATCATTCCGGGGGAGTTCGGCTCCTGCGTCAGCATGTCTTCGATGGATCCAAGCGTGCTGTCGATGTTCCAACCCGGATAAAAATTGCATGCGTCCAGTAACTGAGACATGATGGGATCGCTCTTATCCCTTGCCACTGAGGTCCAGCATGTGATGAGCGGGACATCGATTAGATTGCGTTTGGCATCTTTGTAGAGCGACTTTACATAGTTCGATTCCACTTTTTGGGGTAATCCGCTGAACTGATATTCGTTCTCAAGTTGCACCAATATAACGTTTCCGCCTTTGGTGATGAGATGCTTGCGAACGACGGGAAGGACGGTGTCGTACCAGTAGCTCGACCATTTCTCGTTCGCCGGGCTGTCGGTGCGATATTGTATGTGATGATGCGCCAGCCAGGACGGAAGCCCTCCGCCGTTCCATTCCGCGCAAATGTAAGGCCCTGGTCTCACAATCACATACAGCTCTCTATCGGCGCACTCCGTGAGAAATGCATTGAATGGCTCCATGTCCGCCTTGCCTCGTGGCGTTCCCGGCGGTTCCTGCTGATGCCAGTTCCAGGCGACGTAAGTCTCCACGGCGTTGAACCCGGCGCCCTTGATCTTATCAAGTCTGTCCCCCCATAAGGGGCGGGCGCATCGAAAATAGTGAAAACAACTGCTGAAAAGATATAGATCATGGCCGTGGATGGTGAAGCACTGATGATCGTAATGGATGATATCCGGATTGGAGAACTTTACCGGCAATGCATTCCCCGCCTGGGTTTCGGGGAGAAAACTTATGGTTTGAAAAAAAATTGGTGTGATCGCCGCCACCTTGACAAAGTCGCGGCGGGAGATTTTGTCGCCCATATGCTCGCCTTTCATGGCAACCCGATGAGGTTGCCTAAATGATGAATGTGATTATAATTCTCTCTATGAACTTGCAAGTCACGAATAGCCTTTGACTTCCCTAAGGATACCCGATAACGCCCCGCCACTCATGGCTTTCGCGGCTCGGATGCATTGAATCCTATACGGATAAAGCTCATCTTTCCTTTATGATCAAATCAAGGATATCCCCGAATTTGGCGCGATTTTCCGCCTCAATCTGCAATTGCAAATGAAGCGGGACGCCTGAAGCCACTGCATTGAACCTCACCGCACCGAACGAACCGCTCCCTTGAAACCCCGTATCCTTCTCCAAAGGTGAAATGGCGTGAACGTCGCCTGAGATACTCAGGAGAACGCGACCCGAGTTGCTTCCCGATGGGTTCTTCGCCAGCCATTTCGCCTCCGCGATGTTCCCGACATGAGCCTTGATTTCAATAGGGCCCGCTCCTTGCAAAGTCAGCGTCACCGGCTTGGGATCCGTCGGTAAATCCACTGTTTGCCACGGTCCGTCGCCAGCGCGGATTCGCACCTCCTCGAAAATGGAGTCCAGGAAGCGCAAAGGTCCCTCGCCGCTCCACAAGCGTCCCGCCGGATCAATGAGAGGACAGTCGGCGGATGTCGTCCCAACGCCCATGGTGCGAACACTGACGTGGTGTCCTGTCTCCAGGATAGCGGCATATCTGTCTCTCAGACGGTCGAATTCTCCCACCCATCCTCCGATATCGTTCTCCGGCTTGAAAAGGAGCGTTCGATTCGCAGTGAAATGTTCGCTCGCATCGAACTTCGGGACGAATTCCCTTGCGACAGAGGCGACAGGACGGGGGGCGTTGTCCGGATCCACCAATCCGCAATCGCTATTCTCCCCGACGCGGAATCCTCCGGGATACCACCAGATGAAATCGCCCCACGCTCCGGACTGCGTCATCATCGTCCAGAATTGCCGCCCCTCCTTGACCTGATATTCATAACGCTCCGGTTTGATCCAAATCATGCTGTCCTTCCAAGTGGTTCCGTTCGGGTAGATCGGCAAACCGAACTCCATCCAGATCACCGGCTTCCCGCCGGATAGGAAGGAGAGCATCCTTGTAACCAGACCACATCCGGAGATGAGTGGCCATGCTGTAAGATGACCGTAGAAAGGCTCGTAATAACCTTCCGGGCCTGCCCAATCCATGAAATGCAGCACCGCCGGTTGAGCGACGGGAAGAAACCCCTGCGGATCGGCGACCACGCTTCCTCTGAATCCGATCAAATGAATGGGATCCAGAGATTTGATTAGGACATAGCTCCGACGATACTCAACGCCAAGCTGCCAGTTCATGAAGGAGAAATATGCGGCGGTCATATCATGCCATGGACCGTTTGTCATGCATTGCCGATCGCTTGGAGAAACCACCTCGCCTTGAGCGTTTTTGGGCAAGGGGTATCCGAAGACCTTTTGCGCATTCTCAAGGTCCCCGTACTCCTCCCTCAACCATTCCCGCCAATGGCTGTCGTATCCCTGTCTTAGGTTGTAATAGGATGGCTCCCACGCTATGTCGTATCCCGCAATGGCGGGATTATTCCGCACGTATCGTATGATCTCCTTCGCCATGGCGTCGTTGCGACTTCGAGGATCAAGCCCGGGCACGTATAGGAAGACTTTGATGTGGTGCTCCTGGCATCTCCATAGAAAATCATCGAGGTCGCGTAATAGAGGCTTGTCCGCGCCGTTGCCAAACGGTGCGTCGGCGCCAACTCCTGCGATCGCCTTGAAGCCCCATTTTTCCATCTGTGTCAAGTCGGCTTCCACCACCGAAGGCTCGTAGAGCGTGGGGTCGAGGAAACTGAGGCTGTAAGCCCCGCCAGGGATGCCTCCAAGGTAATGCGGCCAGTAATCGCAGGAGACGGGATGCCACGGCTTGCCGTCAAGATAGAGACCGTTGCCTTTACGAACTACGATATTCTTCGGACTCGGTGGTGTGGATAACCTCGGCCGCACTAAAAGCGATTGGGTGATGCGATCCACCGTTTCACCGCCACACTCGAGAACGGCGGTCAACTGATAATCGCCCTCCGGCAACGAATGCAACGTGCCCCTCACCGTGCGCATTTCATGGGGCGATACTTTGGCGGACATGACAGCGGACAGAACCTTGCGAGAATGGTTCGTCACCGTAAACAGCACGGATACCGGCAAGGTTGACGAAGCGAAGCTGGTGAGATTCGCGCCCACCCGCAGAGTTTCGCCGGGGCGATACATGAAGCTTGACGCGCCCGCCTCGTAAAAGACCGGGTACGACGCCAAACGCTTCATGGTATCCGTCAAAGCCTGCTGGATTTCCGATCGCCCCAGATCCGAAATACGGGTTAACCCGAGGCTGATCCATGCGGAGCGAGGGAGAGGAAGCATTCCGCTGATAATTACGGAGAGCGGTGCGCCTCTGTCGCGTCCTGTTTTGTCGAGCATGCTCGTTAACGGCGCCCACCGCCACCATCGGTCACGGTTGAATCCGTCCCCTTTCGGGCGCTCATTCGCCCCGAGCGATGGAAAAACCGATAAACGCCTGCGTGGCAACCCCCATGCCTCCCCTAATGCAGTTGGTTTGCAGAGCGTTGCATCCTTGATGAGGTGGAGCTTGTAGCCGGGGGAGACAGCCTCCAGATCCGGACACTGGGGAATTGTGGCGTGAGCCAACGCCCCAGGGGGAGCCGTCTCCATCCTGGGAGCCGTAAGCCAAATGTGATGCGTTTCCGGCTCCATGAGCACCTGCGGGGTGTGACTGCCGGACAAGCCGAAATGAATCTGGTCCACATCATCGAGATGCACACTATCGCCAGGTCCCCCGCGTCCTTTGGAGGGATTGTCCGCCCAGTAGAGAAATGCCGACGGGGGTAGTGCGTAAAACCGCCAGGAAGGTGTCAGGGAGACCACAGCGATCCATCGGGAGCCATCCTTCTCGGTCCATTCGATGCTCATCGCCGATGTATGGTTGTCCCCCTTCGCCCAAAAGCAGGTCAGTTCCTTTCCTGGAGAGGTGGGAACCTTCGAAAATTGGCGATTGGCGGACCACCAGCCGCTGTTGAAATGGGGCACGATGAATTCGACGGCATCCTGTCGCATCGGGGTGGCTCCTGGCTTCAGCTCTATTTTCGCTTTTTGAGCTCCGAAGGCATAGACCTGAGTCCACTTGGCTATCTCTTGATCGCTCCAAGCGAAGATAGGCTCCCCTTGGTTGTCGTTCGCCTCGGTCATCCGCTGCACATAGTCGTTCCAATCCATCCAGCGTCCGCTGGATCGCCAATAAAGGTTCTCGAACGCGGGAGCCGTGAGGCTCACTAGAATTCCCCCTTGACGCATCCAAGCCGTCAAAGGTCCCACCGCCTGAGCGGGAAAATTCCGCATATCCGCAGCGAAATAGCGCAGTCCCGGGTAGGTGAAAGTTCCAGGAGAGGTCAGTTCCTCACTTGTCAGAACTAAGGAGGCGAAACCCGCTTTCGACAACCGCTCCCTGAAACCCGAAAGGTCTGGGGCTTTTTGGGCATTCGGCATATCCGAGCCAAGGTAGATCCCCACGCAACCGTTTTTCGCTTCGGGATACCGCCTAGCCGATTTCCCGGATTCAAGCGGTGCGCCAACACGCACCTCGGTGAAGGTGGCGTCCAAGCTGCCGCATCGCAGCCCCGCCCATCCGCTACGAATGGCGTCGGCATCGCCGAGCAGATACCCCCAATGAGCAAGAGGGGTGGTCCTCCCTTCCTCGTACACATAGCCATCAATCCGATTTGGGGCGAGGGTGAGGCGAAGATGATAGACCGTGCCGTATCGCCATTCCCCTCCAAATACGTCGCTGACGGGGATAAGTCGCGAGGAGCCGAGGGTTTGCGCCTGGTTCACGCCCTGATACTGCTCGACCAATTCGGTGTAATGCATGCCGTCCGGCCCCTCGACGAGGCCGAGGTTCCAGAAGTTATCCGATCCGGTCGCGATCAGCAAACCCGCCGTAGCCCAACCGCCTGGGTAGTTGCGGCGTTGGATTGTCACATTCGCCGTTATCTCCCCTTTCCCGCTGAGCATGGGGCTATCAGTGAGATAGTAGGCGTTTTGCCCTGGCTCGCGCACTTGGTAGAAGCCGGAGCGAACGCTCCATGAGCCGACGGGTATTCCATCCCCAAGACTTGGAGAAACGCTGAACATTGAGAGCGGAAAGAGACACAGGATTAGCGAAAGGAGAGGATAAAGGCGCAAGGAATTGATTCGCTGCATCTGAACATCCCCCTTATGATGAGCTATTTTTTTCAGATTACCTGATATGTGAGTTTAATATGTGTGCAAGCAGCTTTTTTTGCATGGATGGACAGGATACGCAAGATTTCGTCCGGAGGGGGGTGGAACGATGACACGGAATAACCCCGCGGTCACGCCCCAACCGAAAGACCTATCAACCATGAATAGGTTGGAACATTAGTAACCGTATGACGGCGAACTGTAAAATGATATGGAATGAATGGAGCCGGCGGTTAAAACCGCGTCTAACGAAGACGCGAAACCCGCGGAGGTGGATTTCGTGATTTCAATAGCCGGCGAATTCATTCGCCGGGGGAGTTCCATGCGACGGAATCGTTTCGCCGATCCCGCACGATAAATCATGCGGTGTGCGTTCACGAATGCCGTGAATGGCTTATTCGGGTCTTCGTTATTTGGTTATATATATGCCGCCCATCTCCCATTACGGCCACTTTAAATTTAAAAACGTAAAATCAGTTGCAATATATTGAAAATGATTTTAGAATACCAATAGCCGGTCCAGCTAGCGATCGGCTTCCGCCAGGATTAAAAGAGAGATATTAATTAGAGAGAAGCTAAAGGGCCTCATTACGACCATCAAGGGGATATGCAATGAAAAAGGAGAGGTTCGGATTTGTGATGATATCCGGTTGGGAGTTGAGAAAGCCGAAATATTCGGAGAAAATTGAGATCACTAATACATGATGAACCTCAAACTGTTTCGGGTCGCAGTCGCGAATTTGTCCGACCACGACGCCCGTTGGGAACCCAGCGTGCGAGATATATCCATCAAGGCCATTCCGCCACGCCCAGATTCAGATGCCCGGGGAACTGGAGAACCCTGCTCAGAACCACCACGTGTTTCGTTTGGCCCTCCGCCACGCCGTCCCTCTTCGCGCCTCCCCCTCCCCAGACATACTCCTTCGGCCACCGGTCGACATCCGTGCGGAACAGGCGAACGCCGACGCGATGACCGTAGTTGCCTTTGACAAACTGACCTATCATCACCAACGTCACCGCCACCGGATTCCCTTTTCCATCCAGCACGACGCACTTGACCCCGCCGGCGGAATCCATCCTGAACACTTCAACCCGCCAGTTTTCTTCGAGGCCTTCCGCCTTTACATGAACCACTCCGATAGTGGCTGGGCGCTTTGCGTCCGTATGTCGCATGACGTATCCCACCGTGACCGGATGCGAGGTCCAGGTCCAGCCGATGGAGCCAGACGGAGTATTCGCCGGAACCCCAGCGGCGCTTGCCGAACTTGATTTGCCGCCGCTCTTGTTTGGAGGAACTTCCCCGTGCGACGCCGTTTCGCCGGGTATCTTCGGAAGCTCGAAGGTTTGGCCGACGAGGTGTCCGCTTCTTGATCCCGGACGATTAGGCACGAACTGCCCTCCCACGTTCGAATCAATAAACACCGGCCCATATTGTTGTGGACGCTCCTTCAGGTATTCGCGGCGAGTCGGCATCCGATACGGCACTCGGTATTTCAGCCACTGCGTCGGCGGGAACTTATGGTTCCATCCGCCCATTGGCAATTCCGCCCCGGAGGAATCGATACGACCGTAAATTAAAGTGTCTGGCACCCACATATACCTGAAAAAAACCAACGGTGTGTCGGCGGGAGGGCGATTGCCCCACTCCCTGACGATCCCGTAGTCTTCGAAGCTCACGAACGGCAACCGCACTCCTTTATGGCCGGTATTCCGCTCGGAGGCGCCGGCGTCGCTCTTTTCCAGGAGAGCCTGCCACATTACCGCGAAGGTGTCCCCCCGCACCTTCGCGTAGATGAGTCGGCTTTGGCTTCCTCCGTAGATCCAGTCAAACAGACAAAACGCCTTTCCCTGCGGAAACAGGTATTCATACGACCGTAACGACAACTCTCCGGTAGCCATAAACTTCGTCGTGTGTGTCCAACCGTAAAAAAACCATGCGAGGAATACGTCGTTCCGCGCTCCCGCCAAGTCTCCCTTCCCGGCGAGTCTTCGCGCCTTTTGGATGTACGCGCGGACCATTTTGGAACAATAAACATTGGTGGCGGAATCTTCGGCGGTCGCGGGGACGGTCTGTGCCGCTAGGATCGCCGCCAGCAGGCAGAAAATCCAAAGTGCGCGTATTGAACTCATGGCGCCCTCCAATCCGAAACTATCACAAAGCCGAACCGAGCGTCTTTCCGCGGCGGAGCGGATCGTCCTGTATTATTGTCAATGCCGTGTGGTCACGGGTCGTATCGGAAATTCTCAGATCGGCATTACATCAATGTGCGCTATCCCTACTTGGTGATATTTGCGATTTTGTTTTTATTTCGCCGGGTATCCCAGGCAACCGGGGTATTTTCCATACAATGTAACCGCGCCGCGAAGGCGGGACCGGATACAGGAATTTTCCGCTCAACCCGGACATTGTGAAGGAGCTTTTTCCGAGCGGGTGAGTTCTCTTCATTTTACGCATCTCACGCTGTGTCGGCGATTGATACGGCATTGCCACTGTCCGCCATAGCCCTAATTGGTTCAAGTTCACCGAATCGACGTTTACCCACTTTCCGGACGGTTCGATGAACCCATCGTCCAACCGGGCGGAGGCGGGGTCGAACTTGTAGAATACGAGCGACATGTCGCTGTCGGGATGAATCCCGCAGTTTTGCGCAATCCGGTAGCCTGACGCCGCGACGAACGGTGCGTGATACACTATCCTTAAGTTCGACAGTTTACTTCCATTACTTCCGTCGGTAATGCGTTGCGTGCGAACTTGCCACAACACCGCAAACGTATCTCCGCGTATCTTCGCAAGGATGAACCGGGTCCCGCCGTCCCACTCAATCAGTCGCGACGCCTCCCCCTGCGGGAACAAAAACTCGATATCGGATGTCCCTCCTCTGTTCGGAAGCCAGGTGTAGTGGGAGGAGGAGTAAACCACCCATGCGCAAAGAATGGCGTTACGCGCATCCGTTAGGTCCCCCCTCCGCATAAGGCGCTGTCCCTCCCGGATGAACTTGCCAACTTGCGTATGCCACTCGCCGGGTATTACCGTGCCAATTGGGGATCCCGATATCCCTGCGAGCGCGCAAACCGTACAAATCAAGCGCATCAGCATCCTATCGCTCCTTTCATGAATAAGTGGTCATACGTCGTCCGGCGAACTGAATGGTTTTCCGAAGTCGCGTCGATTGAATGACGCGCGTCGGCGAATAGCGGCGGTAAATAAGACCGACCTCGAATTTCGTTTCACCATTTCAACCATTTCCCGTCACGACGCACCAGAACATTACTGGATCTCACATCCGGACCATCAGTGCCGGCAACAGGAGAATAACCGATCCACTCGTTGACAGGCATGATATCCATCTCATCTATGACGGTTTTCGCGGGCAAGTTCGTCACGCACACGTTGGGATAGACATCGTAACCGTTAACCGAGAAAGTTATGGTGCCGTTCCCGTTGTTCACCACCTTGAGATGAATGATGTCGCCCGGTCCTGGCTGATGCTCGAAGGCATGCGAGATTCCCGAGGTGTTCGCAAGGACGAAGTAGCGCCAGTTTGCGTTTGGAGAACCGAATGATACACCAGCTTCGGCGTAAATATCAAGATCGAATGCGATACTTAAGATATCATCATAGCTTTCAAGGGTCCAAGAATTGGGAAGCCTGACGTATGTTTGAAAACCGGTGATATTTTGATTGGTGACATTTGGGGTCGGATCTGTTTTCGACATCTTGGCGTGCGGTCTCGCGCGAGTCGTTCCGCCGCTTGATGATGTGCCGTCGTCCCCCCCTCTTTTCTCGTCTGGAACGTCGCTTTCAACAGAGCCGTTCCCCGGCGCTGCGGGTGTCGACGTATCATCGTTCCGAGTGCGACCCCCCTGTAGGCGTTGCGGCCCTGACGAAAGCTCGCCGGGTATCGCTGGAAGCCAGGGGGCGCTCCACATGATATACCCGCTCCGCGATCCTTGTCGCTCGCATAAAAATTCTCCGCCGAATCCGGTTATCGGCCAGAGGCCTTTGTGCGCCTTCGTCGCCACTTCGACTTCGTGGCGCGTTGGCAGTCGCCACGGCACCGGTACCTTTCGCCACAGCCCCAGATCGTCCATATGTGCGGAACCATCTTTTATCCACACTCCGGAACGCGTGATTCGCCCGTAACTCATTAGGGAGAGTCTGGGATCGATTTGGTAGTATGCGAGTGCGGTGTTGCCGGCCGGGGGGGATCCGTACGACTGCGCAACCGCATTGCCGGTGGTCGTAATGAACGGCAACTGGCATGCGTTTTTGCCGGCGTTCTGAACATTTATCTCGTATTTCAAGCCAGCTTGCCATTCCACCTTAAACGTATCGCCACGCACCTCGGCATAGATAACCCGGCTACCCCAGTCCCACTGGAACAAACGCATGGCGTCCCCCTGTGGGAACAAATAAGTATAGAACCACGATGATACCGATTTTGGGAGTATATGCGTGTAATGCGAGGAACCGTAGAGCACCCATGCTCGAAGTATTGAGTTTCGCGCATCCGTCAGATCGCCCCTCCGCATGAGGCGTCGTCCCTCCCGGATGTAAGCGCTGATCTGTTTCGTCCATCCACCGTAAATATTCGAAGCGGATGACGCTCCCGACGTCAAAATAAGGAGTGCACAGGCGGTAAAAAGTATGCGCGTAAATTTCATAACGCTCTCCTTTCACGCTCGATATCGCGACCCTGAGTAATCTTTGTATAATCCACCCAAAGGTGGCGCCATCCTTCATTATGTATTGAGTATAGCCTCCAACGGCAATTCCTGTTGTATACTGTAACGCCCCGAGGGATCGGTACTCTTCATGTATAGGGTGCTCGAGTCCCAGTTCACCCATTGACCGTTCTGGTATACCTGTACGTCGCTCCAGTTGACCTGTGCGTGTGATACGTTATCCTCGTTGGGCATATAATCGGCTGCGGCGCACACCATCTTAACATAATTTTGCGTGCCAAGGTTCGGCGCCGATATATTGGTATAGACATCGTAATGGTTGACATATAAAGTCACAGTATCATCCCCGTTGTTCACCAGCTTGAGATAAACGGTTTTACCCGGTTGTGGCTGAGAGGAGAACGCTTGCGAATGGAATATCTCTGTCGAGTTTTTCGTGTGGATGAAGTAATGCCAGTCGCCGTTCATATGACCGTACGAAACGCCGGCTTCGACGACCTCCTTTTCGTCGCTGCTGGTAAGGCCAATGTAGAAATTGATGTAGTCGCATGGATCGGGAACGGTCCATTTAAGGGGAATACTGACGAACCCTTGAATGCCGGTGAAGTAGGAATCATCGCTCACTATCTTGGCGTAGAGTTGTTTCTTAGCCAAATTGCTACAATCCACCGAACCACTACTCGAACTGCGATTTGAACTGTTGCCAGGGTTTGGACTGCTACCGCCGATACTCGAAGCGCTAACGGAGCTATACATCCCGCTCGAACTTGATTCGCGACCGCCGCTGGAACCGCTGGCTGCGCTTGATTCGCCGCTCGTTCCGCTTTTGCCGGAGGAGCCGCTTCCAGCCGATTCACAGCTCGAACCCGACGCCTTGCTTGCGCTCGATTCACCGCTTATACCGGACGCACCGCTTGAACTCGATGCGCTTATTCCGCCGGAGGAGCCGCCGCTGGCCGATCCGCGTGAGCTTCCGCTTGATCCGCTCCCGCTCGATGATCCGCTTGAACCGCTCGAACTCCCGCCACTTGAACTCCCGCTCCCACTGCCGCTCGAACCGGGTACTGGACTGGGTCCGGGGCTGGGCGAAGATCCGCTCGGACTGGGACTTGGAATGGGTGACACGCCGCTTGCGCTTGAGGTTGGGTTCAGGGGCGTTGTCGCCTCTTTGTCCGAATGGTTATCCATCAATATCTCCTTTCGATTCCTTTCCATAATTTCGTTTCGCATTAAGAATTTCCTTGCTCCGGCTCCTAATGCTGGGGAACCCAGCGCGCGAGGATATATCCATCAAGGCCATTCCGCCACGCCCAAATTCAGATGACCGGGGAACTGGAGAACCCTGCTCAGAACCACCATGTGTTTCGTTTGGCCCTCCGCCACGCCGTCCCTCTTCGCGCCTCCCCCTCCCCAGACATACTCCTTCGGCCACCGGTCGACATCCGTGCGGAAGAGGCGAACGCCGACGCGGTGATCGTAGTTGCCTTTGACATCCTGACCTATCATCACCAGCGTCACCGCCACCAAACGCCCTTTTTCATCCAGCACGACGCACTTGACCCCGCCGGCGGAATCCATCCTGAAAACCTCAACTCGCCAATTCTCGGCGAAGCCCCCATCCCTTATATGAACCACTCCGATTGTGGCGGGTCGCTTCGCGTCCGTATGCCGCATGACGTATCCCACCGTAACCGGATGCGAGGTCCAGCCTATGGAGCCTGACAACGCATGCGTAGGCTTCCCGATGGCACCCGCCGAACGTGATTTGCCGCCGCTCTTGTTTGAAGAAACCTCTCCGGGCGACGCCGTTTCGCCGGGTATTTTGGGAAGCTTGAGAATCTTCCAAATATAATGCCCGTACCGCGATCCCGGGCGGCTTGGTACGAATTTCAAGACGCATACAGGGAAAGATCCCATATTATCCTCGATCTTTCCCTCCGCTGCGGCTTTAGTTTCAGCTTTCGCTTCGGCTTCCGCTTGGCGGTGCGTTTGCTGCCGACCCGGCACTGAGATGGTCTGGTACTGCTCGGGTTGGTTCATAGTCAAAGAATTGACACTCGTCTCCACCCCGGAGGAATTGATATGTCCGTATATTAACAGATCTACGGGAGGCTGGTAATTGAAGAACACCAATGGCGTGTCCGCGGGGGGACGACGCCCCAACTCCTGGGCGATCCCGTAGCCGGCGGCGCTCACAAACGGCAACTCCTCCACTGCTTTCCCGGTATTCCGTCCGGAGGTCCTGGCGTTGGTCTGTTCCAGTTGAGCCTGCCACGTCACGGCGAAGGTGTCCCCCCGCACTTCCGCGTAGATGAGCTGGGTACCGTTGGTCCAGTCAAACAGGCTCATGGACTGTCCCTGCGGGAATAGGTACTCATATGTCATCTGCTCTCCGGTAGCCGTAAACGGCGTCGTATGCTCCGAAGCGTATATGCACCATGCGCACGACACGGCGTTCCGCGCTCCCGCTAAGTCGCCCTTCCCGGCGAGCCTTCGCGCCTTATGGATGAATGCAGTGACCTGTTTGGACCAATCAAGAGTGATCGCCGGGGCGGACTGAACCGTCAGGATCACGGCCAGCAGGCAGAAAACCCGAAGCGAGCGTATTAAACTCATGGCGCCCTCCAATCCGAAACTATCACAAAGCCGAACCGCGCGTCTTTCCGGAGCGGCCGGTCCCAAACTCTTATCTATGGTTGTGTAAGCATGTTTCATCAGGCCGTTGTCCTTTCCTCGTGACCGTGTTGGTTCCTATTGTGGATATTCATCAATCCGTCGGAGAATTCAACTCCACGTCGAACTTCAGCGAGCGGTTGGGTGTATCGCTACTTCGACAGTTTAGCCTCCAACGGCAGCTCCTGTTGTTCACTGTAACGTCCCGAAGGATCCTGGCTATACGTGTACAAGATGCTCGAGTCCCAGTTCACCCACTGGCCATTAAGGAGCACCTGCACGCTGCTCCATACCACCAGAGTATGCGATACGTCGTTCGTGGGCGGACAATCATATCCCGCACAAACCATCTTTACTTTAGTTGTGACATCAAGGCCCGGCGGATTATGCGGCTTATAATCTTTGAGCTTCAGCCAGCCATTAACCCAGAAGGATAAAGATCCGTCCCCGTTGTTGACCAGCATGAGACTAATATGGTCACCCGGTTTAGGTTGTGAGGCGAACGCTTTCGATGGGGTTATCCCCGGGTTGGCGAAGTAATGCCAACTACCGGTGTTGTGGCCATATGAAATACCAGCCTCCTCCACGGGTGTCTCTTTGTTTTTGTATATCTCGTCGAATCCTATGTAGAAATTGATGAAGTCATCGGGGTCGGGAACGGTCCACGAGTCTGGAATCCTGACGATAGCTTGAATCCCCGTAAAATCGGCGTCATTGCTTAATGTCTTGGCAAAAAGTGACACACATTTTACCTTGCTACTGCTGCTGCCACTCTCTTTTGATGCTCCGCTCGCGCTGGAACCGCTGCTGAGGCTCGCAATGCTGATTCCGCTAGAAACTCCGCTCGCGATCGACGCACTGCTTGTACCGGACACGCCGCTCGAACTTGACCCCCCGCCGCCACTTGATTCGCCGCTCGTTTCGCTTTTGCTGGAGCCGCTGGTTCTACTTGATTCACCGCTTGAACCCGAAACCTTGCTTGCGCCGGACTCACTGCTGACGCCGGATGCGCCGCTTGAACTCGATGCGCTTATTCCGCCGGAGGAGCCGCCGCTGGCCGACCCGCGTGAGCTTCCGCTTGATCCGCTCGCGCTTGATGAGCCGCTTGAACCGCTCGAACCGGGAATTGGGCTGGGGCTGGGCGAAGATCCGCTCGGGCTTGGACTTGGAATGGGTGACACGCCGCTTGCGCTTGAGGTTGGGTTCAGGGGCGTTGTCGCCTCTTTGTCTGAATGGTTATCCGTCAACATCTCCCTTCGATTCCTTTCCGGAACTCCGTTACGATGCGTCGGCTACGATTCAATCGAGCGAACGCTCGAATCGAACCAAAACAACGATTATTGGATTCTCCCTGTATCTATATATACGCCAATTATATTCGGAAGTTTCAATATTTTTATCTGTTTGAGTTGTTCGACATGGGGTGTCAGAGGGGAATCCATGTTCCGAGCGATGGGTGCACTATAGTTTGTTAGGATTATGGTGGAAAATATATGGTAATCATTTCATATCACCGGCAATCGCCTGTCTGTATTTTCCTCATGATCTGCGCACGCTCCTTATAAGTTTTCTTAGGCGTTCGGACCACGCAAACATATAAGAAATGATGACGTTATATGGAAAACGGTTTACACCGCCTTTCCTAAATATTCTCTTTTGCAACGTTTGCAATACAGTGATTTTCGGTTGAAAGATGTTCAAGAGGAAATACGCGTCCGCTAAAACGTGTCTGAGTGGAATCGAAATTAAAGATATAAAAAATATCGACATCTTATTGAATCAAATAATATCTTGATATGAGAAATAGTGGGGGAAAAATGATGAAATATATGATCTTAAAGTAAATGTTTATATTCTTTGAGGCGGTTCGATATTTCATGCAACTTCAAATGAATTAATGAGATTAAATATTCATCAACGGTTTTTGATGGAAATTGCATAGCCGTTATCTGCTTCTTTATCGCAAGTAGAAATCTTGGCGTGTTTTCATCAAATAAGTTTGTCAGAAAAGTATCCGGATGAATCGCACGGATTCGATATAATCCGAGTATATCATCAGGAAAATCTTTGGCGTTATATGTTACTATTACTTCGACATGTGATTGAATAGCCGCCGCTAAGACATGACGATCGTTTTCATCAGGAAGAAATAGTGTGGGAATGATCTGGTCATAACCTATTACGAGACAATTAGGATCAATTTGGTTCATAAGAGTTTTAGTTCTCTCTAATTTATCTCGACGAATGTCCGGATAGCTTTTTAGGACGTTGCATATCCATTCATTATGAATTGACTCTGTCCAACGCGGTTCGAATGATAAAGTTACCGCCAGCCACATTAACATATCCCGTAATGTAGGCGGAAAAAGTACGTTCGCATCTAATAATGCGATCATTTATATAAACCCAAATCACCCGTTTCTTTTACAATTTCCAGCATAACCCTTTCTCGTCTGGAAATCTCCTTTTCAGTTTCCTCCTTATATCGAATAAGGTCCTCGAAAAGAATTCGACGTCGGTTGCCGACCATGTGGTACGGCAGGTCGCCTGATTGTAATATATTATCGATTAAATAGTGATGAGAAACTCCAAGAAGGGTGGCGGCGTTTTGAGTGGTTATCTCGGATTGGATCGGAAATAGTATCAACCCGTGCCCTTTGCTGATTTCTTGAGTGGCATTCAGCAAAATTCTCATTATGGAGTCACGAAGAGGGTATTCAGATATATCTTTCCCATTGGAGATGCTGAGAAATGCGGTTTCATCTTCACTCCCGCTGGTAGATAAGGCTGAGCCTATCTCTTTTGCCAAGGCTACATCCTCGACAGAAGGAATTATGGCTTTTATAGTTTTGGACATCGTTGCATATCCTTTTTGGGTGCGTATTATCTAAATATATCACAGATTCATTGCATCGGCAACATCACCCCCCAACCTCCTCCATCGCTATCTCCGCCCAACGCCACAGCCGTTGGGGCTCGTAGCGGACGGTGCTGATATCCTTTTGGATTAGCTCCAGCGGGCAGCCATGCCTTTTGCACGCCTCCACGCTGTTTCGCAGATGCTTGCGCACCTCCTCCTCGTTGAAGGTGTCCCACGCCAGCAGCGCGGGGTTGGGCTTGCGGGAGTAGACGTAATCCCCCGCGATTTCAGATGCGCCCCGCTCCTCGTCCACCCAAGGGCTCATGGACACCTTCCTCACGCGGGGGATTTTTCGAACCTGCGCCATCTTCTTGTCCAAGGGGTCGCAGCATCCGTAGTAGACCAAGCCGAAACGCTCGAACAGCGGCATGCAGATATCCACCTCGAACTCCTCGAACATCGCCGGGGAGACCGTGGAGAACATCTGCGCAAGCCCCATCATCCAGATATCCCTGGTGCGCGGCTTGGCGGGATCGAACCCGGGAGCTGGCAGTTCGTCGGTGTACGCCCCGGTGCAGTGGATGAGCGACTGGCTGTGGCACAAGACCCCCAACTCCTCCGCCTGATCCAGCATCGTCATGAAGCTCCTCACGATGCGCCTGGCAAGCTCCGCCATGTATTCCGGGCGGTCAATGATAGTGTAGAGAGCCTCCTGCACGCCCATGAAGGTGGATATCGGGTCCCACACCGAGAGGTTGGGATCCAATCCCTGCTCGAATATCCCAAGGATGCCGTCGAAAAGCTCGTGCGCCACCTCCAGCCGTCGCGCCGTCTCAGCCTCGTCATGGGTGACCCTCGCCATACGTATCTTGTCCAAATCCTCGTCGGTGACGAACTGGTTCTTGAAAGCGTGGCCCACCACGCTGTTCGTGGGATCGGTCACAGCGATATCCTCCTGTGCGCCAACGCCAAGCCAGGTGTTGCGTATCGCCTTCGGAACCCTGACAAAAGGCTCCACCACCATGTCAGCGGGGAAGTGTTTCCACTCATAGAGCGTCATGCGGAGGTAATTCTCGTATCCTCGGCATTCAGGATCCTCGCAGCGCAGCGTCAGTTCATCGTCCACGTTCATCTCGTTCCAGCATACCTGGTCGATCAATACCATCGGGCGATCCGGCTTGAGACCGTTCAGTTTCCTCCACATCGCTCGTTTCTCCTCTTGCACGGGCAATGCGGCGATCTCGGCGACCTCCTTGGCGAGTTCGCGAACGATCCTTTTATCGGATGGATTAAGCATGGCGTATCCTCCCATAATGATTTTACAAATGCATTGGGTTATTTATTACGGACGGACTGAATGCCCGCGTGCGGAAAGGAATATCGGATTAAGCGATATCATCCGAATCGTCGAAGGATATTCGCTCGTCCGACATCATGGATTCCTCTTGATTGCATCGCGAGCAGGATTCGCACCGTGCCGGGGCGAGCACGCGAATATCGGATACGGGAAAGGCGAGGCACACCCTTGTCTCGTGTATGAGGACGCTTACCTCGTTCTTGATTACATTCACACTCTCCACAATTCCCGCTCCGCGCGGAGTGCTAACCTCCGCTCCCACTTCGGGAAGATTGTTTTTGGAGTCGACGTAAAGATCATGCTCGTATCGCAGGCAGCACATGAGCTTGCCGCACAATCCCGAGAATTTAACGGGATTGAGGAAAAGGCTTTGATCCTTCGCCATTTTCATGGAGATAGCCGCGAAATCGGTGAGAAACGTGGCGCAGCACAGACCTTTTCCGCACGGACCGATTCCTCCAACGACCTTCGCCTGATCTCTTGCGCCGACCTGGTGCAGTTGCACTTTGCAATGCAACTGGCTCGCCACCTCCTTCACCAACTCGCGGAAATCCACCCTTCCTTCCGCGCTGAAGAAGATGGTGACCTGGCTGGCGTCGAAACTGTATTCCGCCTTGAGCAACCTCATGGGCAACTCCAGATGATGCACGCTTTGCCAGCAAGTCTTGAGGGCCTGCTCCGCCTTGGTTGCGTTTTCCCGCACTCGCGCGAGGTCGACGTTATCCGCCATGCGAAGTATGCGTTTGAGCGGATATTGTATATCCTGCTCGGGAATTTCACGCTTGGGAATGCGAACAGTGCCGAGTTCCTCACCTCTTACGGTCTCAACAAGAACCTTGCTATTATACGGAGGATCATATCCCGAAGGATCAAACCAGTAGGATTTCGCCACTTCGTTAAATGATATTCCAATTACCTCAGGCATAATTTCTCCAAATCATTCATGTATGTCAACGCAAAATTTCAAGTTTGAATATCGAGCGCTTGAAAAAAACCGTTCACGGAAATTTTGCGATTATTGATATATTGATCCATCCATCTCATTGTAACATAGGCTGCCGTATATGGCAACAAGGAAGTCATTCAATTTTCTTCAAAGTGATATCCGCGAAGACCGGGCAATGTTGCGAGCCCAGTGAGCTTCCTGCATGACTGTGAAGGGCTTGCCACTCCTTGCTCAGCATGATGTGGTCGATTCGCATGAAATCGTAATGCAATCTTAAGTCATGACCATAGGTGTAACCGTAACCAACTCCCGCCTCGGAGAATGCATCGTGCAAGCCTATTCCGTTAAACGCTCTGCATACCATGGATTGAACCGGAGCGTTCAGGTCACCTGTAAGGATATAGGGTCCTTTTTGGTTTCTCAAAACCTGCGCCACTGCGTCCGCCTGTCTCACGCGGCGATCCACGTTATTCAAGAGACCGTCGATTCCGTCATCCTTGTAATAGCGGATGTCGTTCAAACCAACTCTCGGAGAGAGAAGGTGCAGATCGTAGACCGGGATAATGCGTTTGCCAAGAAGGATATCGCATCGAAAAAGGATAGTGTTTGGAAAATCACCCAACGGGCTGGTAATCGTTAGGAAGGATTGATTGACAATGGGTAATCGACTGAGAATGATATACTGGCTCTCCGCCCGAATGTGCCAACCGGGAAGCAGCTTTTGAAGCGTCGGGACATATCCCGTTCCCGCATCCTGAAAAAGCGCCAGGTCCGGGTCGTTTTCATGTATGTGCTGAACGATCGCCTGCCATGATTCCTTACCCCATTTCACATTGTAAGTCATAACCCGCAGAGACTGCCCTGAGATGATTGGCGCTGTGGAGAGGCGGACCGGGTAGCAAAATCCCATAAGAGGACCGACTACGTACAGAATGCAGCCAATGGGAACCCATATCCATCGGCGCAAATAAGCAAAGATAAACGGGATTAGGACAACGCTCGGAACAGCCCAAATCCACTGAGGGAGATAGAGGTTAAGACCGCTCCACCACCAGCGATCCGGACCGATGGTGTTCGCTACGGAGATGGCGATCAGGGAAAGCAGGTACAGAGCCAGCAGGGATGATAGCCAAGGATGCGATCTCCAAATGGTTTTATACGTTTTCAAACCCGTATGCCCTCTTTTTAGAGAGCGTCTGCGTTTCGATGACATCATCTTATTGCGATTTATCTCCCCCAAATACCCAAACCATTATGGATGACCAGACCGATTTGCTCCACTCCCCCGTGTCTGCCGTTGTACCATAGCAACCAGCGATCGCCATCCCGCACCGCGTAAGGCTTGTAGCAGGCGTCCGCGTCCCATCCTTCGGGAGTGGGGCTTACGATGGGGTTGCCGGGATATCTCTCCCAACCGTGGATTCCGTCCTTCGACCGCGCCAGCCCAATTTGAGCGTGGTCTACGTCTCGGAATCCGATATAAAACATGTAATACCAACCCCTATACGAAACCACTTGGCATGCGGTGACGCGATCCTTTTCCCAGTCCATGGAGGGGTCCGGCGTGAATATCGGGTTCTCGTGGGATTTCTTCCAGTGCACCCCGTCCTTGCTTGTGGCGTAACCGATGGCGTTCGGCTCGTACTGATCTCCGCCGGAATACCACATGCGGTACAGATGCGTTTTCGAGTCCCATATCACATCCGGGCACATCACCGCCACTTTCTCCCAGGGTTCCTCCGCCGAGAGAACCGGTTTTTCCGATTGCCGCGCCCAATGAATCCCATCGGCGCTCGCCGCATATCCGATCCAGGATTTTCCGTCCGCCTGGCCGGTGTACCACATCTGATACTTCCCGCTTGGCCCCTTGATGACACAGGGACGATTGACATCCCCCTCCCATCCGCTGGCCGGATTCGGTCCGAGAACGATTTGAGGAGCGGACCAATGGATGCCGTCCTTGCTCTCGGTGAGGGCGATGCTCTGTTTGGGACGCCAAGAGAACCACATTCGAAAAACGCGCTTGTCCTTCAATACGGAGATGTCGAAACAGGTGCCCAGATTCCCCCCGAGAACGGGATTGCCTGCGTATTTCACCCAACCTTCGGAATGATTCATGCTCTCCATGTTTTCCTTGGTGCGAGGGAGCCGTCCCGTCAATCTTTGCAAAACCGCGGCGGAGGCGATCCGTTTTCCGTCGGCGAATATCATTAGACCCTTGCCTCTCTCGTAATGTTCGCCTGTTTTATCATATAGAATCGTCAGGTTGTGATTATGATAAGGCATGCCGTCAAGGCAGAAGTAGTCCCATGTGTTTGGAGGCAGGAGAGGATTCACCTCCACGATATCGTCCGCTCTCGGTCGAAGCCCGATTAGCCCTGAGATAATCAGGTCGCAATAAGTGGAGTGGTTATACCAGACGCTTCTCGGAAGGTCCACGATCCATTTGCCTGTAATGCCGTTCAAGTCCTCCGCGATCCAAGGCTTGCCATCCTTGTATTGAGATTTCGTATAGTTTTTCAGGAGGGTGTAATAATCCTTTTTATTGATAACGTTCTGCTTTGGATAGTCGTTCAGCAGGTTCGCCAGGGCGGTGAGGGTTTGACTCGTTGCGTAGGGCCAGGAGGGTCCGTTCCAAAGGCAATCATGGGGATATGAAAACATAAAGCGAGGGCTGCGGCGTTCGGCGGTGGTGGGACCATAGGGGGCGTAAAACCCCTCAGGATCCATCAATTGTTTCCACGCCGCGGCGTATTCGGGATCGGGAAGGTCGAAGTACCAAGGGACGAACCCAATCTCCTCCCGCACCCCGACGATATTCTGCCCATCGGGAGATGTCTCAAAAAACTTATCGGCGGGATTCCACAAAATCCTCTCCACAGTGCTTTTGAGCAGTTCGGCTTTTTCCTTGTATTTCCTTTCGATTTCATTTTGTCCCGCCAAAAAGGCTATTTTCGATATCGCCCGTGCGTCGCCGTACATGTACGAGTTGATCGTGGGGCGATATCCGCTCCCTCCGATGGAAACCTCCATGCCGTCGCGATCATCCGTTTGGCGGAAAAGACCGATTTGAGGGCTGTAGTGGGAGCTTTCCCATCCTTCATAATTACGGATCAAGTCCGGGAGGAGATTGATGAGAAATGACTTATCTCCATTCACCAGATAGCGGGCGTACATTGCGTTAGCCGCCCAGAAGCTGTATTGCCGAGGATTCCCTCCCCCATTAAGGAACCAGAACATGGAGTAATCATTAAGGTATTGGTTATTCCGAATCCAACGCCCCTCGTAAATGTGATGTCCCGCCGCGCAGTCAATGGAGTTATACTTGCCCGCCCATCCCACGTCGGGAAGGAACTCCGTGATGATGTAACCGTCCGGGGTGAGGCGGATATGCTTGCGGTAAGTCCACCATCGAAACATGTAGATTTGCTGGATGCTCTTATCGGGACAGTCCAAAAGCGGCACGTTTTGTTTCAGCCATTCTGATGCTTCGGAGTTCGGAATGGTGGTTGGAGTGGTTTCGGGATCGTTTTGGTTGAATTCACGGACCATGGGAAGATAGTTCCGAAAATGCAGGATCATGAAAGGGGAGGATGGGGCTGCAGCCCCTTTTGCGATTGCGAAATGGAGTGTTATCATCGCGGCAATGGCCACCATCCTACCAAGTTCATTCCTAATCATGAGATATATCTCCGACAAAACACGTTTACATTCTATAAAGCTGCTATCAGGGACTATCTCCCAATCGTTTCCGGCATCGATGCATCCTTTTGGTTGTCCTTCGATTTTTTACGGAAAAAGACCACGTCGAACTGATCGCCCTTCACTCCCTTGAGCCCTCGCTGGAAGATGCTGGATTGATTGCCCATCCGTATCCGGACGGAAGCTGACATGGAGGCGGCCACGCTTACCACGGTGGCTGGATCGGTAATGAAGACACCGTTATACACGGAGCAGTCCGTAACGAGTATCTGATTATCCGGACGAAGGAAGAGGGTGACGGAATGAGTCATGGAGGGGCTGAACGGCACCTTGTACTCGTCATCTGAGACGCGCACAATGGACTTCCACCCATCGCTTTTCGGACCTAACGCGGCGGCGTAAGGCGTCCAGATCACAACAGGTCCCTTTTTCAATTCGGACATCAACTTGGCGATAAGCCTCTTTTTTTCACCCGGGGCGTACTTCACATCAATCCAATGCATATTCAACACTTGCGGTAGCTCCTTCGTGGCGAGGGAGAAGCGTTGCGCGACAAGATCGGTAACGGGGCGGTTATCCCATACGATTTTCCCGGAATTCACCATGTAACTCGTCCATGGCGCCCAGCCGAAATAGGCTCCGTAACCGGTGGAGTTAAGAGGCTGGAAAAAGGTGTCGTGTTCGAAGTCCTTGCGGTTTGCGTACTTCGGCGTGGGACCGTAGAAGTAGGTGAGAACCGACGCCAAAGCGTTGTAAGAGCATTGGTTAAACTGCCCCACCCACAGAGATTGATCCTGGGAGGTTATCGCGTCGGCAGCGTAAACGGATCGCAGAGGAATAACGGACGCAAGCAAGACGAAAGCCAGCAGCCGTATGACAGGGAGTTTCATATCTGATTTCCTTGCAGGTTGTCGCTTTGACATGGCGGAACCGAATTGATAGTCTTGATATAACATTATACCAGACCCCTTTTCCGTTGCAAAACCCGATCACCGGGCACGGAATATTGGTTTCCGCGCTCCCTTGTGTGCGTCACTCGAAATCATGCTTGCCCGCTATAGGGTGACGGATCGTCATGAGAGAATTCGGGTTTCAACGCCCTATCGCGTTTGCATTTGCCGCCTGAATGAGAGAGTTTATTGCCTCCTCCCATCCGTTTGTCAATCGATCGGGAAGGCAATTGAGTGTATGTGGAAGAAGAGGATGACGAAAGGTTTCATCATTATTTACGCTTTCATGATAGTTAGTTATTACTTATATGATTGAGTTGGCACTATATGTGCTTTTATGAATGATTTTGGAATTAAGTGTCGTGTGTAATCTTTTCGTGACGGAACATGAAAATATTTCTCAATATTTTCAATAAAACCCCTTGACAAGCTCTACCAAAAGTGTTATTCTATGATAGACGGTAAGACATCCGCAGGGCGATAACGAAACGCCCCGGTTCACGGATCGGAATCCTTCCGATCCGATCTAATTCATGCAAGACTTTTTTTGTTTTTTGTGTTTTCCGACGACCCAGGTTGTGAGAACACGAACATGTCTGCGATAAACCTAATCCGTACTCATTATCGCCCGCCTCCCGTAATCGCGCCTTGAAGTTTCCATCGGAGCGCACCATATACATTGCGCTTTGCAATCCCATCATCAGGCAATTAGCGATAATCATACGCTAACGTTAATTAACGGAGGATTCCGAAAATGGCGCGATTAATTAGCTCATTCAGAGCGTGGTTTTCAGTATTCGCATCCTGTATTATTTTAATATTGACGATAGCCTCGGCGAAAGGCTCCGGCATCAGTTCCAGCGCCGGACCTCCCTATCCCTGGCAGGTCGGGGTCGGCGACGTAAACACATTCAACGGCAATCTTCTCACTGCGGAGCCAATCGTGGCATGGAGCGCGAGGGGAGGGCTTCCCGTAAGCCTCACTCTCTATCACAACAGCGAGTCGAGCATAAACGGCGAGCTTGGCCCTAAGTGGTCCTGCTCTTACGACATACTCCTATCCACGGACGGGAGCGGCAACGCCACCGTGACCTGGGGGAACGGGAACGCATACGCATTCAGCTATTACGGAGGATCTTACACCGCACCGACCGGGATTCACGACACCCTCGTCAGGAACGCTGACGGGAGTTTCACCCTTACGAAAAAGGACCGGACGGCGTATCAGTTCACGGTGACCCCGCTGACCGGCGGGACGGGCTACTGCGTCGGCGTAAGCGACGAGAACGGCAACGCGATAACAATCAACCGGAACGCGTCGAACCTGGTGTCAAGCGTGGTTGACCCCACCGGTCGAACCATAAGCTTCGACTACGGCGCGGGGAACAAACTGTCGAGCGTGACCGACCCGTTGGGAAGATCATGGACATTCGGTTATGACACGAACGGAGACCTGATCTCCATCACTTATCCGGTTCTGAACGGAACGTATTACGACGTCTCCTTCGCCTATAATTCGAACAACGATATCACATCGTACGCCGATCCCAAGGGCAATACGTGGAAATACGGATATAACACAAGCAACCAATACTACTCGGTGAGCGCGGATGCGGCGATCTCCATTACCGACCCCATGAACCACACGACAACGTACTACTACAGCCCGCCGGGGTCACAGATGTATACGCAGGTGACGGATCCCAACGGCAACGCCACGAAGTATTACTATTACAATGAAACCGGCACGTTTTGCATCTACGACAAAGTTGACGCCTCAGGCTACACGACGGCATACTACTGGGACGGCAACAACAATGAAACCTCGGTGAGGGACGCGAACGGATACACGACGAGTTACACCTACGACGGAAACGGAAACGTCCTGACCGTGAAGACCCCGCTCGGCGAGACGACCACGTACACCTACAATTCGCACAACAAGGTTCTGACGGTGACGGACCCCATGGGGAACAAGACGGTCAACACGTACGACACCCATGACAACCT